>NZ_QPEQ01000002.1:0-600000 GCF_009455625.1 Paraburkholderia bonniea | reverse complement strand
GGCCACGCGTGAATATGTGCAGCATCCGGGCGCGGTGATGGTGATCCCACTATTCGATGATGGCAGTGTGCTGCTGGAAAGCCAGTATCGCTATCCGGTGGGCCAGGTCATGGTCGAATATCCAGCTGGCAAACTTGATCCCGATGAAGATGCGTTGGCATGCGCCAGACGGGAGCTACTTGAAGAAACGGGTTATAGCGCGCGAGAGTTTCATTACCTCACGCGCATTCATCCAGTTATTTCTTATTCGACAGAATTCATTGATATTTACCTGGCACGTGGTTTGAGTGCCGGTGAGCAGAAGCTCGATGACGGTGAGTTTCTTGAACTGTTCACGGCGAGTGTGGCGGATGTATCCGAATGGGTTCGTGCCGGCAAGATCACGGATGTGAAAACTATCATCGGAACCTTCTGGCTGGAAAAGGTGCTGTCTGGTGTCTGGCCATTGGATGGCCACGCCCGTTCGGCCAGTTTCGATGGTCAAGCTAGTTGCTGATGTTTCACCGAATATTTTTAGTGCGACCGTTCGTAAATTTTTTGTCATGAACTACACTCGCACGCAAGCCTCCGCTTCCTTATGAAGGTTCTTGATTTGCAGTGCTCGAATGGTCATGGGTTTGAAGGCTGGTTTGCCTCGACTGACTACTTCACGTCACAGTTGTTTGCCGGGCTGGTGGCATGTCCGGTATGCAATGCGACAGACGTGAGCCGTATGCCATCGGCCCCCCGGTTGAATTTGTCGGGTGCAGCCGAAGTATCGGCTTCGAACATGAAAAACGCGCAGAAAAGCGAACAGCAGGCTCAAGTGTTGCGCGCTTTGCGTGAAGTGCTGGAGAAAACCGAGGACGTGGGCGACCGCTTCGCCGAGGAAGCACGACGTATTCACTACTGTGAAACGCCTGCTCGCATGATTCGCGGTGTGACCACACGCGAAGATGCGATCGCTCTGGTCGAAGAAGGCATCGAAGTGATGCCGTTGCCGGTTCCTGCTGCGTTGAAGAAGCCTTTGCAGTAGCTCGCATGGCTTGTTGGCAAAGGGAGCGGTAGCGGCCAGGAGACACTGCATGGACCTGAATTATTCCCCCGCCGACGACGCATTCCGCGCCGACATCCGCGCTTGGCTTGAAGACAACTTGCCTCACGCGCTCCGTGACAAAGTTCTAAAACACAAACGATTAAACCGCGATGATTTCGCTAGCTGGCACCGTTGCTTAAGCACGCGAGGCTGGTCTGCGCCTGCCTGGCCGCGCGAATACGGCGGTCCAGGATGGAACCCGACGCAACGGCACATCTGGGATGAAGAGTGTGCCCGGCTCGGTGCGCCGCCTGTGCTGCCGTTCGGGGTGTCTATGGTGGCACCGGTATTGATGAAGTACGGCAGCGAAGCCCAAAAGCAACGTTATTTGCCCCGCATTCTTGATGGCACCGACTGGTGGTGTCAGGGCTATTCCGAACCCGGTTCAGGCTCGGATCTCGCCTCGCTGCGCACACGCGCTGAGCGTAAAGATGACCACTATCTCGTCAATGGCCAGAAAACCTGGACAACTCTGGCGCAGCATGCGGACATGATGTTTTGTCTGGTGCGCACAGATAGCGGCGTGAAGAAGCAGGAAGGCATTTCGTTTTTATTGATCGACATGAAGACCCCGGGCATTACGGTTCGCCCGATTGCGATGCTTGATGAAGATCGTGAGGTTAACGAAGTATTTTTCGAAGATGTGAAAGTACCGCTGGATCATCTGGTGGGCGAAGAAAACCGCGGCTGGACCTATGCGAAATATCTTCTTGGACACGAGCGTACTGGCATCGCCCGCGTGGGTCAGTCGAAACGCGAGCTGGTATTTCTCAAGCGTTTAGCGCTTGAACAGCGCAAAAATGGCCAGCCGCTGCTGCACGATCCGGTGTTCGCGGCCAAGGTCGCAGCACTTGAAATCGAGCTAATGGCGCTTGAGATTACCGTGCAACGTGTCGTTGCCAGCGAGACGGAGGGCCGTGGGCCAGGTCCTGAAGCGTCGATGCTAAAGATCAAGGGTACCGAGGTGCAGCAGGGGCTGACTGAGTTAATGGTCGATGCTATTGGCCCGCTCGCAGCGCCATTCGATGTGCCGTTTCTGGAGGGTGAACGCACCCATGCGCTGAGCGGTGATGACGATGCCGCGCCACTCGCGGCGTATTACTTCAATTACCGGAAGACGTCGATTTACGGCGGCTCTAACGAAATTCAGAAGAACATCATCGCGCAGATGATTCTTGGGCTTTAAGGAGCGATGCATGGACTTTACGTTTACCGGCGAACAGCAACAATTCTCCGACGCGCTGCGCCGTTACCTCGACAAACACTATGGCTTTGAGGCTCGTCAGGCCATCGTGCATTCGCCGGAAGGCATCTCGGATATTCACTGGCGGGCGTTCACTGAGCTAGGTTTGACCGCGTTGCCGGTGCCAGAAGCACAGGGCGGCTTTAGCGGTAGTGCAATTGACATGCTGGTGGTGATGCAGGCACTCGGGCGCTCATTGGTGATTGAGCCGTACTGGGCCACGGCTGTAGGCGTCGAAGCGCTACGCTTGACAGCAACCGGTGCCGTGGCCGACGCGCAATGGCTGGAACAAGTGGCGCAAGGCCAATGCCGTCTGGCAGTCGCATTTCATGAGCCACGTGCGCGTTATGACCTGTTTTCATTGATGACGGTTGCGACTCAACAAGATGGACAGATGGTGTTGAATGGCGTCAAGGCAATCGTGCAGCATGGTGCCCAGGCCGATGCCTGGATTGTGCCGGCGCGTCTGGGCAGTGGCGAGGGCGAGATCGCACTGTTCATCGTCGCCCGCGACGCTGTGGGTGCTGAGGCGCTGGACTACCGCACGATAGATGGCCAGCGGGCATCGACACTAACGCTGCGTAATACGCCCGGGCGTCGGCTGGAGAGCTCGGAAAGCGCTGCCGCAATCCTCGAAAAAATTGCTGATTACGGCGTGATGCTGCTATGTGCGGAAGCCGTGGGCGTGCTCGATGCGTTAAACCATGCGACGCTCGAATATACGAAGACACGCCAGCAATTTGGTGGCTCGATTGCCCGTTTTCAGGCGTTGCAGCATCGCATGGTCGACATGCTGATTCACGCTGAGCAGGCTCGCTCAATCACTTACCTGGCCGCGATGCGCTACGCCGATACCGATGCTGATGTTCGGCGTCAGGCAATTTCGGCGGCGAAGGTGCGAGTGGGTCAAGCGGCCCGCTTTGTTGGCCAGCAGGCGGTGCAGTTGCATGGCGGCATGGGGGTGACCGATGAAGTCGCGGCGGCGCATATGTTCAAACGTTTAACGATTATCGAAACCACACTCGGTGATGTGGATCATCATCTGGCGCGGTTTGCTGCGCTGCCAGGCTTCGCGTGTGCCGAAGTCTGAATCTCGCTGAACAAGATGGGGGAAGCAAAATGGGCATGAGCTTTGAAGATATGGTGGTGGGCTCGACCGTTGAGATTGGCGAGCATACGTTTACGCGTGATGAGATCGTCGCGTTTGCCACGCAGTTTGATCCTCAGCCGTTTCATCTAGATGAAGCAGCGGCTGAGCGTTCGATGTTTGGCAAGCTGGCAGCGAGCGGCTGGCACACATGCTCAGTGATGATGGGCCTGCTGGTGCGCCATGCGCTGGCTGGTTCCACCTCGCTGGGCTCACCAGGGATAGACGATATTCGCTGGCTTAAACCGGTGTATGTAGGCGACACCATCCGCATGACAAATACTGTGCTGGATAAACGGGTTTCTTCGAGCAAGCCGGATCGCGGGATTGTTTCAACGCAATGGGAAGGGATTAACCAGCACGGTGAGACGGTGATAACCGTGCGCTCGAAGGCGCTGTTTGGGCTGCGCCATCCGGGTGCGGCATCTGCGTGACCTGACCATATGGGAAGGCAACGGCTGGGGCGATGCGCTTGCAAGACCTTGACCGTTGCCTTTGTTTTTATTTTTGCCGTGATGGTTACGGTTTAATCAAACACTCGTGTGGTTGCAGTAGCCATGCAACGCATTAACGTTTAGCGTATTGCGTCGCGCCATACAGCACTTCCTTTTCTTTCTCCCCTGCTAGCGGCTGATGCGCCGAAGCCAGCACCTCAACTCCACGTTGTACCGCTGGGCGGCTTGCGATCTCGTTGTGCCAGCGCTGCACATGTGGAAACTCTTCCAGATCAATTCCTTGATTGAGCCACGACCGTGTCCACGGAAACGCTGCGATATCGGCGATGGTGTACGCCTCGCCAGCCAGATAGCGGTTTTTGCTGAGTTGCGCATCCATCACACCGTACAGACGGCGGGATTCATTCGAATAACGGTTGATCGCGTATTCAATCTTTTCAGGGGCATACAGGCGGAAATGGTGAGCTTGCCCCAGCATTGGCCCGAGGCCGCCCATCTGAAACATCAGCCATTGCAGTGTGGCGTAACGAGCGGCCGGATTAGATGGTAAAAATTGCCCGGTTTTTTCGGCCAGATAAATCAAAATCGCGCCCGACTCGAATAGCGAGAATGGCTTGCCGTCAGGTCGTGCGGGCCCTTCGGAATCTACGATGGCAGGGATTTTATTGTTCGGGCTAATGGCAAGGAATTCAGGTTTGAACTGATCGCCAGCGCCGATATTGATAGGGTGTACCTGGTAGGGCAGGCCAGTTTCCTCCAGCATGATGTGAACCTTCTGACCGTTTGGTGTGGCCCAGCTATAAACGTCGATCATCACCGCTCCTATGTGCTGTAAAAATGGCACCACGGTATGTGGCACCGAGGCAGGGGGAGATTAAAGCACGGACTTTGACACGCTGCTCAGAGGGTTAGCAGTGGCTGTTATCAGCGCTCAGGTGCTGCGATAGCGGGGGGGACGTTTTGCAAGGAACGCCTGAATGCCTTCAAGGGCATCGTGATGATGTAGTGCTTGAACGAAGCTATCGCGTTCGGCCAGTAAATGTGTTGCCAGTGGCTGCTTCCTTGCGGCACCGAGCAGCATTTTGATGTGCGCGAGAGCGTGCGGCGAGACAGAGGCGAGTTCTTGCGCCCATGCCAGTGTTGTTTGCAGCACCGTGCCTGTCGTTGCCAGGCGGTTAATGAGGCCGAGTTTGTGCAGCCGCGCCGCGCTAATGGGTTTGCCCTCGAACAACACCTCAGCAGCGAACTGAGGTGGCAGCGCCTGAGCCAGAAACCACGAGCCTCCACCGTCTGGTGTCAGGCCAACACGGGCATATGACATGGCGAATTTCGCGTCATCGGCAGCGACAATCAGATCGCACGCCAGCGCGAGTGAAAACCCGGCACCGGCGGCCGCGCCTTCGACCGCAGCCAGCACGGGTTTTGAGCAAGTACGAAGTGCGGTAATCCAGGCCGCGAGCAGATCGATGCTCTGAGCTTGTATCGAAGGGTCTTTTGCACGGTTATCCAGCAAGCGATGCAGATTGCCGCCCGCGCAGAAAAACTGCTCAGCGCCTGTGATGACAATCGCGGCTATTGACGCATCTTGTTGCGCAGCATGAAGCGCTTCGATCCCGGCAGCGTACATGTCAGGATGCAACGCGTTGCGCACGCCCGGGTTGGACAGCGTGAGGAGCAGGGTTGTGTCGTTCCCTGCGGGGCGGGATGTGAGAAGTGCGGCACTCATTGCGTGCTTCCTGGCTGGGTGTCAGCAAGCTCCTCCTGTGTCAGGGACAAGCCCAGTTGTGCGCGCCGTGCCAGCCATGGAGAAGGCCGGTAACGCGGGTCGCCCAGCACTTGCGACATGTTACGCAAGATGCTCAGGATGGTTTGCGCACCGAGCGCGTCGCCTAGTGCCAGCGGTCCTTGCGGATAACCCAAGCCGAGCGTGACCGCGAGGTCAATATCGCGTGGCGAAGCGATGCGGCGCTGAGCGATATCACAACTGATATTGACGATGGTGGCCACCACCCGTTGCGCGACAAAGCCGGTTGAATCTCGAATCACGCTCACGGGTACGCCATCTGCCGCGAACAACGCATGCGCGGTGTCGCGCGCTAGCCGCGTGGTCGCCGGAGTGGTCATCAGCGTGCGGCGCTGCGCACTGGTAAGGGGAAACAAGGCATCAAGTGCGACTACGCGGCTCGCATCGAGTTCTTCTTCTACGGCCGCAGTAGTCGCATCGAAACCGAATGGCGTGACCACCAGCAGCGAACCGGAAGCAGGTGTGCTGCCCTCATCGAGCGGTACACCTGCTTTTGACACCAGCTCACACACAGCGGCATAAGCGCGTGGATGACGCTTGCTTACCCATACACTGGGCGGCATCGTGGTGGGCGCAGGCGCTTCCGGATGAGCGGCACGCTGGCCTTCTGCGTAGCGATAAAACCCTTCACCACTCTTGCGGCCAAGCAGCCCGCCTGCGAGACGCGTGCCTGTAATAGGCGAAGGTGTAAAGCGGGGTTCTTCATAGAACTGGTGATAAATCGACTCCATGACCGGATGCGAGACATCCAGCGCGGTCAGGTCAAGCAACTCGAATGGGCCGAGCCGAAAGCCCGCTTGTTCACGCATGATCCGGTCGACATCGGCAAAGCTGGCCACGCCTTCGTCGACGATGCGCAGCCCCTCCGTGCTCATCCCGCGTCCGGCGTGATTCACGATGAAGCCAGGCATATCTTTTGCCCGCACCGGCGTATGGCCCATGCGACGAGCCAGATCCATCAATGCATCGGCGGCGGCGGGGTCGCCACGCAAGCCGTCGATGACCTCGACCACCTTCATCAGCGGAACCGGATTGAAAAAGTGATACCCCACCACCCGCGATGGGTTCTGGCACGCGGCAGCGAGCGCAGTGATGGAGAGCGAGGAGGTGTTGGATGCCAGAATGCAGCGGCCGCTGACGATGGTTTCCAGTTCCCGCAGAAGCGCTTGCTTGACCTCAAGTTTTTCGACAATGGCTTCGATCACGAGGTCGCAGCCGGCGAGATCACTGACCGACTGTGTGCCGCTGACCCGTGCCAGCGCAGCATGTGCCAGCGTGGCATCGAGCTTGCCTTTCGTGCTCAGCTTGCTGAAGGTGTCGGCGAGGTAATTACGTGCTGCTGTGATCGCGGCAGGGCTGGCGTCATGCAGACGCACGGTTAGCCCAGCGAGCGCGGCGATCTGCGCGATGCCGCGGCCCATTGCTCCGGTTCCGGCGATGCCGATGGTTTCGATGCTGAATTGGTGAGAGGTCATGTTGGGGTTCGACTCCGTAATTACTCTAGAATGACGCGCACCTGTCAGCGCCTGGTTGCTGGTGCATGGCAGGGCCATATGCTGAAAAACTGTTCAGGTATGCAGAATTCAATTCTTTGAAGGAGATGCAGGATGATTAAGCTGTGTGGTTTCCCGCTGTCCAACTACTACAACAAAGTCAAATTTGTGCTGCTTGAACATCAGATTGCATTCGAGGAAGTTCTGGTGATGCCTGGGCAGGATGCATTGCTGCTGAAACACTCTCCGCTTGGCAAAGTGCCTTATATCCAGACTGAAGAGGGTGACCTGAGCGAATCGGAGGTGATTCTTGAATATCTTGCTGCGCGCTTTCCCGACAAACCGATCTTCGCGCGAGACCCATGGGAAGCCGCGAAAGAACGTGAGCTGATTACCTATGTCGAACTGTATCTCGAGCTAATCGCACGTGAGTTGTACAAGGAAGCGTTTTTTGGCGGCACCGTAACCGACGATACCCGCACACGTGTTGAAAAGCTGCTGCTGCATCATCTGCCGGGCTTTCAGCGTCTGGCGAAATTCGGACCGTATTTGCGCGGGGCTCATTTCAGCGTGGCCGATATTGCCGGATATGTCAGCTTGCCGTTGGTCGGCATAGCGACGCAGAAAATTTATGGGCGTGATTTTCTGCTGGAAGCGGGCATCGACTGGAAAGCGTACGTGGGGCAGATCGAGACGCGGCCTGCAGCACGGCGCGTCTCGGATGACCGGAAAAACTACGTCGAAAGTGTTCGTAGCCAGTAGCTGGAAAACGGCCCAGGCGCTGCGCCGGGCCGTGCGGTGAGGCGAAAACGTGTGCAGCAAGTAGAGAAAGCGGTTGCGTATCACCACGCAGGTCAGGTCAAAGGCGTGCCAGGCGTTCGAGTGCAGTAGCGAGCGTGCGTTCTTGTTTGGCAAAACAAAAACGCACCACGCCCGATTCATGTGGCGTGTGATAGAACGCCGACACAGGAATTGCCGCGACGCCAATTTCCCGCGTCAGCCATTGAGCAAATTCGGCTTCGGGCAGATCGCTGATCGCCGAATAATCGACGCACTGAAAATACGTTCCAGTGCATGGCAGCAAGCGAAAGCGTGAACCAGATAGTCCCGCACGGAAAAAATCACGCTTCTTCTGATAAAACGCCGGTAGCTCAAGATACGGAGCGGGATCGTTCATGTACTGGGCGAGGCCAACCTGCATTGGCGTATTCACGGTAAATACATTGAACTGGTGCACTTTGCGAAACTCTGCTGTGAGTGCAGCTGGAGCGGCGAGATAGCCGATTTTCCAGCCGGTCACGTGATAGGTTTTGCCAAAACTCGACACGATAAAACTGCGTTGCGCCAGCTCCGGATAGCGCGCGACGCTTTCGTGTGGTGCGCCGTCATACACCATGTGTTCATACACCTCGTCCGACAAAATCAGAATGCTGGTGCCGCGCACGATGGCTTCGAGCTGGCGCATATTACTGGCACGCCAGACCGTCCCGGTTGGATTGTGCGGTGTGTTGATGAGTATCAAGCGGGTTTTGGGTGTGATGGCAGCAGCGATTTTGTCGAACGGAATCGCGTAGTCAGGGGCTTCTAGCGTGACGAACACGGGCGTGCCGCCCGCGAGTTCGATAGACGGCAGATAGCTGTCGTATGACGGCTCAATCACGATGACTTCGTCGCCTGGGTGTACGGCGCACAGGATGGCGGTCAGCAGCGCCTGGGTTGCACCAGCGGTCACTGTGATTTCAGTGTTGGCGTCGTAGCGCCGTCCGTACACGCTGGCGATCTTGTCAGAGATGGCCTGACGCAACGGAGCCGCACCGGCCATTGGCGGATATTGGTTGTGCCCTTCGCGCATCGCGTGCGTAACGGCGTCGATGATCCGTGGGTCGCACGCAAAATCAGGAAAGCCCTGGCCTAGATTGACCGCATTGGTTTCAGCGGCAAGCGAGCTCATGACAGTAAAAATTGTCGTGCCGACATTGGGCAGACGCGATGGAAATGATGGTGAAGCTGGCATATCGTGTGGAGCATTCATGGCGCTGTTCAGGGCTGAGGGCTGGAGGCTGGAGGCTGGAGGCCGGAGTGGCTGGTGACGGTGAATAAAAGGTGAGCAAATTCTGGAGGAAACCGGGGTAAAAGCCAGGCGAAACCCGATTGTAGGGAGTTCCGCTGTCGTGTGCGCATCTAGCTGGAGGGCAAGGGCAAGGCAACAGCATCAAGCGAGCATGCGGTGACGAACTGCGCAGGCTGGGCGATTTGAAACCCGAAGTCGCGGGCAAAACGGCGTGCGAGCTTCAGGACGGCGCGGTCTTTCGATATCAGCCAGTCCGCCTGTACCCCGTGAGCGAGTTCGAGAAATTTCTGATCGTCTCGATCTTTGCATTTGGGCAAGGAGATGGCGGGCTCAGCAGGCGGTGGTAATTCGATCTGTTGTGCGAGGTGTGCGACGAGTTCGAGTGCGGCTGGTTTGTTTACCGCACGCTGCACAAATTGCGGATAGTCCAGCACATAGGTCAGTTCAGCCAGACAGCGGGCATCAATCAGGGCGATGAGCGCACCGCGTTCGAGGGCGGCGCGAATGGGGCGGGTATGTGGGTCGTCGAACACCAGGATATCAATCCAGACGTTTGAATCGAGGACGATGCGCAATGCGCGAGAGGTGTGAGAAACAGGCATTCGTTACAATCGTGCTTTCGTCTTGGACCGCCAGGCACGGCGTGCCGGCAAGCTGCTTATGATAATCGTTCTGTCGCCCGCGAAATCGCTCGATTACGCCACCCCCGCCCACATCCAAAAGCACACCATCCCTGATTTTGTTGCCGAGGCCGCTGAATTGATTGGCGGCTTGCGCCGCATGTCGCCACACCAGATTGCGACTTTGATGAGTATTTCTGACCCACTGGCCCAATTAAATTTTCAGCGCTATGCAGACTGGTCGCCGCAGTTTGATACCAGCAATGCGAAGCAGGCTGTGCTGGCATTTAACGGCGATGTGTATGAAGGCTTTGATGCCAGATCACTCTCGGCCACCGATCTCGACTACGCGCAGCAGCATGTGCGTGTGTTGTCGGGGTTATATGGGTTACTGCGTCCGCTCGATTTGCTTCAGCCTTACCGGCTGGAAATGGGTACACGTCTGGCCACTGCGCGTGGCAAAGATCTATACGCATTCTGGGGCGAGCGCATTACCCAGGCGCTGAATGCGCAATTCCATGCCAATACACATGCTGTACCCGCATTAGTGAACTGTGCTTCGGCCGAATATTTCCGTTCGGTCAAACCCGCACTGTTGCAGGCCGCTGTTGTCACACCAGTGTTCGAAGACTGGAAAGGCGGGCGCTACAAGATCATTAGCTTTCACGCCAAACGTGCACGAGGTTTGATGGCACGTTATGCCGTTGAGCACAGGCTGGATACGCCGCAGCAACTCAAGCGCTTTAATGCAGAAGGCTATGCCTTTGACGCGGCCGCATCGAATGATGCGACGTATGTTTTTCGTCGACGCCTGGCCGATTAGGCCCAGCGCTGAATACATCTCACTCGGGGACACCATGATGCTTTCAATTACTAGCCATTTCGATGCAGGTGCGATTGAGGTGCTGTCGTGCGAGCAAGCGGATGACATTCGCTTGCGAATCCGCCGCGATAGTCACGCGGACTTCGCGCAGTGGTTCTATTTCTGTTTGTCTGGCGTGCGCGGCGAGCGTTGCGTGATGACCTTCGATAACGCTTCCGAATGCGCTTTTGCCGAAGGCTGGCGCGACTATCAGGCAGTGGCTAGCTATGACCGCACAAACTGGTTTCGCGTGCCTGCAAGCTACGATGGGAAGTCGCTGACGATTGAGCATATCCCCGACTTTGACCGGGTGTATTACGCGTATTTCGAACCGTACAGCGAAGAGCGTCATCTGGCATTTCTCGGCACGGTACAGCAGATGCCTCAGGCGACGCTAACCGAGCTGGGTCAGACCATCGAAGGCCGTCCGATGTCAGTGCTGACGCTGGGCACGACTCAAACTGATGATGTACCCAAGAAAAATATCTGGATTATTGCCCGGCAGCATCCTGGCGAAACCATGGCGGAATGGTTTGTCGAAGGGCTGGTAAAACGTCTGGCTGGCTGGGGCGACTGGGCGGGCGATCCGGTGGCACGCAAACTGTATGACCACGCCGTATTCCACATCGTGCCGAACATGAATCCCGACGGTAGTGCGCATGGCAACCTGCGCACCAATGCAGCGGGCGCGAACCTTAATCGTGAATGGATGGAGCCCGATGCGGCACGTAGCCCCGAAGTCTTGCTGGTGCGTGAGGCAATTAGTGCAACGGGCTGTGATCTGTTTTTTGATATCCACGGCGACGAAACGCTGCCGTATGTGTTCGTGGCTGGCTCGGAAATGTTGCCAGGATTCACCGAGCGCCAGGCGCAGGAGCAGAGCGCGTTTATAGAAGCGTTTAAGCAAGCCAGCCCGGACTTTCAGGACAAATATGGCTACGAATCAGGCAAATATCGGCAAGACGCACTGAAGCTAGCCTCGAAATACATTGGCCACACATATGGCTGCCTGTCGCTGACCCTTGAAATGCCTTTCAAGGACAACGCCAATCTTCCCGATGAGCGGGTGGGTTGGAATGGAGAGCGAAGCGCCTCATTAGGTGCGGCGATGCTCCAGGCCATTTTGCGGCACGTCGAAACTTTTCCTTGATAGTTCTACGACTAAAGGAAAAGGTAGCGGGATAAAAAACGGGGAAACATGAATAGCATGTTTCCCCGTTTTTATGGCTGACCTGATCGTCAAGACTTCTTTTTCGTGGTGCTGCTGCTTTTCTTTGCTGGTGATTTTTTACCAGACTTCGATACTGCGGCTTTACTCGACGATTTAGCTTTTGTGCGTTTTGTCGTGGCCTTGCTACTACTAGTGTGCTTGCCTTTGGCCGCCTTCTTCTTTGTGCTGGGAGGAGCCGCACTGCGCGGCTTTAGCGCAGGCACGGGATCATTCCAGCTAAAAGCCAACACCTGATCGCCGACATAACCGCAGCGAAACTTCAGGTGAGAGGGCTCTCCACCGTCCTTGCGAATCCCGAGGCCCTCCACGGTGACGATGCTATCGACCTTGACACGCTGCTTGCCTTCATCAAACGAGTCATTCCATGGCGTGAGCGAAGCACGTGTGCTATCGAACGAGCCGGGTGGAAACTCAACATGATCGAAGGCCGCGGAGGTGCTCGCAACAAAATTGGCGTGCGTGGCACAGTTCGCAATCAACGGATCGGCAGCCATGTTATCGACAAATTTGGCGGCAAGCTCGTTGCGCTGGTCGATCTGATCAGCAAAGGCAGGCGTTATGCAGAGGAACGGAATACTTGCTGCAAAGGCGGCGAGCCAAAAGACAGCACGGTGAGGGCGGCGTGTAGCAGTGGATTGATCCATCAGGTGCAGTAGAGACAGAGAAGACATTAGGCACGTAAGATGCCTGACAGCAGCAATGAGTTCAATTCAGAAATAAATATTTATTGTTACGGTTCTATTCCGGCTCCAGGCAGGTAATTTCAGGCAGGCAATGTTCACGCTTGAATTGTTGACGTGTTGTCTTGCTCGTTGCGTCGCTCTATCTGGGGAAATTGAATAAGCGTTGTTGGGCGCGGACCGGATCTAAAGGCGGGGTTTGCCCAGCCGGTAACGCTGGACATCATAAGTCGTAATCCACGCAGGGCGATAGATGGCGATGAGCAAGGTTGAAATTCCAGTGAACCATGCTTCCGCTGAAGTGAGCAGCAGTGTGCTGACTGCGTAGCTTGTGGGGGCTGGAGCCAATGGATTACCCGTGAGCATGGCGTGAACAGCGAGTGCTGCGAGCAAGGTGGTGATTGCTGCACAAGCAGGTAGAGCAAAGCCTTGACTGAGGATGTAGGTGAGCGGATTGCCTGGCAGCAGGGCTATAAAGGCTCGCTGCAATAATGCAGATGCAGCCACGGGGATGGCACCAAATACTACGAATGTGAGCCCAATACCTTGCCAGGGGGCGTCAAAAACGCTGGCGGCCAGACCGATAATTGCCGCCATGGCAATAAGCGCCAGCGGCCAGTCAAATAGCGTAACCAGCAATGTGGCACCAAGCAGATGGATGACTGTTCCGTCATCCATCCATGCATTACAAGCCCATAAAACCGTAATGGCGACGACGATAGCGAACCAGGCATGCTGCAACGTTGTGTCGCGTAGTCGCTGAAACGGGTTTTTCCAGCCCGCGAGCAGAAGCAACCCGGCAGCGATGGCCCAGCTACCGAAAGCGACCCACAATGGAAGCGGCGTGTACAGGAAACCCATGTATCTCATATTACCTGTTGAGCACACTCCGTGTGGGAAATCCCGTGCCAGCGGGTGTGAATAGAGCTGGCACGGGCACGTTTAATGCTCTGTTTCAGTTTCGGTTTCAGGGTCCGGGTTTTCAGTGTCGCCAAACGGTGAAGTGGGTTCAGCTGCCATGGGCGGGTCTACGGGCTCGCTGGGCAGTGGGTATGAGAGAGGTGGTTTGACTGGATGCCGCAGTGGGACTAGGCCCGCTTTTCCGTGAATAGGCCGGGGTGAGGCTTCTTCTGAAGACCGTAAAACCTCGAGGCTTTGCGTGAGCCAGCCGTTGTAGTTCGCAACAGCGGCAGTGCGATTGGCTGCACCCAACTGCTGGAAAATGCTGCTGAGATGAACTTTGACGGTACCTTCGGCAATACCTAGTGTGCGAGCGATCATCTTATTCGTGCTTCCCATGTGAACACAGCGAAGAATCTGTTGCTGTCGTGGAGATAGTTTTGCAATTAAACGTGGCTGGTACGGCAGATGTCCTGCTGGATTGCTCCGATGAACCGCATGGTTGGAGATCCTTGGGACATTGAGCTTGATGGCTTCTTCAGGAATATAGCGCCAGCCGCGTATCACCATTTCAAGTGCCAGGGTGATCAGGTGAGGGTCGGACTTGCGGGGGATGACCCCACGGACACCGCTGTTGAGCAGAAGGCATATATTGGCGGGCGATACGTCATCTGTCAGCACTGCGACTGCTAAGTGGGGGAAACCTTTTAACAGGTGCTGGAGATCGCTGATAGTCATCCACTCCTGCCAGTCGATTACCAGAATGTCGGAGTGCTGGCGCCGAAGCATTCGTGCTGCCTGATGCCAGTCATGGATATCGTTGAACCGTGCTTGCCGGTCAATTTGCCTGAGCAATGTCTTTAGGCCTTCGCGACGCTCCGCATCTGAGTTAAAGACTGAAAATCGCATTGTTTTATCTCCTTGTATATGTAGAAGTGCGATCTATATTATCAATATTTTGACGGTTGTGTAGTGTTTCGTCGGTAATATTATGAAAAATTTTTACTTGTAGGTGAACTGACCAAAAGTCTTAGGACAAAAATTTTCTTTGTCTTAAGTCTGAATTTAAGAGATTTATGTATTTTGTGAGCTGAATTTATCTTGCTATAAGTTAAGACTGCGAAAAATATATCGTCGGCGTTATAGTAGGTTTATAACGCAGCGTATTGACTCATCTGAATAAGCTGAGTTTGTCTGGGGTGCTTGGAGCGGAATGAGGGTCTCTGGATGCGCGCCTAAGCTTGTTGTCGCATCCATGTTGAGACTGCGGCCTGTTGTGGCGCGGAAGGGTGGGGTGGTGCGCGCCAGCCGGGTTTAGCGGCGAGGCGTCTGAGATGGGGTTTTTAGTGGAAGTGAGGCTGTGATGGAGTTGCGTCTTCGGGCATTTCGGCGTGGACGATTTCTCCAAGTGGGTCGGCGTAAAGCGGCACGCCGCAATCATCGCAATATTCTGGTTCGAATAGTCCTGGATGACGCCGGATATCGCTGATGCCCGCCTCTTTTAGCAGCGCTGCAATATTTTCCAGAGGCATATCAGCGGGAGTGATTTCCCGTGCTGCTTCGCCAGTGCCCGGTTCGCCATTTTCCCGGCCGTACAAGGGCCAAACCACGCCATAGATGACATCATTACTGGAGCGGCGGGTGAAGCTGATGCGATATTCGTCAATCCGGCCTTCTCCAAAGCCGGCGATAACCGCACGAAGATCTTGTGGTGCAGTTCCAGTCGTGTCGACTAAATAGCGCACGGCAGTGCGCACGGTGTGCGGGCGGACGCGCTCGTCGGCGTTCCGGCATGACGTGAAATAGGCATCGGGCAGCAGGCATTCGAATTCGCAGCCTGGTAACGCGGCTGAAAAATGAACCCCGCCCTGTGCGATCCACCGTTCAAGACACTGTTCGCGGCTTGTCCGTGCGTCACCCGCTTCGGATTCTTCTTGCCAGCGAAAGATCGGTGCGCCGACGGGGGCGGTAACCAGCATTAGCAGAAAGCGTGGATCTGCGAGGATTGGTGCGGCTTCGGGAAGCGCATTCAGGTTAATTTTTGCCTTCCCTTCGCTCACTTTTGCTCGCTCCAGTTGCTGGGCGATTTGCCAGGTTTCGACGTGCTGTTGTGGCAGTTGGTCGATGCTGTACAGGAACGGGACCATGATCGCTTGCGTGCCTGCAGCAAGAACGTTGGCATGCAACTGTGTGCGGAGTGCATCCGCCGTACTGTCTTTTAGTGTGCCTGATGGGATGACGTACCGGGTCCAGGCGAGAACTGGAGCTGCAACTAGCAGCGCTTGATGCTCCACTCCGTCGCGTTCGGTGATAAACGATTCGCTATGGGTTTCGGCCATATCAGCCAGCGTGCCATAAGCGTCGGGAGAGTCTGGCTGGAGATGGTCGAGCGCAGCGTCTAGTGTCGCCTGGTTGCCGTTGCGCAAGATTTTTGCCAGAACGAGATTGAGCTTTGTTTCCCAGAAATGGTCTTCGACACGGCTGCCCGACGCACAGAGTGCAAGTGAAATGCTGACGAGCTTGTCTGCATCATGAGGGAGGCGTTTGGCGATTCGGGAGCGCATAAATCCGTAGGTTAGGTGCGAAAAGTCATCCATTCTAGTCGCAACCGACAAATTCTCAGTGTGAGCATGGCGGATGCGGCTGATATTGGGGCCCTCCTGGGCCCCAATATATATAGGTAGGGGCGTCGGGATGCGGGCATGGAAAATTTTCCCCGAAAAAGGTCTTGCCAGGCGTGAGGTGAGTGACTAGAATTGCGGTCTTTCGCGCTCTGGGTGGATGTGAGGGCGAAAGCGGGAGCGCCAGAGTTGGCGGGGCTTTTGCGGGTTGGTCAGCGGAGCAGGGTTGGGGCAGGAAAGCAGCAGGGTCCCGATAAAAACATGTTGACGGTCTGCGGAAAGTTCTACATAATCTCGTTTCTGTGCTGCAGGGCGGCACGGCAGGGTGGGGAAGCTGAAGAGCTGGTCCGGCCTGTAAATGATCTTTAAAAATTAACAGCCGATAAGTGTGGGCGCTTGGTAGCGACGCGCAGCGGGCCTCAAGGGGTTTGCTGAAGAAGCGAAAGTATCAAGTCTCACACAGTAAGGTCAGGTATTGAGCAATTGATACCTGTCAATACGTTGAGTGAGCGACCGGTCAGGAAACTGGCCGAAAACAGTAACAGGTTTGAACTGAAGAGTTTGATCCTGGCTCAGATTGAACGCTGGCGGCATGCCTTACACATGCAAGTCGAACGGCAGCACGGGGGCAACCCTGGTGGCGAGTGGCGAACGGGTGAGTAATACATCGGAACGTGTCCTGGAGTGGGGGATAGCCCGGCGAAAGCCGGATTAATACCGCATGATCTCTGAGGAGGAAAGCGGGGGACCCGAAAGGGCCTCGCGCTGCAGGGGCGGCCGATGGCAGATTAGCTAGTTGGTGGGGTAAAGGCCTACCAAGGCGACGATCTGTAGCTGGTCTGAGAGGACGACCAGCCACACTGGGACTGAGACACGGCCCAGACTCCTACGGGAGGCAGCAGTGGGGAATTTTGGACAATGGGCGCAAGCCTGATCCAGCAATGCCGCGTGTGTGAAGAAGGCCTTCGGGTTGTAAAGCACTTTTGTCCGGAAAGAAAACTTCAGCCCTAATACGGCAGGAGGATGACGGTACCGGAAGAATAAGCACCGGCTAACTACGTGCCAGCAGCCGCGGTAATACGTAGGGTGCAAGCGTTAATCGGAATTACTGGGCGTAAAGCGTGCGCAGGCGGTTCGCTAAGACAGATGTGAAATCCCCGGGCTTAACCTGGGAACTGCATTTGTGACTGGCGGGCTAGAGTATGGCAGAGGGGGGTAGAATTCCACGTGTAGCAGTGAAATGCGTAGAGATGTGGAGGAATACCGATGGCGAAGGCAGCCCCCTGGGCCAATACTGACGCTCATGCACGAAAGCGTGGGGAGCAAACAGGATTAGATACCCTGGTAGTCCACGCCCTAAACGATGTCAACTAGTTGTTGGGGATTTATTTCCTTAGTAACGTAGCTAACGCGTGAAGTTGACCGCCTGGGGAGTACGGTCGCAAGATTAAAACTCAAAGGAATTGACGGGGACCCGCACAAGCGGTGGATGATGTGGATTAATTCGATGCAACGCGAAAAACCTTACCTACCCTTGACATGTACGGAATTTTGCCGAGAGGTGAAAGTGCTCGAAAGAGAACCGTAACACAGGTGCTGCATGGCTGTCGTCAGCTCGTGTCGTGAGATGTTGGGTTAAGTCCCGCAACGAGCGCAACCCTTGTCCCTAGTTGCTACGCAAGAGCACTCTAGGGAGACTGCCGGTGACAAACCGGAGGAAGGTGGGGATGACGTCAAGTCCTCATGGCCCTTATGGGTAGGGCTTCACACGTCATACAATGGTCGGAACAGAGGGCTGCCAACCCGCAAGGGGGAGCTAATCCCAGAAAACCGATCGTAGTCCGGATCGCAGTCTGCAACTCGACTGCGTGAAGCTGGAATCGCTAGTAATCGCGGATCAGCATGCCGCGGTGAATACGTTCCCGGGTCTTGTACACACCGCCCGTCACACCATGGGAGTGGGTTTTACCAGAAGTGGCTAGTCTAACCGCAAGGAGGACGGTCACCACGGTAGGATTCATGACTGGGGTGAAGTCGTAACAAGGTAGCCGTATCGGAAGGTGCGGCTGGATCACCTCCTTTCTCGAGCTCACGTGTCAACATCAAGTGCTCACGCTTATCGGCTGTAATCAGGACAGACTCAGGGGTCTGTAGCTCAGTTGGTTAGAGCACCGTCTTGATAAGGCGGGGGTCGCTGGTTCGAATCCAGCCAGACCCACCATCTTTGTCTGCGGTGGCTGCCGGTGAAGACGCCTGGGATGTATGAGTTGGGGGATTAGCTCAGCTGGGAGAGCACCTGCTTTGCAAGCAGGGGGTCGTCGGTTCGATCCCGTCATCCTCCACCAATCTTCAATGCACAGGACTTGCGGTCTCACGAAAGTGAAGGCTGCGAGGGTTGCGCATTGGCGGTTGCGCCACTCAACTGGTATGAAAGTACCGGCTGTCGTTCTTTAAAAATCAGGAAGAAGTAGTAAAGAGACCAGAAGAAAGTGCCTCGAGATGGGCGCAAGTAGACTGGTCAGGGTTGTGATTGTATCAATGTATTTTAAAGTTCATCGAAAGATGACCTGGAATACGGCACAACGCAATACTCAACCTGTAACGATGTGAAGCGGCTCCCCCCGGGGAGCAGGCCAGAGCAGTCATGCTGGCCGCAAGAGACACACTCGTTATAGGGTCAAGCGAACAAGTGCATGTGGTGGATGCCTTGGCGATCACAGGCGATGAAGGACGCGGTAGCCTGCGAAAAGCTTCGGGGAGCTGGCAAACGAGCTTTGATCCGAAGATGTCCGAATGGGGAAACCCACTCCGAATGGAGTATCCATGACTGAATACATAGGTCATGTGAAGCGAACGCGGTGAACTGAAACATCTAAGTAACCGCAGGAAAAGAAATCAACCGAGATTCCCAGAGTAGTGGCGAGCGAAATGGGATCAGCCTGTACTCTTTATCTTTGTTGTTAGCCAAACGCTCTGGAAAGTGCGGCCATAGCAGGTGATAGCCCTGTAGGCGAAAACAGCGAGGAAGAACTAGGTGTACGACAAGTAGGGCGGGACACGTGAAATCCTGTCTGAAGATGGGGGGACCATCCTCCAAGGCTAAATACTCGTGATCGACCGATAGTGAACCAGTACCGTGAGGGAAAGGCGAAAAGAACCCCGGGAGGGGAGTGAAATAGATCCTGAAACCGCATGCATACAAACAGTAGGAGCCTCGCAAGGGGTGACTGCGTACCTTTTGTATAATGGGTCAGCGACTTACATTCAGTGGCAAGCTTAACCGATTAGGGCAGGCGTAGCGAAAGCGAGTCCGAACAGGGCGTTCAGTCGCTGGGTGTAGACCCGAAACCAGGTGATCTATCCATGGCCAGGATGAAGGTGCGGTAACACGTACTGGAGGTCCGAACCCACTAACGTTGAAAAGTTAGGGGATGAGCTGTGGATAGGGGTGAAAGGCTAAACAAACCTGGAAATAGCTGGTTCTCTCCGAAAACTATTTAGGTAGTGCCTCGTGTATCACCTTCGGGGGTAGAGCACTGTCATGGTTGAAGGGTCCATTGCGGATTACTTCGCCATAGCAAACTCCGAATACCGAAGAGTGCAATCACGGGAGACAGACATCGGGTGCTAACGTCCGGTGTCAAGAGGGAAACAACCCAGACCGCCAGCTAAGGTCCCCAAATATTGCTAAGTGGGAAACGAAGTGGGAAGGCTAAAACAGTCAGGAGGTTGGCTTAGAAGCAGCCATCCTTTAAAGAAAGCGTAATAGCTCACTGATCGAGTCGTCCTGCGCGGAAGATGTAACGGGGCTAAGCAATATACCGAAGCTGCGGATGCACAGTAATGTGCATGGTAGGAGAGCGTTCCGTAAGCCTGCGAAGGTGCATTGAAAAGTGCGCTGGAGGTATCGGAAGTGCGAATGCTGACATGAGTAGCGATAAAGGGGGTGAAAAGCCCCCTCGCCGTAAGCCCAAGGTTTCCTACGCAACGTTCATCGGCGTAGGGTGAGTCGGCCCCTAAGGCGAGGCAGAAATGCGTAGCTGATGGGAAGCAGGTTAATATTCCTGCACCATTGTTAAATGCGATGGGGGGACGGATCGCGGAAAGTTGTCCGGGTGTTGGAAGTCCCGGTCGCTGCACTGGAGAAGGTACTCAGGCAAATCCGGGTACAGGATTCAAGGGTGCGGAGCCAGCGGCTCAGGCCGTGAAGCAACTGGAAGTGGTTCCAAGAAAAGCCTCTAAGCTTCAGTTTAACAAGACCGTACCGCAAACCGACACAGGTGGGCGAGATGAGTATTCTAAGGCGCTTGAGAGAACTCGGGAGAAGGAACTCGGCAAATTGGTACCGTAACTTCGGGATAAGGTACGCCCCTGTAGCTTGACTGGCCTGCGCCAGAAGGGTGAAGGGGTTGCAATAAACTGGTGGCTGCGACTGTTTAATAAAAACACAGCACTCTGCAAACACGAAAGTGGACGTATAGAGTGTGACGCCTGCCCGGTGCCGGAAGATTAAATGATGGGGTGCAAGCTCTTGATTGAAGTCCCGGTAAACGGCGGCCGTAACTATAACGGTCCTAAGGTAGCGAAATTCCTTGTCGGGTAAGTTCCGACCTGCACGAATGGCGTAACGATGGCCACACTGTCTCCTCCCGAGACTCAGCGAAGTTGAAATGTTTGTGATGATGCAATCTCCCCGCGGCTAGACGGAAAGACCCCATGAACCTTTACTGTAGCTTTGCATTGGATTTTGAACCGGTCTGTGTAGGATAGGTGGGAGGCTTTGAAGCGTGGACGCCAGTTCGCGTGGAGCCATCCTTGAAATACCACCCTGGCTTGTTTGAGGTTCTAACCCTGGCCCGTTATCCGGGTCGGGAACAGTGCATGGTAGGCAGTTTGACTGGGGCGGTCTCCTCCCAAAGTGTAACGGAGGAGTACGAAGGTACGCTAGGTACGGTCGGAAATCGTGCTGATAGTGCAATGGCATAAGCGTGCTTAACTGCGAGACCGACAAGTCGAGCAGGTGCGAAAGCAGGTCATAGTGATCCGGTGGTTCTGTATGGAAGGGCCATCGCTCAACGGATAAAAGGTACTCTGGGGATAACAGGCTGATACCGCCCAAGAGTTCATATCGACGGCGGTGTTTGGCACCTCGATGTCGGCTCATCTCATCCTGGGGCTGTAGCCGGTCCCAAGGGTATGGCTGTTCGCCATTTAAAGAGGTACGTGAGCTGGGTTTAAAACGTCGTGAGACAGTTTGGTCCCTATCTGCCGTGGGCGCTGGATATTTGAAGGGACCTGCTCCTAGTACGAGAGGACCGGAGTGGACGAACCTCTGGTGTACCGGTTGTCACGCCAGTGGCATCGCCGGGTAGCTATGTTCGGAAGAGATAACCGCTGAAAGCATCTAAGCGGGAAACTCGCCTTGAGATGAGATATCCCCGGGGCTTCAAGCCCCTTGAAGGGTCGTTCGAGACCAGGACGTCGATAGGTCAGGTGTGGAAGCGCAGTAATGCGTTAAGCTAACTGATACTAATTGCCCGTAAGGCTTGATCCTATAACCAGTGTGTTTCCATGAGTATTTACTCACGGGCCACGTGGTTTGAGTCTGTGTTCGTGCCACACTCACAACCCCATTACCTTGCTGCTTCTTCCCGATTCCCCTGTCTGGTATCGCCAGACCGGGTTACAGCTTTGCCTGATGACCATAGCGTGTCGGTACCACCCCTTCCCATCCCGAACAGGACCGTGAAACGACTCCACGCCGATGATAGTGCGGATTCCCGTGTGAAAGTAGGTAATCGTCAGGCTCCATCTCCTCATTCGCCCCGCTCGCACTCGCTTGCGGGGCGTTTGTCTTTGTGTGTCTTTACACCCCCTTCCGCTTCACCCCCCGCGCCCTCTCCCCCCGCCTGACCGCCATCCCGGCTACACTTCCCCCTTCCTGCCGCTCCCGCTTCTCACCCACGCAGCATTGACTTCCCGGCTTCGCCGCTTTGATTGCCTTCTGTCGTTTTAGCTAATCGCTCGTTAGTCATATCTCAAGTTGGTATCGTTCTACCCCATCGATAGAACCAAAGGACTTCTAGGAAAGTTCTGTTCAAATCGGTTTCTGCTCGGCAGGAGCAATCAGTGTTGTCCGATACTTTGCTGCGAATTCTGCCGGCGTTTGGGAGCTCAACGTACTATGCGGCCTTGTCTCGTTAATCAGAATGTTTGTTGTCTATTTGTTAGTTAAGCACTTGCACTTAACACGTTGTTGCCGCTGATTTTCCCCGCTTCCAATGATCTGTTTCTGCGCTCGTATGACACGGGCGGAGGGTGGCGAGAAGTCGATCTCAATATTTAATAGCGCGTTATTAGATGTTTTTGGCGAACGCAATCTTGAATATATGGTCGAAGCTTTTTCATCACTGGAAAGGAGAATTAAATGAATAAATATATCCTCTCGCTATTTGTTAGTACGGGTTTGCTGATATCTAATGCGTCACATGCTCAGCTAAATCTATCTCAATTTGGAATTGGTGGGCATTCGGCGGTGTCTACTGAAACAGGTGGACTGTCTGGCTTGCTTCAAAATTATATTGGTGCGAATCAAGAGGTTTTAAATGGACAGTCGAATCTTGCTTCGGCGATGGGTTTATCCAGTTCGGTCGGGCAAATCCAGCAAGCGGCTGGCCTGTTGAATGGAACGCCATCTGTCAATCAGCTTTCGAAAATAGGGGGCACTCAACAATCGGTATCGCAGGCATTGACTCAGGCGTTCATGAGTCGCGGCGTTTCGGCACCACCAGTTAATAAACAAGCCTTTACAGAAGGACTGGCGGCGCTTGGTAAAGGTGTTAGTCAATACGCAGGCTTGAGTTCAGGTCTCGGAAACATTACTCAAATGAATCCCGCTTCGTTATTGCAATCTGGCCTGAATCCGCAGACAGCTCAAGCAGCATCGTATATCGCGCAATCTGCACCTGGCCAGCTAAAATCACTTGTTGTAACATTGAGTCAGGCGGTTCAGTTTGCATCGAATAACGGCATTAATGTTCCTGCTGTCGCTACTGCCGCTCTAAAAGGCTTTTAAATAGAAATTTAACTGATATTCGGCTGGTTAGTATCTCCAGCTGAATATATTTAATCAGTCGGTGTGATGTGTTAAATCTTGAGCGTTATTTTTCGCGTATTGATTATCGAGGTCAGGCGTATAGCCCGGCATTGAATGTTCTGCGTGAATTGCACGAGCTGCATACCCAGACTATTCCATTTGAGAATATTAATTCGCTGATTGGTGTGCCTGCACTAATCGACTTGCCATCTATTGTGGAAAAGCTGGTTAATCACCGTCGCGGTGGCTATTGTTTTGAGCAAAATACGCTGTTCTACAACGTTTTGATGGAATTGGGCTTCTGTGTTACGCCGTTGATTGCACGCGTGCTTTGGGGTGGTGTGCCGAGTTCAAATGCAGCTTGCACCCATATGTTGCTGCGGGTGGATTTGGAGGGTAAATCTTATATTTGCGATGTTGGATTTGGTGGTGTCACACTGCCAACGCCGATCGAGTTAGTTGCCGGTAAGGTGCAGCAAACTTCGTTCGAATGGTTCCGTCTCGTGGCTTCAGAGCGAGAGACCCTGGAGCTGGAAGTTGAGCTGAATGGAGTATGGAAAAAAATTTATCGTTTCGATTTGCGTCCTGCTGAGTGGATTGATTATGAGCTGGCTAACTGGTATACCTCCACATTCCCCATGTCACATTTTCTTTCGAATCTGGTTATTTGTCGTATTTCCCATAGTGGTCGTTTAACTTTATCAAATAAAATTTTTACAGAGCGTTCGATGCAATTTCCTGTTCGACGTAAAAATATCAATAGCGTGAATGATCTGGTCGAATGTTTGCGGGATAAATTTAATCTCGATACGACTGCTCTTGATCTTCGGTTAATTTTATCAAAATTAATCTGATGCGATGTTTTATTTTATTTTTTTAATCGAGTTTTAATTTTTTAAAATCGCGTACATGATTGATGTAAATCCATGAAGAGCAAGCGGCGGCAACAACGAAAAACATGGTTAATGAAATTCCTTTGTATAAGGTTTCGATGCTCAATATGTAAAGAGCGGGTAATTTCAAGGTGAATTTCTCGATATATGAAAAAATCAATAGCTGGGTAAAGTAAAAAATTATCAGCGCGACAGAAAAAATTAACAGAAAATGCAAAAAATTCTTCGAGCCGGCTTTCCATGCTGTCGCTAGTTTCACGCCGCTTCCCAGTGAAATGGCAGGAAATAGTAGCGCGAGCCGGATATAAAAATAGAAAACGGCACTAGTTGAAATTGCTGCGACTATAAACATTTGAATGGATGAAAGATTATAGCGATACGCCATAAAGACGGGTTTGGCAATAATAATGGCAGCGGCAAATATTAGCGCTACGTAAATCAGAATTAAGCCTGTGTAGAGGAGTAATATTTTTCTCTCCGCCGGGATAAAAGAGTTTCGCTTCTCACCTATTAAAATGAGGCGGGAAACTTTGATGCCGATCATTGCGCCGAGATAGATGTGGATGATTTTTATAATCCAGTATCCTTCTTTTACTGTCAGTTTCCGTGGTTCATATGGAATGCCGGATGATGAGGCAGATTGCATGCCAATACCAATCTCATAGAATTTTGTAAGCGCGAAAAATACACTAATCGTCAATAAAAAAATAGGCATACATTTAATAACTTGCCATGTGCTGATGTAGATATTTTTTATATATTGAGAAAGTGTCATATGTCTTTTTCGTGGCTGACAGGGAGGGCTTGATTTCAACAGTAAATGCAATTAAAGTAAAATTTCAGGCGCATCGAAAATAAGCCTCTAATGCAGTTATCAAGCCTCAAAAACTGGTTAAGCGAGCCCAATTTTCAAGGCCTGAAAACTTCGTAGAATAAAAATTCACGCTTCCTGTTTTGAAATACCGTTTGCCGGTGTTAAATTCTTAAAGCCACGCGCATAATTTCTGTATAGCAATGAGCAGCAAGCCGCCAGAATAACGCTGAGTAACGTGCAATAGATTCCTTTAAATAAAATCATGACAATCATTTGGGTAAATTCTGGCAGTGGCGAAGTAATCTGGTAAATAATCATGGCCACTATTATGCTGACAAGGGTCACTGGCAGAAGTGTCACGGTAAATATGGCCAGAAAGTCCCAGAAATTTTCCGAGCTATTGCGCCATGCCGTTTTTAATTCTATGCCGCTACCCAGTGAAATTGCAGGGAAGAGCAGCGCCAGCCGGATATAAAAGTAAAAAATGAGAAAGGCGCCGATAAGCGCAAGAATTCCTATCTGAGTGACCGAAATATTTCCGCCATACATAATTAATGCGGGTAATGCAATGCAGAATGCAGTGACAAAGGCGATAATCATGTAAATCCAGCTAAGGCCCACATAGCGATGGAGAATTTTTGCTTCTTCTGGCATAAAAGATTTTCGCTCTTCACCGATCAGGATGAAACGGTAAACTTTTATGCTGATAAATGCGCCGAAATAGAGATTGGCAATCAGGCTGACCCAGTTTGCTCCTCGATAGAAATTCTTCGCTGGATCATATGCTTTGCCGGTTGATGAGGCGGATATCATGTCAAGGCCAACGTCAAATAAGTCTGAAATCGCAAACAAGATGCTTATTGTCAATATGGCGGCAGGCATGGCTTTGATAACTTGCCACGTGCTGATGTAAGTATTTTCTACGTATGCAGTGAATTTCATATGTTCTATTGGTGCGTGCTGAAAATTAATCCGGCGTTGGGTGGATGGCCGTCCCGAATTTACATTTGTTCAAAAACGCAATTGTAAAAATAGTTTGCAGAAGGGAGGCGGATGCGGTCGATACGCAGATTTAAAGCTCCACGGCACCTCAAACATCCGCGTTAGTTTTATTTTTTATCGAAGCTCATGGGCTGTCCTCGTCAGACCAGAAACGGCCGCCAGTCGCCCAGTTTTCACGTTTAACCTCGTTCAGGATGATGTCGATCGTATTTGCCGCGACGCCAAGAGACTGGCAGGTGGCCTCGGTAATAGCACGCACAAACGCACGTTTTTGCTCGGTGGTGCGGCCTTCAAAAAGTTCGATATGAAAGGTTGGCATGCTGTTCTCCTGGCTAAACGTGCTGCGGTTGGTGATGGCACTCGTGAATTAATCTCGATATGAATCGTCGATTCGATCTAGCTGGCGTAACAGTGCAGGCCATTCGGTCTCTCCTTCAGTGCCGTCGTCACGGAGCTGTGCTGCGGTTTTCAGCGCGACCTCGTGTCTGGGGAGTGTGAGCGGGGTGCCGCCCGCTTGTGCCTGTAGCTGGATTTCGCATGCCTTGATGAGGGTCGCCATCAGCACGTAGGCCTGGGCAACCGTACGGCCAGTGGTGAGCGTGCCGTGATTGCGCAGCAGCAGTGCGGGCCGGCTGCCGAGATTGGCGACGAGGCGCGAACCTTCGTCTGGTGAAAAAACCGCGCCTTCGTAGTCGTGGTACCCAAGTTGGCCATAGAAGCGCAGTGCGTGCTGAGAGGCGGCAAGCAACCCGTCTGCCTGGAGCGAGACAGCAATGCCTGGGGTGTTATGCAGATGCATCACGCACCCGGCATCGTCACGCGCGGCATGCACTGCTGCGTGCAACGCGAAGCCGCCTGGGTTGGCGGGATACGCACTGTGGCCGATGACCTTGCCGTGGATGTCTATTTTCACCAGGGTCGAGGCGCTGACTTCGTCAAATGCCAGCCCAAACGGGTTGATGAGGTAATGGCCCGGCTGGTCTGGAATGCACGCGGAGATATGGCTATAGATCAAGTCATCCCATCGGTTTAGCGCGACAAGGCGATAGGCAGCAGCCAGATCAGTCCGCGTGCGTTTTTCTTCCGCTGAAACGCTGGAAAAGGTGCTGGCGGGAACAGGGAGTTGAGCGGTGAACATGGTTGGCGGGAGGTGTGTGTGGTGCGGCATTAGCGTGCCGCGTCAGCGCGCAGGCTTTTGTGAGCGTGCAGCTTGAGCCGCTGCATACTCCACGTCGCCAGCACAAATGGTGTCGTGAGTGCGAGCAAGCCGTAAGAGTTGGCGAAGTGTTGCAGCACGACTGAAAGGCTGATCCCGCCGAGGGCTGCGAGTATTCCGGCGTCCGCTAGCGCTAGCCCGGTTAGCGCGCCATTGAAACCGAGCAGGCCCATGTTGAATGACGCGTCCGTGGCTCCCAGAAGGAGGTGGGCCGAACTGGCCAGGCCGCTGCCGAGCAAGGCCCAGATGGCATGCCGGCGGGATGCTATAGCGATGCCGGCCAGCATTAGCAGCCCGGGCCATGCGCCAGTGGCAAAGCCGCTTTGAGCCAGACCGGATAGCCAGTTGGCCGCGTGGCTTAGTAACGAGGTGGAAGGGGCGTGGAGTGGGGGGCTAGCCGGATTGCTGATGGTGATAAACGGCAGCCAGAGCGCAGTGACTAGTAAACAGGGGCTTGAATAGAAACACAGGCCATAGCGTCGCAGCCAGCGTGACCACGGGCCGAGAAGCCAGGCAGTGCCGAGCGAGGCTAGCAGCGCCAGCGAAATGGCGAGCGCGTTGTCATGGATAAAAGTAAAGACGGCGAGCGCGGCGAGTGCGCCGTTAAAACCATGAAGCCCCTGGAGGGTGTCGCGCGAAGCTTGCTTGGCGAGCATGGCATCGGCATTGGCGATGGCGGCGCCGAGCAACGCAGCGCAGGCGAGCCGTGGGCTGTATAGAACCCATGCCGCCAATACGCCGCTTCCGGTAATCGCATTGGGTTGCAGCACAACCTGGCCCAGGCTGCGCAGCAGGGTACGCAAGGCGATGAAGGCTCTTCGGGAAGACACGAGAGACATGACGATGCAGAGGATTAGAAAATGAAGCGGGCGTTTGAATTTCTGGAACCGCGAGGATAGGGCACGGGGTATGTGCCTGAGATGCCGCTGGAGGAATAGTGGTTATTTGTTGCGATGCGGTGAGCGGCTCAGTTTGACGCTCACCGTGTTGCTGCGATGAGCAGCACACATGCCACACAGGCAATACCCATCGTGGCTGCGGGCGCTCAGTTTTGCTGTTGCGCTGGTTGTGCCGATTGCACTGGTTGTGTCCGCAGCCAGATTTCTGGCCAAACCTTTAGTGTGTGTCCGGCTGCCGTGGGGGCATGGCGGTCTGGCTAGCGGTCGTTGAGGTAGCCGCTGGTGCGGCATTCGTGCCCGTAGCGTTTTGCACGATATGCAAGCGGGTTCGCAATGGCAGCGAACATTCTGCTTCGGCCAGGGCATGTCTGACCTGGCGGGCAAGGTCCCAGCGCAAATCCCAAAACAGGTCGACGTTCGTCCATACCCGGATATTGAGAACGGTTGTGCTGTCTTCAAAGCGGTTCACCATGATCTGTGGGGCGGGGTCAGCCAGCACGCGTGTATCTGCGCTGACGAGTGCCAGCAGTGCGGCCATGGCGCGGTCGACATCGTCGCTGACAGCGATTTCGACTTCGAGGTCAAGGCGGCGGGTTGGGTTGCGGGTGTAGTTGCGAATCGAGTTGCCCCAGAGCGCGCTGTTTGGCACGTATTCGCAGATGCCGTCAGGTTTGGTCAGGCGTGTGGTGAACAGATTGACTTCTTCCACGGTGCCCGCGACGACACCGGTGCCGCTGTCGATGTAGTCGCCCACCCGGAACGGGCGTAGCAGCAGCAACATGATGCCGGCGGCGATGTTTTGCATCGTGCCTTGCAGCGCCAGCCCAATGGCCAGGCCGGCTGCGCCGAGCACCGCGACGATGCTGGCGGTTTGAATCCCGAGTTGCGATAGCGCGCCGACGATGGCAATGACGCGGATGCCCCATAAGCAGGTGTCGGAGATGATGGGGCGCAAGGTGGCGTCAACGCTCGACTGACGTGTGAGCAAGCGGTGCAGCCAGTTTGAGACACGCCGGGCGATCCACCATCCGAATGCGAGCAGGGCAATCGCGGCGCACAGCGAGAGTGAAAACGAGGTGAGTGCATCCCAGAGAAAATTCCAGCGTTCTGGGTGAATGTCATTGAACAGGTTTTGCATCGGTGTGTGAGTCCTTGTAACAAAGCGGTTAAGCGCCGCGCAACGGAATTAGGCAAAAAATTGGTTGAACCAGGATGTTTAGCATTTGACCGGGTTTAGCCAGGTTTGATCTTGGCGGGTTATGAAGCTGTGCGGCGCAGCGGGCCGCGCGGGTAGTGCGAGTGCTGGTGCCGCAGCAGCCCCAGCACCCCGTCCAGGCCCGTCAAAGCGAGCCCTCAAACGCCGCCAGGCGTTGCGTACAATGAGCGACCCCAACTTGCCGAGAGCGCTGAATGGCCCGCATCGTCCCTGACGACTGGAAGCACCTTGCCACTACCGGCGCGGCCGCGCGTGAACGCGAAACCCTGGCGCTGCTCGAAGAGGCGCTGCCGGAGGGCTACACGGTATACCACGGGGTTCACTGGACGCGTCTCAATCAAATCGACCAAAACTTTTCGGTATTTGGCGAGGCTGATTTCATGGTTGTGAGCCCCGCTGGACGCGTGATGCTGGTCGAACAGAAAACCGGTTTTCTGCGCGAAACGCCCGCTGGCCTGGTCAAAGCGCATTTGCAGACCGAGCGCAATGTGGCGATTGCGCTGGCGCGCACCAGCGAGAATCTGCATCGGCGTTTTACGGCCGCGTTTGGCGCGGGGATGTATGGCATCGAAGAGTTGCTGTATTGCCCAGATCACACGATCAAACATGCTGCTATTGCTGGGGTGAATCCGGCGCGGATTGTCGATGCCACTCGCAAGCAGCAACTCGCAGCGCTAATCCTCGCAGCGCTGCCTGCCGACGAAGCACGCCTGGCCTGTGCGCCGAAAATCCATCATTTTCTGGCTGATGAGCTGGCGCTCACGCCTGATGCGAGTGCGTTGATTGGTCAGGCGGGCACGCTCGTGACGCGCCTCGCGGGCGGGCTGGCGACGTGGGCGCGGCGGCTTGAGTTTTCGCCGTTTCGTTTGCGAGTATCGGGCACCGCTGGTTCAGGTAAGACGCAACTCGCGGTGCAGGTGATGAAAGACGCCGTTGCACGTGGCCAGCATCCGCTGTACGTCTGCTTCAACCGGCCGCTAGCCGATCACATCACACGCATCGCGCCAGCTCAGGCCACAGTGGCGAACTATCACCAGCTCTGCGACTGGGTGGCTCGTGATAGCGGTCATCAGCCTGACTTTGATGCGTCCGGCATCTTCACCCAGCTTGAGGCCGCCTTTGCCCTGGCACCGGTTAGTTCGCGCTGGCAGTTCGACATCCTGATTGTTGATGAGGGCCAGGATTTTCAGCAGCCGTGGGTGGCGGCGCTGGCGCGGTTGCTCAAACCTGGCGGTGCATGGTGGTGGCTTGAAGATCCGCTGCAAAACTTGTACATGCGCGCTAGCGTTGATTTGCCGGGCTGGGTGGTGTTGCGCGAGACCACGAACTATCGCAGCCCGCGCGACATCCTTGATTACGTGCGCGAGGTGGTGGGCGCATCGGAGCCGCTTGCGGCAGAGCTGGCGTCAGGCAGCCCGTTCGATGGCTCGGCGGTTGCGCTGTCGGTGTATGACGCCGCGCTGGCACCAGACAGTGTGATCGACGCGACCAAACGGGCGATCACACAGGCGCTTGGCCTTGGTTTTCGCAAACAGGATATTGCGGTGCTGTCGTTTCGCGGCCGGGAGGGTTCGGCACTGACCGCGCTCGATCAACTAGGCCCGCACCGGCTGCGCAGCTTTACTGGCAAGTACGATTTATTTGGCAATCCAGGTTACCGGGAAGGCGATGTGCTGCTCGAATCCATCTACCGTTTCAAAGGCCAGTCGGCGCCGTGCGTGATTTTGACCGAAGTCGATTTCGCTGAATTCGATGAACGTGTGGCGCGCAAGCTGTTCGTTGGCGCGACGCGGGCGACGATGAAACTGATCGTCGTGGCCTCACCCCGCGCTGCTGCGCATTTGCGCGCGGGAGGGCTGCATGCTGAATAGCGCTCCGCCACCTATGCCTGGCGTGACGCCTGGCCATCGGCACCGGCGTCCGGTGTTGCGCCGTTTGCTGCTGGTGATGGTCTGGCTCGCCGCGCTTGCCGCACCATTGGGCGCAATCGGTTATCTGCTTTACGCGAACCTGCTCGAACCTGAAACGAGCGATCAGCTAGCCGCTGGGGATGGTGGTTTTGTCTGGGACGCCACGCAACTTCAGATCGCTTATGTCTGCCTTGAAAATCAGCTTCTGCTGTACCGCAGCGGGATTGAGCCTGATTACGTCAAGGTCATGCAGCGCTACGAGGCGCTGCAGGCGAAGCTGCGCTTGATGACGAGTCAGGCTCATCTGCACGTCGGCCGGTTGATGCAGGTGCAGCGGCAAAAGGAAGATATGCGTCAACTGGGTATGCGGCTGGATAGCCTGGCACCTGCGCTCGCCGCGTTGCCCGAAGACATCACCCAGGCCGACGAGATGATTGCCTCGCTGCATGCCCATGGGCGTGAGATGGACGACATGGCGAGGAGCCGCCGCTTTGTTGATGTGGCTGAACGCGCCGCGCTGAATGACGATTTCGTCGCCAAGCGGCGCTTGTTGTTTATCAGCGGGCTCGGTTTGGCGTTGCTGCTGTCTGCGATTGCTGCGCTGCTCCTCGTGGCGAATAGCCGCCGCCGTACCAGGCTGATCCGTCAGCAGCACGCCGCGCTCGAAGCCGAACATCAGGCTAGCCGTGCCGCGCGCGAAACAAATCTGGCCAAGGATGCGTTCCTCGGGATGATTAGCCATGAGTTGCGCACTCCGTTGCATGCGATTGTGTCGTCAGTGGAGCTGCTGGGTTTTAACCCGCATTCGGCGGCGGACCGCAAGGTGATTCAGCGGCTCGAAACCGCTGCACGGCAGCTAGAAGCGCAGATGAAAGACCTGACCGACTACGCGCGTCTTGGCGCGGGCAAGCTCGAATTGCGCTACGAACAGTTCGAACCGCGGGCGTTATTGCTGTCGATCATTGACGAGCACGAACCTGAAGCACGCGCCAAAGGGCTGGTGCTCACCAGTGAAGCGCATGGTGCGACGGGCTTGGTGGAGTCCGATCCCAACCGGATTAGGCAGATTGTCAGCAATCTGGTGACGAATGCCATCCGCTACACCGAGACTGGTTCAGTGCAGGTGCGGCTGGTGCAGCAGGCTGCTGAGCTGTCGATTGCAGTGAGTGACACTGGCCCTGGCGTGCCGGTGCAGCAGATTCCATTGGTTTTCAAAGCGTTCACCCAGCTCGATACGTCGTCGTCGCGGCGCTTTGAGGGGGCGGGCATGGGGCTGGCGATTGTGCGCGGGCTGGCCGATCTGTTTGGTGGCGAGGTTGAAGTGGAGAGCCGTGTCGGCGAGGGTTCGACGTTCAGCGTGAGCCTGCCGGTGACGCCAGTTGCTGTGCCGTCAGCGCCGCCCGCCCAGACATCTTCCGCGGTGCAAACGCCAACCCAGCTTCATGTGCTGGTGGTGGATGACAACCAGCTCGTGCGTGAGTCGCTTTGCGAAATGGTGCTGCATATGGGGGGAACCGCCGCTGCGGCAGCCAGCGCAACGGCCGCGCTAGCGTGGCTTGAGACGCAGCGATGTGATCTGGTGCTGCTCGATTTGCATATGCCGGAGCGGGATGGCTATGCGTTCGCGGCGGAGTTCCGTGCGCGGGGCGGAGGTTTAGCCGGGGTGCCTGTGATTGCTGTGAGCGCTTATGCCCCTGATGCGCCGGAAGCCGGGGCGGGCGATAGCGCTGAGCTGTTTTTCGACTGCCTGCTTAAGCCCGTGCGCTATGACGTTTTACGTGCTGCCGTAGAGCGGGCGATGGCTGCCGCGCGCAACGTGACGTGATGCGACGTGATGCAGCATGTGTCCAGGTGTTTAGGGAGTTTTGGGGAATCTTAGGGGCGCGCAGCAGGAGTGTGATTGAGCCGTTTCGACAGATCCGCGACCAGAATGGCCATGCGTGCGGGTTTTTCGTAACAGGCCACGTCGTAATGGCGAATGACTTCGCTGATTTCGGATTCGCTGGCTTTGCCTGTCAGCAGCTCGCCGGTTAACACGAAAATCGGCGCGTCCGGATTTTCTGAGTGGCGCACGGCGCGGATGGCTTCCGCTGCCGTCTGTGGCCCAAACAGCCAGTCGATCACCACGCCATCGAACCCTTGCGTCTGCAACGCATCGGCGAATGCCGCGAGGCTATAGAACGCCGCTGCCGCAAAGCCGTTGTGTTCGAGATAGTCACGCAGGTTGTCAGCGGAGGCGTGATCGTCATCCACCACGGCGATCAGCGGTTGATCGGTTTCGGCGCGGCGCGGATAGATCTCGATCTTGTGAACTTCATGTGCGTTCTGATAAAGCGCGCCATCGTGCCGCACCACACGCCACTGATCTTGCTTCGTGAAGGCGACGAACTCCGGGCGGCTGCCTGGTTCGAGCGCCGCGCCAACCCACACCGTGCAGGGCAGTTCAATGGCACCAATGGCAAACACCGCCTCCTGGGCAACCGCGCCGACGATGCCCGGATCGAGCGACGGCGCGCCAAATAACTGGGCGGCGGGTTCGTCGAATACTTCCGCGACTTTCTTGATCTGGGCCAGGGTCCAGGGGCTATTGCCGCGCAACTTGCGGTGCCCTTGGGAAAAGCTCAAATCGAGGATGCGGCATAACTCGGTGGTTTGGCGGCGCTTGCCGATACCGTGACGGCTCATCAGCTCGCGCACGCGCTCGGCGACCGCGAGGGCATCGGATGAGGGAGTTTCGTTGACCATGCTGCGAGGGTTTCCGCTGATTGGGATAACAGGGTGGAGGCGGGAGAGACAGCGCCAGGCGCGCTGGGAGCTGGAGCATGTGAGCGCAAAACGTGCCGCGCCATGCCTTGGGCGCAGGAGAGCAAATGTACCGCAAAACGGTTACAAAAAATCAGATCAAGTGTGATTTTGCGCAGTCAGGCGAAATTTTGCATGGTTGGCTGCCGCATCAGCCGTCGTAGAATCGGCGGTTCTTTTATCTGGAGCTATCGCGTGCCGCAGAAGCGTCCCAAGTCTCGCCGCTTCCGTTTTTCGCGCCTGCCGCGCGGACCATGGAAAGCCCCCAGCGCCCGCACGTTGTTTACCCGTCCTGCAGCTTCGCCGCAACGCACGCTGCTGCATCGCGTGTATCTAGTGGCCGGGTTATGCGTGCTGGCATTCAGCGTGCTGTATCTCGACCGTGACGGATTGCGCGATGCCAACCGTGAGGTGCTCGGGATTATCGACTTGATGTACTTCACGATGGTGACCGTGGCGACGGTTGGCTATGGCGACATCGTGCCCGTTACCGCTCGTGCCCGCCTGATTGATGCGTTTTTTATTGTGCCGATTCGCATCGTGATCTGGTTTGTGTTTCTGGGCACGGCCTATCAGTTCGTGATTCAACGTGTGATCGAGGAATTTCGCATGAAACGCCTGCAAAAGCAGTTGCATGACCACATTGTGGTGTGCGGTTATGGCCTGAGTGGTTCGGTTGCGGTACGGGAGCTGCTCGAAAGCGGTTTCGCGCCTGACGCGATCATCGTGATTGATCCCCAGCAAGCGGTGCTTGAAGCGGCTACCGGCCTGGGCGTGGCTGGGCTGCTGGGGGACCCGGCCCGTGAAGATCTGCTGCAGCAAGCGCAGGTGCGCAAGGCAAAGGCGGTGATTATCAGCGTGACCGACGATGCCACGGCAATCTTGCTGACACTCACGGTGCGCAGCATTGCGCCAGATACCAAGATCGTGGTGCGCATCCAGGAGCAGACGTATCAGCGGCAGTTGCGCCAGGCTGGGGCGAATGTGATTGTTTCGTCGACGAAAATTGGCGGCTTGCTGCTGGCCGATGCGGTGGAAAGCGATTACATCGTGCCGTTTATCAATGATTTGCTGTCGACGCGCGGCCGGGTCACGCTGCTAGAGCGTCTGGCCGAACCGCATGAGGTGGGTTGCTGGAGTAATGCGGTGCCCTGTGCGGTGGTGGTAGGGCTGGTGCGGGACGGCAACGTGCTGTCGTTTTATGAGGATCCGCCGTGCCTGATTCAGGCTGGCGATGTGCTGATGGTGATTCAGTCAGCGCGGGCGGAATAAGTACCGGCATCCATGGCTCGTGGGCCGGTGGTTCGTGCGCCATAGTTCGAGGGGGATATTTCATTTTGCTTTCAAGCGTGTTTTTGCCAGGCTTGTAGCAGTCGTTCAGAAAAAAGTTACGAAATATTTCTTATTATCCGGCACGAGTAATTCGGCGTGAAAGCCAGTCCCATCAAGGGATTGCGGGAATCAGAGGGGCTGCGCCATCCAAAAATAACTGTCAATCTATCGTTTACGTTGGAACGATCTTTGCTGTGGCTGTTACATAAGGTCCAGACACCTGTCTCTATAACTATGGGGCCCACGATGGCGTACGGAAACGCACTAACGATGGCGATGGCACGGAATGCCTACAGTGGGCAGTTGCCACGTCAGGGGCAAAACGCCCGGGTTTCCTGCGCGGGGGCCCAAAAGAGTTCAGCGTGGCAGCAGGTGAAAGACTTTGTGACGAGCCCGCTTCAGGGTATTCGCAATCTGTATCAGCAGATTTTTCATTCTTCCAGTCCTGTAAGTGAAAGAACGGAATCGGTGCATCCCGAGGTGATCCTCATGGCACGCCAAGCGCGTGAGGCGCGTCAGCAGAAGAAGAGTGAACAGGTAACAGTATTGAAGGCTGATGTTCGCCAGCGCGGTGTCGTGGCGCTGGATGAGATGTACGACGAGGCTTTCCGGGTAGGTTTGCCAGGGAGAAATCAGGATCCGGGTAAAGCGATGGCGTGCGCAGGGGCCGTGATTGACGTTTTCCTGGACTGGGACAAGGTTACAAAGGGCCTGTCTTTGTCTGTGGATGGGGAGATCTACATGACGATGGATGTCTATCTGGCGCTGGAGTTGATGATAGGGCTCGCTCATACACCGGAGGAGCAAGAGTATGTGAGGAATCTCCAGCCCGCGATACGCGAGCAACTGACGCCACGGTTGGATTCGTTACGCTGCAAGGTGGACAAAGCCGGAGGAGAGGCGCTAGAAGAGTTATTGATGCGGCCAATGGTAGCGCTAGGGGTTGAGGTGCTTTGTGCAAAAGAAAACAAGACACTTGCGTTACGTAACCTGAAAGAGGCGGTGCTGGAATTTTCCGATGCTTATCAGAGGGGGCGGCAAGATAATGTAATAACCGGGTTGCAGGAAATAAAGGAAGCATCGACCCCGTTATTAATAAAAAATAGACTCCAAAACAGTGAACTCCAAAACAGGATTGTACTTGAGGGAATACAAGGACAAATCCGCTTCTGGCTGGAAGGGAGGCGTTGTGACGGAGACGCTGTAGATGCAATGATGTTTTTGATTCAGCAGCATGCTTCTGGTAGCCCGAATGAAAAGCTCGGCGAGCCAATTGTAAACAAGCTGGTTATTCATTCGAGTGATGTGGTTGCGTTATCCGTTAGCGATCAGCTGAATGGCTTTTCTCCTAACTCATCAACCAATAGTCTGGGATCTAGCGAGTCTTTGTACTCGGGTGAATTATTAGGTGAAAGTGATGTATCTAGCGAAGGCGATCTGGAGCAGGAAGACGTAGAGTTTGATGGTATTAGTCAGGGTAATAAAAAATTTCCATTGGAAAAGTCGGAATTAAATTTTCTCTCTGATATAAAAGTGATGCCGGAGAATTATCGCGTGGAGCATAACAAGTTTAATTTGCCAGTCAATTCAATAAAAATCCAGTAATAGAGTTAGCGGGATGCGTAAACAGCATGGTTGTTTAATGCAAAAAATTGAAATATTACATAGATTTATCTGAAGCTGTCTGGCAAGCGCAATATTCAGTATTGCAGAGTGGAAGTCTGGTTCGCCAGACTGGCTAAGGCGATTTATATCAGCCTCCGTTTTCTCTGAAAATCAAGCAGGGATGATGAGGGTAGTCATTCAGAAATATTTAATTTATTTTTTTGAGGGTATTATGTCTGACAATTATTCAATAAATAATTCGATCGGTATAAATAACAAAAATAACCGGGCTGACGATGTAAAATCTTTGCCGCAAAGTACCGCATGGTCGTATCTGCAAAGAGCGGGTAATGCTGTGATTGAGTTTCTGGGGAATGCCAGAACTAGGTTTGCAAAAATTTTCAATTTTAATGAGACGCCTTTTTCTAAAAGAAATGTGTCGGTGGCTAGCACCAGCCAGAGCAGCAGCCGGGCAAGGCCGACACAAGTAAAAGAATATGTAAATAATGTGCTCAAGATGCCGGCTAAGGATCAACCGGGTGAGCTTAAAAAATGGCGTAATGCGGCGAATGATCTGATAAAGCTATATAACACTGATTCAGATAAAATTGAATCGACAAAAAAGCAGATGCAGGCAGTGATATTGCTTTGCATTAAGAATTCAAAAACATCTTTGGCGGGAAAAAATAGTGAGGCAGCAAGCGAAAAAATTGCTGTTCAAATGGATTCGATGTGCCATGCGTTCTATGTTTTAAGTAAATTGGAAAAAACTAAATCCGGAAAACAAGAGCTTGCTCGTCTGCATCAGGCCGCACGAAAAGCGATATTACTTGGCGTAAGCAAGCTGGCGCCGAATGATTATAAGCAATTGAGGGCGGATATAGATAAATCAGCTCAGCTTGTTCTGCTAACGGCAAAAAAGCCGGCGTATGATGTTTTGCTGGAGATGAAAAAAGAATGTGCCCAGAAATTTCCCTCGAGCGAGGGCTTGGTCGATGAATTAGTAAAATGCAATAAAATTTTAAAGGACCATGGGGTTCCCGATCCTGGCGTGCTTATAAAGCGCGAGATTGATTTATTGTGTTTTACTCCAGAAAAAACAAATTCTTTGAAAGAGAGTCTTGGTAATAATATTTCCAGTCTGGAAAAATTTAGTTCAGATTTTTCGGCGCAGGTAAAGCAACCGGAAAATAGCGCATCAGCCCAAAGGCTTGAAGATTTGAAGGGGATTCTGCAGTATATCGAGGCTCGCGAATCGATGGGCTCGAATTCTGCAAATGTCAAAGTTGAGATTAAAGATTATGATTTTAATATTCTGAATTTGCAGAATTTGCCGCGGAGAAATTCTGAGCCGCAACTTGTTTCTTGCAGCGTGAGTGGCGAACACAATAATAGCGTAAGCAGTAGCCTCAACAGCGAGAATAGCGTTGATGATACCGGTAGCGATATCAGCACTGATGATATTTCTAGTATCGACGAATCAGATGATGATTTTGAAAGTAACAAAATTGGTGCGCCTAAAATCGCGGGCGAGGCTGATGTTTTACAAACAGCTTTTGGCCGTCTAGGCGGAGCGAAGACGGCCGATCAACTGACGCAAACGTTTTTATCTGTAATGGAAATACATCGAAGCTGCAGTTCGGTCAAAAAAGAGGGAAATTACAGAAAAGAATTTTGTGCTGCGTTTGGAAAGTATCTGGAAAATAAAAATCCTGTTGTAGCAGAAAAACTTTTGGCGCATTTGGCTGAACGGAAGCCTATATTCGAGGCGGCCTTGAAGATCAAGGATATGCCCCAAAATTTCAAGGATAAATGTCAAAATATAATTTATTTAATTGATAATTTTAATGGTGAATTGAAAAAAAACCAGGCTAGGTGTGCATCGGTTAAAACAAAAGAAATTTACGCTCTCTCAAAGCTTGAGCAAAAATTAATCGGCTCTCATCTGGGAGTTGTCTGGCATAAAGATAGTTTGCAGTGTTTTATTATTAAATATCCAGTTAATCAAGATGAACTCAAAAAGCTGGTGCAGGATCAGGGTAAGCTGGATAGGCAAACGTTTTATGAGGAGTTGCATCTGGATTATAGTCGGGATCCATGGATTTTAAATGGTCTGCCAATTCAGGAAAATTTGAACGGCAAAGAGTTATACGATTTATTTTTAAAGTTTACAAATAACAATGCAGCGCAGGCAAAGGGCTTGGCGCTTGCGGCTTCACAAAAAATTCCTGGGTCACAGGTTGCCGAAGGGAAATACTTTACGAGGGCTGGTATTGCTGATAAGCTTTTTGGTGAAAATGTGGAAAATAATAATTTTTATTTTCGTGAAATAGATGAAGATGGCTTGAATTTTGCAGTTAATCACAAATCCTACGTAGAAATTAGGCGCACAAGAAGTACAATTATCGATTCTTTTGTGGAAGATAAATTTTATTCGAAAAATTTTGGTACCCCAGTTGATATGCAAAGTAGCTATCGCAATTGGGATATAGTTATTCGTGTTGATACACGCGGAAAAATAACGTTTCCAGAAGGAAATGTTAACTTTAGTGTATATGTTAAGTCGCAGGAAGATATTCCGAAAATTAAGGATTCGAAACTGGATTTTTCAGAGCGATTGAGTGTGCTTAAAAATTATGTGCAAAATTATTGGGTTGAGTCAAACAGTTCCGATGGCCTGATGCATCATTGGAAAGCTTTGGCGCCAGCATTGGTTGAGCTGGGGATTGCTGCGCGGCAACGTCATACTTCAGCACCGGACGGTGATCTGGAAACATTGAGTTCAATTTTCACTACAATTCGTTCGCAAATTTCGCCTGAATTGATGGAGTCTAATTTAACAAAATTCAGCTCGAATCTTGACGATTTTATCAAGGAATTTGAAGATATTAACAGCAATAATAAACCAATTTCAGAGATTCTAGATTGTGCGGATGAGCTTGAGAAAGTGAATAAGCTTGAACAATTTTGGTCTAGCTTGAAAGTATCTGAAGACAATCAGCAGTATCTGGCTAAACTGACACCGGCACTGGTTGATTTGAGCAAAAAGGCATTGCAGCTTCAAACTTCAAATGCTGATGCGGCACAGGCTAAATTAGCTTCGCTGTATGACTTAATTATCTCTAAAATTTCGGCAGGTAACGTAGAGGGCGAATTTGAAGAAGCGATATCGCAGATTTATGCCGAGAGATTTATTTTAAAAGCACACCGTAATTATCGAGATGTGAATTTTATGGTGAATGACGCCTCTAAATTCAATGTGTTAAATCAATTATTTCAGTTTATCGATCTGGTAAGTGACTTTAATACTGGAGTTTCGGGGTCTTTGAATAAAAACATTTTCAATAAAGTTTTGCGGCGTAGTCTAACTGGGCATGACGATATTATTCTGAGCAAAGATAATTGCCGGAATATGATCGACCTCTGTGATTATTTACGTGACAGGTTTGAAATTCTGGTGGCTACGCTTAATTTAAATGATCAAAATTACAGCGGAAAGCATAAGGCTGATTGTTTGTTCCATTTTTTGGATCAGACGGTGGAGTTTCTTAAAGAAAATAATGTAATAGATGCCACTGATAAAGACAGATTGTTGCGGAGAACGCCATTGCAGCTTGAAAAGTTGTCGCCTGAAGAGCGTCGGCTTATTGGTGCTAACCTTGGCCTTATATCGCATGATGGTAAATATACTTCAGCGAGCAGGGTTCATGATCTTTCCAGTGATCTGGTTGATGGTGAAAATAACGAGATGAAGGTTACAATAAATAATTGCCTGGATGTTAATTCGGACAGGCTCAGCGAGCTGGACAAGCAGTTATCAAGAGATGTGAAAGGCGGTATTGCTATTTCTCTCAATGGCCGGACGTTGTCGGCTGATGAAAAGGAAAATTTTAATTATCAAAGTCTTGTTAACTTCTCCGGGGAGGAGCATAACAAAAATTCACTCGCATTAGGCTTTGCTTTTATGCAAGGTGCTTTGGCGCTAGTGACGAAAAATATAACTGGGCTTGTTGGACCTAATGATTTTCCAGCAATTGAACTGGAGGATGGTCTATATAAGGCTAATAGCGATAATAAAACGGCCAGTATCAGTGTGGTTGATCACGGTACGTTTTTTATTGTTCACCACACGCGTGAGGAAAAACAGATTTTTCTTGAGCGGATGGATGAAGAGGCAGAAAAGATCGCTCTCGATCCAGATAACCAGTGCAGCCGCTATGACGTAATTATTAAAATTACCAAAGGCCAAAATGGGAGTGATCCGGTTATCAGTTATCCGGTTATAGGTTCTCCGACTGATAGTTTTCAGGCGTATAAATTTGCCGCTTTGACTAGGGCCGATCAGAAGACTTTCGAAGAAAAAGAGCAGCTTAAAAATGCACCTCCCGGTGAAGCATATAAATATATGGCAGAGATCGGTGCAGTTATAGTTTGAGTTTATTAATCCTGAGCCGGTTAACTTAAATCGCTGCAGCAATGGAACGGGGTTTAAATCCTCCCAGCCCCGTTCCACTTCGTGCAATTCACTGAAAAACCCTGCACCATAAGCGTTTTGCAAAACTTTGCGAAACGTCTGGGGCAGGGTGCTGGCAAGCTTATCGGCCAGCGCATCATGGCCGTATCCGATTTGCCCAGGCGTTTTATCTCAACCATCGCCAGTCCTGGGTATGCCGCGCTATGACGATTCCGAATCAGACTTCGACCGCTTCCGCTTCGCCGGACCTTCCACTCGACATGATTATTTTCGGCGGCGGGGGCGATCTGTCTGCCCGTAAGCTGCTGCCGGCGCTGTACATGGCGCATCTGCACGGCAATTTGCCACCCGCTACCCGCATCATTGCCACTGGCCGCCGTGACTGGAGCCGTGACGATTACCTCGGTTTCATGAACGAGCATTCAAAGCCGTTCGTCGATAAAAAAGCACTGACGTCAGCCGGTTGGGATGCGTTCACTGGTTTGTTCGATTACGTGCGGATCGACGCTGGCGCGGCGGATGATTACGCCAGCCTGGCTCGTGTTTCGCGTCCGAATGCTTTGCGGGTGTTTTATCTGGCGACCGCGCCGGACTTGTTCACTACTATTTGCGATCAGCTCGCGGCGAGTGGCCTCGTTGACGAGCACGCGCGCGTGGTGCTGGAAAAGCCGCTTGGCCATGATCTGGCTTCCGCGCAGGCGATCAACACGGCGGTGGGGCAGCATTTTGCCGAGACGCAGATCTACCGGATCGACCACTACCTGGGTAAGGAAACGGTGCAGAACCTGATGGTGCTGCGCTTTGGCAATGCGATTTTCGGGCCGCTGTGGCAAGCGCCGTATATCCGCAGCGTGCAGATCACGGTGGCGGAAACCGTGGGGGTGGGTAGTCGTGCTGGGTTTTATGACGAGACCGGTGCGCTGCGCGACATGGTGCAAAACCATTTATTGCAACTGCTTTGCATCGTGGCCATGGAGCCACCGGTTTCGCTGGATCCCGACGCGGTGCGTGACGAAAAACTCAAAGTGCTGCGCTCGCTGCGCCGTATGACGCCTGATGAGGTGGCGCGCGATACGGTGCGTGGCCAGTACACGGCGGGCGCGGTGAATGGCGAGGCGGTCAAGGGCTATCTCGAAGAGGACAACGTGCCGCCAGGCAGCCGTGCGGAAACCTTCGTGGCGCTGCATGCGCAGATCAATAACTGGCGCTGGGCTCATGTGCCGTTTTTTTTGCGCACGGGCAAGCGTATGCAAAAAAAGGTGTCGGAGATCGTGATTGAATTCGCCGATCTGCCGTTTTCAATCATTCCGAATGGCGCGTCTCATGCTGGCAATCGTCTGGTGATCCAGCTTCAGCCTGCCGAGTCGATCCAGTTGCAGATGCTGGCGAAGGAGCCGGGCAGTGGCATGCGGATGTTGCCAGTCAATCTGAATCTCGATCTGGAGCAGGCGTTCACCGAGCGGCGTGCGGAGGCGTATGAGCGTTTGCTGATTGATGTGATTCGCGGTCGTCTGACGCACTTCATGCGGCGCGATGAACTCGAAGCGGCGTGGGCTTGGGTCGAGCCGATTATCGAAAGCTGGCAGGCATCAGGCGAGCGGCCGCGCAGCTATACCGCGGGCACGTTTGGACCAGCGGCTTCCACCGCGTTGGTGGCACGCGAAAATCTCACGTGGGCGGAAGAGGCCTGAGGCTGGGCGTGATGCGGTGCTTTTGCTGCTGCGTTGCCGGGGTGCGAATGCCCATGCAAACGCAAACGCAAACGCAAACGCATGAGCGTCACGTCTAAAACACTTCCACGCGTCCCGGAAACGTTTCATCCAGCAGCGCACCTGCCGCGCTCGTGCCTTGATCGCGGTAGGCGACGGGCGCGACGCCATAGTGTTTGCGAAACTCGCGTCCTAGATGCGAGGCATCGGAGAAGCCGCAACTTGAGGCGATATCCGCGACGGTGCGCTCCGAGCTGGTCAGCAGCCATGCGGCGGTTCTCAAACGCACTTGCCGGGCGAAGGTTTGTGGGCTTTTGCCGGTTGCGGCCTTGAAGAGCCGTTCCAGTTGTCGAGGTGATAAATCGAGCTTGCGGGCTAGTTCGTCCAGCGGCAATGCGCGTCCAACATGTTGTTCCATCAGCAAGATCGCGCGTGTCACCAGCGGATGCGTAGCGGGCTCAAGGCCTGGTGGATGTGGTTGTGGTGCATTGCCTTTTTGCCTTTCTCCAACCAGCAAGATGCGTAGCGCTTTGTGCACGGTGGCGTGATCGAAGTGGCGCAGCAAGATCGCGGCGGCGACATCAATCGTCGCGCGTCCGCCTGAGCAGGTAATGCGACGCCGGTCAAGCACAAACAGCCGGTCGGCAATCAATGCGTTCGCATCGGCATGCGCGAAGCGCTCCAGAAAATCCCAGTAATGAAACCAGCTAACGCAGATCCGGTGGCCCTCCAGCACACCGGCGCGCATGAGCGCAAACACGCCGGTGCAGATGCCGACGAGTGTGGTGCCGCTTGTTGCGGCGGTGCGAATGAACTGCAGCGTGTCGTCGCTGGCTTGTGGTCCTGCATGCAGCAGGCCGCCGACTACGACGAGGTAGTCGAAGGGCGCGGCGGCATCAAAGCTTTCCCAGGGTGCAATCTGAATGCCGCAACTGGCGCGCACGGGTGCTAGCGAGTGGCCGACTACGCTCCATGAACAACGCACGGGCTTGCTGTAATCGCCTTCGTCAGCGCACAAGCGCAGCATGTCGACAAAGCCGGAGAATGCCGTCAGCGTGAAATTGGGCAGCAGCACGATGCCGAAGCGGATGCGTTGTGGCGGTGTGGGAGTGGGGAGGGGGGCGATGGTGGTCATGGTGCAGCAGATGAGGGGGAGCGCGGGCGTTGTCGAGCTGGGGTGCTTCCGTCTGGTTTGAGCGATGCCGCTCTGCATGCTGCTCTACGCGGTCGCGCCATTATCGGTGTATCTCGCCGCAGCGGGATGGATCAGCCCAGCGTGGCGGACTGTGGCTGCGCTGACCTGGGTTTTTACGTCATCAATCATCGAAGAAGCGCAAGTTGGCTGCCGGTGGCGACGCTATCCCAGCCGGATGGCGTGTTTGTTCTATCGGGTTTTTTTTTGCCTGGGTGTACTGGCGGCACCAGGATGCTTATCTGAGGGGGCGAATAACGCCGCTGGCGTTGTCGCTAGAGACCCCGGTTAGCGCTGGACTGGACACCTTCGCGTGACGGCGTTGCCGTGAACGCGCTCGCATGCTAACGAAAGAGAGCCGACAGATGAGCCGCTATTCGATCTTCAGTTTGTTGCGCAACGGCTTGTCGTATCACGAGAACTGGGCGCGCCAGTGGCGTAGCCCGGAGCCGAAAAAAGAATACGACGTGGTGATTGTCGGTGGCGGTGGCCATGGGCTCGCTACGGCGTATTACCTGGCGAAAGAGCACGGCGTGCGCAATGTCGCGGTGCTGGAGAAGGGGTGGATCGGTGGTGGCAATACCGCGCGCAATACCACCATCGTGCGTTCGAACTATCTGTGGGATGAATCGGCGGGACTTTACGAAAAAGCGTTGCAGCTGTGGGAAGGGCTGGCGCAAGACCTGAACTACAACGTGATGTTCAGCCAGCGTGGCGTGATGAATCTAGCGCACACGCTGCAGGATGTGCGCGATACCGAGCGGCGCGTCAACGCCAACCGGCTCAATGGGATTGATGCCGAGTTCATCACGCTTGAGCAGATCAAGGCGCTTGAACCGGAGATCAATCTGAAGAGCCACTTTCCGGTGCTGGGTGCTTCGCTGCAGCGGCGCGCCGGGGTGGCGCGGCATGACGCGGTAGCCTGGGGCTATGCGCGTGGTGCAGATCAGTATGGCGTCGATATTCTTCAGAATTGCCAGGTAACTGGAATTCGCCGTGAAGGTGGGGCGGTGACTGGCGTTGATACCGTGAAGGGCTTGATCCGGGCGAAGAAAGTCGCGGTGGTCGCGGCGGGCAATACCACCTCGCTGGCAGATATGGCTGGGCTGCGCTTGCCGCTGGAGAGCCATCCGTTGCAGGCGCTGGTGTCCGAGCCCATCAAGCCGGTGCTCAATACGGTCATCATGTCCAACGCGGTGCATGCGTACATCAGCCAGTCTGACAAGGGCGATCTGGTGATTGGCGCGGGCGTCGATCAATACACCGGCTTTGGCCAGCGTGGCAGTTTCCAGATCATCGAAGGGACGTTGCAGGCGATTGTCGAGATGTTCCCGGCGTTCTCACGGGTGCGCATGAACCGGCAGTGGGGCGGCATTGTGGATGTCTCGCCCGATGCCTGCCCGATCATCAGCAAGACCGATGTGAAAGGGCTGTATTTCAACTGCGGCTGGGGCACGGGTGGTTTCAAGGCGACGCCGGGGTCGGGTTGGGTGTTCGCACACACCATCGCGCAGGACTCGCCTCATCCGCTGAATGCGCCGTTCTCGCTGGAGCGCTTTTATACCGGCCATCTGATCGACGAACACGGCGCTGCCGCTGTCGCGCACTGACGCGCCGCATCAATTCCTTACTGCAATCCCTCACCTCAATCCCTACCCATACCCCTGCCTGTGACGGAGAAACCCATGCTGTTGATCGAATGCCCGTGGTGCGGCCCGCGTGCTGAATCTGAGTTTAGTTGTGGCGGCGAGGCCGACATCATGCGTCCGCTGAATCCAGAAGCGCTTAGCGACAAGGAGTGGGGGGATTACCTGTTCATGCGGGACAACCCGCGTGGTGTGCACCGTGAACAATGGCTGCATGCGCAGGGTTGCCGCCGCTGGTTCAAGGCGACGCGCGATACGGTGACGTATGAATTTCTGGCCTACGAAACATTTCAGCCGCACGCTGCAGACACGCGTGAGGCAGGCAGTGAGGGCGCACCTCAAGCCATAAATCAAGCCGGGAGCACTACCCCATGAGCCAGAAAAACCGTCTGGGCACGGGTGGGCGGATCAACCGCGCACAGCCTCTGTGCTTCACCTTCAATGGCCGTACCTATCATGGGTTTCAGGGCGATACGCTGGCGTCGGCGTTGCTGGCTAATGGCGTGCATTTTGTTGCGCGCAGCTTCAAGTACCACCGGCCACGGGGCATTTTCACGGCTGGCGTCGAGGAGCCCAACGCGATTGTCCAGCTTGAGTGTGGTGCTTATACCGTGCCCAATGCCCGGGCCACTGAGGTCGAGCTGTATCAAGGGCTGAGCGCCACCAGTGTGAATGCCGAGCCGAGTCTGGAGCGTGACCGGATGGCGCTTAATCAGCACTTCGCCCGTTTTTTGCCGGCTGGTTTTTACTACAAAACTTTTATGTGGCCGCGCAAATGGTGGCCGAAGTATGAAAGACGGATCCGCGCGGCGGCGGGCCTGGGCCGTGCGCCGCAGGAGCCTGATGCTGAGCGATACGACAAGTGCTATGCCCATTGCGATGTACTGGTGGTGGGCGGCGGCCCGGCTGGATTGATGGCAGCGCATGCGGCTGGGGCGACGGGCGCGCGGGTGATGCTGGTGGACGATCAGCGTGAATTGGGCGGTAGTTTGCTGTCGCGCCGGGTTGAGATCGACGGGCTGATGGGGCTGCACTGGGTCGAGAAAATCACGGCCGAGCTGAGGCGTATGCCCGAGGTGACGCTTCTCACGCGTAGCAATGCGTTTGGCTATCAGGACCACAACCTGGTCACTGTGACGCAGCGTTTGACTGAGCATTTGCCGGTTTCGTTGCGCAAGGGCTCGCGCGAACTGTTGTGGAAGATCAGGGCGCGGCGCGTGATTCTGGCGACTGGTGCGCATGAGCGGCCGCTGGTATTTGGCAATAACGATTTGCCTGGCGTGATGCTGGCTTCGGCGGTGTCGACCTATGTGCATCGCTATGGCGTGCTGCCGGGACGCAACGCGGTGGTGTTCACCAACAACGATGACGGCTACCAATGCGCGCTCAATCTCAAGGCCTGCGGTGCTCAGGTCACCGTGCTGGACGCTCGCGGGCAATGTCAGAACGCTGGGAGCCTGCCGGAGATGGCGCGCCGTGCAGGTGTCAGGGTGATGCCGAACGCGGTGGTGAGCGTGGCGCGCGGCAAGCGGCATGTCAGCTCGGTGGAGGTGGCATCGTATCTGCCCAGCGCGTCAGGCCAGGGCGCTAGCGTGGGCGCGAAGCTGGCTGAGCTGCCGTGTGATCTGCTTGCGCTGTCGGGGGGCTGGAGCCCTGCGCTGCATTTGTTCGCGCAGTCGGGGGGCACGGCGCACTGGCATGACGAGAAAGCGTGCTTTGTGCCGGGCAAGGCGGCTCAGGCGGAATGCAGCATCGGTGCGGCTGCGGGTGAATTCAGCCTGGCGCACGCGTTGCCTCTGGCACTTGATGCTGGGCTTGAAGCGGCCCGCGCAGCGGGATTTACTGCGGCGCGGCCAGCATCGCCGCGAGTCGCGCACCTCCCCAGCACGCCGTTGGTGCCACTGTGGCTGGTGGGCACGCTGGCTGCGGCGGCGCGTGGCCCGAAGCAGTTTGTTGATTGGCAAAACGATGTGTGTGCCGCCGATATTTTGCTGGCCGTGCGTGAAGGTTTTGAATCCATTGAGCACGTCAAGCGTTATACCGCGATGGGTTTTGGCACCGATCAGGGCAAGCTGGGCAACATCAACGGCATGGCGATTCTGGCGCAGGCACTGGGCAAGACCTTGCCCGAAACCGGCACGACGACGTTCCGCCCGAACTACACCCCAGTGAGTTTCGGCACTTTCGCGGGACGTGAACTGGGCGAATGGCTCGAACCTGTGCGCAAGACTTGCCTGCATGAATGGCACGTTGAGCACGGTGCGCTCTTCGAGGATGTGGGCAACTGGAAACGCCCCTGGTATTACCCGCGCGGCGCGGAGGAGATGCATGCAGCCGTGGCCCGTGAATGCCTTGCGGTGCGCCAAAGCGTGGGCATGCTGGATGCTTCGACGCTCGGCAAGATCGACATCCAGGGCCCGGACGCGGCGCAACTGCTGAACTGGGCTTACACCAATCCGTGGAGCAAGCTCGAAGTCGGCAAGTGCCGTTACGGCTTGATGCTTGATGAGAACGGCATGGTGTTTGACGATGGCGTGACGGTGCGTCTGGCTGAGCAGCATTACATGATGACCACCACAACCGGCGGCGCGGCACGTGTGTTGAGCTGGCTGGAGCGCTGGCTGCAAACCGAATGGCCTGGGCTTAAGGTGCGGCTGGCGTCGGTCACCGATCACTGGGCGACCTTCGCTGTAGTTGGGCCTAACAGCCGCAAGGTGCTGCAAAAGGTGTGTGACGAGATTGATTTCAGCAACGCGGCGTTTCCGTTCATGAGCTATCGCGCAGGCACGGTGGCGGGTGTTGGCGCGCGCGTGATGCGCATTAGTTTTTCGGGCGAACTGGCTTATGAGGTCAACGTGCCGGCTAATTTCGGCCGTTCGGTGTGGCAACGGTTGATGCAGGCGGGCGCTGAGTTTGGCATCACCCCCTATGGCACGGAGGCCATGCACGTGCTGCGCGCGGAGAAGGGCTACATCATCGTTGGTCAGGATACCGATGGGTCGGTCACGCCTCATGATCTTGGAATGGGCGGACTGGTGGCTAAAACCAAGGATTTTCTCGGCAAGCGTTCGCTGGCGCGCAGCGATACCGCGCAGGAAGGGCGCAAGCAGTTTGTCGGCTTGCTGGCTGAGGATGCTGCGCTGGTGATTCCGGAAGGCAGCCAGATCGTCGCCAGGCCGTTCTCGGGAAGTACCGCGCCGATGCTCGGGCACGTGAGCTCGAGTTATTACAGCCCGGTGCTGCAACGCTCGATTGCACTGGCTCTGATTCAGGGCGGGCTGGGCAAGCTCGGTGAGCAGGTGACGATTCCATTGGCCAGCGGCCGGCAGGTTGCCGCGACGATCACCAGCCCTGTTTTTTATGACACTGAAGGAGCACGGCAGCATGTGGAATGACACGGGCAATCCGCCTCAGGGTGGCACACCAGGCGCTGTGCGCACGCTGGCCGGAACTTATGGCGGCGGGCCGGGACAGGTCTCGCCGCTGGTTGGTATGGCGGCTGCGCTCAGCGCTCACCAGGCGAGTGCTTCAAGCCGCTTCAGCTTGCGTGAGCGCGCGTTTGTGGACTTGGTGCTGGTGCGCGGCGACGCGGCTGATGCCGCGTTTGTCCAGGCGCTCGAAAGCGTGACGGGCTGCCGTCCGAGCCTCAAGCCCAACAGCGTGACGCGTGGCGCAACCTATGACGCGTTGTGGCTCGGCCCGGACGAATGGCTGGTGCGCTCGCACCAGCCTCAGCGCGCGACGCTGGAAAGCGCATTACGCGCCGCGCTGGCAGGGCAATTTGCTGCGGTGGTGGATGCCGGGAGTGGCTACACCGTGCTGGAACTCTCGGGCAGCCGGGTGCGTGAAGTGCTGGCGCGAGGCTGCCCGCTGGATTTGCATCCCCGGGTGCTGGCACCAGGGCAGTGCGCGCAGAGCCATTACTTCAAGGCGTCGATCGTGCTGGTGCCTATGCCGGGCGATTGCTATGAGCTGATCGTGCGGCGGAGTTTCGCGGATTATCTTTGCCAGATGATGCTGGATGCATCAGTGCCGTTGCTGATTGGATAAATTTCGAAAAATTACCGTGAAAATGGAACCAAGGCGCGTTGTCTGGTTACTTAGCAGCGAATTAGAGTAATCAGACGTGACCGATAGCAGACTGTGCTCGAGGTTTAATTTCGCTGTATTCGGAATTTATTTAATTATTAGTGGGGGTTGTATGGTGGAAATTAGTGCGATTGGCGTGAATGCGCGAGGGGGCACGCGACAGACCGAGACTGAATCTGCATCTAAATCTGGATGGCATCTGGGTATTTCATTAGGCAATCGCGTGAAGTACACTCCAGCGATTTCAGCCGGGCTGGGTACCGGGATTTTCACGCTTCTGGGAGCGACCCTCTGGGATCTGGATACACCGATACCTTTTAAGTATGCTTTTTTAATTGCTAGTAGCTCTAGTCTGTTCGTCGGTGGTGCGGTATTTTTTTATCAGAATTATTCTGCTTGTTCGAATGGATATCAGGAAATAAAAAATCCGGCAACGCCGGGAGGGTCTGAATTTTCATTCGCTTTAGATCAACCATAATTGCGCTGTCAGCACGCGTTTTTCCGCGTGCGCATGAAACACAAAAAGCAAAGCGTGCGCTTTGCTTTTTGCGTTTCTCAACCTCATTCTCAACCACAACACGATGGAGCATTCAATGAAGCGATGGAGCGTCATGCTGGCTTGCCTGACCGGACTGGCAGGCTGTAATGGCACGCATGTGACGGACAATCCTGGCCCACCCAAGATCATCGTCGATAGCGACTACAACACCTTGAGCGACGACGGCCAGTTAGGCGTGATGGCCGCACAGTTGCAGGCCACCGGCCAGGTGAAGGTGCTGGGCATCACGGTTGTGAGTGGCAACCAGTGGCTCAAGCAAGGCGTCGCTGACGCATTGAAATCCGTCGAGCGCTTAGGTATCGACAAGCAAGTGGGCGTGTATGCCGGTGCGAACTATCCGTTGTCGCATGACTTCGCCACCGTGCAGCGCGAACTCGCTGAATACCCCGGTGGCGATGGCTACCTCGGGGCATGGAGCAAACCTGAACCGCAGTCGGAGAGCGATCTGGTCGCGCCTCCCGATGGTTTTGCTACGCATACCCAGGTGCAAAGCAAGAGCGCGGTTGATTTCATCGTGGAGACAGTTAAGCAGAACCCCGGTGAGGTTTCGCTGCTGGCGATTGGCCCGATGACCAATATCGCGCTGGCCACCAGCCAGCATCCCGAGATCGTGCCGCTCATCAAGCAGATCATTTACATGGGTGGCGCGATTGATGTGCCGGGCAATACCACGCCGACGGCTGAGTTCAACTGGTGGTTCGATCCGCAAGCCGCGAGCATGGTGTTGCGCTTGCCGATCCCTCAAGTGGTGATTCCGCTGGATGTGACCAATACGGTGAAGATGGACGCGGCGGTGTATCAGCGCGTCGCGCATGACCCCACCAAACAGACCATCATCACGCAGTTGTTCAAGCAACTGAATGGTTATGGCTTTGATGGCAAGAACGGCTTCGAAACTAATCCGGGGTATGCGACGAATGTCTGGGACACGCTGACGCTGGCCTACCTGATCGACCCGACGTTTGCGACGCAAACCACGCAGCGCTGGGTGGATGTCGATTCAAGCTACGGCGCGAACGATGGCAAATCGACTGGTTATGCGACGTCACCGCCTGCGGGGTTGCAAAAGATGACGGTGGTACAGCGCTTCGATAACGCCCGCTTTTTCGATCTGTATGTCGATTTGCTGACACGGCCCGTGCCGGTGAAACTGGCGGGTTAAAGCGTGAACGGGCCGCCAGCGCCTGGCTGCTGTGTGTCGTGTTTGGTGTGTGACTAATCCAGCCAGGCGGGGGCCTGTTTCAAGGCCAGATGCGTGACGTTGTCGAAGTGATGGAGGCGGTAACCGAATGCGCCGAACATGATTTCAAGCGAGCGGCGGGTGTGAATCGTGATGTGGCCATTGCGCGGTGCGATGTACCAGTAATGCGCCGCGTGGGGGGCAGGTGGTCGATCGTCAGGGTTGAAAACAGCATCACGCCATCGTCTTGCAGAAAACTGAGGGCCTGACGTGTGGTGGCGAGCGGCTCCGGCGTGTGTTCTATCACCTCGAACGCAGTGACGAGATCGAACGAAGCGAGGGCGGGCAAAGCGCAGCCGGAGTCGGCAATCGGATCCCAGCTATGGGCGTTGAAACCCTGTTCGGCTAGCAACGCCGCTAGCTTGCCGTTGCCCCCGCCGTAGTCGAGCAACGCTGGGTTGTGTGCTTTGCGCACGAATTGCTGCACAAAGTCAGCGTAACTTCGGGGACGCGCATCGACGTAATCAGGATCAACCAGCACGTAATCGTCGTTATAGATGTGCTGCACATACTGCGCCGGGCTCCAGCGATCAAAGGCATTGGTGAAAACCAGGCCGCAGTGGCCGCACTGGTGGTAATAAACCGGGATGCCCGATAGCGGGAAATAGTGGCCGCCGTTTTCTCCGCAACTTTTGTTGAAGTCCGTTACGCCATATAACGCAGCGGCGCTGCCGCAAACTTTGCAAACAGATGAGGTGGGGGTATGGGCAAGCAATTCGTCAGGAACAGACATAGAGGCAGCGGTGGTTTGAGCGAAAAAAAACAAGACGAGCGCGTGAATTTATGCGGATACCTTTTTCAGGTAGCACGCTTTTAGCATAAAACTGCCACCGTCTATCTTGCAGTCCACCTCATGATCGCCCCCTACCAGGCGAATGCTTTTCACTTTGGTACCCATCTTCAGCGTGATGGATGAGCCTTTTACTTTCAGATCTTTGATGAGCACTACGGCATCGCCATTGGCCAGCACGTTGCCGTTGGCATCTTTGACGCTTGCGTCGTCTGCCTCATCCGCGCGGGTCTGGACGATGGGCCATTCGTGTGCGCAGTCGGGGCAGATGTACTGCTCAGCGTCGATATAGGTGTGCTCCATCGCACATTGAGGGCAGGCGGGAATCGTCGACATAAGGCGCGCTTGAGATAGTTCAGGAGCGCGGAGTATAGCGGCCATTTGCGCGGCTACTTATGCGTGGCGGGTAACGCCAATGCGCTGCCTGGCTCAGTGTTGCTGACCAGCTGCGGCCACTGGAGATGGCGCAGCGGCGTTATGCCGTGCGGATGATGCGAGCGATTCCAGCGCCAGCCCTTTGGTTTCGATGCCCATGATCCAGACGGCGAGCGCTGCCACCGCGAACGAAAGCGCACCCAGCGCGAACACGCCACCCTGACCAGACAACGGCAAGATCACCCCCACCGCATACGGCCCGATCAGCGAGCCGGCCCGGCCTATCGCCGAGGCAAAGCCAGACCCGGTGGCGCGCGCGCCCGTGCCGTATAACTCGGGCGTATAGGTGTAGAGCGTGGCCCACATGCCGAACAAAAAGAACTGCATCACCAGCCCAGCGCTGACTAGCAACGTCACATTGCCTGCGTGCAACGCGGCCTGGCCGTAGACAAACGCCATTACGCCTGCACCCATTAGCGCTGCGATGCAGGTTGGCTTGCGGCCCCAGCGTTCGACCAGCCACGCTGCGCATAAAAACCCAGGGATGCCGCCGAGCGAGATCAGCACGGTGTACAGCACCGATTGCGTCACCGCGAAGCCCGCCTGCTGCAGTAGCGCGCCGAGCCAGGAGGTCAGGCCGTAAAAGCCGAGTAGTGCGAAGAACCATAAAGTCCAAACCATGATCGTGCGCGAGCGATACGCGGGGCTCCAGATCTCGCGCCATGCACTGCCGCGCGCAGGGGCCGAGAGGGGCGCGGGCATAGTGGGTAAGGCGGGTAATTCTGGCAAGGGGAGCGAGGTTAGGCGCTTTTGCTGCATGACTTTGGTTTCGATCTGCGCCAGCACGGTTTGCGCCTCGGACAGCCGCCCGCGGTGCTCCAGCCACCGTGGCGATTCAGGCACGATGCGGCGCACCAGCAGCACGAACACCGCAGGAATGGCCAGCAGCGCGAACACCGTGCGCCAGCCAAACGCTGGCAGCACGAAGTACGCCACGATGCCAGCAGTGATAAAGCCCAGCGGCCAGAAGCCATCCAGCAACGCGACGAGGCGGCCGCGTGAAGCGGTGGGGACGAATTCGGCCAGCAAGGTTTGCGCAACCGGAAACTCCATTCCCATGCCAATGCCTAGCAGCACGCGATACACGAGCAACGCTTCGACCGATTGCGCGGTGGAACACAGATACGACGCAACGCCCCACAGCACCATGCTCCACTGAAACACTGGGCGGCGGCCGAAACGATCCGCCAGCAAGCCCGCGACGGCAGCGCCCAGCACCATGCCGCCGAAGCTGGCGCTGGCGACGAGCCCGGTCATCGTGCTCGACAAGCCGAATTCGGTTTTGATCGAACCGAGCAGGAAAGTCATCGTGCCGAGATCAACCGAATCGAAGAAAAAGGCGATGGCAATGATGATGAAGATCGTCCCGTGATAACGGGAAAACGGCAGGCGTTCCAGCCGCGCGGCGGCATTGACCTGGTGAGCGGATAACGCGGGGTGGGAAGCGGACATGAGAGCGGTCCTTCAGGAGGTTGGTGCATGTAATGGCGGCGCGGCGAGGTGTCTGGGGGAGTGTCCCGATGAGGCTTAGTAGACGCGGCCATTATTCGCGGCCATAGAACGAATCCGGCATCGCGCTGGAATGAGGCCGTCATGGGGGAACTGACGAGGGAAGGTGATGCCAGGCTGAATTAATCCTGTTTTGGGGGAACCTTGGAGGCTTGGGTAGTTACTTAATCAGGCGGCAATAAAACGCGTTATGGTGTTTTGGCCACAAGACTGGATTTGGCAGCCGGCGCATAATTTTTTAAGTTAATTGAGTGGAAGGTTGTTGATATGAATAAGGCTGTCGGAATTAATTTTTCTACTACTACCACCACTTCTGCTTTGGTGGGGCTTCACGAAGAAGAAATAAAAAAGCAGATATCGACTTCTGGCGGTGTGCGTAAAACAGATGTGCGTAAAACAGATGGGCATAAACAAGAAATTACGCAAGCCAAAATCAAGCCGCTTCAGAATGAGATTGAGGGAAAAAATGATGGTGCGATTCAAAATAAAAAATTGAATCGCGGTAGAGGAATTTTCGTTATTGATAAAGTTACTGGTGCGCATAACCGCATTGTTGCGGGGAAAGAACTTAATGAATTAAAAAATATGCCACCGAATGAATTGAAAAATAGATTGAAAGACAATCCTGATCTGACCCAGAGTCTGGTGCGTGCCGTGGTAAAAGAGTGCGAAAAAAGCAAGGCTGAGTCGATTCTGATTCTTGTGTTAGATAATTTTAAGGCTTTTGGTTTTAAGGATTTCAGCGAGCTGTATGTCATATCTTCTGCCAATGATGAGCAAGCGAAGAAATATCACCAACTGAATGAAGCTATCATCGCGTTTTATTTAATCGTCAATGGCCAAATAAAAATTGCTGAGAAAGCAGAGAAAATTGTTGAGAATCAGGACGTGGCTTATGTGAATCAAGTCGCGTCTGAGCACCGGAAAAATCAATTGCCAAAAATAAAGAAAAAATTTCTGGATGAAGATGAAAAATGCAGGTTGGCGAACAGTAACCTTAACGCGATTGCAGAACATGATGAAATAGTAAGCAGGAAAATTGCGGAAAATGAAGTGTTGAACAAAGAGCGTAAAAATGAAGAGCTGATAATTCAGGCACTTGGCAGTCGTTTTCAGCACAAATTGCCAGCGGGCGAGACGGGGGTAACAGGCCCGAGCGTACACACGGTCAAGCTTGATCTGCAAAAATTTCAGATAAATCTGGCGCTCAATAACTTGACAGTAACGGGCCAGCAAGTCGTTGCGGCGGATCTGGATTTTAGTTTGCTGCTGGCGCAGCTCACGAAGACGCTGGCTGCTACATCGAAGTTCGTTACAGCAGAGAGCCTGCAAGAGATCGACGCGATCTTGACGGCATTGCAGGAGCTGCGCCAAGGCGCGCATTTGAGTTAAACGTTGTTGATACAGGCTGGATATCCGTGAGTTATCGGTGATGCTAGAACCGCTGACTCCGGTGTTCACGCCGTTGCTTGGGGGGGGGCGGCGCATGGGGGATCGTGGTGCGTTGGGCGGCATTCTGTTCGCCAAAAATTGAACAAGATGGTCAATGAAGCCGATTCCATCAGCCGGAATGGCGCAAAAATTTACTTATTTTCAACAAATCACTTACGGTATTTCAGCTAATTTACGGCCGGTTAATTAATCCGTAATGCGAAGCAGAAAAATGAACCGGAAGAGACACGGGTTGGGAGATGGCTGGCTGGGTGGGCGACTGAATACGCAACTGAGCTGCCGGCTGAGAGGGATGTCGGCGGCTATCGAGGGGACCGCTACGGTAGTGGGTGGACAGGCGAGAGACACGCTAAATATCGCCGTACGCGGTAAAAAATCACGCGATGTGCTTTTTGCGCTGAGGCCGAGCGTCTGTGCTGCACTTGCATTCGCCTTCACGCTCGCACTGCCATCGCTCTCGCGCGCGCAGATTGTTCCGGGTGGGGTGTATTCGCCTTCGGTGGTCCAGACGCAAAACGGTTTGCCCCAGGTGAACCTCAACCGGCCTTCGGGTGCCGGGGTGTCGCTGAATACCTATGGCCAGTTCGATGTGCCCCGGCGCGGTGCGATTCTGAACAACTCGCCGGTCGGTGCGATTCTGAACAACTCGCCGGTGATCGTGCAGACGCAGCAGGCGGGTTTGATCAACGGTAATCCTAACTTCGGGCCGGGCCAGTCTGCGCGGGTCATTGTTAATCAGGTTAACAGCCGTGCGGCGAGCCAGATCAACGGGTATCTCGAAGTGGCGGGGCCGCGTGCCGAAGTCGTAATTGCGAATGGCTCGGGTATTAGCGTGAATGGCGGTGGTTTTATCAACACGTCACGCGCGATTCTGAGCACTGGCACGCCGAACTTCGCGCCGGATGGCTCGCTTGCGGGTTTTAGCGTGAGCCGCGGCCATATCCGCATCGAGGGTGCGGGGCTGATCGCTGGGGCGACCGATCAGGTCGATCTGATTACGCGCGCGGTGCAGGCGAACGCGGCGATCTACGCTAAAAACCTGAACGTCATCGCGGGGGCAAATGCCGTCGATCACGACACGCTCGGTGCCACGGCGATCGCGGGTGATGGCCCGGTGCCGGGTGTTTCGATCGACGTGAGCCAGTTAGGCGGGATGTACGCGAACCGGATCATGCTGGTTGGCAATGAGCATGGCGTTGGGGTGTCTACTCAGGGTGTGCTCGCGGCGCAGGCGGGTGAGTTAACGCTGACCACCGAAGGCAAGCTGGTTCTTGCCGGACAGGCTAATGCCAGCGGCCATCTCAGTCTCTTTGCACGCGAAGGCATCGAGCACAGTGGTACGACTTACGCGCAACAGAATCTCAGCGTCAAGACCTCAGGCACGCTGACAAATAGCGGCATGCTCGCCGCGCGGCAGAACACCGTCATCCATGCAGGCAATGTGGCATCGACGGGCACGCTTGGCGCTGGTGTAAACAGCGATGGCAGTCTCGCGCACGCTGGTGACCTGGTGATACTAGGTAACGGCACACTCAGTGCGACAGGCCGCAATGCAGCGGGCGGGAATGCTGCGCTGAATGGCGCGGCGCTCAATCTCGCGGACAGCCGCACCTCGGCCAATGGCACGCTGGCCCTGCGCGCCAGCGGTGGCGATCTGAACCTGTCAGGTGCAACCACGACATCAGGTGGCGCGCTAAACCTGCACGCAGCCGGGATGCTGATGAACGACAACGGCGTGCTGTCCCCGGATGGTGCGCTGGCCATCACAGCGGGTGCACTGGGCAACCGCAATGGCCAGATACGCTCGGGCAGCACGCTTGAGATCGCAACAGCCGATGGCCTGCAGAACCAGGGCGGCACGTTACAGGCCGCAGGCGCGTTTTCCATCAATGCAGGTTCACTCGACAACACCGGTGGTCATGTTGCCGCGCTGGGGGCGGATGCGCTGACGCTGGCGATTGGCGGCCTGCTGAACAACGGCACGGGTGATGCAAGTGGCACGGGCGGCACGGGCGGAACCATCGGTGGCAACGGCAATGTGACCGTACAGGCCGGACAAATCGCCAACGCCGGTTCGATTACCGCCGTGCAGTCGCTGATTGCCCACGCGGCGCAGACACTGTTCAGCAGCGGCACGCTGGCGGCAAACGGCCATCTCACGCTGAGCGCTGGTTCAACGCTGACAAATACAAACACCATCACGGCCGGTCATCTTGCGACACTGACGGCCGCGACCATCGATAACCGCCACGGCAACCTCAGCGCAGACCAGTTCACGCTGCATACGGTGAACCTCATCAACCACGGCGGCAACCTCACACAAACCGGCACCGGCACAACGACGCTTGATGTCAGCGGCACACTCGACAACACATCCGGCACACTCCAGAGCAACAGCGACAACTTCGCGCTCAATGCTGCGGCGCTGGTCAACGACGGCGGCAGGTTAAGCAGTGCTGGCACCGGCACGCTGTCAGTCACCACAGGCACCCTGTCAAACAACCGCGGCACGCTGGCAACGAATGGCGCACTCGACATCCACGCAGACGCGGTATCGAATCGCGGCGGCAAGCTGGCCGCACAGCATCACATAACGCTTGATACGGGCTCGCTCGACAACCGCGCGGGCGGCTATGCCGGTGCACGAAATGTGGCACTAACAAGCACAGGCATCCTGAACAACACAGGCGGCACGATCCAGGCGGACGGCACGCTGTCGGTCACCGCACAGTCGCTCGCCAACGATGGCGGCTCCCTCTCGAACAGCGGCACCGGCATCACCACTGTCACCGCCAGCGGCGCAATAACGAATACCGCCAATGGCCTGATCGGTGGCAACGGCAACGTATCGGTGTCGGGCAACCGCATCAGCAATGCAGGCGGCACGATCACCGCAAGCGGCTCAGCGATGCTGCAGTCCGCCAGCACGCTTGATAACCGCGTAGGCCTGGTCCAGGGAAGCGGTACGGTCTCCGTGTCTGCACAGGACGCCATCGACAACACCGGTGGACAGATTGAAGCAGGCGGTGGGTCGTCAACACTGACCCTCACCGCCACAGCCCTCGACAACACAAACGGACGCATTGCCAACACCGGATCAGGTACGACATCGCTCAGCGCGGCCACCATCACGAACAGCAACGCAGGCGGTGTTGCTGGCGCAGGCACCATCGGCGGCAATGGTGACGTGAGCGTGCACGCAGACACGCTGCTGAACACCAGCGGTGCCCAGCTCATATCCGGCCATGACCTCACACTGGGCATCACCCAGCTCGCAGACAACACGAACGCCACACTATCCGGCGCGAACAGCGTCATGCTCAACGGCCCTCATGCGCGGCTCATCAATGCAGGCGGCTCGATCCACGGCAACGGCGCGATCACGCTCAGCACCGCCACGCTCGACAACACCGCAGGCCGTATCGGCAACGATCAGCGAACTTCATCAGCCAGCGCAGCACATCCAGACAGCGGCCCGGTCTCCATCCACACCGGCACACTGACGAACCAGAACGGCGCGATTGGCAGCGAACAGGACCTGGCCATCACGGCAAACCAGCTCACTGGCGACGGCCGGATCATCGCCGGGAACGACGGTTCCATCACACTCAACGGCGACTACACGCTCACCAGCAGCAACCCGATTCAGGCCAACCACAACCTGACCTTCACGACAGCGGGCCGCTTGACGAACCAGGGCACGCTCGGCGCGGTAAACGCGCTCACGCTGAACGCCACGAACCTCGACAACCAGGCAGGCGCGCACCTGAACGCCTCGACCACGACGCTCAATGCGCTAAACACGATTACTAACGCAGGCCGCATCGAAGGCGATAGCGTGACGACGAACAGCGCCTCGCTGCTCAACACCGCAACGATCATCGGCAACACCATTACGCTGAACGCCAGCCAGGTCATCACCAGCAGCGGCACAGCGGCTGTGATGGCTGCTGCTTCGCAACTGAACCTGTATTCGCCGGGCAGGATCACCAGCACCGGCGGTGCAAACCTCTTCAGCCTGGGCGACATCAACCTCGCCGCAGACAGCACACGCGATGCAAACGGCGTGCTCATCCATCGCACGCACTCGGTGACGAACGACCAGTCCACCATCGAAGCCCAGGGCAGGATCGAGATCGCCACACAGACGCTGACCAACACCCGCCCCGCACCCCGCATCGAAACCGTCACGACCGCTGTGACGACCGCTCACCAGACCAAACGCGACAAATACCTCGCCTGCACCACCGGCAACGCCGACAGGGGCCACTGCACCCAGGCGATGTGGGACAACGGCTACCGCCATCCGCTGAATGAAACGTTCAGTAGCACTGATGTCCTTAACCGAACCAGCGGCCCGAACGCGGTAGACCGCACACTGGTCGTACAGCGCAACGGCCAGCCACTGACGATCTACTACAACACGCTCACCCCCAACGCTGACGGCACGCTCAGCGTCAGCTACTGGGACGGCTACGACCCGCACATCAACTACGACCCCGGAACCGAATACGCGTCACACAACGACGCACACAAGGGCTACCAGCGTGTAGAAATCGCCCGCGACACGACCACCACCACCCAGCAGGACAGGGTCACTGGCCCGCAGGCACAGCAGGCGCAGATCATCGCGGGCGGCAAGATGGTGCTCGCCAACGTTGGCACGCTGAACAACCTGCACAGCGCGATGGCCGCAGGCGGTTCAATCCAGATCGGCAGTGCTGACGCGACTGGCGAGGTGGCGAGCGGCAGTTACGGCGGCACGCTGGTCAACAACACCGGCCAGACGCTGTACCAGCACCAGAAGCAGGACATCGTTTCGACCTACGCCTGGAACGAGAACATCGCACGTGACCGTGGTCCGGTGGTACAGCCATCGGTGGTGCTCACGCCTGTTGCTATTGGCGGTACGGGTGGCACGATCATCGCCAACCACGCTGTAAAAATCAGCGCGACTGATATCAGCAACACAAACGTGACGGCCACCAGTTCAGCCACCGGCGCGACCGGTGGCACGCTGGGGGCGAATGGCGTCGTGGGCGGCATCAGCGGCACAGGTACGCAGACGGTTGATCTGGCCACCGGGCAGACACAGACGGTGAATGCACCGCAATCCATCGCCGGACCTGGCGGCGCACTGACGATCACCCTGCCATCGAGCGGGCTGTACACCGTTAACTCCGCCCCCAGCGCGTCATATCTGGTCATTACTGACCCCCGCCTTACGCGCTACGCAAACTTCATTTCCAGCGACTGCATGCTGGGAGCACTCGGGCTCGACCCGTCTAAAACCATCAAGCGTCTGGGCGATGGCGTGTACGAAGCCTGGCAGGTACGCAACCAGATCACCCAGCTCACCGGCCGGGTTTATCTCCAGGGCTACACCAGCCACGAGGACGAATACCGCGCGCTGATGAACAGCGGCGTGCGTGTTGCGCAGGCATTCAACCTGCAACCCGGCCTTGCGTTAAGCGCCGCGCAGATGGCAGCGCTCACCAGCGATATTGTCTGGCTGGTGAACCAGACGGTGACGCTGCCCGATGGCACGACGCAGACGGTGCTCGCACCGGTGGTGTATCTGGCGCAAACGCACGCGAATGACCTGCAGCCGGCCGGAGCGCTAATCGCCGCCGATGATGTGGAGATCCGCGCCACGGGCAGTGCGATGAACGCTGGCGTCATCAAGGGCGGCACGCAGACAGTTATCGCCGCGACTAACATCCTGAACCGGGGTGGAGCAATCAGCAGCAGCATGGACACCGGCACGACCATGGTTTCCGCGACGCATGACGTGGTGAACGCGTCAGGCCGCATCACGGGCAACCGCGTCGCGGTGCTCGCCGGACATGACATCGTGAACACGACGCTGGTGGATACGGTGGGCATCCATTCGAGCGCAGGCCACAGCCAAGTCAACCAGAGCCTGCCCGGCGCACAGGGCACGATGGCTGCGACGGGGGACCTGCTGGTGATGGCAGGCCATGACCTTGCGGTTCACGGTGCGGGCATCGCTGCAGGCGGCAACGCGCAGATCACAGCGGGCCACGACATCACGGTGGATACCGTGCAGTCGGACACATCACAGTCGCTGGGAAAGCATGCCGACCATCACTGGGAAGCCTCCAGCACGATGCACCAGACCAGCGCCCTCACTTCAGGCGGAAGCCTCGCATTACAGAGTGGCAACGACACGGCGCTCAATGGCGCGACGCTCAACGCAGGTGGCGACCTGGCCGCCATCGCCGGTGGCAACCTGAGCGCAACGAACGTCACGAACACCACGACCTATAACAACATCGCCACCGACGACAAAACCCGTCAGCAAACCGACCGCCGCTACGACGAACAGACCATCGGGACGAACATCCGCGCAGGCGGCAACGCAACACTCGCGGCCGTGAGCACCGCCCCCGGCAAAGGCAACGTCACGCTCACCGGTTCTTCATTGGCAGCAGGCAGCGGCGCAGCAACTATTGCCGCCACGGGCGACGTCTACATCAGCGAAGCCCGCGAACAGCACAACGCCGACTCCGCCACCGCCTCACGACGCGGCAGCCTCATCAACGGCTCCAGTACCCGCGAGCAGCACGCCTCACAGACCAGCCTCGGCGTAGCCAGCACCGTCTCGGGCGAGGCCGTCGCGCTTCGGGCCGGACACGACCTCACCCTCCAGGGCAGCCAGGTCGCAGGCACTAACGACGTCACACTCGCCGCCCAGGGCAACGTGAACCTCACCACCGCACAGGACACATACGCCACACAGAACGGCTACCGCAAACACGAATACGGCTTCCTCTCCGGGCTCAATCCGCTGAACCAGCTTGATGGCGGGCTCCAGGGCTATTCGATCGGCACACGCAAGACGACCCAGACCCAGCAGGACACCCAGGTTTTGCACACCGGCAGCACGGCCGGTTCGCTCAACGGCAACCTGACCCTCATCGCAGGCAACCAGCTACACCTCACCGGCAGCACCCTGCATGCCGGCCAGGACGTGAATCTCGCTGGCCAGCGCGTGACGCTCGACGCCACGCATAACACCACCACGCACAAGCAGCAGCACACGTTCAGCCAGACCGGGATTACCGCAGGCCTCAGCAGCCCCGTGCTCGCCGCCGCCCAGACCGCGAACCAGATGCGCCATGACGTCCAGCAAAGCCGGAATAGCGCAGGGAACGACACCCGCCTCACCGCGCTGGCCGCCGCGACAACCGGCCTCGCGGGCAAGAACGCCTACGACGCTATCGCAAGCAACCCCGCCCAGGCAGGCGGCATTGGCCTGAACCTCTCGCTCGGTACCAGCCACAGTCACAGCAATACCTCGGAGTCCTTAAACACCGCAGTAGGCAACACCGTCAGCGCAGGCCACGGCGTGCGCATCGTTTCGGGCAGTGACCTCGACATAAGCGCCAGCGAGATCACCGCCCGCCGCGATGCGCTGCTGCACGCACAAGGCGCGATTAATCTCCAGGCCGCGCAAAACACCAGCCGCACGCGTAACGACAACAGCGCTTCAAGCGGCAGCATCGGCGTCACCCTCGGCCTCGGGCAGAGCAACGGCATCTCGTTCCAGGCCGGGGTATCCGGCACCCAAGGCCACGGCAACAGCAGCGCGGCAAGCTGGACCCCCACCCACGTCAACGCGGGCAATACGCTCACGCTGCACTCCGGTGGCGACACCACGCTCAGCGGCGCGAGCGCGGCTGGCCAGCGCGTTATCGCAGATGTCGGCGGCAACCTCAATCTCCACAGCGTGCAGGACACCCGGCACGACGACGCGAAACAGACCAGCGGCGGGATCTCGGTGAGCGTATGCGTGCCCCCCATCTGCTACGGCACATCGAGCGTATCGGGCAACTTCAGCCAGAACCGGCTCAACAGTGACTACGCGAGTGTGGCTGAGCAGAGCGGAATCAAGGCAGGCGAAGGCGGGTTTCAGATTCAGGTTGGGGGTAATACGGATCTCCGGGGGGCGTATATCGCGGGCAGTGCGGATACTGCAAAAAACACGCTCACGACGGCCACGCTCACGCACTCCGATATCCAGAACCATGCGGAATACCACGGCTCGTCGGTCGGGCTGAGTGGCGGCTATGGCGGCAATGGCGGCGATATCGGCAAAACCCAGCAAGGCACCGCGACCAATGTGAACCCCGTACCCGGCACGACGCTGCCAGACAGCGACGGTGTTTCGCTGGCTCCGCCCATCGTGATGGGGACTTCTGGCGAGGCCGATGCGAGCTCGAAGAGTGCAATTAGTGGGGGCGTGATTCACCTCACTGACGGAGAGAAACAGCAAACGCTAACTGGGCAAACTGCCGGTGAAGCTGTGGCCAGCATCAGCCGCGACACCTCGAACACCAGCGGAGCACTGGCCCCGATCTTCGACAGAAACAAAATCGAAGCGGGCTTCGATATCACCAGCCAGTTCGTGAACCAGATTGGGACGTTTGTTAACAACCGTGCGAAGGAGGCGGATGCCGCCACGACTGCGGCGCATGATCCCAGCCTGAGCGCGGAACAACGCGCACAGGCGCAACAGAAAGCCAGCCAGATCAACGCCGAATGGGGACCTGGCGGTAGCTACCGGCGAGTAATCACCGCGCTGGGCGTCGCGGCAGGCGGTAACGTGACGGGCAGCGCGGGCCAGTTCGCGGTGAACGCCACGGTGAACTACGTCCAGGGCCTGGCGGCCAGCGAAGTAAAACGGCTCGTGGATGGCATGCAAAGCGAAAGCGCGCGGGCGGCACTGCATGGCATCGTCGGATGCGCGGGCGCGGCGGCCAGTCGCCAGGGTTGTGGAGCGGGAGCGCTGGGGGCATCGGTGAGTTCGGTGCTGGGCTCGTTGATGGGATCGACGACGGGTATGTCGGCACAGGACCGGCAGGCGCGTGAGAATCTTGTGACGAGTCTGGTGGCTGGAATTGCTACGGTATCCGGAGCAAATGCTGCGACGACGGTGAGTGCTGGACTGACTGAGGTGGAGAATAATCAGGTGGTAGAAAGCAAGCGTAATCCGCTCAATGCACTCAAGGTTGATTTGGTGAGCCGGGTATGTGGAAACAGGACGTGTACGGATGAGCAGATTAAAGAGGTGTTGCAAGCTCAAACGGAGATGTCAAAGACATTGTATGGTCCCCTCTCTCCTGATTATGTGTCGATGCAAGGCAATATTTATATTGCATCTGGCGGATTTACAGTGAGTTTTCACAATGGAGATATATTCACTGCGTGGGCACTAGGAAAGCCGATTCCTGTTTACTCAATAAAGCCAGGTATTTCCATAACGTTCGGAAAAATAGTAGGCGGATCCTCTGGCTCAGAGATCAATTCATTCTTAAACGGAGGAGCAGCCAATGGATCTTACTTTGTGCCAGTACCAATGATTCCTGCAATTGGTGCTGGTGGCGGAATTTCTTATGCTTATGGTGGCCAAACTGCTATTGAATATGGTTTTAGCTTCCCGCCGGGAGCCGCCATTAATCCTGTTGGGTACGGATTTAATCCAAAATAAAAGTAGGAGAAAATATACTATGGCTGGTCCATCGTTTAAGCCAGGACAGTATGAAAAATTGAGTAAATTGCAAAAGGCAATTTATTGGGGGGCGGTATGCATTGTGTTTTTAACAATTACTTGCGTATGGCTATATAAATTGGGCTTATTCACGTAAATCGACATAGGGGATGGCCATAAGGCTGTCCCCCTTCCACACCACCCGGCATGCGGGTCTGGACTGAGGGGTTCAGGAAGTTAGGGTTATGAGAGTCGGGGGGACACCCAGCCGATCGAAGTAAGCGATGGTCAGCACGCTGTTGAGCTGCGCGCCACCAGCAGCGACTGTTGGCAGCCACCTGTCACACAACGTAATCCGGTGCCCCCAGCACCGTCGTCAATGCGATGGGTGGCTGACTGAGGTGGAGAATAATCAGGTGGCGCTGCCGCCACCCGGACCGCTGGTGTTTCCATTGGGCTCAGGCCTGCCACCGTTTAAGCTGCCAGGGTATCGCCCGGAGCAGGCGCAAAAAGGTGATGGCGTCATTGCCGATCCGGCGACGCAGCTTGATCCGACGATCATGGCTGGCCGGCCACTGATCTATCCGATGCTAGATGCTAAAACGGTGAGTGACTGGATTACGGCGATCATTCCGGATCAGGCGAAGGGTTTAATTGATTACATTACGAATGCAGTTAAAAGCGAAGATAGAGAGAAAAGTAAATTCTGGTCCTCCACAAAGGATAAGACGTCAGTTGAAAATGCATACAATCATTCGACGAAACACAATGACGAATTCCCAGGACATCAAAATTCGGTGCAATACGTTCAGGCTGCGCGCGATTTCGTAAACAATCCACCGGAAGGAACGTTTGTAAAAAAGCGCTCGAATGGCGACACTCTGTATTACGACCCATCAACGAATACTTTTGCTGTAAAAACAAAAGATGGGGCTCCGAAGACGATGTTTAAACCAAACCCTACTCGACACGGGTATTCAACCAATCTGGACTATTTCAATGCACAGAAATAACTGCCGAGTTTGTGGCTATGAATTGGCAACACCTCCATGGGGCGATGATGGAGAAAATCCATCATGGGAAATATGTCCATGCTGTGGTACAGAGTTTGGCTACGAAGATTGCACTCCATTAAGCGCTAGCAAGAAAAGGAAGCATTGGATTTCGGAGGGGTGCAAGTGGTTTGAGGCGAAAAAAAAGCCATTGAATTGGGACTGCGAATGCCAATGCGAAAATATTCCAGAGGCATTCAAGTAGCGTTGAAAATCCAAAAACGATGGCATCGTATCATCTCAGCTACTAATTTCGGAGGGTAAAAATAGCCAATGTGAAATTAATGGAAACCTCACTGACGGAGAGAAACAGCAAACGCTAACTGGGCAAACTGCCGGTGAAGCTGTGGCCAGCATTAGCCGCGACACCTCGAACACCAGCGGAGCACTGGCCCCGATCTTCGACCGAAACAAAATCGAAGCGAGCTTCGATATCACCAGCCAGTTCGTGAACCAGATTGGGACGTTTGTTAACAACCGAGCGAAGGAGGCGGATGCCGCCACGACTGCGGCGCATGATCCCAGCCTGAGCGCGGAACAACGCGCACAGGCGCAACAGAAAGCCAGCCAGGTCAACGCCGAATGGGGACCTGGCGGTAGCTACCGGCGAGTAATCACCGCACTGGGCGTCGCGGCAGGCGGTAACGTGACGGGCAGCGCGGGCCAGTTCGCGGTGAACGCCACGGTGAACTACGTCCAGGGCCTGGCGGCCAATGAAGTAAAACGGCTCGCGGATGGCATGCAAAGCGAAAGCGCGCGGGCGGCACTGCATGGCATCGTCGGATGCGCAGGCGCGGCGGCCAGTCGCCAGGGTTGTGGAGCGGGAGCGCTGGGGGCATCGGTGAGTTCGGTGCTGGGCTCGTTGATGGGATCGACGACGGGTATGTCGGCACAGGACCGGCAGGCGCGTGAGAATCTTGTGACGAGTCTGGTAGCTGGAATTGCTACGGTATCCGGAGCAAATGCTGCGACGACGGTGAGTGCTGGACTGACTGAGGTGGAGAATAATCAGGTGGCGCTGCCGCCACCCGGACCGCTGGTGTTTCCATTGGGCTCAGGCCTGCCACCGTTTAAGCTGCCAGGGTATCGCCCGGAGCAGGCGCAAAAAGGTGATGGCGTCATTGCCGATCCGGCGACGCAGCTTGATCCGACGATCATGGCTGGAGCGCTGGTGACGCCAGCAGGATCGAAGCTCATTGAGGAGATTTTTAAGCCAGTTGGTGGCGCAGTTGATGCGATTGCGGGGTTGGTTGATTTTGTTTTTACATCAGCAAGCGGAAACAAGAATCGCTTACCGATTCCGGATACAGTAACTGCTGACAATGGATTGCGAGTTGAATCAAATCCCAAACACACCCTTGGGATGCCCGGAAATCGTCCAAGTGCAGGCACGGAGCCGAGAAATTCGCTTGATCTTTTCAATTCTTCGATTCCTGGTGGTGAAGAAACGCGATACGCAATCGACTCGAATGGCAATATCAACAGATTTGATTCTGATGGGAACGGGGTCTACCACTGGAGCGGCTCCACGGGCGATAAAAAAGCACCGATTAACGCTTCGGCCATTCCAATCGAGGTTAGGCGAAAGCTTAAATTTAAGGGGAAATAAATGCTAATTGGTAACCCAGATGCTTTTGCAATTTGGTGCGATGCGGTTGACTCATGGTCTACAAATGACTTTAAAAATGGATGTTTCGCCTATTTCATAGGTGGGGAAATTATTCTTTCATTGAATGCAACACTCAACGTTGACCTCAATTTGTTATCCGCGTTGTTCTGCATCAAAGAGACAGTTGATGACGAGAGAATTTTTCAGTTAAACGCATCCAGCGCATATACAGAGCTTATTGAACAAGCGTTCCCGGCGACGAACTCGGATGCCGAATTTAGCGATTTCAAACATTTAGTTTCAGTCGGCAGTTTGTTGGACGACGGGCATCTGGTTTTTCTAATCGAATCGGGAGAGCAAGCTAAGATGATCTACGGTCGCGGTGATGATCTATCGACCATCCGTGAAATAGCTTTGGGTCTCGGCGAATTTCAGACAGTCATAAAGACGGCAACCCGCACTTGGAAAACTCCATAGTTCAATATCACCAGCCAGTTAGTGAACCAGCTTGGAACGTTTGTTAATAACCGATCTCAGTACGCCTCCCGTCACAACGAACATCCTAATGCGCAAGACAAGACAACACATCGCAGCTCAAACGCAGCTCAAACCCACTGACAGGATTTGTAACGAGCCCTCCCGACGTCCCCCTCCCCAACGCCCCCACCACATGTCGGTTTGACACACACCCATGTCGGATTGAGCACGCTGCGATAGGTCTTCGAGCGGCTACGCTCACTGCAGTGGCATCCGTTGCGGTGGATGTCAAAACGGCGCGGCGCGCCTCAAAACCAGCAGGGAGACAAGACGATGAGCAGCAATCGTGGCGTGGTGTATCTGGGGCAGGGCAAGGTCGAAGTACGCGAACTTGATTTTCCGCGGATGGTCGATCCGCGTGGCCGTGCGATAGGTCATGGGGTGATTCTTCGGGTGGTCGCTACGAATATCTGTGGCTCGGATCAGCACATGGTGCGTGGCCGCACTACTGCCGAAGTCGGGCTGGTGTTGGGGCATGAGATTACCGGTGAGGTGATCGAGGTGGGGCGTGATGTCGAAACCTTAAAGATGGGTGATCTGGTCTCGGTGCCGTTCAACGTCGCTTGTGGCCGTTGCCGTAGCTGCCGGGAGCAGCACACCGGCGTGTGCCTGAATGTCAATCCGTCGCGTGCGGGTGGGGCGTATGGCTATGTCGATATGGGGGATGGATTGGCGGTCAGGCGGAATACGTGCTGGTGCCGTATGCCGATTTCAACTTGCTGAAATTCCCGGACCGTGACCGCGCGATGGAGAAGATCCGCGATCTGACTTGCCTGTCCGATATCTTGCCGACCGGTTATCACGGTGCGGTAATGGCGGGGGTGAGGCCTGGTGCCACGGTGTATGTCGCTGGTGCGGGGCCGGTCGGTATGGCGGCAGCGGCTTCGGCGCGGCTGCTGGGTGCGGCTTGCACCATCGTGGGGGATATGAATGAGGCGCGGCTGGCGCATGCGCGTTCAGTGGGTTTCGAAACGGTGGATTTGTCGCGCGATGCGTCGCTGGGTGAGCAGATCGCGCAAATTCTTGGCCAGCCTGAAGTGGATTGTGCGGTGGATTGTGTGGGTTTCGAAGCGCATGGTCATGGCCATCAGGGTCATCACGAAGAAGCGCCTGCAACGGTGCTGAACTCGTTGATGGATGTCACGCGTGTGGCGGGTGCGATCGGGATTCCGGGTTTGTATGTGACCGATGACCCGGGCGCGGCTGATGCTGCTGCCCGTCAGGGCAGCCTGAGCATCCGCTTTGGCCTGGGCTGGGCCAAGTCGCATTCGTTCCATACCGGTCAGACGCCGGTGCTGAAGTACAACCGCAACCTGATGCAGGCGATCTTGTGGAACCGGTTGCCGATCGCGGACATCGTGAACGTGACTGTGGTGCCGCTGGATGATGCGCCGGAGGGTTATCGCCAGTTCGATGGCGGTGCGCCGCGCAAGTTCGTGCTGGATCCGCATGGTTTGGTGCCTGTGTAAGCGCAGAAGAAGCGGTGGGTGCACCGGCCGTACATGCGCCTGAATTCATGCCAGGTTGGTGTGGCGGCATGACGGTGAATGGATGGCGCGGAAACGTCTCGGCGGGGGCATGACCTGCCTGAGCATGTCAGGCGATAACAGCGAAAATTAATTCTCTGGCATTGGATCATGTGGCCGGTGAAGCAAGACAAACGTTCTTCGTTTCATTCACCGGCCCTTCATCAGCGTTTTTCACTGGGCGTGACCACTGCCACGGCCTCGCTGTATTTCAGATCATCTCCCTTAACCACATGCCCCGGTTTCGCCGCAGGCGGTGCAAAAATCGCAGCCGTCCTTGCGGATCACCGCATGTGCGCCGCAGGTGCCGCACGGCTGGCCCGCCATGATTTGTAGCGAATAGGCGCTGGCATCAGTATCCGCATCCGCTTTCACCTCTGCGGCAGCATCAGCATCCGCGCCATGAAGCGGTGGTTTTTGCGCCGTGTCGTTCAGCACACCGCGTGGCAGGTGTGCCAGCAAACGTGATGGCACCTGGTTGCCTTCTTCGTCGAGAAACCCTCGGCGGTGCAGGATCTGCTGGATCGCATACGCTAGCGCCGCCACTTCTGAGTCATGCCAGCGCGGTGAGCGTTGCCCATCTAGTCTGCGTACTTCGCCTAGCCGTACCTGGCCGCGGTCCCAGGACACTTTGCGTAAATCCTGCAGGTTGCGTGCGACAAATCCGCCGCGCGCCGCGAGTGAAAGCGAGCGCATCGTCGCGGTGATCCATTGCTGCGATTCGTCGCGTTGTCCCACCGGAATAAAGAATTCGATGGGCCGCGCGATGGTCATGTCTTCACCGCTCATGTGTCCGCTCACCTCCATGAATGACACGGCTACATACAGCGATTTTTTCCCGGTTTGTGTCAGGTATTCGACCTTCTCGATGATCGCGGGTAGTTCGCCGCGCGGCCGGTGGTCAATGGCGATGCGTAGTGGATCGACCTCGGTGGCGCTGAGCGCGTCGTCAGCGGTGGCGCTGGGTGTGACGCTTAACACTGCGCCGAGGGTCGCGTTGGGGCGGTAGGTGGCGAGCCCTTTCAGGCCGCTTTTCCAGGCGTCGAAGTACAGGCTTTCGAAGGCGTCGAAGGGGTAGTCGGCGGCGACATTCACGGTCTTTGAGATCGAGGTGTCGATATAGGGCTGCACGGCGGCCATCATCTGTAGATGAGCGTGAGCGGACATCTGCAACGCGCTGACGAAGTACGCGGGTAATGCTTCGAGATCGCCGCCCATCTCACGGTAGAGCCGGTAGGCGTAGTCTTCGACGGCGAAGGATGCGCGGCTGCCGTCGGCCATGATTTTCATGCGGGTGTAGGTCCATGAGAACGCGGGCTCAATGCCGTTCGAGGCGTTGTCGGCAAACGCCAGGCTGACGGTGCCGGTGGGGGCGATCGACAGCAGGTGGCTATGGCGGATGCCATCGCGCCGGATCGCTTGCTGTAAGTCCTCGGGCAGGCGTGAGGCGAAGGTGCCGGGTTCGAGATAGCGCTCGGCGTCGAAGAGCGGAAACGCGCCGCGTTCTTGCGCGAGTTCAACTGAGGCGCGATATGCCGCGTCGCGCATGCAGCGTGCGATCTGTACGGCAAAGTCACGGCCTTCGGTGGCGTCGTAGCGCAGGCCGAGCATCACCAGGGTGTCGCCAAGGCCGGTAAATCCCACGCCGATGCGGCGTTTGGCCTGGGCTTCGGCGTGTTGCGCGGGCAGTGGCCAGAGCGTGACGTCGAGCACATCGTCGAGAAACCGCACTTGGGTGGCGGTGCGTGCCGCCAGTGCGTCCCAGTCGAATTCTGGCTGGCCGCCGTGTAGCTGGGCGAATGGGGCGAGTACGAAGCGGGTCAGGTTCAGTGGCCCAAGATTGCAGCAGCCATATGCGGGTAAGGGTTGTTCGCCGCAAGGATTGGTCGCGCGGATGGTTTCGAGTGCGCGCAGGTTGTTGTCCTCGTTCATGCGCGAGATGAACACCACGCCGGGTTCAGCGATGTCGTAGGTCGAGCGCATGATGCGCTCCCAGAGTGCGCGGGCGGTGGGCTCGCTGTAGACCCACAGGCCGTCTTCGCGCTGATATACATCATTGGCGGCGCGCAACGCGGGCGAGGGGGCGGCGCGATGTACCAGCGGCCAGCGCGCATCGGTTTCGACGGCGCGCATGAAGGCGTCGCTCACCGCGACCGAAATATTGAAGTTGTTCCAGCGCCCTTTGACATGCTTGGCCTCGATGAATTCGAGCAGATCGGGGTGGTCGCAGTCGAGCACGGCCATTTGCGCGCCGCGCCGGGAGCCTGCGCTTTCCACGGTGCGGCATGAGGCGTCGAACACGTCGATGTAGCTGCAGGGGCCCGATGCTGCTGAATGTGTGGTGTGTACTCGTGCCCCTTTGGGGCGGATCGCGGAGAAGTTATAGCCGACGCCGCCGCCGCGCCGCATGGTTTCGGCGGCTTCGAGCAGCGCTACGTAGATCCCGGGCAGGCCTTCGGCGTCGGGGCCTTGAATGCTGTCGCCGACTGGTTGCACGAAGCAGTTGATGAGCGTCGCGGCGATGCCGGTGCCTGCGGCGCTCATGATGCGGCCTGCGCCTAGTGCGCCGTGCCGCAGGTTGTCGGCAAAGCGTGCCGCGACTGCTTCGCGCAGCGCCTCTGGCTCGGCTTGGGCGACGCCGCGAGCAACGCGCAGATAGACATCCTCAGCGGATTGTTCGGTGCCTTTGGCGTATTTCTCTAGCAGCACATCCAGCGCGAATGGCTGGGGCGGGAAGACAGGAGCTGCGGTGTTGGCCATGATTGCCTCGGTGTAACGCCTGGCGGGCGACGGGCGGGCAGGGCGTCAGGAATGGGGGTGACCTGGAGCATGTGACTGCGTGAACTACGTGAACTACGTGAACTACGTGAACTACGTGAACTACGTGAACTACGTGAACTACGTGAACTACGTGAACTACGTGAACTACGTGAACTACGTGAACTACGTGAACTACGTGAACTACGTGAACTACGTGAACTACGCAAACCACGCAAACCACGCAAACCACGCAAACCACGCAAACCACGCAAACCACGCAAACCACGCGCGGTGTACACGGAGCGGACTGGGGCTCACCTTAACGCAGCTCGTTGCGGGCCGCAATCGAGGCCTGGGCGGCGGGTTTCATTCCAGCGCGGCGGCCATTGCCGTGCTTTTCGCCACGCCCACGCCCGCCATCACCACCACATAACTTCAACCCAGCACCCATCCCCACCTCACATCTGGCGGAACAAACTCACATAGCCCCGGCTGACCGGCAGCGTTTCGGTGCGTGCGCGTAGATGAATCCGCGAGCGCCCCAGCAAATCGCGTTCCACCCGGTCGATCTCCGCCAGCGCGACGATCACGCTGCGATGCACCTGCACAAACTGCCCGGCATCCAGACGCGGCAGCAACTCCTTCAGCGGTGTGCGGATCACATGGCGATGGCTGGCGGTGACCACTTCGGTGTATTTGTCGGTGGCCTGAAAGTAGATCACTTCATCAATCGCCACCAGGCGGGTGGCATCGCGGTAGCCCACCGCGAGCCAGCGGATCGGGGCGTCATCGCGTGGTGCGCTGGCCATGGCCGCTTCCTGGTTGCTCGGCGGCATCCGCCCGCCGCGTTGCAGCCGTGTGATGCATTTCAGCAGACGCTCATCGGTCAGCGGCTTCATCAGGTAATCAATCGCGGAGGTATCGAATGCGCGTGCGGCGTATTCGTCGTAAGCGGTGACGAACACGATTTGCATATGCGGCACCGAGCGCGCGATCTGCAAGCCGTCCAGCCCCGGCATGCGGATATCGAGGAAGGCGAAGTCGGGTTGCTGGGCGTTGAGTTCAGCGAGTGCATCAATGCCGTTGCGCGGCATGGCGATGATCTGCAGCTCAGGCCAGAACTGTGTGAGGCGTGAGGCCAGCTCGATAGCCAGATTGGGTTCGTCGTCAGCGATCAGAGCGGTGGGCATGTCATTGCAGCGGGATCAGGAGTTGTGCGGTTACGCCGCGAATCGGGTTGGACTCTATCGAAAGATGGGCCGCGCCGCCATAGAGGGTTGCCAGCCGGGCTCGCACATTGGATAGCCCGACGCCGCCATAGAGTTTGCTGACGCGGCTCAGACCTACGCCGGTATCGACCACGCGCAGCCGCAACATGTTGGCTTCGCGTTCGACATCGACGTGAATTTCGCCGCCTTCGATGGAGGGCTCAACGCCGTGAATCAGCGCGTTTTCTACCAGTGGCTGGAACAGCAGCGGCGGCAGGGGCAAAAAGCGTAACGCGGGTGGCAGCGTGATGGTGTAGCGCAAGCGGTTGCCTAGCCGCATCGCGGCAATGGAGAGCAACGCGTCGATCAGTTCCAGTTCTTCTTCCAGCGATGACACCGGCTTGCGCGTGCGCCCGAGGCTGGCGCGCAGATAGCGGTTCAGGTTGTCGAGCATGGCTGATGCGGCGGATGGATCGCGCTCGATCAGGCTGCGCACATTGGCGAGGGTGTTGAACAGAAAGTGCGGCTCGATTTGTGCTTGCAACAACGCGAGGCGTGCGGCGGTTTCGGACTGGCGTAGCTCGGCTGCTTCGCGGCGCTGTTTTTCGAGCGCGGCGCGCACCTTGAGCGACTGCACGAACACTGAGGCGAAGGCGCAGGCAATGCCGACAATCAGAAAGGTGGGAACCAGCGAGACCCAGCGTGTGAGTTTCAGGTGCGATAGCAGCGGTGGCATACGGCCACCGAGCAGGGCGGCGATCTGCATGCCACTGACCACGCTGAGCGGCGCGACGATCAGCACGCGCACCGGCAGTGCCAGCCGCACCCGGGTAAAGAGGCCAAAGAGCGCGCTAAAAAGCCAGGCGCTAAAGCCAATCGAATTGGCCATCACCAGATACGAAAGCAGTGACGCTTCGCGGCCGCTGATCCAGAAACACAGGCCGATCAGGCAGTTCAGCAAGAACACACGGGCTAGCAAGTGCGGTTCGCTGTCGCGGCGCGTCATGCCTGGCAAGGAAATGAACGAGGGCTTTTTCTGCATGGGCCTAGAAGTAAAACTGAAAGAGGGCCTGCACGATCTGCTTTTGCAGCACCGCGCCATACACGCTGTGTGCCGTGCCATAGCTGGCTTGCCATTGCAGTGCGAGTTCGGAGCGCGGCCAATGGTAGCGCGTCTCAAGCCAGGTGAAATAGCTATGTTCGATCAGGCTGTAACGGGCCATTGCACTCAAGCCGAGATGTCTGATCCAGGCATCGTTCCAGCTGGCATAGAGAAACAGTGACTGGCGTGTCGGTAATTCTTGCGCCGCGCTGCTTGCTTGCTGCCATGCGCTGAGTACGGCGGGCATCTGCGTGAGTTGCTGCCAGAGGGAGCGATTTGCGGCGGCACCGTCGTAGTCGTACTCAAGCGTTAGCGTCGGGCCGGCGGCCCAGGTATGGGTGAGGCCGGTGGCCAGTTTCGAATAGGCATGGCATGCCGTGGGGTCGGTGCCGGGCAGCACTGCCAGTGCGCGGGCGCGGCCAAACGCATATTCAGCAAAGGCCACGCTGGATTCGTTGAGCAACGCGCTCAGGTTCACGCCGAGTTGCGGCTCAAGCCCTGCGCCGCCATACAGCAGCAGTTCGGGCGCGAAGCCTTGCGTGAGCTGTTGTGTGGCGCTCAGCAGATAACGAGTGTGTGCATTGGTGGCGGCGAAATCTGGATTGAACACGCCCTGGTTGCTGGTTGCTGGCAGCTCGGGGGCGATCAACGCGGTGAGCGAGCCGCCGTCCCACACGCGCTGGCCGCGCAGCATGACTGTGCCCAAGCGGTTTTCCCGCAGGCTGGCTGGATCAATCGAGACCACCGAGCGCAGCGCATTCACCTTGAAAAAATCGGTTGGATTAAAGCCGGATGCGACGCCTTCGCGCACGTTGATCCGGCCTGCATCGAAATGCCATAACGCTGCTGGCTGCCAGCTTAGATAGCCCTGCTTGAAGGTGTTCACAGCGTTGTACTGGCCGGTTCCCGCGCGCCAGCCGCTATCGAGCCGGTCTGAGAAATAGATGCGCCAGCCTGCTCCCAGCGCGTGGTCGTAGGTGAGCGAGAGCGAGGCGCGCAGCGTGTCGTTCAGTGCGACCTTGCCCGCCTGGTTCGCGGCGTCGTAGCTGGCGAGCGCTGTTTCAAGCACGGCTTGCCAGTCGCGGTGTGTGGTGGCGGGTTCGGATGTGGCTGCGCGAGGGCTGGGGGGGATGGTGTTGTTGCTGGCAGTTGAGGTGGAAGCAGAGGCAGAAGCAGAAGCAGAAGCAGAAGCAGAAGCAGAAGCAACTGGCTCGGCGAGATGATCGGCCAGGCCCAGCGCGGCCTGATCGTCGTCCATTGGCTGCTCAGCCCAGGCGGGCGTGAAAGCCAGGCTGAGCAGCAACGCAAGCGCAGTGAGCAGGAACGAAACCATGAAGAGCAATGAGCGTGGCGGGACGAAAGTGGAAGCTGGCGGCTAACCGGTTAGCAAAGTGACGGGCTGCGCTGCATTGCCACCACGAAGCGCTGCGCTGAACTAGCGCGGTGCAATGCGGCACAGCACAGCACGCTGATAAGCGACAACAACAAGCGACAACAACAAGCGTTGGTTTAATCCGGCTGAAAATGCGGCAGCCATGCGCGCTGAAACCATTCGTCGGGGATGGCGCGCCAGGCGTAGCGGGAGTAGCGCATCACGGTGACCCAGGATGGATCAAGGCCGTCGATGATGACCGTTTCGCTGGCGCGCTGGCTGCCTAACGCTGGCTGGAAATGGCGGTAGTAAGCCGTTTTCAGCAGGCTGCCGCTGGCTGCATAAAAGCGCGCCTTGACCGGTTGATGGCTGAGCGCGTCAAGCCATAGATCAATCGCGTGATAGGTGACTTCGGGGCTGCGCGCGAGCAGTGTGAGCTTGTTGCAGTGGCGCGGCTGGTGCTCGCCATCGGTGATGTCTTCGTCGTCCGCGAGGGTGGCGTCGTAATCCTGTGCCAGGTTCGAGGTGACGACGTCGCCGTTGGCGGCTTGTCCGAGCAGGCGTTGGCGTGGCGAGATTCGCACGCTCGCCTGGCTGGCCGGATCGTAGAACCACAGGTCATTGCCGTTTTTCAGCAGCAGCTTGTTGGCGTCGCGCGCGGGTGCGTCGAAGCGCACGAGGCTGCGGAACCGGCCACTGGCGGGGTCCGCGCTGGAATACACGCTGAGCACTTCCGTCGCGCTGGCTACGCCGTGGCGGTATTCGAGCAGCGTGGTGACGAGGCTGAACGGTTTCGCGGGATTGCGGCAGGCGTCGCTGGCGGCTAGCAATTGCTGTGCGGAGAGCGCGGCAACTGGGGCGGTTGGGGCCGTTGTGGCGGCCAGTGCGAGCGCATCTGGCCGTGTTAGCGCGAGCGCGGCGCACAGCCCAGCGAGCAGGCGTCGTGCGCGCTGGGCCAAGTTGCAGCACAGGCGGGACGATGCAGCGCCCGCGTCTGCGTCCGTGCGCATCGCAGCGTGAAAGAAAGGGTTCATGTCGGTCTCTTTTTGCACCTGTCTGTATCGATCTGTACGGGTCTGCAAGGGGCTGTACCTGTCAGAGCGTTCCAGGGTGCGTAACGTTGTTTTTTTCGTGTGTGGCATGGCCGGGACGGCATTGGCCTCGCCTGATTTCAGGCGAAGTGCAACGCTGTGACGATCTTCAGCCGGGCAGCCCGTGCGGCTGGCCAGCATGAGGACAGCACGGCCACCACGACCATGCCTGCGCAAACGCGCCAGATCATCGCGTTCTCGCCCCAGATGCGGATGCGCAGCGCGACGGGATCAAGCTGCCCGGGCGGCACCCAGTACAACCCGGTGTGGTTCACCAGCGTGGCTCCGAGCAACGCCACCAGCGCGCCCAGCCCCGCTCCAGTCAGACCTAGCAGCAGCCCTTCGAGTACGAACATCCGCATCAGCGTTGTGCGCCGCATGCCGATGGCGCGCAGCGTGCCGATTTCAGCCGTGCGTTCCAGCACCGCCATATTCATGGTGTTGCTGACGGTAAACAACACGATGGTGGCAATCAGCAACGCGATAAAACCGAACACCGCGCCAAACATCTGAGTGACTTGGCCGTATTGCGGATGCAGGGTGCGGAAGTCGAGCACGTCGAGCGCTTCGCTGGCCACCAGGGTTTCGATGCGGGCGCGGGCAAGTGCCATGTCGGCGGTGTGATGCAGTTGCACCACGATGGACGTAACTTGTGGCGGCTCACCGCCATACACCAGTTGCTGCGCTCGGGCCAGGTGCATTTGCACGAAGGTGTCATCGAGTTCTTTCACGGCTTTTTTCTCTGTCCGGATCACGTCCAGATCCGCGATGTTGGGCGCGCCGTATGCGTTGGCCACCAGTAACTGGATGCGTGCGCTGGGCGGGCTGCTGCCCTGGATGGTCCCGGTGGCGGGCCTGGGGCTTGCATCAGCGGCGAGCTGGGCGATATCGGCGGGTTCTGTGGTTGCTGCGGTTTCTGCGGCAACGGTAATGGCAAGAGTGGCCGCAGTGCCAGGTTGTGCCTGCGCCGCAGCGAGCGCCACAGCGACGGGCGAATGCACAGATGAGGCTGAACGCGTGGCCTGTGCCTCAGGTTGCGCCTGCGCCGCAGCGAGCGCCACAGCGACGGGCGAATGCACAGATGAGGCTGAACGCGTGGCTTGTGTCTCAGGTTGCGTCCGCGCCGCAGCGAGCGCCACAGCGACGGGCGATTGCACGGACGAAGCCGAGCGCATGGCCTGTGCCCCAAAAACGGCTGCCTCACAAGGCGGCAACTGCGCCGTGCCGCAGAGCCGCAACACTCGCGCTACACCGCTGCCGGTCACCACAGCATCGTTGGCGCTACCGCTCAGGCCAAGCCGGGAGCCTGTCTCGGCGAAGCGATAGTCGTTCCACTCGCGCAGACGGTTTTGCTCATGCACCACCACGCCGGAGCCCGCCACGGTGCGCGAGACGCCCGCGCTGAAATTACCGGCGATGCCTTCCACTGCCAGCACTGGTGTGACCATGCTGAGCAGCGGTTGCAGCACCGGGTCATGGCGCAGGCGCTCAATCAGCTTGGGGTAGTCGCGGATGCCATACGCCAGCGGGTCGCCGCTGCCATACAGAAAGTAGCCGCGCCGCTGTAGCTGTAACTGCCCATCGCTGCGCACGAAGCTGGTTTCCAGCCCGTAGCGGATGTTGCGCGTGTAGCCGCCGAAGAGCAGCAGCGCCGCGACGCCGACAATCATCGCCAGCAAAGTCGTGGCCGCGCGCCGCTGGTTGCGCCGCAGGTTTCTCAGTGCCAGCCGCAGCACGCTCATGATTGAACCTCAAGGGTGGTCACGTGGCTCGCACGGGTGACGCTGGCGTGTGGCATGCCGTCCGCGACGATCTGGCCGTCGCGCAGATAAAGCACGTGGTCGGCGCAGGCCAGCACATGGGGGTCATGCGAAGAAAAGACGAAGGTGGTCGCGTACTGGCGCTGCAAGCGCCGCATCAGCGCGAGGATTTCCTGGCCGGTGGCGCTGTCGAGATTGGCGGTGGGTTCATCGGCCAGCACTAGCGAGGGTTCGGCCACCAATGCACGGGCAATGGCAACACGTTGCCGCTGCCCGCCAGATAGCTCGCCTGGGCGGCGCGCGCCGTGCTGTTCGAGCCCGGTGGCGTAGAGCAGGGCGTTGACGCGGGCTTCACGGGTGCGGCGCGGCAAGCCGAGCAGGGTCAGCGGATATTCGATGTTCTCGTAAGCGCTCAACACGCCAATCAGGTTGAACGACTGAAAAATAAAACCCAGATGACGCACGCGAAAATCCGCTAGCGCCCGGTCAGACCACGTCTGCACCGCTTGCCCAGCGACCACGACTTGACCTGCATCGGGCTGGTCGAGACAACCCAGCAAATTGAGCAAGGTGGTCTTGCCGCTGCCGGACGGGCCGCTCAGCACGGTGAAGCAGTTGCAGGCAATTTCAAGCGTGATCTCGCGCAGTGCGGGCACGGCCGCAGGACCGCTGCCATAGGTGCGGGTGACGCCTTGTAACGTGGCTGCCAGCATGAACAAAAACCCTGATTGAATGAGCTGCGGCAACTATAGCCACGCGTTCTGATGCAACGCATCTGATGCGATGAAATGCCGTCAGCGCTGACAACGTGCAGCGCACGCCGATGAATGACGCGGCTGTTTTGCGCCGTACTGACTTCCTTGTTTCGTCGCAATCTCCCCCAGAATCTGCCGCGCTCTGCCGCGCAGTTTTCGCGCCTTTATGAGCCTCAATCTCGGCGTGCCAGCTCGGCTAGCAACGGGCTTTGGACGGCTTAAAACGTATTTCGTACCGCAAGCGCGTTTCAGTTCATCCGCATAAGGGGCATTTCATCCGCGCTACAGGCATTTGGTCGCACCAGCCGGTAATTTTGGCAGCCGGAACCTAGAATTCGCCGCAGGTCCAGACCACTGTGTAAATCGCTCAGAGGCTTGCCACTGAACGCGGAGGCCATGCGCAGTCGTGGCTCGTGCGGGTAAAACTCGGGTAATGCAAGGAGCGCAGGGAGCGCAGGTAATGCGTCCAGATGGCGGTGCGAAACGCGGAGTGCAGCGCGCGCTTGAACGGCGCCGGATGCGTCTGGCGGGCCGGTTTTTGCCGGGCGCGGTGGTCCGTGTTCGCCGCGTGGCATCAGCCGCCCGCCGTAGCCCGCCGTAGCCCGCCGCAGCTCGCATTCCGCAGCCGCGCCAGCCCCGCTGCTGGCTGCCGGCATGCCGCCGAGCGAGCCTCATGCCACGACGTTGCGCCCTGGCGCGCAGGCGCTTAATCAACCAACCAGTCAGGAGTCCGGTGATGTCGCATATCCCACCCTATGTGGTCGTTCTATTTGGCGTGCTGGTGTATCTCGGCATCAAGCGCTGCTATGCGCGCCTGGTGCGGCCAGCGCAATTGTTTGTGTTGCCGCTGGTGATGCTGGTGCTGGGCGCGCTGAGCTTGCCGCAGCTTTTCCCGGCTGCTGGCTGGCCGCAGGCAGCGTGTCTGCTGCTGGCACTGGCGCTGGGTGTGCTGGGGGGCTGGGCTCACGCCGCCCGCTGGCCGCTGGAGGTAGATGTGGTCAATGGCGTGGTGCGTGTGCCGGGTGACCCGGTGGTGCTGGCGCTGCTGTTGCTGACCTTCGCCGTGGAGTTTTTCATGCATTACCAGATCGACACCCAGGGGCCGTGGGCGAATAGCGCCTGGCTCGCGCCGCTTTCGTTCGCGGCATGGGGCCTGCTCGGCGGTATGTCGGCGGGCCGCGCGCTGAATGTGCTGGTGCGCTACTGCAAAACGAATGCCGCGTTTTCGGAAAGCTGACTGCGTGTTGCGCCAGACAGTCTGTTTATCCCGCTCAGGAGACCTCGCGTGATACGCCCCACCGATTTGACCTTTCCTCCCGGCACGGACTTCCTGAATGTCTGCGACGTCACGCGCCCGGACCCTCATGCAGGCCGCTTCAATGGCCGTGTTGAAGCGGGCCATTACAGCGCGTATGCCCGCAGCGCACCGCTCGTGCTGCTGTTCGAAGCGCTGCATCAGTTCGCGGTGAAAGCCGCGCGGCAAATGCATGGCAGACCGGCGCTGATGGTGCCCGCGCAACTGCGCAATATTTCGGTGCTGGCCGCAGGGGACCCGCTTGCCGCCTTCAACATTCATGGCGAGGTGACGCGCCATGGCAACGCGTACCGGGTGAGCATCCAGGCGCAGAACGATGCCGGGGAGACGCTTGCCAATGGCTATGTGTTTATTTCTGTGCTGATCTCGGGGGTGCAATCGTGATGCCCGCTACCGCACAGGCCGCGCCTGTCGCGCTGGCTTCAACTACGCCTGGGCTGGCCCTGCTGGGCACGATCAGCGTGGCGCAGCACTCGCCGTTGTTCGAGCAGCATTTTCCTGAGTTCGCGGTGTTGCCTGGTTCGTTAGGGTTGGCGCTGGGTTTGCAGTTGCTGTTCGAGCATCTGGCGCGCGTCAGTCATGGCGTGCATGGCGCACCCGAAGGCGGCGCGCTGCCGCCTTCGGCGATCACCTTGCGACGCGTGGCATTTCTCGCGCCGGTGCGCCCTGGTGACCATCTCACGGTGTTGCTGCATGCCCAGCGCAGCAGCGCGAGCGAATCCTTGATGCGGCTCGAATGGTTGCGTGGCAGCGATTGTGTGCTTAACGCCGTGATCGCGTGGCGTCACGATGCCACCACGCCTGCGCCAAAGCCCACGTCAAATGAGGCACACGCGGCATGAACCCAGTCATGAACCCAGTAGCCATCGTGACAGGCGGAACCCGCGGTATTGGCCGCGCGATTGTCGAGGCGCTGCTGGCGCGCGATTTCGATGTGTTCTTCACTTATCAGCACAGCACTGAGCTGGCGCAGCAGATCGAGGCGCAGCACGGCGCGCGGGTGCGCGGCTTTCAGGTGGATGGCGGCGACTGGCAAGCGGTGCGGGCTTTCGCAGAGAACGTGACGGCGACGCGCGCGGTGGAGGTGCTGGTGAACAACGCTGGGGTCAATGAGGACCAGTTGTTTGTCAGCAGCGAGCTGGAGCGTTACTGGCAAGCGGTGCATTTCAATCTCGGCGCGGTGATGGCGTTTTGCCATGCGTTTGCCCAGCCGATGATGCAGCGCCGCCGTGGCCAGATCATCAATTTGTCGTCACTAGCGGCGGTCAAAGCCAAAGTCGGCAACGGCGCTTACGGCGTCTCGAAGGCCGCGATCGAACGCTTTACCCAAACCCTCGCACTCGAAATGGCGCGCTTTAACGTGCGCGTCAATGCCGTAGCCCCGGGCTTTGTCCGCTCGGATTTGCTGACGCGTTATCTGGCGGGCCGGGACAGCACAGCGTTTTATCGCTCGCTGCCGTTGCGCCAGGTGCTGGAACCAGAAGACGTCGCGCGCGTGGTCGCGCTTTTTGCCTGCGGCGAACTGAGCGCGACGGGCAGTGTGCTGGCGCTGGGCAACGGAGAAAACATCAATGGCTGAACAGGGGCTGGCATCTTGAAACAACAGATCAAAAACATCGTCGCGCAAATTCTGTATCTCGACGATAGCGCTGCGATTGCCGATGACGCATCGCTTTTTCTCGACCTGAACATGAGCTCGATTGATTACGTCGACCTGTGCTTCGAATTGAAAGAGCACCTGCGCGACAGCATCACGCTGGACAACCTATGGCCTTTCAACCGGATGCTGCTGGACCCGCAGCTCTATGCCGAGGCCGCATGGACTGCTCAGGGCTGGCAGGAGGTGTGCCGGGTGATGGGCTGGCGTGAGGAGGAAGCGCAAAAGGAGCAGAAGGCATTGCTGACGGATATGAACGCGCTGTACGCGCACTTTTGCGTGAACTACATCGCACGGCGGATCGAACAACTGGAACACGCCTGATGGGACACGCCTGATACGGGCGCGGAACCGGATACGTACACGGCTTCAGCGCACCGCATCGCTGCAGCGCCACCATCCCGCACGGCGTGTTGCCTCGCCGGCCAGACCAGCCACACAGGAGCCGCGATGTCATACATCACTGGGGTGGGGATTGTCACCCGAGCCTTTGCCGATACCGCAGCGTTGCGCGGCATTGATTTTTCGACACAGCCCGCGCTGCCAGCGGCCAGCGCTATCGGCGATTACTTCACGCGCCAGACTACGTTCCGCCATGCGGCTCGCGTGGCCCGTGAAGATCGCGCGTTGTTAAACGACACCAGTCGCCTCGCGCTCGATGCCACCGCCCAGGCGTTCGATTACGCCAGCGCTCGCGTGCCGTATAGCGCGGCTGAGCGCGAAAGCTGTGAAATCTATACCGGGATCGAAGGTGGGGACTATCGCGTCCCGGCACTGCAAACGCATTTACGAGCCCATGCCGGTGAGGTGCTGGCAAGCCTCGCAGCAATGGGCGAGATCCGCCAGCATCTGAATCCACTCGACATGCTGCGTTTGCTGAGTACTAACACGCTGTATCACCTGTCGAAAGTATTCGGCCTGCGCGGCGAAGGTTATCCGCTGCGGCGCATGTCGCTCAGTGGTTTGTGCGCGCTTGAAGTGGCGCATGCGCAGCTTCAGTCGGGTTCGTTGCAACACGCGCTGGTGGCGGCTGTCGGTGACATGACCACACCTGAAAATCTCGGCGCTTTTCACAAGATGGGCCTGGTGCGGCTGGCCTCGCATCCCGATGGCGTGTTGCCCGCCTATGGCGCTGCCGCGTTGATGCTGGAGCGCGCGCCGCCTGCCGGACGCACGCCGCTGGCCCAGGTGCTTACCGTGCTGTCGCGTTACGTGCCTGACACGCTGGTGCGGGTCAGCGAATGGCGCAACTTGCTGGCCCACGTTGCCATGCACCAGCGCGTGCCGATTCAGCATGTGGTGCTGTACCGCAACGGCGTGGCCGCGCTGGAGCAAGCCGAGCGCGAAGCGTTGCATGCGTTCTGGCCGAACTGCACCGTGCATGCGTACAAGCCGTACACCGGCTACACCGGTCAGGCGAACAACCTGATTGACCTGGTGCTGGCGCTGGCCGATCCCGCGATTGAAACCGGTGCGACGGTGCTGGTGAACGGCGTCGGCATCGGTACCGGGCTGGGTGCGATCGTATTGCGCAAGCTCTCGGGAGCGATCTCGTGAGGGCCGCTTCTGAGTCCATCGTGATTAGCGCGTTCGGCGCGGTGACGCCACTCGGCGGTGACTATCACAGCATTCACCAGGCGCTGCGGCATGGCCGCTCAGGGATTCGCGCGATTGAGAAGTTCGATTGCAGCACGCACATCACGCAGCACGCAGGCGTGCCGGAAGAAGGCAACGCGCTGATTCGCTGGCCGCAGGCACGGCGCGAGCCTGCTGAAGTGCTGTACGCCAGGCTCGCCACCAAACGCTTGTTGCGATACGCGCCACATCTGACGCAGGCATATGCGAACGAGCGTCTGGGCTGCGTGGTGGGGGTGGATGTGCCGGGCACCGATATCCAGAGCGCGCTTGAACTGGTGCGGCGGATGGAGGGCGAAAGCTCGCGCGAAGCATTTATGCAGCAGTTGGTACGGCACTTCCGCATGGCGGATTTCTTCAATCTCGAACCCACTGCGGTGCTGGCGGAGATTTACCGCCAGGTGCCTTTTGCGGGTTTTGCGACGACCCATGTCGGGCTTTGTTCCGCCTCACTCCAGACCATCGGCATGGGTCTTCAGGCATTGCGCCAGCAACGTCTCGACGCGGTGATCGTCGGCGGCATTTCGGGCCGGGTCAATCCGCTCAATCTGGCGCGGCTCGAAGCGCTCGATGTGATTTCCACCGATCTGCTGCTCGCGCCTGAGCAGCGTTCGCGTCCGTTTGACCAGCGCCGTTCTGGTTTCGTGTTGGCGGAAGGCGGGGTGCTGTTGCTGCTTGAGCGCGAAGCGGCAGTGCGCCAGCGTGGTGCGACGCCGCTGCTGCGTATCGCGGGGTATGGCGCGAGCCTTGGTGCAGAACACATCGTGATTCCGCATCAAAACTCGCTCGAAATGACGCTGGCCATGCGCCGCGCGCTCGCTGACGCTGGGCGGCACGCGCGCGACATTGATTACGTGAATGCCCACGGCACCTCGACGATTCTTAACGATCGGCACGAGTCTCAGGCTATCCGCGAGGTGTTTGGTGCGGGTACGACCGTGCCGGTGACGGCGAATAAATCGCTGCACGGGCATCTGATCGCAGCGGCGGGCGCGATGGAAGTGCTGAATACCGCGATTGCGCTACGGGAAGGTTTTATTGCGCCGACCATCAATCTCGACGCGCAAGGTGCGGATTGCGACGTCAATGTCGTGCGCCGGATGACGCCGATGCTCACCACCGGTGGCCGGGTGCTGAAGAACTCATTCGGCATGGGCGGGCTGGCGGCTTCGGTCGTGCTGGAGGGGGTGCGCTGATGAGTACGCGTTTTGCTCACACATTGTTGAACGATCCGCACTGGCGTGTTGTGCATCGCGGCTGGTCAGCGGGGGCGGCTGAACTGCGCGCGTGTCTCGCGGCGGTGACTAGCGCGCTGGCTGAATTCACGCCTGACCTGGCCGCTGGGCGCTGCCTGATTGCGGTTGGCCAGGGCGGGCTGGATTATTTTTTCTTCACGCTGGTGGCTTCCGCGCTGCGCTGCCGGGTGGTGCTGTGTGATCCGAAGCTCTTGAGCCATGCGTTGACGTGCCAGCTGGATGCGGTGGCACTCATCTCGACTCGGCCACTGCTGGGCAAAGCGTTACCGGTGCTGGTGTTCAATTGGCAAGCACTGGCGGCGGGCGATGCGGCCGCGCATGGGGTGCTGCGCTTGCCAGTGGGGCCTGGTTTGACGGCCCCCGCGTTGCGTCCGCTGGACAGTCTCAGGCGCTCAGCCGAGCCGCTCGATGCGCACAAGCCTTATGTGCTCGACGCGCTTGATGCGCCTTATATGCTCAAACCACTCGATGCCGCACTGTCGGCGTCGCCAGAAACAACGGCCGATACCCGCCAGGCGCAACTGGTGTTCATGACCTCGGGCACGACCGGCACCCCCAAGCTGGTGCTGTACGACGAAGCCCCGTTGTGGGCCAACGCGCGCCTCGTGGGCGAGTATCTGGCGATCCAGCCGGGCGAGCGTGTGCTGTGTCTGTTTCCGGTGCATTACATGTACGGCTTTTCGACGGTGATGAGCGGCGTTCTGAGTGGCGCGACGGTGCATCTGGAACGCGCTTCGCTGACACCACAGGAAGTGCTGGCGTATCTCACCGGGCGCAAGGTGCGCTACGTGCCGCTGATCCGCAGCTTGATCGAGCGCTTGTGCGATCTGGTGGAGCGCTCGCCAGGCGCGACGCTGGAACATGCGGTGGTGCTCAATGCTTCGGATCGCTTATATGTGACGCAGATGCGGCGCTTGCTCTCGCTGGGCGCGGTGGTCTGGAACAACTTCGGCCAGACCGAATCCGGGCCACGCCTGTTCGCGCTCAAGTTCACGCCAGCGGATCTGCCACGCCTCGCCCAACTCAGTTGCGATGAAGTGATCGCGCCGGGGCGGCCGGTTGATTCACGCATCAGCATCGAGCTGCTCGACCCCTATGGCCAGCCATGCGCGCCGGGGCAGGCCGGCGTGATGCACTACCGCACGCCTTACGCGATGGCGGGTTATTTGCGCGCGGATGGCTCGCTTGAGCCGCGTCCGCTGATCGACTCAGGCGACCTGATGCTGCGTGGTGACGATGGCGTGCTGTATTGGGTCGGTCGCAAGGACGAAACCCTCAAGGCGAACGGCATGTTCATCAACCCTGGTTTGCTGCACCGTCATTTCGATAGGCTGCCCGGGATTGCGCAGAGCTACTTTCTGGCGGATACGCGTTCGTCTGCGCTCAGCGCGTTTATCGCTCCGGCACCGCATGGGCTGATCGACGATGCCGAATTACGCCGGCAAATCATTCATGAGTATCGCCAGGCATTTCCGCTGTATCCGCGCTTGGTGCAGGTGCACATCATCAGCGCGCTGCCGCTGACGCGAACCGGCAAGGTTTGCCTGGCGCGGCTGCGAGCCTATCTCGCAGGCAAGGAAGCGGCATGAGACCGAAGCCATCAGGCACAGCACTCGCCTCGTTGCAGACCACACGTTTTAACGCCGCGTTAGTCAACCAGGCGCTGCGCTATCACGCCGGTTACGCGCAGCGGCTGCCGTCAGGTGTGGCGGATTACGCCACGTTTTGCCAGCAGGTCGCCTGTGAAACGGCTGTCGATTTAAAGCAGCGCGTGCTGCGCCAGATGCGCAGCGGCGCGTTACGCGGCGTGACCCTGCATGCCACGTCAGGCACCAGCGGCGCGGCCAAGCTGCTGCTGCACGCGGGCGCGGACAAAGACCGCCAGGCTAGCTACGGACGCACGCTGTGCGACACGTTGGGCGGCATGATGTTCGCGCCTGGCGACACAGTGGTGAACCTGTTTACAGCAGGCGGTTTCTCGCTGTTGTTCGATGGCTGCAACCGGATGCTGGAAGCCCTGGGCGCGAACATCATCCCGCTCGGCCGCCTTGATACTTACGGCGCGCAACTGCAAGCGCTGCTTGAATGGCTCGCGCTGGCACAGCCGAACGTGCTGCTCGGCACGCCGACCAGCGTGCTGCATTGCCTCGAAGTAACGCGCGCGCATGGGCTGGTGCTGAACATCGAGAAAATCGTGTTCAGCGGCGAAGCATTCAGCCAGGCGCGGCGCGCCCAAGTGCATGAATGCTGGCCGCAAGCGCGCATCTTCGGCCTGTACGGTCAGACTGAAACCGGCTTCATCGGCTATGCCACGCCCGAATGCGACGCGGCGCATTACCACGTGTTCGATGACTGGTTTTTTCTCGAAGCCTGTGAGCAACAGTTGCTGGTGACGAGCTGGGCCAACACGGCTTTGCCCTTGCTGCGCTATCAGTGCAGCGACCGGGTGCGGCTGCATCTGGCCAGCCGTTGCCGCTGCGGCCGCCCGGGGGCCCGGCTGGTGTTGGGCGGCCGCAGCGACACACGTTTTAACTACGCGGGCAATCTGATTAGCACGGAGGTGCTGGCGGCGCGGATTCAGGCCACGCTGGGCCAGCCGGTGGAATGCCAGTTCGTGCTTAGCACGAGCGCCGGAGGCGGCGAGCAACTATGCGTGGTGCTCGATCTGGACGAAGCCGAACTCGCGCCATGGCGGCAGCAGATCACGCATGCGGTGAGCACGCTGGATGAAGTGCGCGAATGTCTCGACAAAGGGCAAGGCACGGTGCGCGTCGATTCGCGTGCGGCGCTGCATGACAGCAGCCGGCAGAAAACCCCGTTGCTACTCGACTTGCGGGAGTCCCATGGCGTCATCTGAAGTGTCTGCGCCACTCAAAGCCAGGAATGCGCCAGACCCCGTGGCCACCATAACTGCCAACGGCTGGCTGGCCGAATTTCGCGGCGTCTGGCGTTTGCTGTACCCGATGCTTGTGTCGACGCTCGCCAGCTACTGCCTGAACCTGTTCGATTACCACTGGATTCGCCATCTCGGCGCAGCCGATCTTGCGTTGCTCGCACTGATGAATGGCAGCGTGATGAGCTTCATGTTTTTGCTCAGCAAGAGTTTCGAAGAATCCTTCGTCGCGCTCTTCGCCCGGGCCGCACCGCTGCAACAAGGGGTGTTGTTGCAGCAAGCGTTGTGGCTCGCGCTCTGCATTGGCGCTGGCGTGGTGGGGTTGCTGCTTTGGGCTCAGGTGCCGCTGGTGCATTTTTTGTCGGGCGGTGTGCTGAGCGGACGCCATGCCGGATTGTTTTACACGGTGATGGTGGCCACTTTTGCGTTGACGCTGGTGAACACCGTGCTCTCAGCTGCGCTGCGGGTGTATGGCGACGCTAAAACGCCCGCGCGCATCAGCGTGAGTTGTGGCGTGCTCAACAACTTGCTGGACCCGCTGATGATCTTCGGCGTGTTTGGCCACGCGCCCGCCTGGCAGATTTTTGGCCTGGCTGCCGCCTCATGGGGCGCGCGCGTGACGTACCTGCTGCTAAGCAGCGTCAGCTTGCGCAAGCGTCTGAGGCGCGAGCAGGTGTGCTGGCCGCGCCTGCGTCCGGTCTGGCCGTTACAACAGCGGCTGTTGCGGCTATTCGTGCCATCCGCATTGCTCGAAGCGCTGACGTTCTGCGCTAGCGTGATGGTCTACGCCGCCATCGCCACCTATGGCGTGCAGGTGATCGGCGGCTATGGCGTGGGGTTCGAATTGCTGGTGGTCGGTTTCATTCTGGTGAAGGGCTTGAGCATGGTGTTCATGATCCGGCTCGGTCACCGGCTACGCCAAGGCCTGGATCTGCACACCTGTGCGCGCTCGGTGCTGGTGCTAGGGACGATATTCGTCATCCTGATTAGTGCGGGGTACTTCGGTTTGCGCGGCTGGGTGCTGCCGTTTCTCGTCTCGGATCCTGCTGCGAGCGCCATTGCCTTGGCGTGGCTGAATTACGCCCCGATTTTTATCGCCAGCTATTTGCTGAGCAATCTGGTGACTGGCTGCTGCCAGTTGCTGGAGCGGCCCGCATGGGCGTTGTGGCTCGGGCTGTTTTTCAGCTGGGTAGTGAACCTCGGCGCGGTGTCGGCGCTGGTGCAGGCAAGGCGGCCAGTGGCTGAGGTGTTTGCCACGATGGCCAGCATCAGCGCGGCGCGGGCGCTGCTGTACCTGGTGATTTTTCCTTGGCTGGTGCGGCGTCTCGCTGCGCGCGCCAATGGCATGCCGTTGCTGAACTGAGGCTGTGCTGATCCGGGTGCCATGCCGGAAAAAGCAGCCAGCACCGGTTAAGCCCGCGCAACCCGCAGGCGGCTTCCCCCAGCGGTTTAACTGCAACAGGAGAGTGAGAAATGTCCACCTTGCCCGAGACGCATGAGCCCCGTTACACGCACCCGATACATGCCTGGAGTGAAGCAGCGGCCGCGCCTGGTGCAGCAGCGGGAGTGAGTTCAGAGAGCCGCATCGCGTTTGTCCGGCAGCAGATTCACGCCTGGCTTGATGAGCTGCTGGCGTTGCCGGCCAGCGTTGGGTTGCAACAGTCATTCGGCAAGATGCTGACGCTGCGCAACTACATCCTCTCGCCAGTGCTCAACGCCAGCGAGACCGCGCGCTATCTGGAAGACCCTGAAGTGCGCGATTACATGGCGCGCTACCAGGCGCTGTGTGCGCTCAACGAAGTCCGCTTCGAGCGCGAGATGAGCGCGATCCTGCGCGGGCAGAACGAGAGCGAGAAAGAGAACGAAGCGCTGGTGCAGATCATTCGCGGCTATTACGCCGATATCTACAAACTGCTGGCGCGCAGCGAGATTTTCCTGAGCGGGATGAATCCCACTTCGAACGTGGTGATGGTGGGTTCGGGCGGCATGCCGCTGTCGCTGCTTTTCATGCAGAGCTTTAGCGGCGCGCGCGTGACCGGCGTAGAGCGCAGCGCAGCTTCGCTGGCGAGCGGCAGCGAGTACATCGCATTTTTAAGCGGGCAACACCCGGCGCTGTTTCGGCGCGCAGCGATCAGCCAGGTTTGTGCTGATGGCGTCAGCTTCGATTACGGCGAGGCGGACATCGTAGTGCTGTCGATCCATCTGGCAGACAAGCTGTCCATCATCGAACGCATCATCGAGACCACGCCGCGTGAGCGTGCAGTGGTGATCGTAGAGCGCCAGGTGCGCGGGCTTGGGCAGTACTTCTACCGCAACCATGGTTTCGAGCCAGCGGGCTTGCCACTACAACGCATGGGCACGCTGTGTTCGTCATTACTAGAGAGCACGGCCTATCGGCTGGTGCCGCGAGGCTGATGATGCGCGCGACAGATCTGACACTGACGGTGTGTGATGCCACCGGCTTCGCTGCCTGGGAGACGCGTTTCATGGCGCTGTATCTCGAAGCGTTTACGAGCGGCAGCTACCACGGCCATTACCTTGATGAAGCGGCGGAGCGCGCATGGCTGCGGCGGCTCTTCGCGCAACATCGCGCGCGTTGTTACCTGCTGCATGAGGGCACGACGCTCGCGGGGTTCTTGCTGATGGCGGACGCGGCCTATGACCGGAAATTGCCAGCCGACATGCGCCAGCAACTGGCCGGGCAGCAAGTGTGGGCGCTGGCTGAACTGGCCGTGGCCCCGGCATATCAGCGTCAAGGGCTAGCGGCACGCCTGCTGGCGCAATGCCTCGCGGACTGCATCGCGCTGCCACGAGATGACGAGGCAGCGTCTTGCGGCACCACGCTCATCGTGCGCACCCAGGCGGATGCGCTGGGTGCGCACCGTTTATATGAGCGCTATGGCTTTGCGTGGTGGGGTGAGGTCCAGGTGCCCGTTGCGGTGTTACAGCCAGAGGGCCTGCGCTGGCGTCAGGTGAGCAAGCATTACTACCGTTGCGCGATGGTGCGGCTTGAGTGTGTGGTGTGACGTTGAGCGCATCTGGGCATTGCCGGCATGTTCCTTGTGAAAATAATCAGTGCGATTAAGGCAGGCGAGGGGCTTCGATTTATATGAAGCATCATTCCAGCCGCAATTCAATTTGATTAAACAAATGAGGCGGAAATTATTCTGCAAGCTTGCGCAGAATGGCATCCCGGCTATCGGTTTTCCCCATCATTTTTAAAAGCGTAATGACTGGATGAAGATACGACCGCATCCATTGTGCGCGGTCAGGTATTTTTGGCAGAATTTTCGCTAAAAATTGCTCCTGTGCAGCGCTCGAACTCAAGTCCGCCAGGCAAGAAATAAAGGTGTGAATTTCTGACTGCTCTGGATGAGCTATCGCATTGATTTTTGAACTAAGTACGTTGAATAAGCCGGTCAGTTCAGAAAGATTTTTTCGTTCTTTCAAGACCTCTTTTAAGGCATTAAGCAACCAGCTGATATCAGCAAGTCTGAATTTTTCCGCTTGCCCCATTTTTTTCTCTATAGCTTGTAACAGCAGCGCACTTTGTACCGGCAATGGCTCCAATGCATTCAACGTGAAAATGAGCGTGACGATTTTATAGGCAGTCCATGGGCCGGAGCCGGCCATTTGGGTTGTCAGTTCTTGCCACAGTGCTTGCAAGCCGGGCGTATCGCCTAATGTGGCCAGCACAGCAAACAAGTTATTCAGATCATCTGCCGCTAGAGGGGCCAGTGCTTTAATCGGCTCCAGCAAGGCGCTCATCAATGCAGTGCGCAGATTATGCAGCGGCAGTTCCGGCATGAACTGAACGCGTTTTGCATAATCCATGACCACTTCTACCGGCCAGTCTAGCGTCGCGCTAATTTTTGCCGCTAGCCGGTTCAGCAGATCTGTCTGGACAGACAAAGACTGGATCTGCTTCAGCCGCGCTGCAATGCTAAAGATTTCTTCGAACTCCAGATGGTTGAAGTTCGAATGATGGATTGCCGCAACGTTGCTGGTTTCGCTTGTTCCGCTTAACTGGTTGAGACGCTTGCGGATGAGCTCTGCTAACTGCGATTGCAGAGCCTCCGTCATGATTTTTCTCAACGCTTCGCTCTGAATGTTTGCCACCTGTTTGACCAGGCAGTCATTGTCAGATTGGGTCCATGAATGGCTATACCGGATCATGGCTGCCAGCGTCTGCGCGAGGGTCATTTGACAGACATCGTCTGTTACGGTGTCCAGCACGACGGTTATGCGGCTAACGTTCTCTCCGTTGAATCCGGAGACGCCGCGCATGACTAGCGCCAGTGTGGATGCCAGCCGATGATGCGGTTCCAGATCAATTCCAGTCTCCTTCAAGAGCGGCAGCACCTCAATCAACTGTGGCAGCGTCCATCCCGCATCAGGTGCGCCGGGGCACTGCTTCACAAGCAGATTAAGCAACTGCAGCTTTAAAGAAGGATGGACTACCGTTTGCCGCACGCGAAATATCTTCAAATAATCGCCAGGGGTCTGGATCTGGATTTTGCTGATGATGTCTGGCAGCACAGCTTCGATTCTGTGCTTGAACAAAGCATTTGTCTTGGGCTCTGCATGGAACTTGATGAACAGGGATGCGCTTTCGGCAGACCACTCAGAGACGGCCTGAATTCTGTTTTTCAGCGTGTTCTGAAGGTGCTCTCGCACGGTGAACTGGCTGATTTCTTCCAGTATCAGGAACAGTGACAGACAGTCAGTCTCCATCAATTTTTCTAGCGCAGCGAGCGGGGTTGCCAGCTCGACCAACATCGCTTCTTGCCCCGGTGAGCCGTTCAATTGAACTAGCAGTTTCAGCATTCTTTTCAGATCGAGAACACTCCAGCTGGCGAGACTTGCCAGTTTTTTTGCCAAGCTGACTTGCAGGCTACAGAGCGCGGCTTCTGAGGTCGATTCTGGTCCTGTCACAGGCACTTGAGGCAGGTTTTGCAGCACCAGAATCATTTGATACACCCGTTCGATATCCCAACTATCGGATTGCGCTATCGCTGAGTTCAGGATGGAAAGCTGAATCACGTTTTTTGCCAGCAATGCTAGCTGAACAACATGCGCGGCACTTAAGCCAGGTGTGGCAACTGCTTTGTTAAATAGCGCTGATACAAGCGGTACCAGTGCTGAACGTGTGGCGTAAGGCAACAAAAAAGAAGTGAACTGGTCGAGATCATGACCATTGCTGAAATCACTTTTTTCTATTTCGAGTGCCAGCACGGACAACATTTTGTTTTTCCCCGCACCCAGCCGGAGCATGTCTTCTATTAGCAACAAAGCGAGTTCGACATTTTGGCTACCGATTTTCAGCGCACCACTATGCATTAGCCTCAGCCGTATGGCGCGGCGAAGGTTGTCTACCCATTCCTTTTTCAGGGAAATTTTGTGTGAGTCGATAACGGTTTCGATAGCCGTAAAAAAAGTCTTGAATTGATCTTTGTGATCCGGATCAAGCTGCTCAAGGATCGAATAAAAAAATCTGACAACCGGATTCTTGATGTTATTCGCTGCTTGCAGCCTGTGACAAAAGGCCCGTGCAAGCTGAAGTTCTTGCGTAGGTGACAAGTTGAGATCTCTTGCCATGAAGTCATTGAGGCGCAGCAAAAAATCTTCTAGCGTTGGGCTATCAAGTACCTGTTGTAGTACTGGATCGTTGATATTTTTCGTTCGTATTTCTGCCAGGGGTACAAGATTCGTGGCCTTTGTGATCTTCTTGGGTGACGTCTGCTGGACAGATGCGGCGGATTGTCCGATAGGGGTCATCAGCCTTATGCATTGCGACTGTCCCGTGGAGGAGCCGCTAATTGAAGATGAACAACTTGATTGATATAACGGTGAGCCGTTATTAATACGCTCTGTCAAAATGAATCTCCATCTTTATTTAAAAATTCAATAATTTTGAATAGCTAAATAAAGTAATAATATAAAAATCGGGTGGCAAACTGATGTATGAGCGGCTACAGCCATGGGGCACTAAGTAACCGGAGGTAACACTTTGGTTCCATATCAGCAGGAAAAAATTTTGCAGCGAGTTGATTCGATTGACAGAACGCTCACACAGCTTGTCTGCTGGCGTCAAACAAGTGCCTGGCGTTGCGGAAATTTCGGCGAAATCATGCTTGCGTCAGACATATATAACGCTATGTTGCTTTAACACTGCCAACTGGAACTTGTGATGCTAGATGGTTACCTAGTTGCCAGTCTTTAGTTGAAGCTGGAATGAGAAAAATGGCTTAAATAAAGATTTTTTCACTGCGTTTCATGTTTTCTGACGATGTCAGGCAATTGATGAAATATTCAATGAAGCTTTGGGTTGGCACTATTTTGTTATGCGATCCATAGAGTGATCTTGGATAAGTAGCTTTGCTGGAGAATTTGCATAGATGATGTGGCAATTTAACACCTCAAGCGACGCTGCGCTTATACCGTGACGGGCTGACATGCAGGCATGTTTTAGCTAGTGTTTTCAAATTTGAATTTTTTAACGAGATTTTTATGTCATTTACTTCATCTTCCAGCCCTTCTATTGTCGGAGTAAATCGCACCAGCCTGGATTTCAATGATATTTCCCGCTCCGGATCTGGTATCAATGGCGAGGTGCAATCTACTGGAGAGCATCCAAGGCATTCGAAACAGAACACCAGCGATTTGCCGCATGCCAGCACGCTGTCGCAACGGAATATGAGTGTCGATCTGCCAGAAAACCAGGTCACACACTTGCCAAGAGAGCACATCCCAACCAGTAATGAACTTGTGGCGTGCTCGCGTGGCGATGAGTCTGCAGTTTCTTATGCACCCATTGAAAGGATGAGGAACCTCGACTCTGGCCAATTTAATGCGTTAGTAAAGTGGCTTCCCGCACTGAGAGAGCAGGGCTTTTCGGATGAAAGCAGTATCAATATGGCTGCGTGTAATGCAGGCGCTAGAATCCTGGAGACGGTAGTTAAAGTGCAACCTAACCTCAATCTTTTGGGCTATGACAACGCCCAGATTGAGGCTATGGCAATGCAGGATGATGGGGTGAATGTGCTGTCCAGCGTATTGCGCCTGCATCTGGATTTGATGGCAAGGGGCCATACAAACCAGAGTATTTTTCTGATCGCCGTGGGGGACAATGCACTTCAACAATTGAAGCATCACTGTTCCAAAGAGGCTCAAGCGCGACTTGTTGACGGTACTTCACTCGAGTCAATGATGAGGCCAGTGATGGAACTGCAGGAGAATGATTTGTCGTTCATTCGGCACAAAGGTCACAGGGCATTAGCTTTTATCTTGGTTCGGGCTTACGGCTATAAACTGACTCAGTCGCCCTTTAATCTAGATAAGGTTTCTATTCTTAGCATGACGAGTAAGCATAACTCTAGAGCAATTTTCGAAAATCTCCTTAAGATGGGGAAGTGCCTGATCGATGCCGAATATTCGGCGAACGATTTGGTTAGTGTTGTGTCTGGTCCAGATGGAATTAATCGTTTTAAATACCTCGTTACCTTTCATGCAGCACTTAAAGAGTTGAATTTCTCTGTCGGCGATATACTGAAGATGGCTAAGTTAGCTAACTGGAAAGAAAAAGTGGTGTATATCCTGGAGAACAGAATTGCTGGCGATTTATCAGATGCCGGGAGTTTAGTTAAATCAACAGAATATTTATGGCGCAATAAATATGACCCAATGTCGCCATCAAATCAATCTATTAAGCATGTTCCGGTTTCTGCGCCGCGTGATTTTTGGGGTTTGCCGAAGCAATTTTCACCTGAGAATCCGACTATCCAGGATCCAGGCACCAATCCGGCGGAGTCAGGTAACGAGGTGGAATTTAATTCCGATTCCGGATCCTATTCCGATAACGAGCCTGATTCGAGTAATGCCACTACACCATCAGAAACACCGAATTCCGATGGTTTGCCTCGGCCTCAGCGTTATAACAACCTTAAACGCAAGCGTGACGAAGAAACACACACGAATTTGAATCACGGCGTTGTCGTGCCAGCAATCCAGTCACCGCAAAATCCGCCGCTGTTGTCTTCAGATGAACTTGACCCGAAAGAAATTTCAACCCAGCAGCGCTCGCGGGTCAAAAATGAGGGAGGCAGTGAACTTTCTGATTTCTGGCAGTCTGGATATAACTCTGCGAATTTCAATATCGATGATCTTGACTGGCCGGAGCAAACCGTTGAATTGAATCCGGTCAAGCGAAAGCAATCGAATATCGTTCCTGAATCCGATTACGAGATTCTTTCTACTTGGGAAAGACTTTTCCCAAATGGCATTACAGGCTGAGTGTATGCGTTAGCGCTTTTAGCGGCACTGCGTTGAGGCCTTGGCGAGTGCGTTCCAGTGAGTGAGCGCTGTTAACTTTAAATTATTGAATAAGATTTTTTATGTCATCCAAGCCATTTTTCGGAAATACCGTTGGTGTGAATTCGCACAATACCGGTATTCGTTTTGAGCCTTATCCCGTGCAAGGCCCGGTAGTCCAGTTGCCCTCTAGCGGGCAGGATCCCCGGCATCTTCAACAGGGCTCCGGTGTTGTCTCGCGGACTAAAAATCTGACGAGATCAGAGCCGAATTGCAGGCAACCACCGCTTAGTTCACGTCGATCCTCAACGGAGCAAGACACGTGTATATCCAGCGATAAAACTCTGACGAAAACACCGTACTCGGGCAGCAAAGAAATCTGCTCTAAAGCAGAGCTTAATGGTCTAGGCTATGACAACTCCATGATTGATGAGATGGCGGCCCAGTATTCAGGAAGAAAAATTCTGCGGAAGGTATTGACTTATCATCCCAAATTCATGGCGATGGGTCATACAAACCAGACGATCTTTCAGATTGCAGTGGGGGCAACGGGCTTTATGAACTAGGTCGGCAGCTTTCTAACGCACGCGTTAACGGTATTTCACGCAAGCCGGTTTTGATACTGGATCAGGATGAGTTTGCGTCAATCCAGAACCATGCTATGAGGGCAACCGTCATCCAGTTAATCCGGGCTTACGGCTATAAGCTGACTCAGGCACCGTTTAACCTGGAAAGAGCGTTGATCTTCAAACTGGCAAGCGAGAAGACGGTTGAAGCTGATTTCGACAATCTCCTCAAGCTGGGTCCCGTGCTAATCGCCGCCAATTTTCCAGCACAAACACTGATTGAAATTCTGTTGGAGAACGATGGTTTGAAGCATTTCCAATATCTCGCGGACTGGCATGTACCACTTGGTAACTTGAACTACTCTTCAGCCGATATGCTGAAAATTCTCAGGTTGCCGAAGTATGAAAATAGGGTAAATCTAATTCTGAATGGAAAATTTGCTGCTGGTAGCGTTCAATCTGAAGCGCTGGTTAATTCACAGAATTTTTTATGGTGCAGTGAAACATTCCTGACAGAAGAGCTGGAAAACGATGCCTCTTTAGTGCCGGTTTCAGCGACTGATTTATCAGATGTGGCGCTGGCGGAGATTTATCTAGATCAGGAGGGGTTACGCTCACTCGCATCTTCAGAACCAGACCTGAGCCATAACAACGCGATGACGGGCAGTGAGGTTCCCCATCTGCCTGCGTTTGAACAATTCAGTGCGTTAGATCTGGATCAAACCACCAGTAACCCGTTCTATATCTTCGACTGGCAAGAGCCAATCTGAGCCCTCACCACATCACACCAGCTTAAGCCGCCGCGTCCAACGTCTCGCCGGGCTGTGGCTGCGGCGTTTCTTCTAGTGGCGCGGCCTGGCGGCGGCGTTCACGAGTTGGCGCGGAGCCGTATGCATCGCGGTAGCTTTTGCTGAAATGGCACGCCGACTGAAAACCACATGCCATCGTGATGTGCATGATCGACATATCGGTTTGCAGCAGCAATTCACGTGAACGGCGCAGGCGCAACGTCAGGTAGTAATGCGTCGGGGTCATCCCAAGATGCTCGCGGAACAGCCGTTGCAATTGCCGCTGCGACATGCCAGCGAGGCGCGCGAGTTCTTCGCGTGAGAGTGGCTCCTCGATATTGTTTTCCATCAACGCAATCACTTCGAACAGCGACTTGTTGGCACAGCCCAGCCGCGCGACGAGCGGCATGCGTTGCTGCGCATTTGGGTCGCGCACATGTTCGACCACGAACTGTTCGGCAATCTGCGTGATGCGCGCGGTCCCCACGCGTGCTGCGATCAGGTTGAGCATCATGTCGAGCGGTGCGATGCCACCGGTGCAGGTCACCCGGTCACGGTCAATCACAAACAGTTCTTTCAGAAAACGCGTGCCAGGAAATTCTTCCCTGAGCGCCGACAGATTTTCCCAGTGGATCGAACAGGCATAGCCGGACAACAAGCCAGCGCGCGCCAGTGCATAGGTGCCGGTACACAGGCTGCCCAGTGTGATGCCGCTGCGCGAGAAGCGGCGCAGCACCGACAGATGCTGTGGCGTCGTGACGCGCTGCACGTCGATGCCGCCGCAGACAAACACGATATCGGCGGCCGTCACGCTATCAGCGGGGAGGGTATCTACGCTCAGGCCATTACTGGTTCGAACTGGTCCTCCTTCAGGGCTGACCAGGGTCCAGCGATACAACGTTTGGCCACTTAAATAATTCGCCATCCGTAGTACTTCGACGGCGTTGCTAAAAGCAATCAGCGTGAAATTTGGCAGTGGCATGAAAACGAAATGAGACAGTGACGCGGTGCGTTCCGGCGACATAGTGCAGGGCTTCCTTCGAGTGGTGGGGAGCTGCATCAAGCTCGCAGCGAGGGCTATTTTGGGTTTAATAACAAGCGTCAGGCCATACGGCTAAACCCTTATTTTTCAAGCTTCTCGCCTAAATTTTAGTTTTTAAAGGATAAATTTATCCTGTGGTTTTCGCGCTGCCTGTAGCGTTTATCTATCGCGCATGAACTGCCTCTAGGCAGATCACAGCTCATGCGCTAAACGATACTTTCCAGTTCATCTAAAGGTATGCATAACGCACTAGTTTTAATTTGGTGTGGATGGCGGAAAAAGTCAGGAAAGTGTCTGAATTCGCCAACTCAGAATGCTGTCCAAAGACAAAAATAGAGCCTTTGCAGCACCGCTTGCGGCAGGGTCTTGCAGCAGGTTCAGGCAAGTCGAATGGTGCCTATAGCAGCTTGCATATAACGGCACACAACGGAGCAAAGTGCGGAACACAGCGCGGCACATAACGCTGGCTTAGATCCCGGCGCGCGGCCAAAACGGCCCAAGCGGCCCAAGCGGCCCAAACAGGCTGACGTAAAACCGCGTGTCCCCACACGCTCACCGAATGACGGAGCAGCGCAATGAGCACCTTGCATCAGGACAGCATCATCATCGACGGGCTGAATATTTCGAAGTTCGACCGTGCGGTGTTCGAGGACATGCGCACGGGTGGCATCACGGCGGCGAATTGCACGGTCTCGGTGTGGGAGGGCTTTGCAAAGACGGTCGACAACATCGCGCAGATGAAGCGGCTGATCCGCGGCAATAGCGAACATCTGAGCCTCGTGCGCACCACCGCCGATATCTTGCAGGCCAAGCAGGAGAGCCGCACCGGCGTGATCCTCGGGTTCCAGAACGCGCATGCTTTCGAAGACAACCTCGGCTATATCGAAGCCTTCGCTGATATGGGTGTGCGGGTGGTCCAGCTTTGCTACAACACGCAGAACCTGGTGGGCACAGGCTGCTATGAACGCGATGGCGGGTTGTCTGATTTTGGCCGCGAGGTCATCACTGAGATGAACCGTGTCGGGATCATGGTCGATCTGTCGCACGTCGGCGGCAACACTTCAGCCGAAGCCATCGCTTACTCGCAAAAACCCGTGTGCTATTCGCACTGTCTGCCCTCCGGCCTAAAGGACCATCCACGCAATAAATCCGATGCCCAGTTACGCGAGATCGCCGACGCCGGTGGTTTTGTTGGCGTGACGATGTTTGCGCCGTTTCTCAAGCGCGGCAGCGAAGCAACGCTTGATGACTATATCGAGGCGATTGATTACGTCGTGAACCTGATTGGCGAGGACGCGGTAGGCATTGGCACCGATTTCACGCAAGGCTATAGCGTCGATTTCTTCGATTGGCTCACACACGACAAAGGGCGTTACCGGCGTCTGACTGATTTCGGCAAGGTGGTGAATCCGCTTGGGATTCGCACGATCGCTGAGTTTCCTAACCTGACCGCTGCGATGCAGCGCGCCGGATGGCGTGAAACGCGCATCCGCAAAATCATGGGCGAGAACTGGGTCCGGGTGTTTCGCTCGGTGTGGGGCGCATAGCGTCCATGCCGCCGCGCATCTCACGCCGCGTACACCTGGTGCACGACGGCCTTGCGTTCTCATCAAAACAAAACAACTTTGCTAGAGGAGTACCCCTGATGCATCCCCAACTTCCAATCGACGTGGACGCCGACACCGGCGTATGGACCACCGATGCGCTTGCGATGCTGTATGTGCCACGGCATTTCTTCACCAATAACCACCTCGCGGTAGAAGACGCGCTGGGTCAGAGCACGTATGCCGCGATCCTGTATCAGGCGGGTTACAAGTCGGCCTGGCACTGGTGCAACAAGGAAGCAGCGTTGCATGGCATGAGCGGCATGGCGGTGTACGAGCATTATTTGCAGCGTCTGTCGCAACGTGGCTGGGGCCGTTTCTCGCTGGCTGAATCTGATCCAGAACACGCCCGCGCGCGCATCGAGCTGCGTCATTCGTCGTTCGTCCTCGCGCAGCCCGACAAGAAAGGCAAGCTTTGCTACATGTTTTCCGGCTGGTTCGCGGGCGCGATGGATTGGGTCAACGACGCTTTTCTCTCCGCCAACGCGGGCGCAGCCCGGCGTCCCCGATCCTATGCAGCAGAGGTGCGCTGCTGCGCGCAAGGCCACGGCCACTGCGTCTTCGAAGTCAAGCCGATCGCGTCCTGAACGCTTAAACCCAACCTGATTGCTTGACTGCCTGACTCAGCGCGCCAGCAGCACTGGCTGCTGCCCCGCCATTTCGCCCCTCGCACAAGGCCGCCGCGATGCGCTACCCGAATCTCTTCAAACCCCTGACGCTGAATCAGTTGACCCTGCGCAACCGCATCGTCAGCACCGCGCATGCGGAGGTTTATGCCGAACCAGGTGGTTTGCCTGGCGAGCGCTACTTGCGCTACTACGAAGAAAAAGCCAAAGGCGGTGTCGGCCTTGCGATCTGTGGCGGTTCCAGCCCGGTGTCGCTGGATAGCCCGCAAGGCTGGTGGAAATCGGTCAATCTTGCGACCGACCAGATCATTGATCCGCTCGCCCGTCTGACTGAAGCGATGCATCGTCATGGCGCGAAGATCATGATCCAGGCCACGCATATGGGACGCCGCTCCGCATTTCATGGCGAGCACTGGCCGCATCTGGTATCACCTTCCGGCGTGCGTGAGCCGGTGCACCGGGGTAACGCGAAGAGCATTGAGGTCGAGGAAATCCGCCGCATCATCAGCGATTTCGCCGCCGCCGCGAAACGGGTGCAGCAAGCTGGGATGGATGGCATCGAAATCTCAGCGGCACACCAGCATCTGATCGACCAGTTCTGGAGCCCGCGCACCAACTTCCGTCACGATGAATGGGGTGGCTCGTTGCGCAACCGTTTGCGCTTTGGCACCGAGGTGCTGCACGCGGTGCGCGAGGCCGTAGGTCCAGATTTCTGCATCGGGCTGCGCATGTGCGGCGACGAGTTTCATGAGGATGGGCTCGATCACGCGCAGCTCAAGGAGATTGCCCAGGCCATGGCCGAAACCGGCCTGGTTGATTACCTCGGCGTGATTGGCTCCGGTGCCGATACGCACAACACGCTGGCCAACTGTATGCCGCCGATGGCGTTGCCACCTGAGCCATTCGTCCATCTCGCCGCGGGGATCAAATCAGTGGTGAAGCTGCCGGTGATGCACGCGCAAAGCATTCGTGATGCGAGCCAGGCGGAACGCTTGCTGGCCAGCGGCATGGTTGATCTGGTTGGCATGACCCGGGCTCAGATGGCGGACCCGCATCTGGTCATCAAGATCCGCGATGGCCGCGAAGACGAGATCAAACAATGCGTCGGCGCTAATTACTGCATCGACCGTCAGTACAACGGGCTCGATGTGCTGTGCGTGCAAAACGCCGCGACCTCGCGCGAAGCCACGATGCCGCATGTGATTGCCCGTTCAGGCGGGCCAAAGCGCAAAGTCGTGGTGGTGGGCGCGGGGCCCGCAGGCCTTGAGGCGGCACGCGTCGCGCGGTTGCGTGGCCATGACGTGGTGCTGTTCGAAAAAGCGCAGACGGTTGGCGGGCAGATCATGCTCGCGGCCAAAGCACCGCAGCGCGAGCAGATGGCAGGCATCGTGCGCTGGTTCGAGATGGAAACGAAACGCCTTGGCGTGGTGCGCCACCTGGGGGTCGAAGCTAACGCCGCGACGATTCTTGCGCAGAAGCCGGACATCGTGGTGCTGGCCACGGGCGGTTCGAGCTTTATGCAGCAAGTGCCGGGCTGGGGCGTCGAGCAAGGTCTTGCCGTTAGCGCGTGGGACGTACTGGCGGGCAACGTCGAGCTGCAGCCGAACGTGCTGGTGTACGACGGCGTGAGCACTCATGCCGGTGCGGGCGTGGCGGATTACATTGCCAGCCGTGGTTCGCAAGTCGAGATCGTCACGCCCGACGTGAAGGTGGCCGATGACGTTGGCGGCACCACCTTCCCGATTTTTTATCGCCGCCTGTATGCACTCGGTGTGATCCATACGCCTAACTATTGGCTGGACCGGGTCTATGAAGAGGGCGGAAAAAAGATCGCGGTGCTGCGCAATGAATACACCGAAGAACAGGAAGAGCGGGTGGTCGATCAGGTGGTGATCGAAAACGGCAGCACACCCAACGACGCGCTGTACTGGGCGCTCAAGCCCGAAGCGCTGAACCATGGCCAGACCGATGTGCAGGCACTGTTTGCCGCGCAGCCGCAGCCCGCGCTGGCCGAACCCCTTGGCGCTGGCCGCTTCCTGCTGTTCCGGGTTGGCGACTGCATCTCGATGCATAACATCCACGGCGCGATTTACGATGCGCTGCGGCTTTGCAAGGATTTTTAACCATGCAGCCTGCGTTTCTCATCACGCTGCTGTTGTGGCTGTCAGTCGCCAGCCTGGCGTGGGCGGTGGCCCGCCGCGCTGCGTACTGGCGGGCTGGCCGCGCGACCGAACCCGGCATGCTCGGCTGGCGTCATCTACTGACCATCCCCAAACGCTACTTTGTCGATCTGCATCACGTGGTCGCGCGCGAGCCGTTTATCGCCCGCACTCACGTGGCCACCGCAGGCGGAGCGATTGCCGCGTTCGCGCTGGTCTGGATCAATTACGGTTTCGCGCTGTATTCGCCCTGGCTCGACCGGCTGATCTTGCTGGCGGTGCTGGTGATGCTGGTGGGCGTGGCTTGCGTCTGGTATCGCCGTCATGGCACAACAGGCGCTCCGGCGCGGCTGTCGCGCGGGCCATGGAATACCTTGCCGCTGTGGCTGGGCGCATTCGCACTTGGGCTCGGCTTGCTGGTGGCGTTGCCAGCGCAGGTGATGTCCGGCGCGCTGGCGCTGCTGTGTGCGCTGCTGCTCGCAACAGGTGCGTATGCGCTGACTTTCGGCGCGGCGCGCGGCGGGCCGATGAAGCATGCGCTGGCGGGCCTGCTGCATCTGGCATTTCATCCACGTCAGGAGCGCTTTGCCCGGTCGGCGTATTGGCCCGCTAGCGCGACGCCGCCCACCGCGCTGAAAACCCCGGCACTCGCGGCAGGTGAATACGGTGTGGGCCAGCCTGCCGAATTTCGCTGGAACCAACTGCTCAGTTTCGATGCGTGCGTGCAGTGCGGCAAATGCGAAGCGGCTTGCCCTGCATTCGCAGCAGGGCAGCCGCTCAATCCCAAGAAGCTGATTCAGGATCTGGTGAGCGGAATGGTGGGCGGCAGCGACGCCGCCTATGCTGGCAGCCCGACCCCCGGCATCGCGCCAGGCCAGCACCAGGGTGGGCCTGATCGTGCGCTGGTGTCCACGCTGATCGAAGCCGACACGATCTGGTCCTGCACCACCTGCCGCGCGTGCGTGCATGAATGCCCGATGCTGATTGAGCATGTGGATGCAATCGTCGATATGCGCCGCAACCAGACGCTCACGCTCGGCGAGGTGCCAGGCAAGGGGCCACAAGTGCTGGCCAACCTGCGCGAGACCGGCACCGCAGGCGGCTACGACAACGCCGCGCGGTACGACTGGGCCGTGGATCTGCAAGCACCCATCGCGCAACCGGGCAAGCCGGTGGATGTGCTGCTGGTGGCGGGCGAAGGTGCATTCGATCTGCGTTACCAACGCAGCTTGCGCGCGTTGCTCAAGGTGCTGAACCACGCGGGAGTGGATTACGCGCTGCTGGGCAGCGTCGAAAGCGATACCGGGGATCTCGCGCGCCGTCTGGGCGATGAAGCGACGTTTCAGCAGCTCGCCAAACGCCTCGCCAGCACGCTGGCCACGCTCGACTTCAAACGCATCGTGACCGCCGACCCGCACGTGCTGCACAGCCTGCGCCATGAATATCGCGGCCTTGGCTCGCGCTTTAGCGTGCTGCATCACAGCAGCCTGCTCGCCGCGCTGGCAGCCGAAGGGCGGCTCACACCAAAAGCGCTTGATGTCTGGCGCGAGCAGCGCATCACGTATCACGACCCCTGTTACCTCGCGCGCTATAACGACGAGACCGAAGCGCCGCGCGCCTTGCTCAGGCATATCGGTATTCAGGTAAGTGAAATGCCTCGACATGGCCAGCGCGGCCGTTGCTGCGGCGGTGGCGGAGGTGCACCGCTAAGCGATATTCCCGGCAAGCAACGCATCCCGGATATCCGCATCGCCGATGCCCGCGCCATCGGTGCCGAAGTCGTCGTAGTGGGCTGCCCGAACTGCACCGCGATGCTTGAAGGCGTGGTTGGGCCTCGCCCGGAAGTCCTCGATCTCGCTGAACTCGTCGCCGCCGCGCTGGAGTGAATCATGAATGCCCCGCTTAAACGTATCAATCCACGCCGGCCTTATGTGCTCACTTCCGGAGGGCTGCGACGCATCACGTTAGGCGCGCTGTCCAGTGCCGGTGAGCCAGGCACGTATCAAGAGAATCAAGCGCATCAAGCGCATCAAACAAGCCACACCGGTCAACACCCCGCAGCGAAACCACGCCGCACATCTACCGCACCACAGCGCGCGCTTCTGGCCGTGGTGCAGAGCGAACGGGGTGGGCTCGACGAGCACGCCCGCCAGGTTTGCGCCGCAGCGGCGCTGATTGCTGACGCCAGCACTCAAGTGGTTCTACTGGTGTTCGGCGAACTGAAAGACGATGCGGCTGCGCTTGGCGCGGACAAAGTCATCGTGCTGCCAGACTTCGACACTCGCGCGTTCAGGCCCGAGCACGCCTTGCAAACGCTTGTTGCCTGCGTTGCGCAGATCGACCCGGCGCATATCCTGATGCCCGATACGCTGACCGGCACAGGCGATCTTGGCCGCCGCTTCGCGGCTTCGGCGGGGGTGAGCATCGCCTGTCATGTGGTTGAACTGGATGCATCGCACGTGAGTGTTTATGTTCAGGCGCAGCAACATCTGGCGAGCCGTGCATTACCGACTCTGATCCTGCTTGAACCGGGCACGGTCGATACACGTTTGCCGTTTGCTGGCGCGGGCGAGCGCATCGAACTCGCTGGCGTCACGCCACGCGGCACACATCACGCGGCCTATCAGGATCACGGCATCGAAGAGGTGGATGTGGCCCAGCTAGCGCTGGCCGAAGCCGATTTCATCGTCTCCGCGGGCCATGGCGTGACCGACATCAGCAGCTTCGAAGCACTCGCAAGCGCATTCGGCGCGGCCATCGGTGCCAGCCGAGTTGCCGTTGATAACGGCCACTTCAGCCGCGAGCGGCAGATTGGCGCGACGGGCACCACGGTCGAAGCCAGCGTGGTGATCGCATTCGGCATCTCTGGCGCAGTCCAGCATTTGCAGGGCATCAAAGATTGCCGTCATGTGATCGCCGTGAATCTCGACAGCAGCGCACCGATGGTCAAGCGCGCGAACCTGACCATCATCGACGATGCCCAGACGCTGATGGCCGCGCTGCTCGACGCGCTCGCCAGCGCCAAGACCAGGGCGCAAAGCGGACCAACGGCACCGCCCTTGCCTGCAAGCGCTGTGCTTACAGCTACAACTACAGCTACGCCCGCATCTGCGCCAGGACAGGCCAGCGTGCTCGAAGGAGCTGCCGCATGAGCCACGCGCTGCAACACATCGCCGTGCTGGTTTCGCTGGGACGTCACCCGCTCAACGGCACGCAGCGCTATAGCCGCAACGACGCCGCTGCCCTTGAGATCGCCCGCCACCTGGCGCAGCAACACGACGCGCATCTGGATGTGCTGCATGCCGGTGACCCAGCGGACACTGCACTAGAAGACTATCTAGCGCTGGGCGCGGCACGAATCGAAGTGCTGGCCTGCGAGCCATCGTGTTGCGATCTCGCGGCACTGTTCGCCGCACGCGTGCAAGGCTACGACCTGGTATTGACCGGCACCTGTGCCGAAGGCGCATTCGATAGCGGCCTGCTGCCATACCAGCTCGCCACCGCACTCGACTATCCATTACTGAGCGCGGTGGTCGACGTCAGCGTCAGCCATGACCCGGCCAGCCTGAGCCAGATGAGTCAGGTGAGTCAGGTGAGTCAGGTGAGCCGAATGAGCCGTTTGCATGCCCGCCAGTTTTTGCCCAAGGGCCGGCGCCGCGCAATCAGTGTCACGCTGCCCGCCGTCGTGGCCATCCATCCGCTTGCCACGGCCCAGCCGCGTTATGCCTATGCCCGTCTGCGCGCCGGGGTGATCGACGATCATTCGCCGGTGCCAGGCATTTCAGCGAGCATTCTCCCCACCAGCGAAAGCGATGCCTGGACACTCGTTACAGCAGGCCAGAAGCCACGAAAACTGGCCGCACCTGAGAAGCGCTCGGGCCACGCCCGCATGCTGTCCGCGACCACGAGCGAAAGCCGTGGCGGCAGTGTCGTAATAGAAGGCAGTTCAAGCGAAAAAGCACAAGTGATCCTTGATTATTTGCGCGAGCATCAGCTCATTGATTATTAAGTGGAGCCCCATGACGGCCCCCGCCCACCCGGAGCAACCGATGAATTTGCCCGCTGAGATTCACTCTCTGGTTGAACGACGCCAGCCTGGTTACAGCCTCGAAGCGCCGTTCTATTTAAGCGAAGCGATTTTCGCGCTAGATATGCAGGCGATCTTCCAGCAGCATTGGATCCAGGTGGCCGTCGAGCCGGATATCCCCGAAGCCGGTGATTACATCACCGTCGAATTAGGCCAGGACTCGATCCTGATCGTGCGCGACGATGACCTGCAAATCCGCGCGTTCCATAACGTCTGCCGCCATCGCGGTGCGCGTCTGTGCAACGAAGAGCGCGGCTCGCTGGGCAATATCGTGTGCCCTTATCACAGCTGGACCTACGGTCTGAACGGCGAGCTGATGTTTGCCGAGCACATGGGCGAACACTTTGAGCGCTGCAAGCACAGCCTGAAAACCGTCCACGTCGAAAACCTCGCTGGGCTGATTTTTGTCTGCCTCGCTGAACACCCCCCAACTGATTTCGCGCAAATGCGCCGTGCGATGGAGCCTTATCTCTTGCCGCACGATCTGGCGAACTGCAAGATCGCCGCCACGGTTGATCTCATCGAAGACGGCAACTGGAAGCTGACGATGGAGAACAACCGCGAGTGCTATCACTGCGTGGCCAATCATCCCGAACTCACGATCTCGCTCTACGAATACGGCTTCGGCTATCAGCCCACCGCAGCGAATGCCGAAGGCCTCGCCGCGTTTAAACGCACTTGTGCTACGCGCAGCGCGCAATGGCATCTGCTGAATCTGCCCTCAGCCGAGATCGAACATCTGTCTGACATCACCGGCTTTCGCACCCAGCGTCTGCCGCTTGACCGCAGCGGCGAATCACAAACGCTCGACGCGAAGATCGCCTCGAAAAAACTGCTGGGCCAGTTCAGCAATGCCGATCTTGGCGGCTTGTCGTTCTGGACGCAGCCAAATTCCTGGCATCACTTCATGAGTGACCACATCGTCTCGTTCTCAGTCTTGCCACTGTCAGCAGGAAAAACGCTGGTGCGCACCAAATGGCTGGTGCACCGCGACGCGAAAGAAGGCATTGATTACGACGTCAAACACTTGACCGCCGTGTGGCATGCAACCAATGACCAGGACCGGACGCTGGTTGAATATTCGCAGCGCGGTGTAGCGAGCAGCGCATATCAACCGGGCCCGTATTCGCCGTACACCGAAGGGCTGGTTGAAAAATTCAGCGCCTGGTATATCGCTCGTCTCGCGGCGTATCTGGAGCAGGGCCCGACGCATCACGCCAATCACGCGCATCACGTGAATCAGCCCCCGCTTGAAGGGCCACCCAGTGCCGCCCGCCACGTGCGGCACCACCTCAGCGTCGTGCCGCAATGACGCGTTGACTGACCCGCGCGGCGCAGTCATGCCGCGCGCGAAGCCATGCTCAATCCGCTCCGCGCAGGTTTAACCCCGGAGCCTGAACGCAACAAGCACCAGCACCAGGACCAGCACCAGGACCAGGACCAGCACCAGGACCAGCACCAGCACCAGCACCCAACCCCCGGCGAGACAGGCTGCCCTGCACCGTGAGCAGGCTGCGAGCCAGCCTCACAACGCGAAGCCATAACGGCAAGTGGAGCAAACGATGATGCGCGATGCGGCAGATGCGGCGAGCTTCGCCGGCCTGTTTGAACCGTTTCATAGCCGCGTGACCCAGGTGCGCTTCTGGGACACGCTGCCCGCACGCTGGAGCAGTGACGACGAAGAAAGCCTGGTGTGCTGCCAGGTGCGGCAGGAAACCCACGACGTCAAAAGTTTCTTTTTCCGCTCGCCGCAAGGCCGGGCGTTTGTGTTCGAACCGGGCCAGTTCATCACGCTTGAGCTTGAAATCGACGGCGTGACCCTCAACCGCTGTTACACGATTTCATCGTCACCGACTCGGCCCCATACGCTCTCGATCACGGTGAAGCGTGTGCCAGGCGGGCGCGTATCGAACTGGCTGCACGACAACTTGCAAACAGGCGTCAGCGTGCGCGTGCTTGGTCCAGCGGGGGATTTCACCTGCGCCCGGCATCCGGCGCGCAAGTATTTGTTTCTCTCGGCGGGCTCTGGCATTACTCCGCTGATGTCGATGAGCCGCGCGCATCACGAACTCAGCGAAGACCGCGACATCGTTTTCGTGCACAGCGCGCGCACGCCCGACGACATCATCTTTGCCCGCGAACTCGACCTGATCGCCGCGAACCAGAGCCAGTTCCGCACCTCATTCGTGTGCGAACGGCTGGGGCAGCGCACCAACTGGCCTGGCGTGACGGGCTTCCTGAGCTTGCCGCTGCTTAAGCTGATCGCCCCGGATTTTGCTGAGCGTGAAGTGTTCGTTTGCGGCCCCGCGCCATACCGGCAAGCCGTGCGTGCGCTGCTGGAGGAGGGCGGGCTCGATACCCGGCAGTATCACGAAGAAAGTTTTTCGTTTGAAACGCTGAGCGCCACCGCGACGGCTTCACCGCTCGCACCTGAGCTAGATAGCACCGCAGGCATTGCGGGCACCACCGAAACCACCACCGCCAGCACGACCGCCAGCACGACCGCCAGCACCACCATCGCCACATTTGCCGTGAGCTTCACCCGCAGCCACCGCGAGATCGTCTGCGCCAGCGGCCAGGCCGTGCTGGACGCCGCACGTCAAGCCGGTCTGCGCTTGCCCGCGTCGTGCACCCAGGGCATGTGCGGCACCTGCAAGGTGAAACTGGTTTCAGGCGAAGTCGAGATGAAGCACCAGGGCGGTATCCGCCAGCGCGAGATAGATCAGGGGATGGTGCTGCTGTGCTGCAGTACGCCACGCTCTGATCTGGTGATCGACAAATAAGCTAAGCATCGCCATCTCAGGAAAGCGTCGGGATTAGACAAACCCGCGTCGCAAAACCAACTCAGCGCCGGATTCTGGCTAGCGATCCTAAGTGCTTACCGTCGCGGCATGAGCCACGAAGGGGTCTTTCAGGAGCGCGATCATGAACCGATGGAGACGCTGGCTTTGCCTTGGCGCAACCGCAAACGCCCTGCTGGCTTCAGCCGCTGCGCTAGCGCAGACGTCTGCTGCAGCACCCGCCCGGCCGACGATCAAGATTGGCTACGTCGAAGGCTGGGACGACAGCGTGGCGACCTCGAACATCGCCGCGCGAGTGATCGAGAAACGTCTGGGCTACCCGGTGCAGCTCGTACCTGTCGCAGCAGGAATCATGTGGCAGGGCGTGGCCCGGGGCGATCTCGATGCCACGCTGTCCGCATGGCTGCCCGTCACCCAGGGCGCGTACTGGGCCCAGTTTCAGCACAAAGTCAAAAACCTCGGCGCGAATTTCCCCAACGCGCGCATCGGCCTGGTTGTCCCCGTCACCGCAACAGAAAAAAGCATCGCTGATCTAGCCGCCAGCAAAGCCGCGTATGGCAGCCGGATCGTCGGCATAGATGCCGGTGCGGGCGTCATGCAAAAAGCCAGCGAAGCCATCAATACCTATCAGCTCGGCTATCAGTTGATGCCTAGCTCAGGCAGCGCAATGACCATCGAACTGGCACGCGCGCTGCAAGCGCACAAGCCGGTAGTGGTCACCGGCTGGGCACCGCACTGGATGTTCGCCAAATGGCAACTGAAGTTTCTCGATGATCCGAAACAGGTGTTTGGCGCAGCGGAGCACGTCGATAACGTGATCCATCCCGGGCTGGAGAACAAGGCACCGCCAGTGGTCGCCTTTCTTAAACGGTTTCAGTGGAAACCCGGCGAGATCGAACAGGTGATGCTCGCCAGCGAGAACGGCGTCAAGCCCGCTGTCGCCGCTGAAGCCTGGCTCACGACACATCCCGAACGGTTAAAAGACTGGCTGGCAGGCGTAACGCCGCGCCCCTGACTGCTGACTTGAGCAGGCCTGGCCGGGTGTCGTGAGGTAACGCACGAGTTACGGCACGAGTCACAGTACGAGTCACAGCACCACGGTACGCTCACCGTTGATAAACACCCGGCGCTCGACAAACGCCTTCACCGCCCGCGCGAGCGTGATGCATTCAACATCGCGCCCCACCGCCAGCAAGCGCTCCGGGCCATACGCATGATCGACCCGCTCGACGGTTTGCTCGATGATTGGCCCCTCATCGAGATCGTCGGTGACGAAATGCGCGGTTGCGCCAATCAGCTTGACGCCTCGCGCATGCGCCTGGTGATAAGGCCTCGCCCCCTTGAAACCTGGCAGGAACGAATGATGGATATTGATCGCGCGCCCCACCAGCTTGCGGCTGGTGGCATCCGACAAGATCTGCATGTAGCGCGCCAGAATCATCAGCTCCGCACCGCTGGATTCGAAGGCATCGAGTAACTGCGCCTCCTGCCGCGCGCGAGTCTCGGCGCTCACAGGCAGATAACAGAACGGCAAGCCATGCTGCTGCGCTAACGGCTCAAGATCCCGGTGATTCGAGCCGATGCCAGCAATCTCCATCTTCAGCTCACCCATACGCCAGCGAAACAATAGATCGGCCAGACAATGCTCCAGCTTCGACACCATGATCCAGACCCTGGGCCGCGCCGCGACGTCGTGCATTGCCCAGTCCATGCTGAACGCAGCCGCGACTGGCGCGAACTCACGGCGCAACACGTCGATTTGCCAAGGCGTATCCGCACCGTGGCTCACACCATGGAACACACAGCGCAGGAAAAAACGCCGGCTGATCTCGTCATCGAACACCGTCAGCTCGGCGATATAGCCATGACGCTCATGCAAAAAGCTCACCACAGCAGCCACCTGGCCCGCAGCGGCAGGGCATGACACGGTCAGGACGAACGGGTGAGGGCGGTCGGTCTCAAGCATGGGCATCGGTCTCGAAGAAGGCGGCCCGCACGGCGGCGGGGCAGAACATAAATGACGTCATGCACGGCGGCTGGCCAGAAAAATAAATCTTCTAGACACACATCAATCGCACAGGAAACCTGAGTAAATCAGGCGAGGGTGCCGCGCGGATAGAACTCACACGCCATCGCGCTGGATGGATTACGACACCACACCACACCACGCCGCACCAAACCCCACCGCACCGCACCACGCCTGGCGATCCAGATGAGCACTGGGTAGCGCCAGCCACGGGTCAGCCAGGATGTCGCAATTCATCCAGCATGCGTCGCATCAGCCAGCGTGAAACTCAATATGGATTTGTACCGTGCCTCCACCGTTGACTAACAGCCTGGAGGCCCAATGATGAAACTGACATTCCCAGCGCTTGTTTTCCCCGGCGCAGCGCGCGCGCTAGCGTTCCTGCTGGCCACATGGCCTGCCAGCAGCGATGCCCAGAGCAGCGTGACGTTCTACGGCGTCCTCGATGCAGGCGTGACGTATGTCAGTAATACCGGCGGCGCATCCGTCGTGAAGTTTGACGATGGCGTGTCGTATGGCAACCGCTGGGGCATCAAAGGCCGCGAAGACCTGGGCGGCGGCATGGCAGCAGTATTCGCGCTGGAAAGCGGCTTTCGCCTCGGCAACGGCAAGCTCGGTTTTGGCGGCGCGCAGTTTGGCCGTCAGGCGTATGCCGGGTTGAGCCACCCATGGGGCACGGTGTCGTTTGGCAACCAGCTCGACATGACACAAGAAATGGTCTCGTCCTACAACATCTCCGCCTGGGCTAGCGGCTACGCGATTCACCAGGGCGACCTCGACCGCTTCAATGGCGACCGGATGCCGCACGCGCTGAAGTTTCTATCGAACGAGTTCGCAGGTTTCAAGTTCGGCGGGATGTTTTCGTTTGGCGGCATCGCTGGCGATTTTCAGCGCAATAGCGCGTATAGCTTTGGCGCGCACTACGCCAACGGGCCGTTCACCGTTGGCGCGGCTTATACCCAGCTAAACCCGCCGCACGGCATCTATGCCTTTGATCCTTACGCGATGCTTGGCACAGCGACATTTTCTGGCAAGCCGGTAATCAGCATTGATCCCGCGAGCGGAACCGTGACTGATCTTTACGCCAGCAAGCCGTTTCCGGTAGAGCGGCAAGCCACATTCGGCGCAGGTTCGAGCTATCAGATCGGGGACGTCACGTTGATGGGCAATTTCTCGTTGACGACGATCCACGCGTTGGATGTGTCATCACAGATGACGGTGCTGGAGGGCGGTGCGCTCTGGCAGATCACACCTGCGTTGAGCGCGATTGGCGGCTATCAGCACAGCCGTTTTGAAGGCCATCACTGGAACCAGGGCTCGCTAGGTCTGCACTATTTGTTATCGAAACGGACAGAGATGTATGTCTCCGGCGATTACCTGAAAGCCTCGGCTGGGGTGAATGCGGTGACCGGCTACAGCTTCACACCGTCATCCACCGCCTCTCAGGCGAATGCGCGGCTCGGTGTACGGCATTCGTTCTAGTAACTATTTAATTCGTATAGCAAGGAGGTCCCCCGGCGAGGTATTTATTCGCCGGGGCGATTTTTATTTTGACAAATAATAAAAAATTTACCCGCAATAAGAATTTTCCTAAATATTCTTCATACGATACAGAAATAAATAAAATTCTTCGTTTTGCCTTTTATCTGTGTGCGACATGCTTAAAATTTGCCAGTCAATAGAAAATAATTTCAAAAATATTATTTTCAGGATGCCACATTCGATCCGTCAAGGAAGTGTTTTTAATTTTTGAACTTAAAATAATAATTTAGTAAGCAAAAATTCTTAATGAATTATCAACAGTTCAAAAATATTAAGAGAAGTCTTATTCATTCTCTTTTAGAGAGAGGCGATATTCGTTCGCACAAGATTAACCTCCTCTTCTGTCTGGAATTAAACATGAACATCGTTTACCGAATTGTCTGGAACACGAGCACTGGAAATTGGGCTGTTGCGTCCGAGCTGGCGCGCGGGAAAGGCAAAAGTAAAAGTAGCCGGACAGGCATTAAGAGAAGGTTATTGATAGCAGCGGTTATGGCCGGGGCGGGGGGCATGGGGCCGGTGAGCGAAGCGCTGGCGGCGGCTCCGGTGAATTCTTTCACGGCTGGGATTTTGAGTCAGTACGCCGGGGAGTCAAGCTGCATTAACAGTGCGAAGCTCACCGGACTCTCAACGGACACGACTAATTGCTATTCAGGTGCTGGTAATCGGCAGGTTGCACTGGTGTCTTATACCGACAAGGGCGCATGGGGTGGGTACATAACGATTACCGATCCTAATACCGTCAGGCTGGGTGCAGCTGGAGCTGACAAGCTGAAAATCACAAGCACCGGGTTGTCCGTGCTTGACACCCTTGACATGGGTAGCAAAAAAATCACGGCGCTGGCGGAGGGCATGGCTGCTACTGATGCGGTGAACAAGGGGCAACTGGATGCCGCGTTTAAATACATCAAGGTTAACAACAATGTTACCGATGCGGAAGCAAGCGCAACTGGTACGCGTGACATTGCGCTAGGCGCGAACGCAGTGGCGGATACGACTGATGCACCGGGCCGTGGGTCGAGCGATTACGGAGTGGCTTTAGGCTCGTCTAGCCAGGCTTACGGTAGCGGTTCGATGGCCTTGGGCAGCGGAGCCTTGGCAGGCACTGTCGCGCTAAAGAAAACTGTGATGAGGGCTACGGCCGTGGGTTCGGGGGCAACGGTAACGGCTGCTAATGCCACGGCTCTGGGATCCGGTGCAGTCGCGGACCGGGCCAACACGGTATCAGTAGGCCGAGCCGAGGTGAAGGACGCCAAGGGCACGGTGACGACCACGGCATTGTTCCGCCAGATTGCAAACCTGGCGGACGGTACAGATGACCATGATGCGGTGAACCTGAGTCAGTTGAAGGCCCTTGGTTTGGCGACGGACACGGATGGCAAGGTAACGAATGCGTTCGTGGCTTATGACGGCACATCGAAAACGAAGGTCACGCTGGGCGGAACAGGCGCGACAACGGCTGTGACGCTGTCGAACGTGGCAGCAGGTGTCTCCAGCACCGATGCAGTGAACAAAGGCCAACTGGATACGGCGCTCAAATACATTGCGGTGAGCCCGGCAGGTGCAGGTGCAGGGGCAACGGCTACTTCTGAAAACGCTATTGCAATCGGATCGGGTGCGAACGCCAATAATTACATCGTGGGTATTCCCAGTGGTGGCATTGCAATTGGTACGAAAGCCGTGGCGAATTATGGAAAGAACATCGCACTTGGTGATGGCGCAGCGGCAAAAGGTGGAGCGTACGAAGGTGGCTATAACATTGCGATCGGGGCGGGTGCATCGGCTGAACAAACTACTTCTGGTTACGGGCATAACACGGCTCTTGGTGCGAACTCATTTTCCAAGGCATACCAGGGAACGGCACTGGGTGCTGGTGCAACGACAACAGCACTTTATTCCACGGCTCTGGGAGCCGGTTCAGTCGCAGACCGAGCCAACACGGTATCAGTAGGCCGAGCCGAGGTAAAAGACGACAAGGGCAAGGTGACGACCACGGCATTGTTCCGCCAGATTGCAAACTTGGCGGACGGTACAGAAGCCCATGATGCTGTGAACAAAAGTCAGCTAGACGCTGTGCGCAGTGCTGTAACGGAAGCGAAGGCAGCGGCTGATACGGCGAACAAATATGTGGTGGTGAATTCGACGGGCGCAGGAGCGACAGCATCGGGTACGGATGCGATAGCGATAGGTCAGTCTGCGACTGCGAATGGTGATAATTCGAATGCGTTTGGCAACTTGAGTGTTGCTAGTTCGATGGGCTCGAATGCCTTTGGTAATGCCGCGAACGCGACGGGTGCTTCAGCGACCGCATTGGGGCATCTTGCTACAGCAAGTGGAAATAATTCGAACGCAGTGGGTGCGGTGAGTTTTGCTGGCGGGACAGGTGCCAATGCCTTTGGTAATGCGGCGAGCGCGACGGGTGCCAAGGCGAGCGCATTGGGGCATCTTGCTACAGCGGGTGGGAACAGTTCGGTAGCGCTGGGCGACAGCTCGACAGCTACGGGTCTGGAGAGCCTTGCATTGGGTCATGGTGCCACCGCCAGTGGCAAATACTCGCTGGCAGTGGGTTCGTCTGCGGTAGCGGACCGTGATGACGTGGTGTCGTTTGGTTCGTCCGCCTATCAGCGAAAACTGATTAACGTAGCGGCGGGTACAGCGGACACCGATGCGGTGAACTTGGGTCAGTTGAGGGCCCTTGGCCTGACGGTGGACACGAGTGGCAAAGCCACGAACGCGTTCGTGGCTTATGACGGCACGTCGAAGGACAAGGTGACGCTGGGCGGAGTAGGCGCGACAACGGTCGTGACGCTGTCGAACGTGGCAGCAGGTACATCTAGCACCGATGCGGTGAACAAGGGGCAACTGGATGCCGCGTTTAAATACATCAAGGTTAACTACGGTGTTACCGATGCGGAAGCAAGCGCAACTGGTACGCGTGACATTGCGCTAGGCGCGAACGCAGTGGCGGATACGACTGATGCACCGGGCCGTGGGTCGAGCGATTACGGAGTGGCTTTAGGCTCGTCTAGCCAGGCTTACGGTAGAGGTTCGATGGCCTTGGGCAGCGGAGCCTTGGCAGGCACTGTCGCGCTAAAGAAAACTGCGATGAGGGCTACGGCCGTGGGTTCGGGGGCAACGGTAACGGCTGCTAATGCCACGGCTCTGGGATCCGGTGCAGTCGCGGACCGGGCCAACACGGTATCAGTAGGCCGAGCCGAGGTGAAGGACGACAAGGGCAAGGTGACGACCACGGCAGTGTTCCGCCAGATTGCAAACCTGGCGGACGGTACAGATGACCATGATGCGGTGAACCTGAGTCAGTTGAAGGCCCTTGGTTTGGCGACGGACACGGATGGCAAGGTAACGAACGCGTTTGTGGCTTATGACAGCACGTCGAAGACAAAAGTGACGCTGGGCGGAACAGGCGCGACAAAGGCCGTGATGCTGTCGAACGTGGCAGATGGTGTATCCACCAGCGATGCAGTGAACGTGGGCCAGTTGAAGGCGCTGGGTCTGACGATGGGTTCGGACGGTAAGGTCACGAACGCGTTCGTGGCTTATGACGACACGTCGAAGACGAAGGTAACGCTGGGCGGAACAGGCGCGACAACAGCAGTGACGCTGTCGAACGTGGCCGCAGGCGTATCGGGCACGGATGCGGTGAACGTGAGCCAGTTGAAGGATCTTGGCCTGACGACAGACACGAGCGGGAAGATAACGAACGCGTTCGTGTCATACGACGGCACATCGAAGGACAAGGTAACGCTGGGCGGCAAGGATGGCACGACGATCACGAATGTGAAGGCTGGAACACTGTCGTCATCGAGCACGGACGCAGTGAATGGCAGCCAGCTGTTTGCCACAAACACGAACGTGACGAAAGCACAGGCAGCAGCAGACGCGGCAGGTACAGCGCTGACAGCACTGTCGGATGTGGCGGTGAAGTACAACGACACGTCGAAGACAAAGGTAACGCTGGGCGGAACAGGCGCGACAACAGCAGTGAAGCTGTCGAACGTGGCCGCAGGCGTATCGGGCACGGATGCGGTGAACGTGAGCCAGTTGAAAGACCTTGGCCTGACGACAGACACGAGCGGGAAGATAACGAACGCGTTCGTGTCATACGACGGCACATCGAAGGACACGGTGACGCTGGGCGGCAAGGATGGCACGACGATCACGAATGTGAAGGCTGGAACACTGTCGTCATCGAGCACGGACGCAGTGAATGGCAGCCAGCTGTTTACTGTGAGCGATATCGCCACGAAAGCGAAGGCAGCGGCCGATACGGCGAATAAATATGTGGTGCTGGGTACGACGACGGGTCCAGGGGCGAAAGCGGAGGGTGCTAACGCCATTGCAATCGGATCGGGCGCGAACGCTGCTCTCGCCACTGGCGGTGGTGATGGCGGCATTGCAATTGGTACGAATGCCGTGGCGAATTATGGAAAAAACCTCGCGCTTGGTGATGGCGCAGCGGCAAAAGGTGGAGCGTACGGCACTGGCTATAACACGGCGATTGGGGCGGAGGCATTCGCTGAAAAGGGTACTGGATATGACTGGGGATTCAATACGGCTATTGGTGGGAAAGCGTACGTCAAGGCAGGAAGTGGAACGGCATTGGGTGCTAGTGCAACGGTAACAGCAAATGGTTCCACTGCGCTGGGAGCCGATACGATTGCAAACCGGGCCGACACAGTATCAGTAGGTCGAGCCGAGGTGAAGGACGCTACAGGCAAGGTGACGACCAAGGCATTGTTCCGCCAGATTGTGAATATGGCGGACGGTAAAGAGGACCATGATGCGGTGAACCTGGGTCAGTTGAAGGCACTGGGCCTGACGACGGACACGAGCGGCAAGGCCACGAACGCGTTCGTGTCATACGACGGCACATCGAAGGACAAGGTAACGCTGGGCGGCAAGGATGGCACGACGATCACGAATGTGAAGGCTGGAACACTGTCGTCATCGAGCACGGATGCAGTGAATGGCAGCCAGCTGTTCGCCACAAACACGAACGTGACGAAAGCACAGGCGACAGCAGACGCGGCAGGTACAGCGCTGACAGCACTGTCGGATGTGGCGGTGAAGTACGACGACACGTCGAAGACAAAGGTAACGCTGGGCGGAACAGGCGCGACAACGGCAGTGACGCTGTCGAACGTGGCCGCAGGCGTATCGGGCACGGATGCGGTGAACGTGAGCCAGTTGAAAGACCTTGGCCTGACGACAGACACGAGCGGGAAGATAACGAACGCGTTCGTGTCATACGACGGCACATCGAAGGACAAGGTGACGCTGGGCGGCAAGGATGGCACGACGATCACGAATGTGAAGGCTGGAACACTGTCGTCATCGAGCATGGACGCGGTGAATGGCAGCCAGTTGTTTACTGTGAGCGATATCGCCACGAAAGCGAAGGCGGCGGCCGATACGGCGAATAAATATGTGGTGGTGAATTCGACGGGTGCAGGGGCAACGGCTTCTTCTACCAATGCTATTGCAATCGGATCGGGTGCGATCTCTAATGGTCCCGGCAGCGATGGTGGTGGCATCGCAATTGGTACGAATGCTGTGTCGACTTATGGAAAGAACCTCGCGCTTGGTGATGCCGCATCGGCAAAAGGTGGTGCGTACTCTGGTGGCTACAACACTTCGATCGGGGCGGAAGCATTTACTGAAACGCTTTCCGGTGGCTCTGGATACAACACGGCTCTTGGTGGGAAAGCGACTGTCAGCGCAGACTTTGGGACGGCATTGGGTGCTGAGGCAAAGGTAATAGGAAATAATTCGAATGCGGTGGGTCGTTTGAGTTTTGCTGGCGCAACAGGCGCAAATGCATTTGGTAATAACGCGACAGTTAGTGGTCTGGAGGGCATTGCATTTGGTCACGGCGCTAAATCGAGCGGCAAGTACTCGGTTGCGGTGGGTTCGTCTGCGGTAGCGGATCGTGATAGCGCGGTGTCGTTTGGCTCGTCAAGTTTTAAGCGCCAACTGATTAACGTAGCGGCGGGTACAGCGGACACCGACGCGGTGAACCTGGGTCAGTTGAAGGCCTATGGCCTGACGACGGATACAAGCGGGAAGGCAACAAACGCGTTCGTGGCATACGACAGCACATCGAAAGACAAGGTAACGCTGGGCGGAGCAGGCGCGACAACAGCAGTGAAGCTGTCGAACGTGGCCGCAGGCGTATCGGGCACGGATGCGGTGAACGTGAGCCAGTTGAAGGACCTTGGCCTGACGACAGACACGAGCGGGAAGATAACGAACGCGTTCGTGTCGTACGACAGCACATCGAAGGACAAGGTGACGCTGGGCGGCAAGGATGGCACGACGATCACGAATGTGAAGGCTGGAACACTGTCGTCATCGAGCACGGATGCAGTGAATGGCAGCCAGCTGTTTGCCACAAACACGAACGTGACGAAAGCACAGGCGACAGCAGACGCGGCAGGTACAGCGCTGACATCACTGTCGGATGTGGCGGTGAAGTACGACGACACGTCGAAGACAAAGGTAACGCTGGGCGGAACAGGCGCGACAACAGCAGTGAAGCTGTCGAACGTGGCCGCAGGCGTATCGGGCACGGATGCGGTGAACGTGAGCCAGTTGAAGGACCTTGGCCTGACGACAGACACGAGCGGGAAGATAACGAACGCGTTCGTGTCATACGACGGCACATCGAAGGACACGGTGACGCTGGGCGGCAAGGATGGCACGACGATCACGAATGTGAAGGCTGGAACACTGTCGTCATCGAGCACGGATGCAGTGAATGGCAGCCAGCTGTTCGCCACAAACACGAACGTGACGAAAGCACAGGCAGCAGCAGACGCAGCGGCCCTGGCGACGACAACGCTGTCAGGCGTGACGGTGAAGTACGACGACACGTCGAAGACAAAGGTAACGCTGGGCGGAACAGGCGCGACAACAGCAGTGAAGCTGTCGAACGTGGCCGCAGGCGTATCGGGCACGGATGCGGTGAACGTGAGCCAGTTGAAGGACCTTGGCCTGACGACAGACACGAGCGGGAAGATAACGAACGCGTTCGTGTCATACGACGGCACATCGAAGGACACGGTGACGCTGGGCGGCAAGGATGGCACGACGATCACGAATGTGAAGGCTGGAACACTGTCGTCATCGAGCACGGATGCAGTGAATGGCAGCCAGCTGTTCGCCACAAACACGAACGTGACGAAAGCACAGGCAGCAGCAGACGCAGCGGCCCTGGCGACGACAACGCTGTCAGGCGTGACGGTGAAGTACGACGACACGTCGAAGACAAAGGTAACGCTGGGCGGAACAGGCGCGACAACAGCAGTGAAGCTGTCGAACGTGGCCGCAGGCGTATCGGGCACGGATGCGGTGAACGTGAGCCAGTTGAAGGACCTTGGCCTGACGACAGACACGAGCGGGAAGATAACGAACGCGTTCGTGTCATACGACGGCACATCGAAGGACACGGTGACGCTGGGCGGCAAGGATGGCACGACGATCACGAATGTGAAGGCTGGAACACTGTCGTCATCGAGCACGGATGCAGTGAATGGCAGCCAGCTGTTTGCCACAAACACGAACGTGACGAAAGCACAGGCAGCAGCAGACGCAGCGGCCCTGGCGACGACAACGCTGTCAGGCGTGACGGTGAAGTACGACGACACGTCGAAGACAAAGGTGACACTGGGCGGAACAGGCGCGACAACGGCAGTGAAGCTGTCGAACGTGGCCGCAGGCGTATCGGGCACGGATGCGGTGAACGTGAGCCAGTTGAAGGACCTTGGCCTGACGACAGACACGAGCGGGAAGATAACAAACGCGTTCGTGTCATACGACGGCACATCGAAGGACACGGTGACGCTGGGCGGCAAGGATGGCACGACGATCACGAATGTGAAGGCCGGAACACTGTCGTCATCGAGCACAGACGCGGTGAATGGCAGCCAGTTGTTTACTGTGAGCGATATCGCCACGAAAGCGAAGGCAGCGGCCGATACGGCGAATAAATATGTGGTGGTGAATTCGACGGGTGCAGGAGCGACAGCACCGGGTTCGAATGCGATCGCGCTGGGTGACAGCACGACTGCTAGTGGTCTGGAGAGCCTTGCATTGGGTCACAACGCTAAATCGAGCGGCAAGTACTCGGTTGCGGTGGGTTCTTCATCAGTGGCGGATCGTGATGATGCGGTGTCGTTTGGCTCGTCCTCCTATCAGCGGAAACTGATTAACGTAGCGGCGGGTACAGCGGACACCGATGCGGTGAACTTGGGTCAGTTGAGGGCCCTTGGCCTGACGGTGGACACGAGTGGCAAGGCCACGAACGCGTTCGTGGCTTATGACGGTGCGTCGAAGGACAAGGTGACGCTGGGCGGAGTAGGCGCGACAACGGTCGTGACGCTGTCGAACGTGGCAGCAGGTACATCTAGCACCGATGCGGTGAACAAGGGGCAACTGGATGCCGCGTTTAAATACATCAAGGTTAACAACAGTGTTGCCGATGCGGGAGCAAGCGCAACTGGTACGCGTGACATTGCGCTAGGCGCGAACGCAGTGGCGGATGCGGCGGATGCACCGGGCCATGGGTTGAGCGATTACGGGATAGCTATAGGCTCGTCTAGCCAGGCTTACGGTAGCGGTTCGATGGCCTTGGGCAGCGGAGCCTTGGCAGGCACTGTCGCGCTAAAGAAAACTGCGATGAGGGCTACGGCCGTGGGTTCGGGGGCAACGGTAACGGCTGCTAATGCCACGGCTCTGGGATCCGGTGCAGTCGCGGACCGGGCCAACACGGTATCAGTAGGCCGAGCCGAGGTGAAGGACGACAAGGGCAAGGTGACGACCACGGCAGTGTTCCGCCAGATTGCAAACCTGGCGGACGGTACAGATGACCATGATGCGGTGAACCTGAGTCAGTTGAAGGCCCTTGGTTTGGCGACGGACACGGATGGCAAGGTAACGAACGCGTTTGTGGCTTATGACAGCACGTCGAAGACAAAAGTGACGCTGGGCGGAACAGGCGCGACAAAGGCCGTGATGCTGTCGAACGTGGCAGATGGTGTATCCACCAGCGATGCAGTGAACGTGGGCCAGTTGAAGGCGCTGGGTCTGACGATGGGTTCGGACGGTAAGGTCACGAACGCGTTCGTGGCTTATGACGACACGTCGAAGACGAAGGTAACGCTGGGCGGAACAGGCGCGACAACAGCAGTGAAGCTGTCGAACGTAGCAGCAGGCGTATCGGGCACGGATGCGGTGAACGTGAGCCAGTTGAAAGACCTTGGCCTGACGACAGACACGAGCGGGAAGATAACGAACGCGTTCGTGTCATACGACGGCACATCGAAGGACACGGTGACGCTGGGCGGCAAGGATGGCACGACGATCACGAATGTGAAGGCCGGAACACTGTCGTCATCGAGCACGGACGCAGTGAATGGCAGCCAGTTGTTTGCCACAAACACGAACGTGACGAAAGCACAGGCAGCAGCAGACGCAGCGGCCCTGGCGACGACAACGCTGTCAGGCGTGACGGTGAAGTACGACGACACGTCGAAGACAAAGGTAACGCTGGGCGGAACAGGCGCGACAACGGCAGTGAAGCTGTCGAACGTAGCAGCAGGCGTATCGGGCACGGATGCGGTGAACGTGAGCCAGTTGAAAGACCTTGGCCTGACGACAGACACGAGCGGGAAGATAACGAACGCGTTCGTGTCATACGACGGCACATCGAAGGACAAGGTGACGCTGGGCGGCAAGGATGGCACGACGATCACGAATGTGAAGGCTGGAACACTGTCGTCATCGAGCACGGACGCAGTGAATGGCAGCCAGCTGTTCGCCACAAACACGAACGTGACGAAAGCACAGGCAGCAGCAGACGCGGCAGGTACAGCGCTGACAGCACTGTCGGATGTGGCGGTGAAGTACGACGACACGTCGAAGACAAAGGTGACGCTGGGCGGAACAGGCGCGACAAAGGCCGTGATGCTGTCGAACGTGGCAGATGGTGTATCCACCAGCGATGCAGTGAACGTGGGCCAGTTGAAGGCGCTGGGTCTGACGATGGGCTCGGACGGCAAGGCCACAAACGCGTTCGTGGCATACGACAGCACATCGAAAGACAAGGTGACGCTGGGCGGAACAGGCGCGACAAAGGCCGTGATGCTGTCGAACGTGGCAGATGGTGTATCCACCAGCGATGCAGTGAACGTGGGCCAGTTGAAGGCGCTGGGTCTGACGATGGGTTCGGACGGTAAGGTCACGAACGCGTTCGTGGCTTATGACGACACGTCGAAGACGAAGGTAACGCTGGGCGGAACAGGCGCGACAACAGCAGTGAAGCTGTCGAACGTAGCAGCAGGCGTATCGGGCACGGATGCGGTGAACGTGAGCCAGTTGAAAGACCTTGGCCTGACGACAGACACGAGCGGGAAGATAACGAACGCGTTCGTGTCATACGACGGCACATCGAAGGACACGGTAACGCTGGGCGGCAAGGATGGCACGACGATCACGAATGTGAAGGCCGGAACACTGTCGTCATCGAGCACGGATGCAGTGAATGGCAGCCAGCTGTTTGCCACAAACACGAACGTGACGAAAGCACAGGCAGCAGCAGACGCAGCGGCCCTGGCGACGACAACGCTGTCAGGCGTGACGGTGAAGTACGACGACACGTCGAAGACAAAGGTGACACTGGGCGGAACAGGCGCGACAACGGCAGTGAAGCTGTCGAACGTGGCCGCAGGCGTATCGGGCACGGATGCGGTGAACGTGAGCCAGTTGAAAGACCTTGGCCTGACGACAGACACGAGCGGGAAGATAACAAACGCGTTCGTGTCATACGACGGCACATCGAAGGACACGGTAACGCTGGGCGGCAAGGATGGCACGACGATCACGAATGTGAAGGCTGGAACACTGTCGTCATCGAGCACGGATGCAGTGAATGGCAGCCAGCTGTTCGCCACAAACACGAACGTGACGAAAGCACAGGCGGCAGCAGACGCAGCGGCCCTGGCGACGACAACGCTGTCAGGCGTGACGGTGAAGTACGACGACACGTCGAAGACAAAGGTAACGCTGGGCGGAACAGGCGCGACAACAGCAGTGAAGCTGTCGAACGTGGCCGCAGGCGTATCGGGCACGGATGCGGTGAACGTGAGCCAGTTGAAAGACCTTGGCCTGACGACAGACACGAGCGGGAAGATAACGAACGCGTTCGTGTCATACGACGGCACATCGAAGGACAAGGTGACGCTGGGCGGCAAGGATGGCACGACGATCACGAATGTGAAGGCTGGAACACTGTCGTCATCGAGCACGGACGCAGTGAATGGCAGCCAGCTGTTCGCCACAAACACGAACGTGACGAAAGCACAGGCAGCAGCAGACGCGGCAGGTACAGCGCTGACAGCACTGTCGGATGTGGCGGTGAAGTACGACGACACGTCGAAGACAAAGGTGACGCTGGGCGGAACAGGCGCGACAAAGGCCGTGATGCTGTCGAACGTGGCAGATGGTGTATCCACCAGCGATGCAGTGAACGTGGGCCAGTTGAAGGCGCTGGGTCTGACGATGGGCTCGGACGGCAAGGCCACAAACGCGTTCGTGGCATACGACAGCACATCGAAAGACAAGGTGACGCTGGGCGGAACAGGCGCGACAAAGGCCGTGATGCTGTCGAACGTGGCAGATGGTGTATCCACCAGCGATGCAGTGAACGTGGGCCAGTTGAAGGCGCTGGGTCTGACGATGGGTTCGGACGGTAAGGTCACGAACGCGTTCGTGGCTTATGACGACACGTCGAAGACGAAGGTAACGCTGGGCGGAACAGGCGCGACAACAGCAGTGAAGCTGTCGAACGTGGCCGCAGGCGTATCGGGCACGGATGCGGTGAACGTGAGCCAGTTGAAAGACCTTGGCCTGACGACAGACACGAGCGGGAAGATAACGAACGCGTTCGTGTCATACGACGGCACATCGAAGGACACGGTGACGCTGGGCGGCAAGGATGGCACGACGATCACGAATGTGAAGGCTGGAACACTGTCGTCATCGAGCACGGACGCAGTGAATGGCAGCCAGCTGTTTGCCACAAACACGAACGTGACGAAAGCACAGGCGGCAGCAGACGCAGCGGCCCTGGCGACGACAACGCTGTCAGGCGTGACGGTGAAGTACGACGACACGTCGAAGACAAAGGTAACGCTGGGCGGAACAGGCGCGACAACAGCAGTGAAGCTGTCGAACGTGGCCGCAGGCGTATCGGGCACGGATGCGGTGAACGTGAGCCAGTTGAAAGACCTTGGCCTGACGACAGACACGAGCGGGAAGATAACGAACGCGTTCGTGTCATACGACGGCACATCGAAGGACAAGGTGACGCTGGGCGGCAAGGATGGCACGACGATCACGAATGTGAAGGCTGGAACACTGTCGTCATCGAGCACGGACGCAGTGAATGGCAGCCAGCTGTTCGCCACAAACACGAACGTGACGAAAGCACAGGCAGCAGCAGACGCGGCAGGTACAGCGCTGACAGCACTGTCGGATGTGGCGGTGAAGTACGACGACACGTCGAAGACAAAGGTGACGCTGGGCGGAACAGGCGCGACAAAGGCCGTGATGCTGTCGAACGTGGCAGATGGTGTATCCACCAGCGATGCAGTGAACGTGGGCCAGTTGAAGGCGCTGGGTCTGACGATGGGCTCGGACGGCAAGGCCACAAACGCGTTCGTGGCATACGACAGCACATCGAAAGACAAGGTGACGCTGGGCGGAACAGGCGCGACAAAGGCCGTGATGCTGTCGAACGTGGCAGATGGTGTATCCACCAGCGATGCAGTGAACGTGGGCCAGTTGAAGGCGCTGGGTCTGACGATGGGCTCGGACGGCAAGGCCACAAACGCGTTCGTGGCATACGACAGCACATCGAAAGACAAGGTGACGCTGGGCGGAACAGGCGCGACAAAGGCCGTGATGCTGTCGAACGTGGCAGATGGTGTATCCACCAGCGATGCAGTGAACGTGGGCCAGTTGAAGGCGCTGGGTCTGACGATGGGTTCGGACGGTAAGGTCACGAACGCGTTCGTGGCTTATGACGACACGTCGAAGACGAAGGTAACGCTGGGCGGAACAGGCGCGACAACAGCAGTGAAGCTGTCGAACGTGGCCGCAGGCGTATCGGGCACGGATGCGGTGAACGTGAGCCAGTTGAAAGACCTTGGCCTGACGACAGACACGAGCGGGAAGATAACGAACGCGTTCGTGTCATACGACGGCACATCGAAGGACACGGTGACGCTGGGCGGCAAGGATGGCACGACGATCACGAATGTGAAGGCTGGAACACTGTCGTCATCGAGCACAGACGCGGTGAATGGCAGCCAGCTGTTTGCCACAAACACGAACGTGACGAAAGCACAGGCGACAGCAGACGCGGCAGGTACAGCGCTGACAGCACTGTCGGATGTGGCGGTGAAGTACGACGACACGTCGAAGACAAAGGTGACGCTGGGCGGAACAGGCGCGACAAAGGCCGTGATGCTGTCGAACGTGGCAGATGGTGTATCCACCAGCGATGCAGTGAACGTGGGCCAGTTGAAGGCGCTGGGTCTGACGATGGGTTCGGACGGTAAGGTCACGAACGCGTTCGTGGCTTATGACGACACGTCGAAGACGAAGGTAACGCTGGGCGGAACAGGCGCGACAACGGCAGTGAAGCTGTCGAACGTGGCCGCAGGCGTATCGGGCACGGATGCGGTGAACGTGAGCCAGTTGAAGGACCTTGGCCTGACGACAGACACGAGCGGGAAGATAACGAACGCGTTCGTGTCATACGACGGCACATCGAAAGACAAGGTGACGCTGGGCGGCAAGGATGGCACGACGATCACGAATGTGAAGGCTGGAACACTGTCGTCATCGAGCACGGACGCAGTGAATGGCAGCCAGCTGTTCGCCACAAACACGAACGTGACGAAAGCACAGGCGACAGCAGACGCGGCAGGTACAGCGCTGACAGCACTGTCGGATGTGGCGGTGAAGTACGACGACACGTCGAAGACAAAAGTGACGCTGGGCGGAACAGGCGCGACAAAGGCCGTGATGCTGTCGAACGTGGCAGATGGTGTATCCACCAGCGATGCAGTGAACGTGGGCCAGTTGAAGGCGCTGGGTCTGACGATGGGTTCGGACGGTAAGGTCACGAACGCGTTCGTGGCTTATGACGACACGTCGAAGACGAAGGTAACGCTGGGCGGAACAGGCGCGACAACGGCAGTGAAACTGTCGAACGTGGCCGCAGGCGTATCGGGCACGGATGCGGTGAACGTGAGCCAGTTGAAAGACCTTGGCCTGACGACAGACACGAGCGGGAAGATAACGAACGCGTTCGTGTCATACGACGGCACATCGAAGGACACGGTGACGCTGGGCGGCAAGGATGGCACGACGATCACGAATGTGAAGGCTGGAACACTGTCGTCATCGAGCACGGATGCAGTGAATGGCAGCCAGCTGTTTGCCACAAACACGAACGTGACGAAAGCACAGGCGACAGCAGACGCGGCAGGTACAGCGCTGACAGCACTGTCGGATGTGGCGGTGAAGTACGACGACACGTCGAAGACAAAGGTGACGCTGGGCGGAACAGGCGCGACAAAGGCCGTGATGCTGTCGAACGTGGCAGATGGTGTATCCACCAGCGATGCAGTGAACGTGGGCCAGTTGAAGGCGCTGGGTCTGACGATGGGTTCGGACGGTAAGGTCACGAACGCGTTCGTGGCTTATGACGACACGTCGAAGACGAAGGTAACGCTGGGCGGAACAGGCGCGACAACGGCAGTGAAACTGTCGAACGTGGCCGCAGGCGTATCGGGCACGGATGCGGTGAACGTGAGCCAGTTGAAGGACCTTGGACTGACGACAGACACGAGCGGGAAGATAACGAACGCGTTCGTGTCATATGACGGCACATCGAAGGACACGGTGACGCTGGGCGGCAAGGATGGCACGACGATCACGAATGTGAAGGCCGGAACACTGTCGTCATCGAGCACGGACGCAGTGAATGGCAGCCAGCTGTTTGCCACAAACACGAACGTGACGAAAGCACAGGCGACAGCAGACGCGGCAGGTAAAGCGCTGACAGCACTGTCGGATGTGGCGGTGAAGTACAACGACACGTCGAAGACAAAGGTAACGCTGGGTGGCTCAGCTTCAGCAAGCGCAGTGATGCTGTCGAACGTGGCCGCAGGCGTATCGGGCACGGATGCGGTGAACGTGAGCCAGTTGAAAGACCTTGGCCTGACGACAGACACGAGCGGGAAGATAACGAACGCGTTCGTGGCATACGACAGCACGTCGAAGGACACGGTGACGCTGGGCGGCAAGGATGGCACGACGATCACGAATGTGAAGGCCGGAACACTGGCGTCATCGAGCACGGACGCGGTGAATGGCAGCCAGTTGTTCGCCACGAACGAGAACGTGAAGCAGAACACCACAGATATCGCCAGGCATGCCGGTGACATCTCCAAAGCACAGGCAACCGCTGACGCAGCAAATACAGCGCTGACAGCACTGTCGGATGTGGCGGTGAAGTACGACGACACGTCGAAGACGAAAGTGACGCTGGGTGGTTCAGCCAGAGCAGGCGCAGTAACGCTGTCGAACGTTGCAGCAGGTGTCGCCGACACGGATGCGGTGAACGTGGAGCAACTGAAGGATCTCGGCCTGACGACGGGGTCGGACGGCAAGGCAACGAACGCATTTGTGTCGTACGACAGCATGACGAAGAACACGGTGACGCTGAGCGGCAAGGATGGCACGACGATCACGAATGTGAAGGCCGGAGAGCTGTCGGCATCAAGCATGGATGCCGTCAATGGCGCGCAGTTGCACAACGTCGCAAGCAGTACGGCCAGCGCGTTGGGTGGCGGCTCTACCGTTAATGCCGATGGCACAGTCAGCATGCCGGTATATACGGTCGATGGTGCCAAAGTGAATGGAGTGGGTGCAGCGATTTCGAAACTGGACGAACGTGCTTCGAATAACTCGACTCAGATCACCCAGATCACCAATGACATCAAGACAGGTGCGTTAGGGCTGGTCACGCAAGACAGCAAGAGCGGCAACATCCTGGTGGCGAGTGCTGTTGGTGGGGGGATGGTCAACATGGCTGGCACGGATGGCCCACGTGTGATCTCGGGTGTAGCAAATGGCACGGCTAATTCAGATGCCGTTACGGTCGCACAGCTGAAAGCGGTGGGCCTGATTGATCCGAGTGGCAAAGCCATGGGTGCGGTGGTCTATGACGACCTCAGCCTGAAACGTGCAACGTTGGGCGGTGCCGGTGGCACGGTACTCGATCACGTTGCCGACGGGCGGATCGCTTCTGGCAGCCTGGAGGCCGTGAACGGTGGCCAGTTGAACACGTTGAAGGAAGATTTCCAGAGCAAGTACGACACGCTTAACGGCAAAGTGGTTGATCTGAATACCCGCGTTGAGAACTCTGCCAGTGGTGGCGGTGGCAGCGGTGGAACGGGGGGTAATAAGGCCGACAACGGTGGCATGATCGCCCCGGGTACAGGCACCAATAGCGTGGTGATCGGACCAAACTCCCAGGCACCTGGCGCAAGCAGCATGGCAATGGGCCCGAACGCAACCGCCAACGGTAACAATTCGATAGCGATTGGCCAGGATTCGGTCGCTGATCGGGATAACACGGTGTCGGTGGGGTCCGAAAACCACGAGCGTCAGATCACCAATGTGGCAGGTGGCACAGCGCCTACCGATGCGGTGAACGTTCAGCAATTGCGTGGTGTACAAGGACAGGTCAACGATGTCGCTCGCCGGGCTTACACAGGTGTTGCCATGGCCATGGCGATGTCGGGCACCTACTTGCCGCAGTTGGCACCGGGTGAGAAAACGCTGGGGGTTGGCGTGGGTGGTTATAAAGGCTACGGCGCGCTTGCCGTGAACTTTAAAGCGCTGACTACTAGCGGCCGTCTCTCGTGGGGTGCGGGTGTGTCATCCAGTGGTCATGACGTTGGCTTTAACGCAGGTGCTGGATGGAAGTGGTAAGAGCAGAACGGGTTTTGCCTTTGTCACGCTAACCATGGCAAACGTGGAACCCCAACTGCCCAGCTACATCAACTGAAGTCGAAGTCGAAGTCGAAGTCGAAGTCGAAGTCGAAGTCGAAGTCGAAGCGCTGAGCGTTTCTTGCATCACCTGAAGCGGAGTGTCCGGGCAACCGGCACTCCGCTTTTTTTTATGCCACCCGGTTGTTGCTTCGCTACTCAACTGCCATAGCGCTAGCCAGAAAATGGCGCTGCCCTAGACGGCGGATATTGGCTGTGATCCGGGCTAAGACTTACGCCAGGATAGAGAAGCAATGGTGGTTTTCCCTTGTGGTCGCCCTAAAGCAAGAACGAGTCGCTAATGGTCGCGTGAGACGGGATCAGAGGTTGTAACTTTGACCCACTGCCAGCCGGATTGAGCAAGCAGTTAACCGGGTCGTCAGGACTGCATCCTGATCGGCCAAGGCCGGCAAAGCAGCAGGCTGTGCTTTGCCTCACGTGTTCGAAGGGGGTGCAATGAAGTTTTCCGTCAAGGCCCAACTGGTTTGTGGTGCGCTGTTGTCGTCCTGGGTATCTGCCCCGATGGCCCAGGAGCCTGCTGCTTGTCAGGCGGTGCGCTTTGCTGATATTGGCTGGGCCGATATCACATCGACCACCGCCATTGCATCGGTCATTCTCGATGGTCTTGGATACAAGCCAACCAGCACGCTGGTGTCGGTGCCTATCTCGTTCGCCGGGCTCAAAAGTCGCCAGATCGACGTCTCGCTGGGCTACTGGTGGCCCATTCAGGAAAAAGCCATTGCGCCATTTCTGGAAGCCAAAACCATCCATCTGATGGAGCCAGCCAATCTAACGGGTGCTAAAGCCACGTTGGCAGTGCCAGCCTATGTGTATCAGGCAGGCCTGCGCTCATTTGCCGATATCGCCAAGCATCGCACTGAACTCGACGGCAAGATTTACGGCATCGAACCCGGCAGCAGCGCTAACGCTGCCATTCAAAAAATGATTGCCACCAACCAGTTTGGTCTGGGCGGTTTCAAGCTGGTTGAATCGAGCGAGGCGGGGATGCTGGTGACGGTCGATCGTGCGATCCGCGACAAAAAATGGGTCTTGTTTCTCGGTTGGGAGCCACACCCGATGAATCTCCAGATCGACATGAAATACCTCTCCGGCAGCGATAACGCTTTCGGCCCTAACGATGGTGAAGCGCGGGTTTATACGCTGACGTCCCAAGGCTATGCAGGGCGTTGCCCTAACGTCGGCAAGCTGCTGGCCAATCTGAAATTCACCACGCAGATCGAAAACCACATGATGCAGTCCGTGATGAAACGGCAAAAACCCACGGATGCCGCCCGCGCCTATCTGAAGAGCAATCCACAGGTTCTGGATGCCTGGCTGGCAGGCGTGAAGACGTATGACGGCGGGGACGGCTTGCCTGCTGTCAGGCGTCAACTCGGCCTTTAATTATCTATAGCGACCCCTAGCCCTGGCTGTGCAAATTTGCCACGGCTCAACTTACTCAAACCAACCAGAAACAGGAATTCGCACACATGAACCACGAAGTGATCGTGACCTGCGCCGTTACTGGGGCAGGCGATACGGTAGGCAAACATCCGTCCATTCCGGTGACTCCCAGGCAGATTGCCGACGCTGCGATCGAAGCGGCGAAAGCGGGTGCGACCGTCGCACACTGTCACGTAAGAGACCCCAAAACCGGGCGTGGCAGCCGTGATCCCAACCTGTACCGTGAAGTCGTAGACCGCATTCGCTCATCAGACACCGACGTCATCATCAATCTCACCGCTGGCATGGGCGGCGATCTTGAGATTGGGCCAGGCGAAGACCCTATGCGCTTTGGTGCCGGAACCGATCTGGTGGGGGGGCTGACACGCCTCGCGCATGTCGAGGAGCTGTTGCCAGAAATTTGCACGCTGGATTGCGGCACGCTCAATTTTGGCGATGGCGACTACATCTATGTCTCCACACCCGCTCAACTCCGGGCTGGCGCTAGGCGTATTCAGGAACTTGGAATCAAACCTGAGCTGGAAATTTTCGATACCGGTCATCTATGGTTTGCCAAACAAATGCTCAAAGAAGGGCTGCTCGATGCCCCCCCGTTGTTTCAGATTTGCCTCGGCATCCCTTGGGGGGCTCCCGCTGACACAACAACGATGAAGGCGATGGCCGATAACCTGCCGCCTGGCGCGCAATGGGCTGGCTTTGGTATTGGCCGGATGCAAATGCCGATGGTGGCGCAAGCGATGCTGCTTGGCGGCCATGTGCGTGTGGGCCTGGAAGACAACCTCTGGCTTGATCGCGGCGTTGCGGCAACCAACGGCACGCTGGTGCAACGTGCGCGCGAAATCATTGAGCGTCTGGGTGGCCGCGTGTTAACGCCCGCCGAAGGCCGCCAGAAGCTGGGCTTGCCCGTGCTGGGCAAACGCTTGCTTGAGCGCCGTGTGCTTGAGCAAATCGCCTGATTGATCCGGCTGACTGCTGATGTCTCATCGCTAACTGCTAATTGCTAATTGCTAATTGCTGATTGCCAGTCCGTTGCAAGACATCGGCTCATTCAAGACTATTTGAGGGCTCTCTGATATGGCGTATCTCGTCGATCTCAAAACATTCGCTGCCATTGGCGTGGGTGTAATCGGTAGTGGCTGGGTCTCACGGGCACTGGCGCATGGGCTGGATGTCGTTGCGTGGGACCCGGCACCAGGCGCTGAAGCGCAATTACGCGCGAACGTCGCAAATGCGTGGCCAGCCCTTGAACGAGTCGGGTTGGCCCCGGGTGCTGACCCGAGCCGGCTGCGCTTTGTCAGCACGATTGAAGCGTGTGTGGAGCATGCCGATTTCATCCAGGAAAGCGCACCAGAGCGCGAAACCCTAAAACGCGCATTGCACGACCAGATCAGTCACGCGGCCAAACCTGAGGCAATCATCGCGTCCTCCACCTCTGGTTTGTTACCGAGTGATTTTTATGCGCAGGCGTTGCATCCGGGGCGGTGCCTGGTCGGGCATCCATTCAACCCGGTTTATCTGCTACCGCTGGTTGAGGTGGTGGGCGGCACTCAGACCGCACCCGCTGCAATCGAGGCCGCGTTGCAGATTTATCGCGCGCTGGATATGCGGCCGTTGCATGTCCGCAAAGAAGTGCCGGGTTTTATCGCGGATCGCCTGCTTGAAGCGCTGTGGCGTGAAGCGTTGCATCTCGTCAACGATGGGGTCGCTACGACGGGCGAAATAGACGACGCGATTCGTTTCGGTGCTGGCATTCGCTGGTCGTTTATGGGGACGTTTCTGACCTATACGCTCGCTGGGGGTGACGCTGGCATGCGACATTTCATGCAGCAGTTTGGTCCGGCGCTCGAATTGCCATGGACCCGGCTCGTCGCGCCCCGGTTGACCGATGAACTGATTAACCGTGTGGTAGAGGGGACGGCTGAGCAGGTTGGGCCACGCACGATCAAGGAACTGGAGCGGTATCGGGACGACTGCATTACCAGCGTGCTGACGGCCATCGAAGAGACCAAAGCACGTCACGGGATGCAAGCCGGCGACTGATACTGTGCCGGGTTAGTGCGCTGGCACGATGGCGCGTTGTGCGTCACTAGCCAATCCGATCTTTTATCCAGGAGTGCCCATGCAATCAGATTCACCGTTTCTGCACTATCACGACACTGTTGCAAGCGAGTGGGTGGACTACAACGGGCACTTGCGCGATGCGTACTACATGCTGCTTTTTAGTTTCGCCACCGATGCGCTTATCGAACATATTGGTCTTGACGCAGTGACGCGCCAGACGCGTAAGCGTTCGATCTACACGCTAGAGGCGCATATCAATTACCTGGATGAGATTAAACAGGGCGCACGGGTTCGAGTTGAAACACGGCTGCTGGCCCACGACAAAAAGCGTTTGCATATTTATCTTGAGATGTTCGCTGACACCCACGAGCAGCCGGTCGCAGCAGGCGAGCAGATGCTGCTGCATGTTGCGACCCGGGGCGCTGATGGTCAAAGCGAATCGGCTCAGTCAGCGATTTTCGATCCAGATGTGTATGAGAAGGTGCAGCAGCTAGCTGCGGCACATGCGGTAGAGGCCTCCGCCACCTATGCTGGCCGGAAGATTGGTTTGCCGCCGCTGCTGTCACTGGTCAAGCATCCAGCGTGAGCTAAGCAGCTTGTCTAAACGCCGCGCCTGGCGTCTTACATAAGGTTGCTACCCAGTCACTTACCTGGGCACTTATCCCAATCTGAGAGATAGCACCGTCATGCTTGAGCCTGAGATCGTGGAATTTATTGCGGCGACATCGGCGGTTTATCCGGCCGATGCCGCGTTGCTGCCGGTGGCGCAGCAACGCCAGCACTACGATCATCTGAGCGCCACGCTGACGTCTTCAGCGTTACCCGCTGGGGTGCGGGCTGAGGATGCGTTATTCACGGCCGAGGCTGGCCACAAGATTGCCTTGCGTGCGTATCGTCGTGGCGATACGACTGATACCACCGGGGTCGTGCTGTACTTTCATGGCGGTGGTTTTGTGCTTGGCTCGCTGGAGAGCCATCAGTTCATCACCGCCCGTCTGGCAGCGGACACGGGCTTATGCATCGTCGCCGTTGCTTACCGTCTCGCACCTGAACACCCGGCACCCGCCGCGCACGAAGACTGCGTTGAAATTACGCTGGCCGCACTCGATGGCCGCTTGTCATTGGTGCCGCCGCTGCACGCCTCGCTGCAACTGGCGGGCGATAGCGCAGGTGGCACGCTGGCCGCGAGCGTCGCGCTGCAATTGCGGGACCTGGGATACGGCGGGGTGCAAGGCCTCGCTTTGATCTATCCGATGCTGGGCGCTGAGCCGCAATTGCCCGCGCGTGAGTCTGAAGCGCATGCACCGTTGCTCACGCTCGCCGATGTCTACGCCTTTCGCCGGTACTACTGGGGCGATACATGGCCACCCGCATGGGCGACCCCCCTGGACACCACCGACCTCAGCAACTTGCCTGCCACGCTGGCGATAGGCGTCGAACACGACCCGTTGCGTGACGATGCGCTGGTATTTGCCCAGCGCATCCAGGCGGCAGGCGGACAAGCTGAGGCGTGGCTGGGCGAAGGGCTGGTGCATGGCTGCTGGCGTGCGCTGCAGACGAGCCCAGGGGTGCAGCGGCTGCACGGCAACGTGTGCCGTTTTTTACGTGAGATCGACGTTGCCGCACGTTCACCTGCTGCGGTGATGGCGGTGCCTCAGCATGAAAACCTGGCTGCACATGCACCATCTGCTGCCACCTGATCCATCTGCCACAAGGAGACTGGCCATGCAACTTGCTGAACCGATGATCGAAGACTGGCGCGCATTTACGACGCACGTTTCGCTAGATGACGCGGTAATTGCTCAGGATGCCGTGACGCTCACGTGGAGCGACCGGCGCGTGTCGCTGTTTCATTTCGCCTGGCTGCGCGACAACTGCGCGTGCAGCCAGTGCGTTCATCCGCTCACGCGCGAGCAGGTGTTTGAGATTGCTGACATGCCCGACGATCTCCGCATTCAGGCGGCATCCATCGACCATAACGGCGCACTGAACACGCAATGGACGGATGGGCACCGTAGTGTCTATGGTCCAGGCTGGCTGCGAGCGCATGCGTACGACGAAACCTCCCGGGCTGAACGGCGTGGCGGCGACCAGGTCCAGCCGTGGTGCTCCGAATATGGCGCGGCGCTGACCGCTTTCGACTGGCACGAGATTCGTCATGACGACACGGCGCTGCTGGCATGGCTCGTCGCGCTGCGCCGCACTGGCCTGACCTTGCTGCGGGGCGTGCCCTCCACGCCTGACACGGTGGCCGAGGTCGCACAGCGTATTTCGTTTATCCGCGAGAGCAACTTTGGCGTGCTGTTCGACGTGGTGTCCAAACCTACGCCCGATAGCAACGCGTACACCTCGATCAATCTGCCGCCGCACACGGATTTACCCACGCGTGAATTGCAGCCGGGTCTGCAGTTTTTGCATTGCCTCATCAACGAGGCATCAGGCGGCGACAGCATTTTTATTGATGGCTTTGCGCTGGCCGCTCATTTGCGGCAGCACGAACCAGAGGTGTTCGCCACGCTGACTTCCGTGCCATTCGAGTTCTGGAACAAGAGTGCGACCAGTGATTACCGTGCTTCGGCTCCCGTGATTGCGCTAGATGGCGCTGGCGAAGTGAGTGAAGTACGTCACGCGAATTTTTTGCGTGGGCCAGTCAGCGCGAGATCTGAGCTTATGCCCGAGATTTATCACGCATACCGGCGTTTTATCCAGCTTGGGCGTGACCCGCGCTTTCGGGTGCAACGCAGGTTGGCTGCGGGCGAGATGTGGGCGTTTGATAACCGCCGGGTGCTGCATGCACGTACCGAATTCGATCCGCAAACTGGCGCACGTCACCTGCAAGGCTGCTATATCGACCGTGACGAACTGCTGTCCCGTATTCGGGTGCTGGAGCGAGCGGTTGGAGCGAAGGCACGCTAGCAAATAAAAAGAGGTGGCGCAGCCGCCGCTGCGTCACCTCTGGTTTGATTTGGGCGTTGAGCTTGACTTGGCAACAAGCCACAACACTTAAACCATGATGCCTATGCCACGATATTCAGGGCTTTGCGGGCCTGGGCATTTCTCTGTTCGTCATCGGCCAGTACATATCCTTTATCTACCAGCATCCGCGTCATGTATTGCCGGTTATACAGAAACGCGACCACCAACTGCCACAGGCCGCAGGTCACCACCGTGAACAGTAAATGAAGCGCGGCGACCATCAGTTCGCCGCGAAAAAAAGGGACCAGAAAACCAAAAAACAAATAAGTCCAGCTGAAACCAAAATAACCTTTGCGTACAACTCCAGACTGGGGGTGCTTGATCATTACAGCAGTGGCCATCGTTTTCTCCTATGAGCAAATTTATTCCGGGGGCTGGAGCATACCAGGAGTTTCGCCACCAGCCGTCAAAAAAATCAGGAGGGCACCTACGGTGCCACGACGGATGTAGAGGAGGGTGCTTAGGTATCGAGTGCGAGGTTGTTAATGATTTCGGCTGAAATCATCGCGGTGGCATTAGATGGAGCGGGGCGCTCAGCAGGTTTGAATACCGCATCTCCACGGCGGATTTTCTGGCGCGATACCGCGCATGTCCCTGATTTATGCGCCGAACGCCGGCGCCAGCGTTGCTCGCCATAATGGCAGCGGCCGGGTTCTACCCAGCGTATGACAAGCGCTGTATCCGAGCGCTCCAGAATCTCGATGCGCACACCGTCGGTGCCATTTAGGGGTAAGGACGCGTTGGCATTCATCGTCAGCTCCATCGGTTGGGTGTGGCGCAATGTAGCCTTACCTCGGCTTTTACACCATTGCAGATCAGGGGAAACAGCGTTCCGGAAATGGCAATAATCAATTTGGATAGCGAAACCGCATTATATCTATGCGGGTTTAAAGTGTTTTTTCGAGATTAACTAGATTTATGCAACAAAACATTTTTTGACAAAAAATCGCCACATCAGTTGCGGCTGATGTTCTTGCGGGTTGTTCATATGGATTTTGGCGCAGGCAATTCTATTAAAATGGCGCATTTTCCAGTCATATTCCGCCATACATTACAGCTCGGCCGGTCCGCCATTGGGCTTGGGCACCTATCTCTCCGAGGTCATATGAGCTTCCGCTTGCCTGCGTTACCGCAAGAGCCAAATTCGCCAAACCGGCGAAAAATGCAGCATGCCGCGCTGGCGGTTTTATATATCGCGCTGGTGCTGCTGGCCTTGTGGGTCGTGCGCGACTTTATTCGTGCCGTCGCATGGGCCGCTGTGATCTCGATTGCGTTATGGCCGCTACTGCGCCTGATCGAAGGGCTGGCCTGGTTCAGAGGGCGGACGACGCTGATTGCCAGTTGCCTCACGCTGGCGATGCTGTTGCTGGTGCTGCTGCCGGTTGGTGTCGTGATTGCCCAGGCGGCCAGCGAAGCGCATGACCTGATGATCTGGTTCAGAACGATCCAGGAAAACGGCATTCCGGTTCCTGAGGTGATTGGGCATTTGCCATTTGGTGCGCAGTCGGTTGGCGCGTGGTGGCAAGCCAATCTGGCGCAGCCATTGCGCGAATCCGCCGCCATGAAAGGCTTGCACAGCGGTGCGGTGATGACCTTTGGCGGTCATTTCGGCATGCGCGCAGTCCATGGCTTGATGTTGTTCGGTTTTATGCTGCTCACGCTGTTCATGATTTTTCAGGCCGGTCCGCGTTTGTCCGGCGCGTTACTCAGGGGTGCGCGCCGGGCGTTTGGCCATGATGGGGCGAAACTAGTCGAGCAGATGGCCGCGGCAGTGCGGGGCACGGTGTCGGGGCTGGTCGTCGTGGGCTTGGGCGAGGGCGCATTGCTGGGCGTGGCTTATATGCTGGCGGGCGTGCCGCATCCAGCGTTACTGGGCCTGATGACAGCGATTGCCGCGATGCTGCCGTTCTGTGCCCCAATCACGTTTTGTGGTGCGGCACTCTGGTTGTTCCTGAATGATTCGCCAGGCAGTGCGATCGCGGTCGCGGTGTTTGGTTTTGTTGTGGTGTTTATTGCCGAACATTTTGTCCGGCCTGTGCTGATTGGCAATTCGGCGCGATTGCCGTTCCTGCTGGTGTTGTTTGGCATTCTTGGCGGGGCGCAGACCTTCGGCTTGCTGGGACTTTTTATTGGCCCCGCATTGATGACGGTGCTGATGATGCTTTGGACTGAATGGGTGCGTTAGGTCATCTCAGGCTGCAGATGCGATACACCCGGGCAACGGGTTAATCACGCAGTGGCGGTTTGAGGCACCCCAGCGTATAGCGCAGCGCTCCCGGCAGCAGCGTGCTCCAGACCTCCCACGTATGCGCGCCATCAATAATTCTGAGCGAGGCCGGATTGCCAGCCTGACGCAGATGGGTATACAACACGGAGGCTTCGGCCTGGATTGCCAGATCGTCGTCACCCGAAGCGACGAATATCGGCAGGCGATACGGTTTGCTCATATAGCGCGTCCAGAGCGCCGGATAATTCAGCGCATGCCAGATGCGCGGATCAAATTGCGGCTCGCCAAACACGCCCACCCGGCGTGCTGAAGAATCGAGCGGAGGTTCGTTGGCATAGATCGCGGGGCTCAACAACAGCGCACCGCAAAAATAAGCCGGATGGCTCAGCGCATACCTCAGCGCACCGAACCCCCCCATGGATACCCCGCCAATCGCCCGCCCGCTGCGTTCAGTTGAAACGGCGTAATGGGTTTCAATTTCTGGCAGCAAATCTTCGAAGAAGGCTGTTTCGATTGGCTCCTTGCGATCAACGTACCAGTCAGTGCCGCCTTGCGGCATCACGATTACCACGGGCGTGATTTCTTTACGCTTGATCAACGCATCAGCCGTGGTTTGCAGATGCCCCTGGGTGATCCAGTCGTTGGCATTGCCGTTATTGCCATGTAACAGGTACAGCACCGGATAACGCGGGTTATCGGCGGAAGTCAGGGCGGAATAACCATCCGGCAGATAAACCGTGTAAGCCCAGTTCCGTCCCAGTGCGGCTGAATGAAACGTGCGGTTGAGCACGTTGCCCGCCAGCGCGGAGGCACTAAGTGAGCCTGTGAGCAGCGCCAGAAGAAGCCGCCGCCATAACCTGATCCGCCCGACCTGCCCGAACCGCCGCCGGTGCCGGCCGAGATACAACCGCCGCATGAAGCCCGCCTTGCTAACCGTAGTCAGGTGCTGAAAAGTTGAAGGCATCGCGTGAGTTAGCCCGAGGTTTTAACGTGCAGCGAAAAAAGCCGTTTCATGGGCTCAGCGGCGCTGGCTACCAGCACCAGTGCGCCGACTGCAATCGCATCGGCCACCAGGCCGAGCGGCAGATTCAGATAACCGCGAGTGGCCGTGTGAAGCAGCGAATCCACCACCAGCGAAATCACCGCGCCCGCAATAAAACACAGCAGGCTTTTACGGCCGATCAACCCGACCCACGGTAGCCAGCGGGCGAGACGGCTGATCCAGCCAAAGCGGATCAGATGGGCTAGCAGCCACGCGATGGCCAGAAAATTGACGACGCGCAGCCACGCCAGGTTTTGTTTCAGGCTGCTCTCAGGCACCCCTTGTTCGAGGAACAGCTTGTAGCTGGCGGCGGCCACCACGATTGCCAGTGCCAGTCCGCTCAGCAGCCAGCCATGGCGCGCTGCGCTCAGGGACGGGTACACCGGCTGGCAGCGCGCGATGATTCCCAGTACAAACAGCAACTGCCACGCAAGCGGGTTGAAATCCCAGTGTGTGCCCGAAGCGGTGGGCAAATAGGCGTAGAGGAAGGGCGCGACAGCCCACAACGCGATACTGCCCGCGACAAGCAGCCACGGACGGTTGCGGGCCAGCGGCAGGAGCACCGGCACCATCAGTGCGAAAGCAGCGTACATCGGTAGCACCGATGCCAGATAAGGCTGACGGCGAAACAGCAGAATGTCGCGCAGCACCGCAGCGGGCGAGGTGGCGAGATCGGTCAGATCGGTGGTAGTGAGATTGGGGGCGTCGATGCTAAAGGCGATCAGCGCAGCGCTGACCAGCAGCATTAACCCGGCAGTTACCAGAAAGGCCCGGTAAATTTCGAGCGCCCGGCGTAAGAAACGCTGTTGGGCAGCGCTCTCGCTGTGCCGTTGCGTCAGCGCGGCATAGGCCGTGGCTGTAGCAAAGCCGCCAAGAAAAACAAAGACCTCAGCCGCATCGCACAGCGCATACGCGTGCAGCGTGATGCGCGACAGAATGCTGCCGCCAATGTGATCGACCACGATGATGAGAAGAACCAGCCCGCGGAAAAAATCGAGTTCAACGAAGCGGGATTGCATTTTATGCATAACGGATCAATAAAGTGCGCCAGTGCAGGCGTATCACGCTGGTTGACTGGGCCGTTTGAGCAAATCACTGTGTGCGCCGGGATGATCGGCGTGAGCTTTGGATAAGCGCAGGACGGGGGATAAGCGGCGAACTGATTGAGCAGGACTACCGCGACTACCGCTAAGGCAGAACTACCGCTAAGGCCAGTGAGCCGTGTGGCATGACCGGCGATGCTGGTCTGGGCCAAACCGCGAATTTTCGCACACTTGAGTGATGGGCTGTTTTACCCGGTGGCTGGGGTGGCCCATCACTGAGCACGGCATTGAACGCAGCGTTATGCGGCGGATTCCCGTAAAGCCTCACCGTTGCAATGAAGCTCACCGCTGGTTTGTTGTGTGTTTTTGACTCGCCGGTGTGACAAAAAGACGCAAAAATCACGCGTTTTTGGCTAATTCAGCTGGATATCTGGCTGATGGTCAGCTGATTCTGAGGTGAATTTCTGGTGTTCTGACAAATTACGCGCGAGCCAACGGTGAGCGGATTCGGGAGCCAGCAGCATTTGGCATGGCGAACCCGCGCACCGTGACTGCTGCCTTATGCGGTCTCGATGCCGCGCAGGATCTGCGCGACCACGCTATGTGCGTGAAGAATCGCGGGGCTTTCCTGCAACAACGCTTGATAACGCTCGATAAACGGATTGTCGGCTGGCGTGGTAGCAAACAGGCGGCGGACCGCATCGACGGAAGCGAGCCGGTCTTCGGGGCTGGCTTTTTTGTCGTCGAGGGTTTCGTCGACATTGGCGATCACGCTCGAAAATGGCGTCAGCCAGCGAAAGCCCGAGCCATTAATCAAGGCCTGCAAAAACGCGGCAGGGGTAACCGGGCCGAACTCCCGTTCATGGGCCGCGCGTTCGTGATCGAGAATGGCCTTATGCAAAACCAGCAGAGGCTTGCGTACCTCATTGAGAAACTGGATAGCGCGTTGTTCGTTCATGGTTTCACTCCTTCAGAGATAAAGCAGCGGGTATGAGCAGCGCTGAAAACACCGCTCATACCCGCACAAAAATCGTCATCGCATGCCATCAAGGCGCGAACGAAAGAAATAGATAAGCCGCGAAGAGCGATAGATGAACCGCGCCTTGCAAGATCGTGGTGCGGCCTGTGCCAAGGGTGAGTGTGCCCACTAGCAAAGTCAGCACCAGCAGCACGGTTTCTTTGCCGTCGATGCCCAGCACGAGCGGCCGCTCGGTCCAGAGAAACACCACGGCGACGGTTGGAATGGTCAAGCCGATACTGGCAAGCGCTGAGCCCAGCGCAAGATTCAAGCTGTTTTGCAAGCGATCGGCACGCGCCGCGCGCACGGCGGCGACGCCCTCAGGCAGCAGCACCAGCGCCGCAATCACGATCCCGACAGCGGAGGCGGGAGCCCCGGCATCGCGCATGGCCGCTTCGACGGCAGGCGAAAGCAGTTTGGCCAGCAGCACCACCGCGACGAGGCAAATCACCAGAAGCACGCCACTGACCAGCGCGACGGTGACGCTGGGCGGTTCAGCGTGAACATCTTCATCAGCGACGGCGGCAAGAAAATAATCCCGATGGCGCACCGTCTGGACAAACACAAAAACGCAATACAGCACGAGCGAGGAAATTCCAGCAAAGGCCAGTTGCGAAGACGACAGCACCGGCCCCGCATGGGTGGTGGTGTAGTTCGGCATGACCAGCGTCAGGACCGATAGCGAAGCGAGCACTGCGAGTGCGGCGTTGGCACCGCGAATCTGGAAGCCCTGCTCAAGATGGCGCAAACCGCCCACCAGCAGGCAAATACCGACGATGCCGTTACACACGATCATCACGGCGGCGAAGACGGTGTCACGGGCCAGCCCGGCTTTTTCTGGGCCAGCGGTCAGCATCACTGAAACGATCAGCGCAACTTCAATCACGGTGACAGCGACTGCCAGTACCAGCGTGCCGAACGGCTCGCCGACGCGGTGTGCGACAACTTCGGCATGGTGCACGGCGGCGAAGACCGAGCCCGCCAGAGACGCACCAATCAGCGCGAGCAGCAGGCCCCCTTGTCCGGGTAGGACGAAGGCTGCGCCGAGCACGATCCAGGCGGCAACAGGCACCCAGATGGTCCAGCGCGCCAACACAGTTGAAGTCGTAGTCATGCGGCAGTTTTCCTGTGAGATCAAGGCAATGAAAAAAAGCGCTAACTGCACGCCGGTGCGTATTCTCGCAGACGCGAGGGGCTTCGGGAACGCTAAGTGCCAGATGACAGGCCACCGCGTCGCCCGCTGTGGCCGGGATAAAGCGGCGGGAGAAACACGCGCACGCGCACGGGTTCGAGCGCTTCGAGCACTAGCCGCTCAGGTAATCCGGCTGCTGACGCCATCACGGAGCATGCGCGCTATCTGAACGGTATCCTCACGTGCTGTGCCGATGCGCCCGCCGTTATTCGCTCCAGCAAGCGCTCCAGCAAAAACCCAATCGACCCAACCTCCAGGAAGGCCCTCCGTGATCCGTTGCGAAGAAACGCTAAACCTGCAGCTAGACAGCATCACGCGCTTTGTGCGCGAACGCCTCGTGCCAAATGAAGCGCTGGTGGCCGAAACTGACCAGATTCCGCCCGCGCTGCTGCAAGAGATGAAAGACCTTGGCCTCTTTGGTCTGTGTTTGCCGGAAGAATACGGTGGCTTGGGCCTGACGATGGAAGAAGAGGTGCTGGCTGCGTTCGAGCTGGGCCAGACCTCGCCGGCATTTCGTTCAGCAATCGGGAGCAATAACGGCATTGGCTCGACCGGCCTTGTGCTCGATGGCACGCCGGAGCAAAAGGCGAAGTATCTGCCACGCCTGGCATCCGGCGAGCTGATCGGCTCGTTTTGCCTGACCGAGCCTGAGGCTGGCTCCGACGCGGCAGCGTTGCGCACCACGGCGTTACGCGACGGCGAGCATTACGTGCTGAATGGCACCAAACGCTTCATCACGAACGCGCCCGAGGCGGGCTTGTTCACCGTCATGGCGCGCACCGATCCAGCGGGCAAGGGCGCGGACGCGATCTCCGCTTTCGTGATCGAAGCGGGCACGCCGGGGCTGTCATTGGGCAAGATCGACGGCAAGATGGGACAAAAGGGCGCGCACACGTGTGATGTGATTTTCGACCAGTGCCGTGTGCCCCTGACGGCCTTGATCGGTGGCAAGGAAGGGGTGGGCTTTCGCACCGCGATGAAGGTGCTCGACAAAGGACGATTGCATATCGCTGCGGTTGCCACTGGCGCGGCCGAACGCATGCTGGCCGACGCCGTGCGCTATGCGCTGGAGCGCAAGCAGTTTGGCCGGCCGATTATTGATTTCGAACTGATTCAAGCGATGCTGGCCGATAGTCAGGCCGATATCTACGCCGCGCGCTGCATGATCCTTGATGCTGCCAGACGCCGCGATGCCGGACAGCGAACCACCAGCGAGGCGTCGTGCGCCAAGATGTTCGCCACTGAAATGTGCGGCCGCGTGGCTGATCGCGCGGTGCAGATTTTTGGCGGAGCGGGGTATATGACCGAGTACGGCATCGAGCGTTTTTATCGTGATGTGCGTCTGTTCCGGATTTACGAAGGAACCACGCAGATTCAGCAGATTGTCATTGCCCGGGAATTACGGCGGCAATTTGAACGCTAGAAAAGCTGGCCGCGGCAGATAGCGTGGGGGGCTTGTTTGCGTTGTTCGCTGCTTCATTGCCTGGATAAGCGGAATTGGGATTGTTTCGCAAATGGGTTTCAATTGTTGCGATTTACAAGAGTTACCCTGTTTATATTCCACGAAATTTTTCTTATTAATTCAATTTTTGAAATTATGTTTCTGTGAACCTTGGGTTTTTCCGGCTAATCCTGCTGACTACACTCCAGTCACTCGCTTCCGGCACGGTGCCGCAAGCCAGGCAAAAACAATCCTTGGAGGTAGATCATCATGAAAGCACTTCTTCACGCTGTGGTTGTTGCCACTGTTCTCGCTACACCGCTTGCCGCACTGGCCCAGACTAACCAGCCGCTTACGCGTGAACAGGTTCGCGCAGAACTGGTGCAGTTGCAAAAGGCGGGCTATAACCCGGCGGGCAGCCACGACAACACTACCTATCCAGCCCAGCTTCAGGCTGCTAGCCAGCGCATCCAGTCATCTGGCCAGATGCAGGCAAATGCGGATACCAGCGGTTACGGTGCACCGGTAAGCGGCACCTCTCAATCGGGTATGGCAACGACGACGGTAGCGCCAGAGCATGGGATTTATTTCGGTCATTAAGCGCGTGGGTGCTGCGCCGCTATCAAGATGTAGGCATCGTGCAATGCGGTGAGTGCGCCAGCAGCCACGGTTGTGGCGCACTCAATCCGTCTCAGGAGCAGTGGCAGTAGCAGGAACAGAAAGCCTCCGGCACCGCAAGGTGGCTTTCAGCCGTTTCGCTTCCTGCCAGCAGGTAGGTTTTGCCGGCTAGCCTGCCAGGCCGGCTTCATCGGGTCGTGGCTGAATCATTGGTGCCATTCAGGGCCGCTCGCCGGTGATGTAGTGCTCAAGCTGCTGAATCGTGAATTGCTGCTCGGCAATGATGTTCTTGACCAGATCCCCAATGGACACCATCCCGACCAGCCGGTCCTGGTCAATCACCGGCAGATGGCGCATGCGCCGCTCGGTCATGAGCGCCATGCAATCCTCGGTGGTTTCATCCAGCCGTACAAAGCGTACCGCCCGGCTCATGATGTCGCGCACCGCAGTGACCTTGGATGCACGGTCAAGCAGCACCACTTTGCGGGCGTAATCGCGCTCAGTGATGATGCCGACGATCGCCTCGTTCTCGATCACGACCAGCGCGCCAATCTGTTTTTCCGCCATTAATTTGACTGCGTCAAACACGGAATCTGACGCAGCAATGGTGTAGACGGTGGCGGCATCGGGTTTTGATTTCAAAACTTGCGCAACGCTTGTCATTAATAAGCTCCCTATAGCAGTGGGCACTGCTGTGGCAGTGCCGCAAACTGGTGACTGGCAGGCCGCGGTTTTAACTCCTGGTGACGGGCTGGCTAGTTTCAGTATAGAGCGGCATGCACCGGTGGCGGCGATCCGGTTAAGTCCGTGAGGCCGTTTCAGACGTCTAAAGCCGATTAGCGCTAGACTCACGGCCTGTATTCTGTCCCTGCAATGCTCTATCGCTGCTGCGGGGTTCTTCCCGTTTTTATGTCCCGTACCATGCCCAGTCTTCCCGATTCGCCGTCCGACTCCGAGGCGTCGCACCACGAATGCGTTGTCCTTGATGCGACTGCACAGTTGCCCACACGGTATGGGACGTTCACGTCTTATGTGTTTCGGGTGGGGGATAGCGGGGCGGAACATCTGGTGCTGGTGATGGGCGATGTCGCACAGCGCAACTCTGTGCTGACGCGGCTGCATTCGGAATGTCTGACGGGTGACGTCTTTGGCTCATACCGCTGTGATTGCGGCGAGCAGCTTGATCTGGCGCTGCGTTATATCGCTGCTGAAGGCTGTGGTGTGTTGCTTTATCTGCGGGGACACGAAGGGCGGGGCATTGGGCTGAGCAACAAGATTCGCGCGTATGCGCTGCAAGAGCAGGGCCGCGATACGGTTGATGCCAATCTCGAACTCGGCTTGCCCGACGATTCACGCGAATATGATTCGGCCGCCGCCATTTTGCGCATGCTCAACGTCACCTCAGTCCGCCTGATGAGCAATAACCCCGATAAATTCGATACGCTGGCGCGGCACGGTATTCCAGTGTGTGAACGAGTGGCGCTGGCGATTCCAACCCGTTCGCAAAACGAGCACTACATCCGGACCAAGCAAGTTCGCTTCGGCCACTATCTCGACGACGAAGAAGACCAGTAACACCACGTCTATTCATTACCGGCATCACCGGCTTTACCGCAATGTCTGACATGAACATGCTCTGACATGTAAAAAGCAGTTGCCCACGTCAGGCGTTCACCCATCTAAGCGCGCGTTTCAAATCTCATCGCACTGGCCATGGTTTTATCTGCGCTAGTCAAATGGCTGTCTGCTATCAGCCTTCGCGCGAAATCATGCTGTGCCTGCGCTATGCCTTTACAGGCTTGGCCGTGAGGGGAGGCGTGTGATGCAGGGGATATGCGGCGCTGCAATTTCATCAATCTGTTTGGATTCCGTACTCTATTGCTTCGGCGAGAGTTTTTCATGCTAAATGCATGGCCACTTTCACCGGAGACAATCACATGCAGAAACCAAAACGTGCCCGCATCCTGAACTGGATCGTTGCAGCGGTGCTAGGCGCTGTCCTGTTCATTGCAGGTTTAGTGATGCTTGCCAGAGAGGTGCGGGCTACGCCTGCAATGATCGTGAAAACCCCTGACGCTTGCGCAGGCGCTTATGCATACGCCGCGCAAAGCGTTACCCGGTCACCCTCGTACCAGGGATAGCCACCGCCACAAGATCAGATGATCACTAGAGGCTGACCACCAGCCAGAGAAGCCGCGCGAGATAGCCCCCTAACCAGCATTACGCGTTGCCTGGTTATTCGTCATGCTGATTGAATTGCGGGAGCGATGAGCCATGCCACCGCTTCTTGCACAACCGGATCCCAGTTGCCTTCGTGTGTTTGCCGCAGCACGGTTGCGTTTTCAATCCACGAGGTCGTGTCTCCCCGAATACCCCAGCGCCAGTCACTGGATGTATTCACCAGCACACACGTGGGCTTGCCCATCATCGCCGCCAGATTAGAGATGGACGCATCCACCGCAAGCACCGCGTCCAGCTCTCCGATGCAAGCGGCTGTATCGTCGAAAAGAGAGATGTCGGACAAGCAGCGGCTGACGTTGCCTACCGGTATGCCCGCTAATGTTTCGATCAATGGATGCTGCAGGTTCACAAAATGGATTCGTCCGGCCACTGCCGGATCTGTCACGATCCGGTCAACTGCCGTGACCGGCATGCTGCGGCGCTTGGCCCAGCAGCGCGCCTCGCTGCTCGCTTCGAATTCATGGCGCTGGAGGCAGTCCCAGAACAGACCGACCAGTTTCTTGCCGGGATGTTGCAGGCGCAGTTGCTGCGCCCACTCTTTTGCCAGTTTCTGCTTCGCAAGCGGGGCTTGCAGATACGCCTGAAAACGGTATCCGGCACCCGCTTGCTTTGCCTTCAGCAGTGGCAGATGAAGCAACGTTGCCTGCAGGTGCGGCGCAAATGCGTCAACGCGTGCTTGCACAGCGTCAGGTAATGCAGTGCTCAATTGCATCGGACGCGCTGCGCTCACGATTTCGCAATCGGGCAGCGATGCTTGCATGAGTGCATGAATTTGCGCGTCGCAAGTCATCATCAGGCTCGCTCCCGCGGCCCGCCAGTCGGCCAGACAGGCTGCCAGCAGGAAGTTGTCGCCGAAACCAAGCTGATGAGTAATCAACACACGCTGCCCATGCAGGTCAGTTTCCCCCGCCCACATCGGGATTCCTGGCGCCAGGTAATTGCCCGCTGAGCCCGATACGTTGCGCATCAACCAGTGCGCAAAACCACGCGGATCACCTGCCTTGAGCATTGCCTCACCCACCAGGTGTTCTGCCTCCGTACGAATCTTTACGGAGCTCGCGTCCATCGTCATGCTTAGCACCTCGTCCAGCAACGGAATCGCTGCTGCGAGATCGCCCGCCATCATCAGGCTGTAGCCTAGCTGCAACCGGCAACGTACCGGGTCGCTCTGCATCCACGGACTATGCAGCAATATGTCGGCCGCCTCGGCATGTTGCCCCGACAGATTCAGGGCAAAAATTGTCAAAGATAAAAAATAAGCCTCGCTGGGATTGAGAGCCAGCGCTCGTTTGGTCCACGCAAGGAGTTCATCTTCGCGTTTGAGCGCGAGCAATATTTCGCAGACTTCGCGCATGATCTCCAGATTGGATGGATCGTTCTCAGCGCATGTGCATGCGACCAGCAATTGCTGTTCCAGTTCTTCAATAGTCATGTTATCTGCCGGGTTAAGCATTGCCACATTGACTAGCCTTTTGGCGCGGGCTAGGTAGTTCGGAAAAATTGAAGGTGAAACAGACGAGGGCTTGTTGTTGGCCTGCGCGTGAAGACGCTGGTTCAGCTTATGTACGTCATGCCATCAATATGACTGAGGTGCTGCAACACCGGATCTTCCGTGTGAACCGCGATGAGATTAATTCCAGCCGGGAAATAGCGGTATCCCAGCTCATCGAGCAATCCTTTGATGACGGCCTGGTCAGATTTGAGAATTTCGATGGTCAGGATTGGTTTGAGATTTTTCAGGGTCTTGCGGGCTCCGCGCAGCACCTCAACTTCCATGCCTTCGACATCGAGCTTGATGAGATCGGCACGTGCCAATTCAAGCGAATCAATGCTTACCAGCGGCACGGTTACGCCACTTGAAGGATCGTAGGAGATACGCTGGCCGATATATTCGGTGCCTTCTTGCTGGCGTAATTCAAGGCTGCCGAAACTGGCGTGAGCGAAATAATCTGGCTGTGGAATGATTAACTCGCCGCGCTGCTCGCCAAGTGCAGCGAGCTTCGCACGCGCATTCAGGCAATTGTTGATGGCGATGTTTCCCGCTAGTGCGTAATAGACGATTTCCTGGGCTTCGAAGCTGAGCACCTGACCCCAGCCATACATATGCCGAGCCCATTCGATCGTATGCACGCCAATGTTGGCGCCGCCATCGATCGCAAAAACGCCGTCGCCGAAATATTCCCGGCGACGGGTGAGCAGGGCAAGCACGAAGCCCACTTCATTCGCGTCGAAGCTCGAATGGTGCAGGATCTGATGGCCAACCCCATAAGCACCTCCAGTGCTAGTGAGGTTGTAGTCGTTACGATTGACGATCATCGTGCCGTGATTCGAGGCTGCGAGTATGAAGGCAATGGGACGGTTCGGGAGTGGCATGGAATAGGTGTCCTTATTTGAGGATTGGGGTTTTTTCTACACAATGGCTGGATGGTGGCGCTAGCCACCGGCCCGGTATTGTAAAGGCTGTGATCGCTATTTGAGCGTCAGCCGTGCACGGGGGGTACTGCCAGATTTCGTCGTCCAGCCGCAGCCCGTTCTGAGCGGGCTGCGGCTGGTTTTGCTACGTGGCTGAGTGATTCTTGCAATACAACATAATGCGAATTATCGAAATTAAAGATGCAGCGGATGTCAGCAATTTTTCCCGGATCAGTGTCAGCGCCACTGACAAAAATCTGCATGTGCATGCTCATGTCAGATAAAAAGGATGATTAATAAAATTATTTATTGAGATAAGTATTGAATGGGAAAATTTTCCAGATTTAAAAGTTTTCTTATGCTCTTTAAAGCAAACAAGTGACAGTTTTTAATTAATCAAATATCTTTGAACATTCCTAATAAAAAGGTAAAGAACCATGCTGAGACACAACATTCCCAAGCTCCTCCCCTTGACTGCTGGCTTGATCTCGTTAGCACTATTGAGCGGATGCTCATCAGATGACAGCGTCGTCTCTGTCGAAGAAAAGGCGGAGAAGATCGTTAACTCGATGACCACCCGCGAGAAAGTTGGCCAGAAAATCATGATGGCCTTTCGCTACTGGTGCGCTCCCAGCCAGCCTGCATGCACCGATGGCCTGACCGAGCTGCCCCCAGCCGTGGTGAGTGCGGTCAAGCAGAACAGTATCGGCGGCGTGATCTTGTACGCGGACAACCTCGTCGATGCTAACCAGACAAAGCAACTAACCAGCCAGTACAAGAGCGCGGTGCGCCAGGATGCCCCAGTGGGCCTGCTGATTGGCGTGGATGAGGAAGGTGGCAATGTGTTTCGTCTGCCACGCACTACGGCTACGTCATTTCCAGGAAACATGGCGCTTGGTGCCGCCTATGAGGCAACCAAAGATGGGCAACTGGCGTTTAACCAGGGCCGCGTTCTTGCTACGGAAATCGCGGCCGTGGGCTTCAATGTCAATTTCGCCCCTGATGTAGACGTGAATAGCAATCCGCTTAATCCCGTGATCAACGTTCGTTCATATGGTGATGATCCGGCCACCGTCGGCTTGCTTGGAGGCCTTTCGGCTCAGGGCATGGCTAGCCAGGGAGTGATCGCAACCTTCAAACATTTCCCCGGCCACGGTGACACCGCCACTGATTCCCACTACGGCTTGCCGATCGTCAACAAATCACGTGCTGATGCCTATGCCGTCGATTTGGCACCGTACCGGCAGGCCATTCAGTCGGGACAAATTCCCGACATGGTCATGACCGCGCATATTCAGTATCCCGCGCTCGATAACACCCAGATCGTGACGCGCACTGGCGAACAGATGATTGCGCCCGCCACCATGTCCAGAAAAATTCAGCACGATATCTTGCGTGGCGAATTGGGTTTTCGTGGCGTAACGATTACCGATGCGCTGGACATGCAAGGGATCTCCAGCTTTTTCGAACAAAGCGATGCCGTGCTCAAAGTGTTTCAGGCGGATGTCGATATCGCGCTGATGCCAGTTGAGTTCCGCACAGAGGCTGATTCAGGCCGGCTGGCCGCGTTGATCGACCGTGTGAGCGCAGCCATCGACGCAGGTCAGGTTGACCGGGCGGAGCTCGATCGCTCGGTACGCCGGATTGTGCAGATGAAACTGCTGCGCGGCATCACGGCAAATGGCCCTGCCCAGCCGATGCCGGATCTCTCGGTGATTGGCAGCCAGGCACACCGGGCCATTGAACAGGACATTACGCAAAAATCCATCACGCTGGTTCATAACGCGAAGGGTGTTTTACCGCTGCAGGCACAAGGCACACAAGGCAAAAGAATTTTTATTCTGACGCCATGGGGTGAGCAGGCTGAAGCCATGCGCCGCCGCTTTGATGAGCTGGGCTATCCGCTGGTGTCGGGCAAGAAACTAGGCGATACGCCATGGCCTGAGCAAAAGCAGGCCATTGATGCCGCAGACATCGTCATTGTTGGCACGCTATCAAGCAGCGTGACGCCCGTCGAGCGCGATGGAGATCCAGACGCCCAGCCACCAGCGGCAAAATCCTTCGCGGTGCAGCCATCGTTGGCCGTCGCTAACGGGATGAACGGCTCGCTGGTCTTCAACGTCGATGAAAACCCCTTGTCCCGTTCAAGCCTGGGCCGCAGTCTGGCAGCCGCTGAGCCCAGCGAAGCCCAGCAGATGCGGTACGCGATGGAGTACGCCAAGGCTGAGCACAAAACGGTGCTGCATGTGTCGATGCGAGCACCGTATGACGTCATCGCCTACGACGACATTGCCGATGCCGCATTGGCAACCTACTCGTACTACGGCTATGAAGCTGGCTTGCGTGGCCCGTCGATGCCAGCTGTGGTCGATGTGATGCTGGGAATCCAGCGTCCAGTAGGCAAGCTGCCGGTGATGATCTGGGCTCAGAATCCGGATGGAACGCCAGGTGCCCTGCGTTATCCGCGTGGTTTCGGCCTGCAGTATTAATGAATTAATTGAATGAAATGCCGCCCGCAGCGTCTGAGCAGAAATGCGATGGCGCTGCGGGTTGGGTGCCATTCGCGTAGATGCATCCCGGTTTTTGCCTTGATTCACTTTTGACTTGCCGGCTAATGGATCAGCGGACAAGCGGACAGGCAATGCGGCAAGCACCGGGATTAATTTATTTTTCCGCGAATTCAACCACCCATGGCAACCATGAACCACTCCCCTACCCGGCGAAAATTGTTATGCGCCACGGCATCCTGGTCGTTTGCCAGCCTGTGTGCGGCACAGCAAGCGCCCGCCTCTCAACCGGATCATCCCGCCAGCCCTGTCTCCGCTAGCATTGCAGGCAACGCGAAGGCTTTGACACAGTTGCAAGAACTCGAACGCAGCTCAGGCGGCCGTCTTGGTGTGCTGGCACTCGATCTCACCGGCCATGTGCCATTGAGTTATCGCGCCGATGAGCGTTTTCCGCTGTGCAGCACCTTCAAAACGATGCTCGCAGCGGCCATTTTGCAACGCAGCCGGAGTGCTCCCAGCCTGCTCGCGCAACAGGTTCAGTACCGTTCCGGCGAACTGGCTTCGTATTCACCAGTCACCCGGCAGCATGTCGAAGATGGGATGAGCGTCGGCGCGTTGTGTGCCGCCGCGCTCCAGTACAGCGACAACACCGCAGCTAACCTGCTGCTGAAAATCCTTGGCGGACCAGCGGCTGTCACCGCGTTTGCGCGCTCGCTGGGCGACAACCTGTTTCGCCTGGACCGCTGGGAGCCCGAACTGAATAGCGCGACGCCTGGCGACCCACGCGACACGTCCACTCCCGCCGCGATGGCGCACAGCCTGCAACGGCTGCTCCTCGGGGATGCGCTGGGTGCGGCGCAGCGTACCCAGTTGCGCGACTGGATGCAGGCAAATACGACCGGCGCGGCACGGATTCACGCTGGCGTGCCGCCCACCTGGCAAGTAGCCGACAAGACCGGCACAGGTGATTACGGCACCACCGGTGATATCGCGGTGCTCTGGCCTCCGGGCATGCCGCCCGTGACGCTTGCGCTGTATTTCACCCAGCCGGGCAAGGATGCAAAAGCACGTGATGACGTGCTAGCAGCCGCTACCAGGGTGCTGGTAAGCGCCATGGGCTAGCGCCGGCTGCCTTTGTTTTTTGTCGGATGGAACCCACCTGACCGAAGGTGTTACTTAGTAGCTGAATCAGTAAGGAACGAGCGGCCAGATTTGTAATGGATGTCGTTAGCCGCCTGGTTGGGCTGCTTTTGGGGAAAGATTTTCTGATGCGATGTGTCTGATCCAGAAATTGCTAGATTAAATATTTTGTTTTGCAAGTTTAAATTTATTTGAGGTTGGTATGGTGGATATTTTGAATAAAAGTAATGCAATGAATTTGTGTTCCAATACAAATCTTTATGCCAATTTTGAAACCAGTGACGCAAGTATTTCTACATCTCCCCAGCAGACTTTTGCTTACTCGACAACATCATCGTCATCTGAAACTCCTCAATTAAATTTTAAAAAATCTGATTTACAGTCTACGCATAAAAAATCGGTACCGCCGAGTGCCCCACGCGCTTCTGAATATAAAAATACTTCTAGCACTTCAGTGTCGCACGCCAATATGAGTGCCGATCATTTCGAGGCCCAGCTAAAGTCCTATGGCAATCAATGGCTCGAAAAAATCAGTAATGAGTTACCGCGTATTTGTAAAAACAAGGTGTTACTCAATATTGTTTTAGAAAAATGGAATGATCAATATTCGTCGCAAAGATCCAAAAAAGCCCAGGCTCCAGTTTCTCTAGATAAGAATCAGGAGCAAAAAACTCCTGCTGTTCCGCTCAAAACCACTTCGCCGTCGGTGAATCGGACTACGCATGTAACCCCTCCTCCTTCTCCATCTATTAAAAAAGCGGTTGCGCCCAAACAGCCCATGTCTGCGGGTGTAGCGCAAACGCAGAACCAGCAACAACTTCAAACCCGGCATCAAGCGCGAGTTCAGACACAACCGAAAGCATCAGCACAAGCGCCAGCGCTGGCAAAAGCTCAAACGCCTCCGCAGACCCGGCCCCTGCAGCCAGTTCCGGCACAGGTGCGGCCACAAGCACCGGCTCAAGCGCAGCCTCAGACGCGCAATCAGACGCCGCAAATACAGACACAAACGCCGGTAAAAGCTCAAATGCCGTCGCAAACCTGGTCTGCGCAGTCAACTCAGTTGCCAGTTCCGGTACAGGTGCAGCCACAAACTCAAGCCCACGTACAAGTCCTCCAATCGCTACCGCAAATCCAGCATCAGACGATATCGCATGACGCAACTGCGCCGTCATCCGCTTGGTCATTCATGCCAGAAGCCAAGTATGACCCCGTGGTTTCGCTGGAGCAACGCATCGACTTCTGGACCCGGTCTATTTCGAAAAAAGGAGATTCGGTACTCGGGCTAGTGCTGGACAGTGCTAGTGCGGGCTGCATCACGCCAGCCGTGCTTGGAGAATTTCTCTCGACCTTTTCAGGGCAGGATCTGACAAATATTTTTCTGGCCGAGAGAACCTCAGTATCGGTCAATCTCGCCAATAGAATAATTAGAATTGAAAATGGAAAGCTGCTTTTTGCAATTTATAGTGCTTTTAAAAATAAAGGCGTTTTTGAAGAAAATAATTTTTGGCAGAATTTTAATTATATGTCGGCAACAAGTTGGGAGATGAATGAGAGTCTATTTGAATCCGCAATGCGTTTTCAGAATATTTTGAGTAACGGAAATTCCGATTGTATTAGTAGCGGAAGGTTTGGTCATACGAAAAAAATTCTATCCTTGCTTGACCAAAATCAATTTAAATATCGTTACCCAGAAATTGAAAATGTTTTCTGTGTGCAAATGATGGCATTGACAGTGCAGCAGGATTCCGGGAATGAAGAAAAATCCGCCGCGTGGGATTCTATTTTTGAAAAATTAAATTGGCTGAAAATTAATGCGGGAAAAGCGATAGTTTTTGAAGATTTGCATGAATTTAATGGATTTTTTGAAAAATCTATGCCACCTGAAAATAAATCTAACTCTTGGGACGATTTAGATTTTTTATCGCCTATTAAAAATAGGCCGCACAATAGAAATGGCATTGCCCAATTCAATGACGACTCAGATCAGCTTTCATCGGCCGAAAACTCAGAAGAAGAAAATTCGGAGAAAAGCAATCCATTTAATTATAATCAAAAATCGTATTATTATAATGATGACTCAACGGAAAATTATTATTCCACTATGGAAAATAATTTCACGCAAGAACAAAAAATCGATTCCGATGCAAGCAAGGGCAATCAATCCATTAACGATGCATTGAGCAATGGTGATAGTGATTCCTGTTCCGACGCAAGTGAAAATGATCACTCCATTAACAGCGGCTCGATGGATGATAAAAGCAACTTCGATAGCGAATCCCTGTCAACTTACCCTCATCGATTTCTTGCTCTGAATAATGAAATTTTCGGTCTTAAATTAATTAATGCAGATCTCGAAGAAAAAATTGGAAAAAATCAGTTTGAAATAATTGATAAAAATAACTATATAGATGAACTTTCAAACAAAATTTCCATGCTTGAACAGGACCTTAAAGACGCAAAACAAATTGCCGAAAACGCCAGTAAAAAAGGCTTTTCAGCGGATGATTTTTCTAGTGTTCAGAACTTGGTCGACAAATTAACTTCGACCATTTCTTCTCTTCGGAAAGAAATTGAGGAAAAAGATTTGCTGATACAGCAAGCGAGCAGTGATTATGAGATAACTCGTCTTAATAAAGGAGAATCAGCTCGCATTGCTAGCCTTATGGCTGATTTAGAAGCGGCGAAAAATCTTGCTAACGGTTTTCAGAAGGAAGCTAATGACGTAAGTGACGAAAAATCGATTCTTCAGAAAAAATTCAATGACCTTAAAAAAAATATGCAGGAAATTTTGGACCAGAAATCAAAAGAGCAGAAATATTACGATGCTGAATCTGCAGCATCGATAGAAAGGAATAAACTTTATGGCGATCAAATTGCCCTTTATAAAGAAGAAATTTTAAATTTAACATCCAAGCTGGAAGATAAAGATAAGGATATAGATAAAGAAAAGACCAATATCGATCAACTCGAAAATGACCTTAGGTCCGCGAAAAATAAATTGGAAGAAAAAGAAGATCTTCTTAATGAAAGCTTTGCCCAAGAGGGTTTATTGAAAGACGCTTTAAACATTTCGGCCCAACTATTTAATTCTATTAACCACGCCCTGGATTCATATGGAAACAATACAATTGATGCGAATCATGCATTGAGTGAAATTAAAGAAAAATTTGAAGAAATTGCTAATGAAGTAAGTAAATTCAACGAAGACACCTCCGACGACGAAGATGCCCCTGGCCCATTTTTCAACAACGATTCACAGTGATTCGCGCTTCAATCAAGGCACGAGTCATCGCCTGTGCGGGCTAATGCCCGCCCATCCCATTACCCGCCACCCAGTCTCCACGTAAAAATTACACGCTGACGAGAAAAATCACCCGCATGAACTCAGCGGCTGCCCCTTACAGCAGGTGCCAGACATCTATTCACGGGCATCCACAAGCCTCCTCAAACGGGTATCCCAGCGGCCTCGCCTAACGAGAACCAAGTCACCAGGTCCACACGTGTTTGGCGTAGCCGTCCTGGCACACTTTCTGCTTTTCTCTGGTTTGGCTTCAGGTGGCTTCAAGCCGCTTGACCAGAACAGGCGACAGGCGACCAACAAACCATTCGCTTCTCCGGTCAAGCTCGTCAAGCCCGTTAATCCCAGTGCCCGGCGCAGCCCTGATGTGGCCAGGCATCGCGTCGCTGCACAAGCTCAACCGCGTGTCGCCACCCAACCGGTGCCTGACTCGCAGTAGCAAGTAGTGGGACAGCGGGCATCTCACACTCAAACAGACAAGGGACTTTTATGAAGACAATTCGAACCATTGTGGCGATTGTTTCTACTGTGTCGGCGCTAACAGCATGCGGCGGTGGCAATGATCTGGGCACGATACTGGGCGTGTCGAGTCCTCAGGCCCGCTTCATTAATGCGGTGACTGCAGGCCCTAATCTGGACTATTACCTGAACAGCAAAAGCTACGCGAGCGGGGTTCAGTACAAGGGTGTGACGCGCTATACCGACGTCGACACAGGCAACCAGACTGCCAGCTACAACCTTGCCGGAACCAGTGTCGCTATCGCTTCGCAAGCCTTTAGCGCGGCCAAAGGCCATCACTACACGACGATTGCTGTAGCCAGCCTGCCATCCGCGATCTCGGTGATCGACGACCCCTATGACAAAGGCTTGCTATCGGACAAAGCCCGGGTGCGGGCATTTAACGCGTCGCTCAACGCACAAAACGTCGACTTATACGTAGTGCCACCGGGCACGGATATTTCGACGCAAACGCCAACCCTCGCCAGCACTGCATACCAAGCGGCGGTGCCACCTTCAGGACAGGATTCGGTGTATCTGGATGGCGGTAGCTACCAGGTGATCGTGACCAACGCGGGTTCGAAAACACCGATTCTGACCACCCCGCCGGTCAATCTGGCGAAGAACGCCGACTGGCTCTTGCTGACCATTCCAGCGGGCGGTGTCGGTGATGTGATTCCAGGCAATATTCACGTGCTGGTCGCGCAAGGCAACGATGCGGATTCCTCAGCGCAGGAACTGGCACCGCAATGAAACCAGCGCCGCCGATGTCGCGCTGGCCAGCAAGCCGGCCAGACGGTATCGGCAGCGCTTTTAAAAACCGCATGAAAACGATGGCCCTTGAACATGTTGTTGCGCCCGCCTAGGCCCTGAGCTTTTAACCCAGGCGGGAGTCAACACGGAATAAACACGAATAAAGCGTAAAAGGTGCAGTCCTAGTTCTATAGCAGCCCTATAGCAGCCCTATAGCAACGCGACCACCCTCACATCGCCTTTTTCCGCCGACGCAACTACCTTGCCATCGACCCGGCGGAAAGTAATCGACACTGACGCGTCACCAACTCGCAGATCATCTATCGTCAGCCAGTCGATCCCTTCCGGCAGCATCGGTTGTTCGATCAACACTTCGCGTTTGGCGGCATCGACGGTCATCCCCAGGCACGCTTCGAGCATCATGAAGGGTGCTCCAGCGGCCCAGGCTTGCGGCAGGCAGGCCACGGGATAAGCGGTTGGCGGCTCGCCGCGCCGACGCGGAAAACCGCAGAAGAGTTCTGGCAGACGCATGTCGAAATTGACTGCGGCCTGGAACAGCGCCTGCAACAAACGGACGGCCGCTGCCTTACCGCCGTAATGCGCAAGGCCTCGGGCACACAGCGCATTGTCGTGTGGCCAGACCGAGCCATTGTGATACGCCATCGGGTTAAAGCGCGCCTGGCCCGCTGCGAGCGTCCGCACGCCCCAGCCGGTATGAAACAGCGCGGATTCCAGCACGCGCGCGACGGCTTCACCGCGCTCTGGCGCGGGCAAGCCGAAAGCGAGCAAATGCCCCGCATTGGATGCCAGCACCCGGCACAGCTCGCCATGGCCATCTAGCGCAATGCCATAGAAGCCAGCCTCTTCCATCCAGTATTTTTCTTCGACGCAAGCGCGAATGGATTGGGCCCGCGACGCGTAGTGCGCGGCTTCATCGCTTTGGCCACGCAACGTGGAGAAATGCGCCATGGTGTCGAAAGCTGCGCTGGCGTAGGCCTGCACTTCGACCAGCGCAATCGGGCCATCGGGAAAGCGGCCATCTGCATGAAATACCGAGTCATGGCTGTCTTTCCAGCCCTGGTTGGCCAGACCGCCATCGGAGGCGCGCTGATAGTCGAGCAGGCCAAAGCGATTTTTGTCGCACACGCCTGCGACCCATTGGGCCGCGCGTTCAAGCGCGGGCCATAGCTCATCGACCAGCGCCAGATCCCCGGTGCGAGCGGCATACGCACCAGCCAGCACGATGAATAACGGCGTGGTGTCGACCCCGCCGTAATACAGCGCGAACGGGACTTCGCCGGTAGCTGCCATCTCGCTCTTGCGCATCTCGTGCATGATTTTGCCGACCGCGGCATCGCGGAACGCCGAATTTTCACGCGCTTGATGCTGCGCCAAAAAGCGCAGTACGCCACGGGCTAGCGCGGGTTGCAGCCATAGGGTCTGGAGCGAGGTGATCACCGCATCCCGGCCAAACGGCGTTGAAAACCATGGGATGCCCGCATACGGATACGGGCCACTGGCCAGATCGGTGGTAAGCAGATCGAGATCGGCAAATGAGCGATCAATCCATGCATTAAACAGCGGATTGCTGGAGCGCAAGCGGGCCGTGCCACGACGGCGGCCACGCATTCTCAAGTGGGCCTCAACCAGCCCGGAGCGCACCGCCGCACGGCCCACACGCGGACGGGCAGGCGTTGCCGCTGCAGCCTCAGCAGAAATCTCGGCGGCTTCGACCAGCACCGTTACCGACAGGTAAATCGACACGCAGGTCTGGGCGGGCAACTGCACCGAATAATCAGCCCGGTCCGCCAGCAACTGCTGGGGTTCAGGCGAAAACGCTATCTGTACCCGGCGTGCGATTTGGTCGAGTCCGATGTAGCCCAGTTGCACTTCGCCGTTTTCGACTTGCACCGCCTCGATCTCGCCACGCCGGGTCCGCTTCAGTCCACGCACTTCGAACATGTCGCGGAAATCGCTGGCAAATGAAATCGACAACGGCACGATGGCGTCGCTAGTGCCGTAGTTGGTCAGTTCGATGGCTTCGTTGAGCACTGAGCCTGATAGCACCCGCACACGCTGGACGTGGATCACGCCTTCAGGCGTGCTGACACCGCCAAGCGGCGGCAACGGATGGTTGGTCAGGTGCGCGGTGAAGGCCGTGTTATCGCTGCTCACACTGCCAGATAACAAGGACGGCGCGCGGCCGCCGAAAGTCAGGCGCAGTTGTGACAGCACGCGCGTGTCATTGACAAACAAGCCATCGTCCTTGCCCGTGATATCCCCGAGGGGATCATTCACGATGAACGTGTTGTCGGATTTCAGCACGTACTGTTTTGCGCTGGCGAGGTTCTGGTTCTCTGCTGGGATAAAGGCGTCGTCGGCTGTTTGTGCCACGTGATCGACGCCACCTGAATGGCTCAGGCCGCCGAGTGCTTCTGGATCTTGCATCAACCCGCTCCTGTGCGATTAGCTTCGGAGCGATTGTAGACGCTCCACGTGCGCTGCACGGCGTGTTTATCACGCGTATGACGTGGCGCATCGGGCAAATATCGGGCAAATATTGGGCAAATGAAAGACCGGTTCTCTGGCTTTTCGCGCAACAATCTTTTGCATCCACCATCTGGCGCAACCTGCGAGCCTTCTGCGATACTCCGGGCCACGATAGCTAGTGCAGCAAACCAGTGCAGCTGTCGCTGCCCGCCGCGAGTTATTTCAAGGCGGGCATTGTTCTCCAGTCCGAAACAAAATAGGTAAGCCTGATGACTTTTACCCTCGAAACACTTTTCCCTTGCGACGCTCAAGCTGAAGACACCGTCGTCACGGCGCTCAATCATCAGGACATCGTGACCGCGCTGTCGGCCACGCTGGCGGCTCAGAATGTCGCCGTTCTGCACATGCTGTATCCGCGCACCGATGCGCGCACGCACCGCAGTCTCGATGCGCTGGTGAATGTGCTGCATGGTCATGGGCTGCATCAGGTGGCTAGCCTGATTGCACAAGAAGCGCACTATCTGCTGTTCCGCGAACCCGCCAAAGCCTGGAAAGCCTTCCAGGAAATTCGCAACGACTCGCTCGCCATTGGCGTGCATCTTTACTACAACGGCCTGGTTGGCGAAGCTGCCGAGCAGGCATTGGATGCCGATGCACACCGCAAGGCGTAACACTGAGGCGATGCGCGGTTCTCGTTCTCGGCTAAGACGATCTACGTTCTGATCGCTAGTTTTGTCTTGCCGTGCCGCTCAGCTTGTTCAGCTTGTTCAAACGGCGAGCGGCACCGGCAGTAGGCATAGACGAGATCTCATAACGCAGCGAGACGTCATGAGACGCTGCGAAACCAAACCGTTGCTGGCCTGATCGCGCGCGCTCCTCAAACCACCGCCATAACCCCGTTCAGATTTAGCGCCGCTGCCTGGGGTTAATTCCGTCATCGCGGCTTATTTGTGGCCGATGCCATTTGCTATTCACCACATCATTCGCCGCACTAGCACACGCCCCTTGCCCTCGCTAGCCGCAGCTTGTCCCAAAGCTCAGCACTGTACTCAGCAAACAACACCTTTGAACTTTCTCGATGCACGTTTGCACCGAGTGATTTTTTTCGCCTGATCCTGATTACAATTCGCGCGTAGCACGGCGCATGCGAGCGCATCTGCCAGTGCTCAGCCACCCGCATGCCGGGCACGGCAATCCTGTTTTTGCTTCCCCCTCCTCTTCACTTCGACGAGAGACACGAGAGACCTTACGCTCATGGAATTCGTAAAACGGTACTTCGGCTTTGACGAAGCAGGCACGAATCTGCGCACAGAAATACTCGCTGGGCTGACTACTTTTCTTACGATGGCTTACATCATTGTCGTGAATCCGGCGATTCTCGGCGATGCGGGCATGCCCAAAGATGCAGTGTTTGTCGCCACCTGCCTCGTTGCCGCCATTGCCTCGCTCATCATGGGGCTGTACGCGAACTACCCCATCGCACTAGCACCAGGCATGGGGCTTAACGCGTATTTCGCCTATACCGTGGTCAAGGGGATGGGTTTCACCTGGCAAGCTGCGCTGGGCGCGGTGTTTATTTCCGGCTGCCTGTTTTTTGTTGTGACTCTGCTTCGTGTGCGCGAGGTGATTGTCAATGGCATTCCCCATTCGATCCGGATTGCGATCACCGGCGGGATTGGTCTATTTCTGGCGATTATTTCGCTCAAATCCGCTGGGGTGGTAGTGGGCAATCAAGCCACGCTGGTCACGCTGGGCAATTTGCATGAGCCGCACGTGGTGCTGGCCATCATGGGATTTTTCATGATCGTCGCGCTCGATTTTCTGCGTGTACGCGGAGCCATCCTGATTGGCATTCTGGCCGTGACCGCGCTCAGTTTTTTCTTTGGCGGCAACCAGTTTCACGGCATTGTGTCCGCCCCTCCATCTATCGACGCCACACTGTTCCAGCTTGATATCCGGGGTGCGCTGTCGGCTGGCATCCTGAACGTGATCCTGGTGTTTTTTCTGGTGGAGCTCTTCGATGCAACCGGCACGCTGATGGGTGTAGCCAACCGCGCTGGCCTGCTGGTCCAAGGCAAAATGCATCGCCTAAACCGTGCGTTGCTGGCGGATAGCACCGCGATTCTGGCGGGCTCAGTGCTTGGCACCTCGTCGACCACCGCCTTCGTTGAAAGTGCCTCTGGGGTTCAGGCGGGCGGCCGGACCGGCGTCACCGCTATCACCGTGGCGGTGCTCTTTCTTGCCGCACTTTTTTTCGCGCCGCTGGCGAGCGTGGTGCCTGCCTATGCCACCGCTCCGGCGCTGCTGTATGTGTCCTGCCTGATGCTGCGGGAAATGGTCGAACTACCGTGGGACGACGCCACCGAGGTCGTGCCCGCTGTGTTGACTGCGGTATTGATGCCCTTTACTTATTCGATTGCCAATGGTGTCGCATTCGGCTTCATCTCTTACGCTGGGCTGAAACTGCTGACTGGCCAGGCGCGCAAAGTGAAGCTGGTCGTGTGGATCATTGCTGGCATATTTTTGTTTCGGTTTTTCTATCTTGGCGCTGAGTGATCCAGTAATGTCACTTCGCGCCCCAGGACACGTTTTTTACTTTAACCCACTAGCGATAACAACAGGATCTCTCCCATGTCCTCTTCCTCTTCTTCGGTCGAACGCTATTCGCGGCCCGCGATTTTTTTTCACTGGGCGATTGCGTTGCTGGTTGCGCTGGCCTATCTGTCCATCGAAATCCGTGGCCCAAAAGACAGCGATAGCCGTGAATTCTGGAGCAGCATCCATTTTTGGGCAGGGGTACTGGTTCTGGCGCTGGCGGTGTGCCGTGTGCTTTGGCGCTTGTGGCAAAGCCCTCCGCCTGAGCGCGAGAGCAATGCGTTACTGGTGTTTCTGGCGCGCCTGGCACATCTTGCACTGTATGTTTTTATCTTCGTGCAACCGCTGCTTGGCATCTTGCTAAGCAATACCGCCGGGTATCCCGTCAATCTGGCATGGCTGAACCTGAATTTCACGCTGGTTGGCGCCGATGCAATCGCATCTCCCGCGCTGCAGGCCGCGCATGTCTGGCTAGGCAATGCGTTCTACTGGATCATTGGGCTGCATGCGTTGGCCGCGATTGGCCATCACGTGATCTTCAAAGACCGCACGCTCAGACGCATGCTCTAAGCCATCGCCCCCGCGTGCTGGCCTCCCCTGCGTTTTCCCACAGAACTTGCGCATGAGCGCTCATAGGCTCCTGGGCGCAGATCTTGCTGTCATCTTTTTCATGCGCCGATGGCGTGTTTCACCTTGGAACCTGGCACAAGCTCGCCTAGAGTAAGTAGCATCAGCCGCGCGGTGGGGGCATCGTTTATCCGTGCGGCGGGTGGACTCCGTGCCAGCCTATGTCTACTGCACCACGATAAGGCGCAGGTGCACGGCTCAGTTAATTGCTGTTCAACCAGGGAAGACCGCCATGCAAATCCTTTTTCTCAACGAATCTCCCGAGTATTCAGGGCGAGAACTGACGCTGGCGTTCCACGCCATGGTGGATGGCGAACGAGTGCAATGCGAAATCACGGCGGAGGCACTGGAAGATCATTTTGGTGCAGCGTCCCCTCGGGCTGAAGACATGCTGGGGGCATTCGACCAGCACCGCACCCGGATTGAAGCGGCCACGCGCCGGTTGCTCTCGGAAACCCGCGCGCAATGCCTGTTATTGCGTAGCGGTTATGTGCGTTTTTATGAGGCGAACTGGCGTAGCTAAATGTAAATGAATCGCTCTTCAGGAATGTGAAAAGGCAACCCATGAGGTTGCCTTTTTATTGTGCTGATTTTTGGCCCAGGCGAAGAAGAATTCTTTTGCCGCTTCCCAAGGGATAACCGGATGAACTGGCTGAGTTTTTAACTGAAATCTGCTTTGCAGCAAAATTCGATTGATCGGTTTTATTTATTGCTGGCGAGCAGAAAAAAGACCATTTATTAATTTAATAATATTTTTAACGCATTGGAATAATAAAAATTATTCAACAAACTTTGAGGGAAACTGCCGTTCCGCCAGCCGCCCTCGCTTATTTTTCCATCTGCCTCACCCGGGTCAGTTGGGGAAAGATCCTCATCCACAGCAACGCGACCGTGATCGTGGCGACGCCACCGGCCAGCACCGCTGTTTCAGCGCCCCACCATCCTGCGGTCAGACCTGATTCGAATTCGCCAAGCTGGTTTGACGTCCCAACAAAAAGCGAATTGATTGCGCTAACCCGGCCGAGCATTTCGTCCGGTGTGCGCAACTGCACCAATGTCAGGCGCACCACGACGCTAATTACGTCAGCCGCGCCCAGCATGGTGAGCGCACCTAACGAAAGTACGAAATGATGAGAAATAGCGAACACGATAGTCGCTGCGCCAAACGCGATCACACCGCCAAACATCGCAATGCCAGGACGCTTGCGCAACGGAAACCAGCTAATCCAGAGCGTGCCCGCCAGCGCCCCTACTGCCGGGGCCGAACGCAATAATCCGAGCCCAAGCGGACCGGTGCGCAACACGTCTTGGGCAAAAATGGGCAGCAATGCGGTTGCGCCGCCAAACAGCACAGCGAGCAAATCTAGTGACAACGCGCCAAGCATGTCTGGTTCGTTCCAGATAAACGCCATCCCTGAAAAGATCGAGGCAAATGTCACCGCTGAGGCTTGCACCGGAGCAGCGCGCACTCGTAATGACTGAATCAGCGCGGCGGCACAGGCAAAAACCAGCAACGCAACGGCGTAGACCGAACTGGCACCATGCGCATACAGCAAGCCGCCTAATGCGGGTCCGAGAATTTGTGAGGTTTGTTTGGCTGAGGTCGACAGCGTGGTCGCACGAGGCAAGTTTTCACGCCGCACGACGCCGGACAGCAATGCCGTCAAGCAAGGCGCTTCAAACGCGCGCGCGGCACCGAGCAGCACGGCCAGCACAAAAATAAGCGGCACGCTCAGCCAGCCACCCAGCGCGCCGAGGAAAAAAATCAGCGCGAGCAGCGCTTCGAGCGCCAGACAGACTACGGCGATGCGTTTGCGGTTATAGCGGTCAGCGACATGACCGACCAGCAGCGTCAGCGCAAACATCGGCAGAAACTGCGACAGCCCGATCAGCCCGAGTGTGAATACATCGTGCGTGAGGGCATACACATGCCAGCCCATCGCTACGGTGAGCATCTGGAAAGCAACCGACGCCAGAACGCGCGCGCACCAAAAGCGCTGAAAAGCCGTGCCCATCATCACGCGTCGAAGCGTGCTGGCGGGACGGGCCACGACGGTTGCCGTAGCGCTATTCAAGCGTTCAACCCAATAGAACGGAGGCCTGTCAACAGAGGAGTTCCTGGTGTCATGAAAAGGTTCAGCATGTCATGTCGCCTTAGTCGATTTAAACGCCACATCATCTCTTGGTGCCGTGTATGGAAGCTGCGCGGCGAGACGCTTGGCTAATTCGCGTTTAAGTGACATTTCCAGCCAATGCGTCCCAAAAATTAGTAGAAGGACGGCTCTATTTACTGCGGCTAGCCCTGCCCGGTGGGCAATCCCTCGCGGAGAGAGACAAAAAAAAGCCAGTAGCCATTTGCATGGCACTGGCTTTTTCCAGATGAAATATCAGGCGGACGGTGCCGCCCGGCAATAATTTAATCTGGCCCTTGAAGAGGGGGCATTAGGACACTGGGACGTGCTTAATCTTTGCGAATTTTGTCGGCGGTATCTTTAATCGTGCCCTGCACTTTGCCGACGCCTTCCTGAACCTTGCCACTGATTTTTTCAGCGGTCCCTTCAGCTTCCAGACCAGCATTACCGGTTACCTTGCCAACTATTTCCTTAACCGATCCCTTTACCTGCTTGAATGCGCCATCGACCTGGTTCTTGTTCATTTTCAACTCCATAAACATGAGATTGAGCGGGACCATCTAAAAATTAAATTGGCACTGAGATTGAAAATATACGCGCCTTCATCCGTTATCGCAATATTATATTTTCCTTGTCTGATTCAATATTTTATGTGGCGCATCGGGAAATAATGATTTTATCTGGCTAATTTATGCCTCATCCGGCATATAAATCGCACTGCTTTTTGAATGCAAATAGCATTTATCGCAGTAAAGCTGGCCTGCAATAGCGCTTTATTTCTCGTTTTTATTCGTGCTTCAATCGCACATCGTGGCAAGGTTCATCTGACCCTGGGCGCTGGGTCAGGCATCAGTCGCTTTTCTGCCCCCTTTTTTGCTCCCGACATCGGCACATCGTCAGAAAAAGGCCCACGCGCCAAGGCCGGCACGCGGCACTATCCAGTTGGCTAGATTTAGTGCATCATATTGGAATAACTGCGCTCTGCATTTTCAGCGTCGGCACTATCAATCAGCATCTCCGCATCGCCCTGGCTGTTTTTTCGCCGGTGTCCCGTCTTTGCGCCAATGCGTCTACGCATCCGCTACCGCGAGTTTGCTGCCGTCATACGGCCGATGTCAGCAAGCGGTGTCCGCGTGTTTCTTTTTCCGTCAAATCCGCGATTTGTGTGCGGCAGTGCCCGTGCCCACAATTGAGCGCTGCGGCGATTTTTTCACAGATTGGCATGCTCTTCGAACCAGGAGCTGCCGGGTGCTGGCGTTGAGTCATAGATGTGACGCAGCGTCACGTATTACAGGACATAAGTTGCATGAATCAGACTGTCAGGATTTACAAAGATTTTGAAATTCACCCGCTGGTTTACCCGCATCGTCCGGCTGGTGGCCAGACAGGCCGTAATCCAAGGGCAGGCTATGACGCTTCGGTGCGTATTTGCCGCGCGGGCACCAACGGCGAAGTTTATCGCTTGCCACGCCTGGCACCTTTTGAACAAACTGGAGAAGCACGCCTTGCGTGCATCTCCCACGCAGAACAAGTGATTGATGGCCAGGTGAGCGGCCAGTCAGTCAAAGGGCTTTAAGCGGCAGCCAGCATGCTGGCTGCCAGAACCGCTGCAAGACTCGAACACTGCATCACTGAACACCCTGCTTTGCCCAGCGAGCAAAGCCAATTTATCCCTTGACCAGGAGCCATGCATGGCGAAAGAAGAATTGCTGGAACTAGACGGTATCGTTGACGAAGTCCTTCCGGACAGCCGTTATCGCGTTACGCTGGACAACGGTGTAGTCGTAGGCGCTTACGCGTCTGGACGTATGCGCAAGAATCACATCCGTATTCTCGCGGGCGACCGCGTAACGCTTGAACTGTCGGTTTATGACCTGACAAAAGGCCGCATCAATTTCCGCCATAAGGACGAACGTGCGTCCAGCGGTGGCGGCGCTGGCGGCAATCGCAATTCACAGTTCCGTCGTCGCTAGGATTTTTCCGGTCCGGTAGATGTTTCAAGCGCTAAACGCGGCCGGACAACATAAGTATTTCGCGCCGTTTTCATGACGGCGTAATTTCGCATTCAGCTTTCGCGCACCGCTGTCAGGTTGAGTCCTGCCTAAGCGGTGCGTGATGCTTTGTGCTGTTCGCCTGCCTTGCTGTTCGCCTTTGTGCTGTTCGCCTTTGTGCTGCTCGCAATTATCTATTCATCGTGATACCGGCCATAAAAAACAGGCAGCACGTTTAAAGCTACCATGGCCAGCCCAGCCATCGCGGGCCGTGCTTGTGCGCTTTGCCCGCGCGTCTGCTCCTGGTTTTAGCCGTTTGACGTTTGACTCGACATTCCGACGCGACTTGCATTCTGTTTCGGTTGATCCCCGTCTTCCCGTCTGACACCTGCGGCTTGAAACAGCGCAGCGTTCAAACGAAGGTCTTTCGTGAACTCGTCTTCTCACGCCACACCACACACGCTTTCCCCCACCGTTGTCCAACCTGCCGCGCTGACCTGGCGCGATGGTGTATGGCTGGCGGTTGTCGTTGCAATCGGGATCAACCTGCGTCCGCTGCTGACCTCGATTAGTCCATTACTGGAAAGCATCCGCCATACCACTGGCCTGAGTTTTTATGGTGCATCCCTTCTGACCAGCTTGCCGGTTATCGCCATGGGAATCGGTGCTTTTGGCGCGAGCACGCTAGCTCGCCTCCTCGGTGAAACCCGCGGCGTTGCACTTGGGCTGATAGCGATTGCATTTGCATGCGCCGCGCGCTGGATCACCTCAAGCGGTTTTGCGCTGATGTTCAGCGCAGTGATAGCCGGCATCGGTGTCGCGGCGATTCAGGCGTTGTTGCCAGGCGTCATGAAACGGCATTTTGGCGTTCGTGTGACCCTGGCGATGGGAGTGTTTTCGGCGTCGATTATGGGCGGCGGTGGCTTGGGTGCGAGTCTCAGCCCATGGGTGGCCCATCTGGCCGGAACATGGCACGCCGGGTTGGCATTCTGGGCGTTGCCCGCGCTGCTTGGGATGGCACTCTGGCTTGTGCTGAATCGTGCGCTGCCACTGCCTGTCCCGTCGAATCACACGCAATCTGCACAATCCACTGCTCAGCTTCCATCGATGTGGCGCAATCGTCGAGCCTGGGCGTTAGGTTTGTATTTCGGCGTGGTCAATGGCGGCTATACCAGTCTGGTCGCATGGCTGCCAGCGTATTACCAGCAACATGGCATGAGCGTCACTGCCAGCGGCTCGCTGCTGGCGATGATGACGCTATTTCAGGCCGCTGCCGCCCTGTTGCTGCCACTTGCAGCGCAGTCCTCGCATGACCGGCGGCCATGGTTGCTCGTGGGTCTGTTAGCCCAACTGGCCGGTATCGCAGGCCTGCTGGCATGGCCGCTTGCCGCACCACTGCCGTGGGTGGCACTGGCCGGCATAGGGCTTGGTGGCTCGTTTTCATTGACCCTGGTCACCGCGCTCGATCATACGGAAAACCATGCAGTTGCAGCCCGGCTGGTCGCGTTTATGCAAGGCGTCGGGTTCCTCATTGCGGCCATCGCGCCTATCGTTGCAGGCATGGTGCGCGACGCAACGGGTAGCTTTTCTGCTGCATGGGTCATGCTCGTAATAGGCGTGCTGGCGATGATCGCGCTAACTTTTGTGTTCTCGCCTCGTAGTTATGCGCGGGTGTGGTCGGGATCGTGATGTGTGCGACTTCGTGCGATGGTGAGGCGTAGCGCGCAGTCGGTGTAGGCAATGAGCTGGCCTGCGATGTTCCAGGTCAGGTGGCTGGTGCGGCCATGTGGGTCGGTGCGGCTGATCTCCTGACCGTGGTGGTCGTAACCCAGCAGGTTGCCTGCGGGGTCGTAGCTGTAGCGCCAGGTGTGGTTGTGTTCGGTTTCGCTGGCGGGCCAGGGCATGTCGGCCCGCCATTGCTGCTGTCGCTCCTGGCCCAGTGGATCTCGCTGGCGGATCAGCTGGCCTTGTTCGTTGTAGCTGAAGTGCCAGCGGCCTCCATGTGCCAGGGTGGCGCTCAACAGTTGCGCTTGCGCGTCTTCGTCCCATTCCAGGGTCGTGCGGCCTCCCAGCGCGTCTTCGTGCAATAGCGGCGCGTAGCGCGAATTCCATTGCCAGCGCTGCCTGCGCTTCAGATGATCGGTGACTTCCGTTTGCCCTGGCTGTCCTGCGCTGGGCAGCGTGTAGTGGCTGTGCCAGCGCTCTCCGCTGTCGCTCCACTGCTCCACTACGCGGGGGTGGTCTGCAAAGGCTTCCCAGCGGTAATAACTGCTTAGTCCTTCCGGCAGCGTGTGGCTGGCCATCAGCCCCGCACCCGGGCCATCGTCGTGCCAGCTGAAACGACGCGTCTCTTCGCCAAGGGCGTTGTGCACGCCAGTCAGCCGGCCATGATGGTCGTAATCGTAGCTAGCGAGCGTGCGCGGCAGCACGCTCGCTTCGCTCAGGCTGGCATCCGCCTGCACCAGTACCACGGCGCTCACGCGCGCGCTGTGCTGCGGATGGTAGTCCAGCCGGTATAGCCGCTGTGCGCAATCGGCTAATTCCACCAGCCTGTCATCCTGGTCACGGTGCAATGCAATCCAGTTGCCGTTGTAGTCTTCCATCCGCTGCAAACACAACTGCTGTGCGCCGTGAGCCCGTGCCGGACCGAAGTCGTAACAGTGGCCGTCATCTCTTTGCACGGCATAGTGATTATTATTAAGGCGTGCCAACCGGTAACCTTCAGCAGCATTCGTGAAAAATAATTGCTATGCACGTGTGATAAATCAGGGGCTTTTCTGCCCAACCCGCACTTCAATTACCATTAATCCAGTGCATCTTTATTAGCAAGTCGAGCGGAAAGTCATCATTATTCAGTAATAGTTTACTTTCCTGTCGTGCGAAATCCATCCATTAATCACCAGGATAATTTGCGTTGCTAGCTTCCGAGGCTGAATATTATTTTATAATAAATCTGATACTGCTTATTCTGAAGCATTTCCCAGCGCCCACTCAGGAATTCCACCGGACACATCTTCCATATTTTTAAAGGAAACAGATTCAACATGCAGGCAATTTTCAAGTTTTGTGCCTCGCATATCTGAATTAATAAATTCAACTCCTTGAAAATTACAGTTTATAAATTTCACTGCCCTCAGTATTGTATTTTTGAATGTAACCAAAGAGAAATCGCAATTAATGAACTTGGCTCTTATCCCACTATGACCACTTCTTCCTCCGCCAGAAAATTTTGTCCTCGAAAAATCGCAGCTCTCAAAGACAGCATCCGCAAAAAATGCTGCAATTTTACAATCAGAAAGATCGCACTCGAATAATTTTGATGCCAGCATATTACTGCCATTAAATATCGAACCATGAAAATTAGAATTGCGTATTTCCACTTTTCCCATTTCACCATCTAGAATGGAAAAAGCAAAATTGCAATTACTTATCTGCGCTCTACTCAATGATGCAGGAGGACAAGGTAACGTCATACCTGCAAGGTCTTCATTATTAAGCACAAGAATCCGAGAGAAACCACCCCCAATCTTATTACCCTCTATTTTCGAGATAACATCCGTCTTTTCTTTAAGAAAAAACGGATCTTTCCATCGTGCCTGCATGATTTTCTTTTCCATTTTCGATGCCTAGTAAATAATTGCCGTTACCTGATCTGCCAGTCCGCTATATTTTTGAATATCAGCTGCCTTGGATGGCCCACCAATATCAAATATCACTGATTTTCCGTCCAGATCCGAGAAGTATGCATCTGGACGCAACCTTCCAGACCCTAGAATTGTCCGATCATATGATCCCAATTCTTCGTATTTTAATATCATCCATGAATTCATCCTTCGATCAATCACTCTGCCTTTTATAAGTTTTGCAAAATTGGGAGAGCTCTTCTCATATCCCTGATACGCTTTCGCCAGTTTTTTGTCGCTAGTTTTGACCCATCTGTCGAATGCCCTGGAGACAGATTTGGCCTTCGCCGTCAATTGCCCCTCAATTTCCGTTGCTTTACAAAAGGAAAGCCCCCACGGATCAATCCAGCTCACCGGATTAGGCGCGTACTGATAAAGATTAATCCCCCCCGCAATCCCAATCGGATCCGGCGAAATAAACCGTTCGGTCTGGGGGTCGTAATAGCGGAACGTATTGTAATGCAGCCCGGTGCCCCGGTCGTGCCACTGACCCGGCATGCGCAGATCCTGCGGCAGCGCTGCGGGCAGACCAGACCAGGCGCGCTCGCGTTGCTCTTCGGGATCGTCGATTTCGTGTTCCAGCTCGCCCCACGCCCGTGTGTAACCGCGCCACACCACACGCCCAGCAGCGTTGCTCAGTGCCTCGGGCGTGCCGTTGGGGCTGGTGTGATAGTGGTACACCACCGGCTGGAATGGCTGTCCGGTTTGCTGCCGGTATTGCTCATGCACCTGCTCGCCGAGGCTGCCACTGAAGGTTTCGATCCGCGCCAGCGGGGTGTAGCTGCCGGGGGCGTACACGTAGGTGGCGATGTGCTGGCCAGTGTGCCCGCTGAGCTCGCTGCCTTCGATGCGCCTTTGTTGCAGCACCTGCATGCCCTGCCACACAGTGAGGGTCGCGCGCCCGCCGTCGTGGCTGTCCTGCCGGGCGATGCGGCGGCCGAGCGCGTCGTAGGCGTAGCGGCTCTGCCTCGGACCGCTGTCGCTGTGGGTATCGACGCCGGTGAGCTGGTGTTCGCGGTTCCAGTGGTAGTGCTGTTGCTGGAGCTGGCCGTGGCGCGGCTGGACCCGGCGGATAAGACGGCCCAGCAGGTCGCTGCCTTGTCTCAGTTCGCCGTGCCGGGTCAACTGGTTGGCGCGCAGGGGCTCGTCTTGCCGGGGGTTGCTGGCGGGGTCCCAGTGGAAGCGTTCGTCGGGTAGCGTCACGGCGGGAGGCTGCGGGGTCTGTGAAAGCTGGCCAGAACGGCGCTGGGGGCTTTGTTTGCGCTGGGTCAGGCGGCCGAGTGCGTCGTAGTGGTAGCTGAGCTGGCCAATGTCCGGGCCGCACTGGGCGATGCCTTCGCCGTTGGCGCTGTAGTCCCAGTGGCGGGTGTGGACTGCCGGGCCGGTGTCGTCGTAGCACGCGTGGGTGTGACTGATCTGCCCGCCAGGCGCATAGCGGGTGTGGGTGCGCAGCGCCCCCTGGCTGCGCTGGGTTTCGCGGTGCAGCGGGTCACGTTCGATATCCGTCAGAATCTGCAGCCCGCCTGCGCCCTGCAGGCTGATCTGGTGCAGGTGGCCGCTGCCGTAGTACTGCTGGCCGAGGGTTTCGCCGTCGGGCAGTTCGGTGCTCAGCCGGTTGCCCAGCGCGTCGTAGGTGTGGTGCAGCGTGTGGGTGATGGGCTGCTGCGCGGTGATGCCCGCCTGGGCCAGTAGCGCGGGGTACCACGTGGTGGTCTCGCGGGTGAGGCGGCCGTGGGCGTCGTAGTCGTATGCGATCTGGTCTAGCGCGGGGCCTTCGTGAAGATCGTCGCCGGGGGCTTGGCTACGGTCATAGCCGGGGTGGCTCTGGTAACGCTGGTAACGCTCGATAGCACTAAGCTGGCCATCCCTGTAGTGGTAGCAAGTATCAGTTTCGGGAGTGCGTTTGCGGCTCAGGCGGCCGAGCAGGTCACGCTGGAGTTCGATGGGGATGGCTTCGGGTGTGCCTGCGGCCTGCTGGATCTGCAGCGGCTGGCCGAGCGCGTCGTGGGTGTAGTGGGTTTCGCTGCCGTCCAGCCCGGTCTGGCTGATGAGGCGGTCGGCGGCGTCGTGGCGGAAGTGGTAGCGCTCTTGGTTAGGCGTGCTCAGTTCTGCGAGGTTGCCTGCTGCGTCATAGCGGTAGCCGGTGGTATGGCCGAGGGCGTCGATGCGGGCCGTCAGGCGGCCGTGGGCGTCCCACTGGTAGCGGGTCGTCGCTCCCTGGGCGTCGGTGTGTCGCTGGAGCCGCCCGGCCTGGTTCCACTGGTAGCGCTGGAGGCTGCCGTCGCTCGCGCGGTGCCCGGTGATACGCCCGGCAGCGTCGCTGTAGAGGGTCTGGGTCTGGCCTGCGGCGTCGCGGATCTGGGCTAACTCGCCATAGGGGCCGTAGTCGTAATGCGTGCTCTGCTGGCTGCAGTCGGTGTAGGCAATGAGCTGGCCTGCGATGTTCCACGCCTGGTGGCGGGTGCGGCCATGCGCGTCGGTGCGGCTGATTTCCTGGCCGTGGCTGTCGTAACCCAGCAGGGTCTCTGTGCCGTCGGGCCCGGTGATGCGGTAGAGGTTGCCTGCGGGGTCGTAGCTGTAGCGCCAGGTGTGGTTGTGTTCGGTTTCGCTGGCGAGCCAGGGCATGTCGGCCCGCCATTGCTGCTGTCGCTCCTGGCCCAGTGGATCTCGCTGGCGGATCAGCTGGCCTTGTTCGTTGTAGCTGAAGTGCCAGCGGCCTCCATGTGCCAGGGTGGCGCTCAACAGTTGCGCTTGCGCGTCTTCGTCCCATTCCAGGGTCGTGCGGCCTCCCAGCGCGTCTTCGTGCAATAGCGGCGCGTAGCGCGAATTCCATTGCCAGCGCTGCCTGCGCTTCAGATGATCGGTGACTTCCGTTTGCCCTGGCTGTCCTGCGCTGGGCAGCATGTAGTCGCTGTGCCAGCGCTCTCCGCTGTCGCTCCACTGCTCCACTACGCGGGGGTGGTCTGCAAAGGCTTCCCAGCGGTAATAACTGCTTAGTCCTTCCGGCAGCGTGTGGCTGGCCATCAGCCCCGCACCCGGGCCATCGTCGTGCCAGCTAAAACGACGGGTCTCTTCGCCAAGGGCGTTGTGCACGCCAGTCAGCCGGCCATGATGGTCGTAATCGTAGCTAGCGAGCGTGCGCGGCAGCACGCTCGCTTCGCTCAGGCTGGCATCCGCCTGCACCAGTACCACGGCGCTCACGCGCGCGCTGTGCTGCGGATGGTAGTCCAGCCGGTATAGCCGCTGTGCGCAATCGGCTAATTCCACCAGCCTGTCATCCTGGTCACGGTGCAATGCAATCCAGTTGCCGTTGTAGTCTTCCATCCGCTGCAAACACAACTGCTGTGCGCCGTGAGCCCGTGCCGGACCGAAGTCGTAACAGTGGCCGTCATCTCTTTGCACGGCATAGTGATTATTATTAAGGCATGCCAACCGGTAACCTTCAGCAGCATTCCAGTGACTTTCCCCTGGCAGTACATTCGGAAAGGGTATGTCGCGGCCCTGTTCATCAGTGAAGCTATGGGGATACTCACCCGGCTGGTGTAGTTTCAAACCTACTTCGAGCGGAACGCTAAACCCCCGGCCAAACAATCCCTCGCGCTGGTCCAGGCTGCTATAGCTGCGCTGCCACACTAGCGGTAATCGTGACGGCAAGACGAAATCCAGATCCTCCTCTCCTTGCAGGATCTTCGCGCCCGTCGGAGCATGGACAGGATGGCCCGTTACCAGGTTCATGACATAGTCCTGAGCTAGGCCTGCCGCCTTCATGATCGCCAGTTGCGAGCCAATACAGGCCAGTTTTGCAAGCGGTTTCGACCAGCCCCCGCCTCGGCACAGCGCTATCGCGGCCGCGATCAGGTCGAGGTTTTTAATCCACCAGGGGGCTTCACTACTGATCTCCCTCACCTGCAGGGTTTCTCCACCCATCTTGACGTTGTTTGAACCACCACTGGTTTTGGCTTCACAGGTGGTCTTGTCGCCCTTGCGATGAGCGGGCTGGCCGTTGACCAGTACGTTGCTGGACCCTTCAGCCAGCCATTGCGGTGGGGGATGCTTGCTGCACAACGCCTTGTCGTCATCAACTGGCTTACCTGGCAAACTGGGGTCTGGCGTGGCCATTGCCGCACCGATGGCGGCCCCGGCCAGCGCCCCCAGTGGTCCCAGCAACATGCCGCCGATTGCCGCGCCCAAACCACCAAACAATGCACGCCGAGCTAGCGAAACAGCCGGGGAATCGGGTGCTTTCTCCAGCAGGCTGGCTGCTGCACGGGCGGCCAGATGGCCATTGATCTTGACGTTGGCGGAGCCCTGAATAATTGACCCCGAAACCTCTGGTGGAAACCACTCATCCATCTTGCTGTCAATCCAGTTATTCAAATCCGTAACTGGATTACTGTTTAGCACCAGTGCTGTGCCGATTGCGGCAACAATTGATCCCCCCACGCCAAGTACTGCCGTGCCAGTGATACAGCCCGCCGCAGCAGAGCCCGCAACACTTGCTGCAGCCGCCAGCCCTCCCCCTCCCAGGATAACTGGAGCAGCCGCCACTGCGCCGGCCACGACGGCTGCCACCACCAGGCCCTCTCCTATAAGAGCGAGCGATTTGCCTAGCATGGCTAGATTGCTGGTATGAGCAATGGGATCGCCGAAACGGGCAGCTTCAAGTGCGGTCATGGTTTATGTAGACACTGTATTCAGGATGTCTTATTTGATGACTGCCGTCATGGAGTTCATAAAAGAGCTCACTACAGTGGCGTGATGTGCGCGCTGCGCCTCGTTGAAGGGGGCGCTACTGCCAAGAGTAAAAATGATGACGCCACTTTCATCGGCAAGCCGGATCGCACACTGGATCTGATGAACCGGTGTGCCGCTCTGCCTGAAGCGGCTTGCGAATGTCGCGTATGGGTGCACGCTCTCTCTCGCGTGCAGTACCAGCTCTTGTTCTACCGTGTACTCATCAAACTGGCGGCCTAGTGTCTTGATCTGGCGCTGGCAATAACGCTCTACGGTTTCCCCCGCGTTCATCCGGTCGCGGTTGATGACGATGGTGTAATTTGCCCGGCTTTCAGGTTCCTGAAAAACCAGCACGTTCATCGACTGATCCAGTACAGGAGCAGGCGTCTCGATTAGGCCCTCAGGCAACGGGTATTGCATCAAAATTTCCTCGCTGAATATGTGCATGTGCGCTTGAACATTTGGCACGGCCCGGAAGAATCAGGATGCCTTATTTGTTCAACAGGATCATTTCAGGACCAAGCACCGTAATGTGGCCATCGCTGTCCATCGTGATCGAACTTTTTCCCACGGTCAGGGTGATGGTTTTGCTAGCGCTCAAATGGATGCTGCCGTCCTTTGCTTCCATCGAAATATCGCCCCGGATAACCGTAATGTTCATAGCCGGTGGAGCATCTTGTCCGGCCGGCACTGCGGCATCGCCTTCTGACGCGCCTTGCACGGTCAGCATCATCGTGCCCTTGATGTTTTCCCCATGAGAGCCGCTGATCGTTTCATCGCGGTTGCCAGTGATCCGGGTCGTATCATTCGCGCCGATGGTCGTGTCCCGGTCGTTTTCGACCTCTGTCCGCATATTTCTCTCTGCCTGCAGCCATAGCTCTTCTGCCCCTTGCCGATCGTCAAACCGGATCGCACTAGCCTTTCCGTGGTGCCCCTTCATCGAGCGTGAAAGCATTCCGCTTTGTGTCGCGTTATCTGGCAATTTCCACGGCGGCATCGTCATCGCGTTAAACACTCGCCCGGTCACAATCGGACGGTTTGGATCGCCATTTTCAAAGTCGACGATCACCTCGCTGCCAACGCGCGGAATGTTGACTCCACCAAAGTTGCTTCCCGCCCACGGATACGACACCCGTACCCAGCAACTCGAATTCTGGTCGCGCTCCGGTGAACGGTCCCAGTGGAATTTCAGCTTCACCCTTCCATACTGGTCAGTCCAGATCTCCTGTCCCTTTGGCCCCGTCACCATGGCAGTCTGTGGCCCATTCGTGCGTGGCTTGGCCACCGTGCGCGGTGGGCGGTACACCGTCGTCGCCGGTTGCACCACAAAATCCGTCTCGATTCTGAAGCGGCCCGAACCGCTTGCTTCCCCTACTTCCGTGGCCGTGAACTGCGCCCCCAACACCAGATATTCCTGGTTCGCCTGCTGCTGCGCATAGCCCGCCAGCCTGAACGTCGTGCCGCATACCACCGCCCGCACATAACCGCTACCCTGCGCCCGCTCGCCTCGTGCCCGAACCTCTTCCATTCGCACCCGGGCCACCTGTTCGCCACGCGCCCTCGCCTGCGCCGATCTCACTGGCTGGCCCGTAGCGGGCCTCGCTTCCGTGTAATCCCCCGGCCATTCGTAACGCTCGAAATCGTTATGCGCGGTCTGCTGCTCCAGCAGCATCGCGTCGGGCGGCGTCAGAAAATCCAGCGTGTACGTGTAGATCTCCGATAGCGATTCTTCGCCGTTAATCGCGCTGAGCTGCAGTAGTGGCTCGCCGCTGGGTGATAGCGGCAAGGCCGCACCGCTGGCCGTCACTGTGCGTGGCGTGGTGGTTACGCTCGCATTAGTGCTTTTCGCCTGGTTGGCATTCGGGCTATACACCAGCTTCGGCCACAACAGCAACTATCTGACAGCGGTGAGCCATAAAGTAGAACTGCTCACAAAACACGTGGAACAGTTGTATAAAACTCCACGTTCTGAGGCAGTCTCCGATACGCTCAACGAGACCCGTTCTCTAGCAAGCCACACGAGTCTCGACCTCGCCCATCCGGATAGCACTTATCGCTACGGCCTGTATGCAGCACCTGCTGTGGTTGAAGCAAGCAATCAGGCCTATAACGCACTTGAAGACAACCTGTTGTTGCCGCAGATCGTTCGGCGCATTGAAAGTGTTCTATCCCAGGCCATTGCCAGTAAAAATACCAAAGCGACTTACGACGCGCTTCTCATCTATCTGATGCTCCACGACAAGACCCGCTACAACGCGGCAGAAATCAAGGCATGGGTGCTAAACGACTGGGCGCATACCGATAGCGCAGCCGCGCTCGGTGGACGGGTATCAATGGCTGAGCATGTGCAGCAGCTGTTCTCTGGAGAACGAGTGGTGCAATCACCATTCGTCCGCAACGAAACGTTGATCCAGCAAGCACGTGCCTTGCTCGACGGCAGCAATGCAACCCAGCGTCTGTATGAGCGTGCCAAGGCTGCCATGCAAAAAGAAGCCCCTGATGAATTTACGCTGCTACGGGCAGTAGGCCCTCAGGCTGGCACAGTTTTTACGCGTGCCAGCGACTCACCACTTTCACGCGGCGTGCCAGGGCTATTTACCTTCGACGGTTATCACAACTTGTTTGACAAGCGTCTAAGCGAATTTGTCCATGTCGCCCAGAATGAAGATGCATGGGTGATGGGTCTTCGGTTATCAAGCCAGGCTCAAAAAAAAACAGCAGTTGGCATGGCGGCTGTCACAGGACGTGATGATCCACTAACGGAAGCTATTCGCCGGCTGTACCTGAGCGAGTATGCCCAGCAATGGGATATTTTCCTGGGCGATATCCGCACGGTGAATGGCACCAGTCTTGCGTTTAATCTGCAGGTGCTGCGCCGTTTCGCCGCGCCCGATTCACCTTTGACACGACTCGCTCGAGCAGTCGTCAAGGAGGTTACGCTCTCCCAGCCCACAGGTTCTGTTGAACAGTCGCTGATACAAAAAGCATCTGCACAGATCGGCCACTATGCAGACAAAGCGCTAGCTATTCGGAGCGAAGAACGTATTGAGCGCGAACTGGTTGATCAGCATTTTTCTGCATTGCGCGAAGTAGTAACAGGAAGTCCTGATAGCACACCGGATACAGAAAAATCCGTGGCACCAAGCCGGGTTACCGGGCTCGATGGCATCACCAGCTTGTTGAACGATTACTACACCACCCTCGCTGTTGCCGATAACGCGCTCAGTAACAACAGCATGCCGCCACCTGGTGATACAGCAGCAAAACTCAAAATGACCGCCAATACACTGCCAGCGCCCTTGCGCGAAGTGCTCCAGACACTGGCAATACAAGGCTCGGCGAACGTCAATCAGGGAATAGGTCAACTCTTGTCGCGGCAAATGCAAGTTGTCACCGGTGATGTCTGCCGCTTGACGATTGCCGGGAATTATCCGTTTAACCCTGACAGCACACGTGACGTGAGCATTGAAGATTTCACGCGTCTTTTTGCCAAAGGTGGTGTGATGGATGATTTCTTTTCCAGCACGCTCGCACCATTCGTCGATACGTCAGCCAGGCCCTGGCGCTACCGCACCCTGCCCGGTGCCACCGAGCCGGTGCGAGGCCCGAGCCTTGAACCATTCGAGCAGGCACAGGCTGTGCGTGACGTATTTTTTGGTGAACCAGGTCAAAAACAGATGGCGTGGAAAACCTCGTTCAAGGTTGCGGAGCTTGATCCGAGTATTACCAGCCTGACAATCAGTATCGACGGACAAACGCTGCTTTATCAGCATGGCCCCGTGGTGCCATTCGTCATCAACTGGCCTAGGCCGCGTGGCGGCGCAGAAGCCGAAATCACGGCGAATCCGCGAATTCGGCCTGAGACATCTACGCTCAATGCCAGCGGACCATGGGCGCTAATGCGCTTGCTACAGAAAGGTCATGTGACAGAAACCGCAACGCGTGGCCGCACCCGAGTCGCGTTTGATTTTGACCAGCGCCGGACGGTGCTGGATATCACTGCAACGAGCAGCGTCGCCAATCCACTGACTAGCGATGTGCTAAAAACTTTCCGCTGCCCAAGCTCGATGAGCATGTTTAACTTGCCCGATAGCGGCCCACCGCCGGGACTGCCACCGGGAATGCCGGGCACGTCACATGCACGCCAGCCATGAAGTAACGGGGAAATAATGGGAAATGACGGCTTGCAATCACGCCTAACTCCCAGCATCTCTTCCATCATCCACCCCACCCCCCATCGCCCGGATCACCTCTGATTGACGCCGCTCCGTACTCGGCGCATGGCCAAATTGCGTCCGGTATGCCTTGCTGAAATGACACGCCGAATGAAACCCGCAAGCAGCCGTAACATCGGCAATCGACGTCCCCGTCGTGCGCAACAAGTCGCGCGCCCGGCGCAGCCTGAGCGCCAGGTAATAGTGCGTCGGTGAAACCCCTAGATAGAGTTTGAACATCCGCTGCAAATGCCGTTGCGATAGCTGCACCAGGCGTGCGAGTTCTTCGAGCGATAGCGGCTCATCAATATTCGCCTCCATCAGCCGGACTACTTCGATCAGCTCGGCACGGGAAAAACCCACTCGGGCATCAATCGGAATCGGTTGTGAATCGTTCGCGCCGCGGATCCGTTCAACGATAAACTGCTCCGACACCTGTGTGGCAATCCCTTTGCCAAGACGCTCGGTAACCAAATACAACATCAAGTCCAGTGGCGCGGTGCCACCGGTGCAGGTCATCCGGTCGCGGTCAATCACGAACAGTTCTTCGGCAAACATGACCTGCGGAAACTCTCGATGCAGCGCCGAGAGATTCTCCCAGTGCACGGTGCAGCGGTAACCGCTCAACAATCCGGCTGCCATCAGCGCATAAGCACCGGTGCAAATCCCGCCAAGCGGCACGCCCCAGCCAGCGGCATGATTCAGTTGACGGATCAAACGGGCATCCACCACCTGACGGATATTCATGCCACCACACACGATCAGAACGTCAGGCAAATCTGCGGTTGCGGCCGCTTCACCCAATGACCGGGCAGGCTTCAAGGTAATGCCATTACTGGCAACAGCTGGCGCACCATCGGGCGTAAAAATGGACCATCGGTAATGCTGGGCCCGGCCAACATAATTAGCCATGCGTAGCACCTCGATTGCGCTGCTAAGCGCAATCAGCGAAAACGCTGGCAAGGCGAGAAAGCCAAAATGAGCCATGCCTGGCACCGGAGATTCGGCTGCGATTGCGGCAATAGAAGCCAATTCAGTTTCCATCGGATACGTACCGGTTATGCATCACCCTGACTGGACTGGACGATGCCTGGATAAAGGTGAAAAAAACTCGACGTGAGGTACTTAACTCGACCCCGATGATGATCCGGGTGATTAACCTGGCGCGGTGACGGGCTGACGCCGCACGCGCAACACATTGCGCAGCCCAGCGAAGCGGGATACGGCCGCGCTGCCTGGCTCACGGCCAAAACTCTCGGTAATGCGATCGAGAATAATCGCCAGCAGCACCACCGATAGCCCGCTTTCAAAGCCAAGCCCGATATCGAGCCGCTGGATGCTGGCCAGCACATCGTTACCAAGGCCGCCCGCGCCCACCATCGAAGCAATGATGACCATCGACAGCGCCATCATGATGGTCTGGTTCACGCCCTGCATGATCGATGGCAGCGCGTTGGGGAACTGCACCTTGTAAAGCAACTGCCATGGCGTGCAGCCAAACGCCTGCCCTGCTTCGACAATTTCCCGATTCACATGGCGAATGCCGAGGCTGGTCAAACGCACCGCTGGCGGCATGGCAAAAATAACGGTTGAGAGAATGCCTGGCACTCGCCCGAGGCCAAACAGCATCGCGGCAGGAATCAGATAGACGAAGGCCGGCATGGTCTGCATCAAATCCAGCACCGGCCGCACGATCAACGCCACGGTTTTGTTGCGTGCCGCCCAGATGCCCAGCGGAATCCCCAGCACAAGGCTGATGACCGTGGCCGACAGCGTCAGGCCAAGCGTCACGATGGTCTGATCCCAGAACCCGGTTCCGTAAATCAGCAGCAGCGCCAGCAACGCAAAGAGTGCAAAGCGCCAGCTCACACGCCAAATACCAATACCCACCACCAAGACTATGAACACCCACATCGGCACCGCCTGCAAGCCGTGTTCGATCATCGCGGCGAAGCCTTCAATGGCTTTGCCGATTGCATCAAAAGTGCTGGCGTCATGCTCCAGCAGGTAATGCACCGACTGGTCGACCCAGCGGCCAAGAGGAATGATTTCAGACATGGGCACCTCGCTGACGTGACAACGCTTTCAATACGAGGGTCCGGTCAACCGAGCCACAGTAGCGGTTGTTTTCATCGACCACCGCCAGCGGTGCGGGGTTCGCGCAGACCCGCTCGACCACCTGTTCAAGCAAGGCCCCTCGTGCAATGCCCTCGATGCGTTGCATCGGCGACGGCGGCGAGCCGGGAGCACCCCGTGTGACGAGGCCGCGCAAGCGGCGTTCAGCATCGAGCACAAAGGTGTACTGGGCGTTGCCATTGAGTGAGGTCACAAGCCCGGCTACATCCAGGCTATGCACGACGGGCACGGCCTGGGTTTGCATCAAGTCGCCCGCGCTGAGATAGCGGCTGGTATCGACGCCCTCAAAAAATGCGCGCACGTAATCGCTGGCCGGGTTGTTGATGATGTCCTGCGGCGTGCCGATCTGCACCACCCGGCCACCTTCCATAATCGCAATCCGGTTGCCAATGCGTAGTGCTTCGTCAAGATCGTGCGACACGAACATGATGGTGCGGCGCTGCATTTTTTGCAGATCCAGCAACACGTTTTGCATTTCCTTGCGCTTGAGCGGATCGAGTGCGGAAAAAGCCTCGTCCATAATCATCAGCGACGGATTGACCGCTAGCGCCCGTGCCAACCCCACGCGTTGCTGCATGCCACCGGAAAGCTCGGCTGGCAGTTTGTGGGCAAAGGGGGTAAGTCCAACCTGTTCGAGCACTTCGAATGCCCGCGCTTCACGTGCCTTGCGTTTGATACCGGCCACTTCGAGACCGAAAGCAGCATTGGAGAGCACGGTGCGATGCGGCATCAACGCGAATGACTGGAACACCATGCTCATATCGGTGCGGCGCAATCCGATCAGATCCTGGTGCCGCATTGCAGCGATATCGCGCCCATCAACGCAAACCGTGCCCGTAGTAGGTTCCACCAGACGGTTAATCAGGCGTATCAGGGTTGACTTGCCTGATCCAGACAAACCCATCAGAACAAATATTTCGCCTTCCTCTACTTCAAATGAAACGTTGTGGATGCCAGCCATGCTTCCAGTTCTGGCGAATACTTCATCCCTGGTGACGCCCTCATCAAGCAGAGCTAATGCCCGCTTTGGGTTAAGACCAAATACTTTGGATAACCCTTTAACGACAACTTTGGGGGAATTCATTGACTTCGTCTCCTCTGGCGCAAGTGTTGGCTTACACCGTGCATACATGGTTGCGATAAAAATGCCTAGCGAGCCGACTAATTACGACAGACCCTTGGTGAAATACGACATGAATCACCAGAAAAAATCTGATTTAAATCGCGCCAATATTTTTATCGCCAGAGAACGAAAGTCATTAAGGAATTCGCCCTGCCCAATTTTTTTTTCCATATCACAACGAGCTACGACATCCTGCGGCACAACGGCGTCGAACTAGGCAAGCTCGACTACCTGGGGGCGGCCAGCAAGCCAGCCGCATAAGCCTCATCAATAAACCTGGCGGCACAGCCCAAAGCACCTAATCGAGCGACAACCGCAACGCGAAGCCAAGCAGCACCGCAGAAAAGGTCCAGCGTTGCGCTGCCTGCGCCAGCGGATGACGCCGCAACCAGTGCGCGATACGCACCGCGCCCAGGGTGAAAACAAGATCAAAGCAGGCTCCTGTCGCCACCAGCAGCACGCCGAGCAGCAGCATCTGCCATGCCACCGGCCCAAGGCCGGGCTGCACGAATTGCGGTAGCAAGACCGAGCAGAACAGCAATGCTTTGGGATTAAGCAAATTGGTCAAAAGCCCTTTGATAAACACCGCTCGCAGCGGCTTTTGCATCACCGGCGCGGTGCCCGCCATGGGCAGCGCAAATACCGGCGAGCGGAAAACCTGCAACGCGATCCACGCCAGATAAACCGCTCCGCCATAGCGCAGCGCGTCATACAACCAGGGCGCGCCGCGCAACAGCGCCGCGACCCCGCATGCCGACAACGTGACATGCACCGCCCGCGCCAGCGCCAGGCCACCCGCTGCGGCAAAACCGCCGCGCCGCCCCCGGCCGATGCTGGTCTGCAAAATCAATGCCATATCAGGGCCGGGGACCGCATACACCACCGCGAGTGCGGCGATAAACATGGCCATCCAGTGTGCGGAAATCATCGTATTTCCAGAAAAAATGAAGACTCTATATTGCAATTAGCAAACTGGAATATTCCGGCTATTTTCATAAAAGAGAGTTTTTAATTTAGCGAATTCCACTATTATTTTTAACTTTTGTAGGGAATTTCATTCAGCGAGATTGTTCATGACTGAACTAGATAAAGTTGACCGCGCGATTTTATCCGCGCTTCAGGCGGATGCCCGCATGTCCAATGCACGTCTAGCCGAAACCGTGGGCCTGAGCGAAACGCCCTGCGCCCGGAGGCTGCGGCGGCTCGAAAGCGAGGGGTATATCGAGCGTTATCGGGCGATGTTGTCGCGTTCAGCGCTTGGGTTTGGGGTGGTGGCGTTTGTTTACGTGCGCTTCGCGGTTCATGACCGTGCGGTGGCGATGCGCTTCGAGCGCGAAGTGCTGGCCATCAGCCGCATCCTGTCGTGCCATAACGTTTCGGGCAGCGCTGATTACGTCTTGCAGGTGGTTGCCCGGGATCTGGACGACTATGGCGCGTTTATGCGCGATGAACTGCGTAGTTTGCCTGGGGTGACCTCGGTTGAATCATCGCTGTCGTTGCGTGAGGTGAAGGCAAACGGAGGTTTGCCGCTGGGATAAACCGGGGAGACCCGTGTCAAGCGGCAAAACTTGTATGGGAAGATCTGCCGCAGATTTTCGTTGCAACCTGCTTTGCTGCTAAGCGGCTTTGCTGCATTAGCAGCGCTTAACCCGATCAATCAAGGAGCGTTCATGGATCACAAACAGGCACGAGACGAAGAAAGCCGTGCGATGACACGGGTGGTCACAGCCACGCAACGGGTACAAAGTGCGTTTTCTGCGCTGCAAGCCCGCTTCCCTCCTACCGGCGACGGCGAACTGTCGCAAATGACACTGCAAACGTTTGATGCAGCGCTTCAGGAGCTGGAGGATGCCCAAGCGGATTTCGATGCGCTACTTGGCGCGTTGCTGGACGGCAAGCGCTAATTTTTCCTCCAGTCATCTGTATCTGTCGTCCAGGCCTATGCCCCCTGCTTCTGCTCGCAGGAAGGCATAGGCACCAGGTGTTTAGCACGTTGGGTTCGCCCGGTTTCGGGCTGCTCAAATTACTAGACCGTTAGTTGCATTTAACAAGGATCAGGCGTCACGTTCAGTCCCGCCTGATACGTCATCACCCTTCTGGTAGTAGTGCCATCACAAATATCGCAAAAACACGATATATGATTCGCCATCTGACGATTTGTCTTTCTCGACGCCTCCCAAGGCTCAACCGCTGCTTATGACGCTCGATATCAACGCCATCCTCAAAGCCCTGGCTCATCCGGTCAGGCGGGAAATTCTCACCTGCCTGCGCGAGCCCGAAAAGCATTTCGCCGATCAGGAATTACCGCTCGAACACGGTGTCTGCGCGGGCAAGCTTGAGGCGCGTTGCGGTCTGTCGCAATCCACCGTGTCGGCTCATCTCGCCACCTTGCAGCGCACCGGCTTGCTGACTTCAAAGCGCATCGGCCAATGGGTTTTCTTCAAGCGCAATGAGCCGCTGATTCAGGCGTTCGTGGACTACATGACGCACGCTTTATGACGTATCCGAGGTAGGCCCAACCGGGCTTTGCAGGCGCTTCACGCTGTTGTTCTTTTTGCCAGGGTTCAACGCCCACCCACAAAAGGTAACTTCTTATGCCAACACTTCACGACCCACTCCAGATCGGTGACCTCACGCTCCCGAACCGCATCATCATGGCGCCGCTCACGCGGCAGCGCGCGGGAGATAGCCGGGTGGCCAATGCGCTAATGGCGCAGTACTACGCAGAACGGGCATCGGCCGGGCTGATCTTGAGCGAGGCTACGGCGGTCACCCCACAAGGGGTTGGTTACGCGGCGACGCCTGGCATCTGGTCAGACGCGCAAGTCGAGGGCTGGAAGCTCGTCACCGAGGCGGTGCATCAGGCTGGTGGACGGATCTTTCTGCAGCTTTGGCATGTCGGCCGTATTTCCGATCCCGTCTTTCTGAATGGCGGCCTGCCCGTGGCACCAAGCGCGATTGCCGCACAAGGACATGTCAGCCTGGTGCGGCCGCTGCGTAACTACGTCACCCCCCGAGCGCTCGATCTGGCGGAAATCCCCGGCGTGGTCGAGGCTTACCGCAAGGGTGCGGAGAACGCCAAAGCGGCCGGGTTCGATGGGGTGGAGGTGCATGGCGCGAACGGCTATCTGCTCGATCAGTTCTTGCAGGACAGCACCAACCTGCGCACCGATGCCTATGGTGGCCCAATCGAAAACCGCGCCCGCCTGATGCTCGAAGTCACGGATGCCTGTATTTCAGTGTGGGGCGCGAACCGGGTTGGCATGCATCTGTCACCGCGAGGTGATTCGCATGCGATGGGCGATTCCGCTCCAGCCGCTACCTTCGGTTATGTCGCGCGCGAACTCGGCCGGCGCAAGCTGGCTTTTCTTTGTGTGCGTGAATCGCTCGGCGAAAACCGGCTTGGCCCGATGCTGAAGGATGCCTTCGGCGGGCCTTATATCGCCAATGAAAAATTCACTCTGGAAAGCGCGCAACGCACGCTGGATGCGGGTGAAGCCGATGCAGTCGCTTGGGGGCAGCTCTTTATTGCGAACCCGGACCTGCCGCGCCGTTTCGCACTGGGCTCACCGCTGAATGCCCCGAATCCGGCCACGTATTACGCTGAAGGTGAAACCGGCTATACCGACTATCCGGCGCTAGAGAGCGCCAGCTAATACACGGTCAAGCGGCTATCTATAACCGCTAAAGGGGATAGCGAGCGCGGGGCACGATGCCCGCGTTCGCCGTTTAGCCTGCGTGTTCCTGAGCAAACATATCGGCCGCAGCAGCGTTTGCCACGGGCGCTGCTCCCTCGCGCCGCGCCAGCTTGCCATCGACCGAGGCACCGCAATCCATGCGCAGTTGCTGATAAAAAATATTGCCGGTGACATGGGCGTTCGCCTGCAGCTCAACAAAATGATCCGCAATCACGTCACCGACAATCCGCCCGTTCACCACCACGTCATAGCCATGCACGTTGCCGGTAATGGAGCCGCGATCACTGAGCACCAGCAACGTCTGGCTGCCGGGCTTGCCCGAGACATTGCCTTCGACGTGGCCATCCATGCGCAGACCATCGCTAAATTCGAGGTCACCCCGTAACTGCACGTCATGCGCGATCAGGGTCGCAATTTTGGTCTGATGGATGCCTGTCTGTTTCTTCTTGCTAAACATGATTGTTTTCACCTGGATAAATCGGTTGGTCAGGAGAGGGCTTGGCCCTCGCGGCAAACCTGCGCGGCGGCAGCCTTGCCAGGCTAGCGTGGTGCCTGCTTCTGGCCACGCAGGAAAAGCAGCTCGGTCGTCAGGCGGCTAGCATCTGCTGCCGATGCATCGGCCACTTTTTGCACCGCCGCACGCGAGGCCCGTTCCTGCGTGAGCGCCAACTGGGTGCGGGCGAGTTCAGCCTGAAGATCAGCTTCACTAGCGGAGGGCTCACATAACTCGAACGGCACCGTCCCGCTGTGCTGAAAATACGCCCCGGCCACTGCTGCGCCGAGGATGAGACAGCTCACACATGCAGTGCCCCACAGCACGAGTTGACGCGTCCGCGAACGGACTGGTTGCAGTGCATAACGGGTGCGTGTCAGTTGATCTGACGCTTTGCGCGAACCCCGTGGATTAGCCATGGAAACCTGCGTCGAACAGCGCCAGATAGGCGGTGGGATCGGTTGGCGTGCCATTCACCAGCACTTCGAAATGCAGATGCGGCCCGGTGGAGCGCCCTGTCGAGCCCACATCGGCAATGTGCTGCCGTGGCAGCACCAGATCTCCGGCGCGGGCAATCAGCTTCGCAGCATGGCCATAGCGCGTGACCAGGCCATTGCCGTGATCGATGTCAACGGTGTTGCCATATCCCGCACGGTGGCCTGAAAAAATCACGCGGCCACCGGCTGCGGCCAGGATCGGCGTGCCAGACGGCGCGGCCAGATCAATGCCCGAATGAAAGTGGAGATTGCGGTTGAACGGATCGAGACGGTTGCCAAACGGTGAACCAAAGCGCGCCCCAGCCACCGGTGTGCGGCCCGGAAACGCCGCATAAGCAACCGCATGCGAGGCGGTGGCCTGCTCCAGCGCGGACAACGTCGCGGCGAGGCAGGCGAGCTGCTCACGCGTAGTTCTGGCATCAGTCTGAGCATTCTGCGGGGCAAGATCGGCACAACGCTGGGGTGGCAACGACGGGCCGCCCTCATTTTCGAACGCGGCATCACCCGCCGCGCCAGTCGCAGCGCGCGCCACGGGTTTGGGTGTTTTCAGGCGAGCTTCGAAATCTTGTAACGCCCCAACCTGGGTAGCGAGCCGGGTAATACGTGGCTCGATTTGCGCCACGGTGGCATTGAGCTTGCCGAGTTGTTTGATCGCGTAATCGCGTTCCATCTGGCTGGCTTCATGATCGCCAGCGCCGTTCTGCGCAGGCAGATACCGGCCAATGGCCACGCCCGCAGCCAGTGCCACGATGGCCGTGCCCAACGCCGCGCTCACCGCGATGACACACGCGGTGCGCTGCGTGACAAAGCGCATGGAGCCACTGCTGAGGCGCTCGCCCCGATTAAAAATCGACAACATCAGCACCTCCCGCTGTGCAGATAACTGAAGCCAGCGGCATAACAGCGGGACATCAACATGGATAGGCAGGGAATAAAAAGGAGGGAATCCGGCATACCGTACGCGCCGGAATCAAGCCGACAATGAGTAGGAAGGAAGCCGCGCATTATCACTTGGGCTCCCAATGCAACATCTCAAATTCGAAAAAAATGCAAGCGGTACAAGACATCTATTTCAACCTTTTAGATTGTTGATCTTTCTCTGCGAATTCAAGGCTGCAGACCGGAGTACAGCCTGCGTGGCGTGCTACAGGCCAAGCCTATTCGCCGCATGATTCAAGCACCGCCCAGCCAGCCAAAGCTGCAACAGGGCGAAGTTTGCAAGGATGAAGAAAATTTCGACAGAAATATTTCAACTTCTTGAATACCCGGAAAAACCAACGGGTTATGTCACGCTTTGATAACCGGGAAAATTTAACTCGATTTAACGCGCTAAAGCAGTTGAAAACCGCTGACAGCGCGCGGGCCGGAACTCGTTGACCCCAATGGATTCATTACGTCTGCAGCCTTGCCAGCCCAAGCCTTGCCCGACACAATGCGTCAACTTTTACGGGGTATCGCGGCATCGCATCAGTCCCTATACAAGCCCCCGCTCACGTTCGTTCGCTGCTCTCCTTTGCGCTTATGTCCTATCAATCAGTTGCACGCGGCATCCTGCTCGCCGCAGGGCAAGGTTCTCGCTTCGATCCATCCGGCTTGAACAACAAGCTGCTGGCACCGCTGCCGCATGGCCGCTGTGTCGCGCAGGAGGCCGCTGAGCGCTTGCTGCAAAGCGTGCCGCGCGTGCTTGCCGTGGTTCGGCCAGATGCCGAGCCGCTCGCCCGTTTGCTAAGCGAGGCAGGCTGCGACGTGATGATTTCCGCTCAAGCGGCGCGCGGAATGGGGGCCAGCCTGGCAGCCGCTGTCAAGGCAAGCCACGACGAAACAGGATGGATCATCGCCCTCGCCGATATGCCCGCGATCGCGCCCGCCAGCATCGAAGCCGTGGCCAGAGCGCTCGATCAGGGCGCAGCCCTGGTCGCGCCGTTTTATCGCGCTCAGCGCGGCCATCCGGTTGGGGTCAGCGCGCAACATCGCGCCAGCCTGGCCGCACTGGAGGGCGACAGCGGCGCGCGAGCGCTGTTTGCGCAGCGCGACTACCTGCGGCTAGAACTCGATGACCCTGGCATCCTGCTGGATATCGACACCGCCAGCGATCTGGGCAGCGTTATCACGTCCGGCAGCCTTGCAGCACGCTGAAGGAGGCCGAGGCCACACAGGCGGGCAAGATCTCCTACTCTGGTTCTCATGCACCAACCCGCAATTTCTGACGGAGGTCAATCATGAAGCACTGCATGCATACCAGTCCGCTGCCTGGGCCCCTGTCTGATCCAACCGGGGATCCTCAAGGCGATCCGTTAATTCCACCCGCGCCCGGTCGTCATCATGACGAGCCGCAGCAGCCCGATGGGCCACCCGATAAAGATCCTGTGCTCTGGCTCGCGTAGTAAGCGCTGTGGCGAAGAAAAGCGGGAAGCGGGGGAAACGTAATCAGGCGCGGGTGGGCCCTGCTTTCCTGCTTTCCTGCTTTCCTGCTTTCCTGCTTTCCTGCTTTCCATCTGACAGGGTCACAACGCCGGGTTCCGGGTTCCGGGTTCCGGGTTCCGGGTTCCGGGTTCCGGGTGCCGGGTGCCGGGTGCCGGGTGCCGGGTGCCGGGTGCCGGGTGCCGGGTGCCGGGTGCCGGGTGCCGGGTGCCGGGCTCCCAACAGGATCAAGCCCCTCGTTCAGCTCTCGCCGCTACACCGCTGGCTAACGCTCCAGCGCCTTCACCACCCTCTGCGCAGTAACCTCGCAAACATCGTCAGTCGCCGCTCGATATCCACCGCCTGCAGCGCGCCTATCGTCGAGATCCGGAACCACTGCGCCGACAAACCACCTTGAGCGCGTCATGCAACTGCACATACGTGACCCTGACGCGCAGCTTGAGTAACAGCATCGTCATTGCACGCCGTGGCGCTGACCTTGATTCAGATGACGCATCAGACGCGCCGCCACCTCGGGCGGAGTAATCGTGGGACGCGGCAAACCGTCAGGCGTGCCACAAGCAATGGCGAGGCGGAGAAAGCGCGGCCCCTTGAAAGGCTCATCGAGTGGTTCTTCATCAAGCGCTGCCACGGCCAGCAGCGCATCGAGCGCATCGAGCGTATTGCTGTCTTGTGCCAGCGTGTAACCGCAGGCGGCAGCTATCGCGGCAAACGACACTTGAGGTGAAACCGTGCTCTGGCCACCGGTCGAATCGTGTGCGCCGTTATCCAGCAGCACATGCGTGAGATTGGCTGGCCCATAAGCGCCCAAAGTCGCAAACACCCCCATACGCATCAGCGCCGCACCGTCGCCATCAAGCGCGACTACGTGCCAGTCAGGACGCGCCAATGCCAGCCCAAGTGCCAGCGGTGTCACGCAGCCCATTGAACCGACCATGTACAACTGGTTCGGACGGTCCTCAAGCGCATACAGCTCGCGGCCGCAAAATCCCGTCGAGGCCAGCACCACTGTCGTCGCCACTGGCGTGTGCGCCATCACGCGCTGTAAAGCCGCCTGACGTGTTGGCAAGGCTGCGGTAGCTGTGGTGGCTGTGGTGGCTGCGGTAGCTGTGGTGGCTGCAGTGGCTGTGGTGGCTGTGGTGGCTGCGGTAGCTGTGGTGGCTGCAGTGGCTGTGGTGGCTGCGGTAGCTGTGGTGGCTGCAGTGGCTGTGGTGGCTGCGGTAGCTGTGGTGGCTGCAGTGGCTGTGGTGGCTGCGGTAGCCGTAGCAACAGCCATCGCCCCCCCCAACGTAGCAACACGTTCTACCGCTAGCCCCCGCGCAGCCCGAGGCGGCAACGCACTCACACCTGGCTGTAACGGATACGGCGCGACACTGCCTTTTTGCATCAGCAACGCGTAAGGCCGGCCACTAGCCTCCATATGCGCGAGCGCACGATCCAGCGCTGGGCCAATCGCCTCAGCATCCTGCGGAAAGAGCTCCCAGGGAATCTCCATCAAATCGAGCAGCGCCGGCGTCACCGGGCCCATCAACGCATGCTGCGGCTCATCAGGCACGCCTGGCTGACCACGCCAGGTCACGATCAGCAGTTGCGGCAAGCGAAAGGTCCAGGTCAGCGAAGTTAGCGGGCTCACCGCATTTCCCAAGCCGGAGTTCTGCATCATCGTCACGCCGCGCCGCCCAGGAGCGGCCCCAAGCGTGACCCCGGCCATCAGCGCCACCGCATCGCCCTCGTTCGCTGCTGAGAGGTAATGCAGTGCCGGGTCTTGCAGCACGTAATTGATGAACGGCGTCAGATACGAACACGGCACCCCGGCATACCAGTCGAAGCCGCGCGCCCGAGCGGCCTCGACAAACTGTACGGCCTCGATCATCGCGCGGCCCCCGGGGCCGCATTGAGCGCCTTCCCATGGTGAGCAGAAGCGCCGGATTCAGCGGATTCATCCCGTTCAGCAGGTTCACCACTGGCCAGCGGGGATTGCGCATGTGCGAAGTCGCCCGCGCGGCGGAAATCTTCCAGATCATTCACCCCGCGCCAGTGCCCATGCACGTACTGCACCTCAATCGCTTCGCCCGCGTCGATCAGTGCATTCAGCAACGCAGGCATATCGAGCGCAGCAAAATCGGCTCGCTCACGCAAGCTCGCCAGTACCGTGCGCAAGCGTTCGCGGCCCGCGCCGCGCACGTTCAACAGCCCCACCCAGCGGCCATGTGGCGCTTGCGCTCCGGTGTCCTGCTCGCCTGCCACTCGCAGCAACTGCACCTTGTTGCCGAACAACGCACGCTCATCCGGCGTGGAACACCAGGCAAAATCACGCACACTTGAATTCGCCGCCTGGGTCGGAGTGGAATCAACCACCACGCTGAACGCCGCTTCGCTTTCCACCAGATCGCGCAGGATGTAGCTGCGAAACAGCAGGTCGCCATAAGAAATCACCGTATCGGCCTGCAAGCCCAAGCCATCCATCGCGCAGGCGAGGGACGCCAGCTCGCCGGTCTGCGCGTACTGCTGATTAACCACCAGACGAATCCCCGCAGTATCAATCGCATCGGCACGGTAACCACCCACCACGGTGATGTCGTTCACCCCTTCGCGCTTGAACGCATCGACCAGCCAGCGCAGCAGCGGCTTGCCCGCCACCGGCAGCATCACCTTGGGCCGCTCGGCAGTAACCGCCTCCAGCCCTGCGCCCCGGCTGGCAGCCAGCACCAGAGCAGCTCCTGAAGCACGTGCCACCGACAGATAGCGCTGCTCTGCCGCCGAGTATTCATCCGCATCCTGCAAGCGGAAAATCTCGTTGACCGGGGCTACCCGGTCTTCGACATCCACCAGCGTCTGGTTCTCGTGAATTTCGTGTGCCACCGCCTGCATTGCCGAAGCCGATGCGCGAATCAAGTGGTTGGCCCAGATCACCGTGCTGATCCCCGCCTGGCGAAACGCCTCGGTGGGCGTGCTGTAGTACTTGGTCGGCACGATCACCAACGGGCCACGCCCGGCCCATTCGCGGGCAAACGCCAGAATTTCGTCCGGCCGCGACAGCTTGCTGTGAATCAGAATCGCATCGGCCCCCGCCTGACGATAGGCCTCAGCACGGCGCAAGGCTTCGTCCATGCCCCAGCCAGCGATCAGCGCTTCGACGCGGGCCACGATGGAAAAACTCGCGTCAGTCTGCGAATCTTTACCGGCCTTGATCTTGCCGCAGAACTCGTCGATTTCGGCCAGCGGCTGGCGCTCGCCATTGATAAAGCTGTTGGTCTTGGGAAACTGCTTGTCCTCGATACAGACCCCGGCAATACCGCGCTGTTCGAGCTTGCGCACCAGACGCCGCACATTGTTGAAGTTGCCATAGCCAGTGTCGCCGTCCAGCAAGATCGGCAAATCGCTCGCGTCGGCCATGAACTCCAGCATATCCACCACTTGGGTCCAGCTCGCTTCGTTGTTGTCGCGCACGCCGTATTGCGCTGAAATCGCCAGCCCCGAAGCCCAGATCGCGCGAAACCCCGCTTCACGCACAATGCGCGCGGAAAGGCCGTTATGCGCTTCCATCATGAATTCAAGCTGCGGGCTGGTCAGCATCTCGCGCAAGCGCTGGCTGCGTGACTGCAAAGAAAAATCAGGTTCGCGTGCATTCATCGTGTCACTCCGGCAAAACGCCACGGCTCGCACAGGGCAGACCAACTGGCCTGCCGGCCTGTCGAAATCGTCGCGGGGGAAAGTGGATGTTGTTCAGATGGCATTCAGATGGCAGTCACCGGTTGACTGATGCGGGCGTTAACGCCTGCTTAACGCCTGCTCAGCTCAGCGGCAAACACGCCTAGGTTTTCCAGAAAAATGGACTTGTGGACTTGAATTGATGGCCTGGCCCAGATCGCGCGACACCCTCGCTTACGTCCGCATAAAGCCCAGCCTGGCATCGCCGCGCGGCACCAAATTGAAGTGGCACGCCTGAACCCGGCGACTATATCGGAAATAAATCGAAGCCGTTGGCAGGGACGCACGGGCTATAGCGTCTGGCGCGAAAGCGGCCAAAAACCGCTGCCTTCTGATGTCTCAAAACAGAAAACGTGGGCACCCCTGCTGGGTGCCATCACGGGCAGAACCCATGCCACTGCTCTCAATGGCAAGCCCCGCAAGCATCTTAAGTAAAATTTTGGATTCGATAATTTTGCTTCATGAATTTTCATCAAATACCTGGCGGTCTGGATAATGGCGGCTTTTGCGGGTGCGTAAGGTATGCCCCGGGTGGGCACCAGCGCACTCCTCACCCTCTTTTCCTTTTGCTGATTCGCCTTCACAGAGACTGACCGCCATGCTGCTCTACACCCTCTATCTGATCGCCATTACCGCCGAGGCGATGTCGGGGGCCTTGGTCGGCATGCGCCGGGGTATGGACCGCTTCGGGCTATGCCTGGTTGGCACGGCCACCGCGCTGGGCGGCGGCACGGTGCGGGATGTGCTGCTGGGCAACTATCCGCTGACGTGGATCTCGCATTCGAATTACGTCTTTATTACAATTGGCGCCGCGTTGCTCGCGGCCACGCTTGCGCCGTGGCTGCGGCATTTACAGGGACTATTTGTCGCAGTCGATGCGCTTGGACTGATCGCTTTCACCATCATCGGCTGCAATGTCGGGCTCAAGCTGGGCGTCAGCACCCCGATTGTGGTGCTGGCTGGGGCGATTACCGGTGTCTGTGGTGGCATGCTGCGTGATCTGCTGTGCAATGAAATTCCGCTGGTATTGCGTCAGGATCTGTACGCCAGCATCGCGCTAGCCGCAGGCGGGCTGTATCTGCTGTTGCTGCATTGGGGCGTCACGGCCGACACCGCGTCAGTGGCCGTGCTGGTCAGCGGATTTGCGACGCGTATGCTGGCGGTGCGTTTTCACTGGCAGCTCAAGGTTTATTCCTCGGCCGATGCCGGTGGCGCGCATTGATTGAGATTGATTAGTCAGTTAGTCAAACAGCCGCAGCCTCGAAGTCAGGCTGGCCTCGCACACGCTACGCGGTACGCTGTGTGCCAGCCGCCACCTGGCGTTTTACCCATGCAGGACCCGTATTTCATTCCATGATCCAGAAAAAAAAGTCGCGTCAAGATGCTTACGCCCCTGTCGCCAGGAATCCAGTACTGGTCACCCGCTTGCCACTGTGGCGCTCCAAGCTGGTGATCTTTCTGATGTTTGCCGCGTTCGCTGCGCTGGTAGGCCGGGCCTTCTGGGTGCAGGTGGTCAATCAGGATTTCTACGTCACGCAAGGGCAAAAGCGTTACCAGCGCACGCTCGAGCTCGATTCCACCCGCGGCCGTATCGTCGACCGCCACGGGGCGCTGCTGGCGGTCAGTCTCGTCACCTATGAAATCTGGGCTACGCCCAAGTTGCTCGATCCGGCCACCTATCCGGCGCTCGCCAAACTGCTCAAGTTGCCGCTCGCTGAGCTGAAAAAACGCCTGGACGGCGATCGTTCGTTCGTGCTGCTCAAGCGCCAGGTGGATGCCGCGACGGCCGTTGAGATCGACAAGCTCGACCGGGCGGGCATCACCCGCATCGCCGATTCAAAACGGTTTTATCCCGAAGGCGAATCCGCCGCGCACGTGGTGGGCTTCACCGATATCGAGGACAAAGGCCAGGAAGGCGTTGAACTGGCCGCAAACCAGCAACTGAGCGGCACCGATGGGCAACGTGAGGTGATCCGTGACCGGCTTGGCCGAGTGGTGCTGGAAACCCGCCCGCTCGTGCCTGCGCTGAATGGCGAGACGGTGCATCTGAGCATCGACCGCCGGGTTCAGCAACTGGCGTATTCGCAGCTGAAAGCGGCAATCGCTAAGCACAGCGCGGAAGCGGGCAGCGTCGTCGTGCTGGACGCGCGCAATGGCGAAGTGCTCGCGCTCGCCAACTATCCGAGCTTTGATCCCAACGATCGCGGCCGCCTGACCGGCCGCCAGTTGCGCAACCGCGCGGTGGTCGACACCTTCGAGCCCGGTTCAACGATCAAGCCAGTGGTGATCGGCCTGGCGCTGGATACCGGCAAAGTCCGGCCGCAAAGCCTGATCGACACCGCCCCCGGCACCTACAAAATTGGGCCCGCCGTGATTCACGACACCTCCAACCACGGCCGCATCACGGTGGCCGAAGCGTTGCAAAAATCGAGCAATATCGCGCTCGCCAAGCTGGCGCTGAACCTGCCCGCCCAAACCATCTGGGACAAATATCAGGATTACGGCCTTGGCCGCGCGCCAGAACTGACCTTCCCGGGCGTGGCGTCAGGCCGCGTGCGGCCATGGAAAAGCTGGCGTCCGATCGAGCAGGCCACGATGTCCTACGGCTATGGCCTCTCGACTTCGCTGCTGCAAATCGCTCAGGCCTATACCGCCTACGCCGGTGACGGCACGATGCACCCCGCACGGCTGCTGCTCGACAGCGAGGCCGCCCCCACAGCGCTCCCTCCCGGGCCACGCGTGACCACGCCCGCCACGGCAGCCTCGCTGCGCGCGATGCTGGAATCCGCAGTCGGCCCCGGAGGCACGGGCCGCGCAGCGACGGTTGAAGGCTATCGGGTTGGAGGTAAAACCGGCACTGCCCGCAAGCAAATCGGCTCGACCTACGCCAAGAACCGTTACCGCGCGCTGTTTGTCGGCATGGCACCAATGAGCCAGCCGCAAATCGTGGTCGCCGTGATGATCGACGATCCGGCTGGCCGCGCGTTCTATGGCGGCACCGTCGCGGGCCCGGTATTTAGCGCGGTGACCGGCGGCACGCTGCAACTGCTCGGCGTGCCACCGGATGCCCGGCGTCCAGCGTCAGCCCCCGCCGCCGCCCCCGCCAGCCGTTGAACCACACGATTCATCTTGCATGATCGTGCGTCGATCTCCGGCGATTCACACACGATTACTGCGCAACAAACCGACTACCTGCAGCAAGCCTTGTTAGACTACCCCGCGCTTGAGCCTGAACCAGGCGAGCCAAACTAAGCCAAACGAGCCAGACGAACCCAGCCAGCAACATGCCGGGTTCGCCTGCCGCAATGATTTACTCCCCACCAAAAAAGGACAGCGATGACAAAACGCACCCTGACAACCGCTGCCGGCGCGCCGGTCGGTGACAACCAGAACAGCGAAACGGCCGGCCCGCGCGGCCCGGTCACCTTGCAAGACTTCTGGCTGATCGAAAAACTCGCCCACTTCGACCGCGAAGTCATCCCTGAGCGGCGCGTGCACGCCAAAGGCTCAGGTGCCTTTGGCACCTTGACCATCACGCACGATATTTCCCGCTATAGCCGGGCCAAACTCTTTGAAGTGGGCAAAGTCACGCCTGCTTTCGTGCGCTTTTCAACGGTCGCAGGTGAACGCGGTGCCGCAGACGCTGAGCGCGACGTACGCGGCTTTGCGATCAAGTTTTATACCGAGGAAGGCAACTGGGATCTGGTGGGCAACAACACACCGGTCTTCTTTATCCGTGACCCGCTGAAATTCCCTGATTTCATTCACACGCAAAAGCGCAATCCACAAACCAATCTGCGTGATGCCACAGCGGTTTGGGATTTCTGGTCACGTCATCCGGAATCGCTGCACCAGGTCACGATCCTGATGAGCGACCGGGGGTTGCCGAAAAATTATCGCCAGATGCACGGTTTTGGCTCGCATACGTATTCGTTTCTCAATGCGCAAAACGAACGGTGTTACGTCAAATTCCACTTCAAGTCGAAACAAGGCATTGAAAACTATACGAATGACGAAGCCAATGCCTTGATTGGCCAGGACCGCGAAAGCGCGCAACGCGACCTGTTCGAACAGATCGAAAAGAAAAACTTTCCGCAATGGCGTTTTTGCGTGCAGATCATGTCCGAAGCCGAGGCCAATTCACGCAAGGAAAATCCGTTCGACGTCACGAAAGTGTGGTCGCATAAAGATTTCCCGCTGATTGAAGTGGGCGTGCTGGAGCTGAACAAGAATCCGGAAAACTACTTTGCCGACGTCGAGCAGGCCGCTTTCACGCCAGCCAACATCGTCCCCGGCATTGGCTTCTCGCCAGACCGGATGCTGCAAGGGCGGCTGTTCTCGTATGGCGACACGCAGCGTTACCGGCTGGGCGTGAATCATCATCAGATTCCGGTGAATGCACCGCGTTGCCCGATGCAGAACTCGTTCCACCGGGACGGCATGACGCGTAGTGATGGCAATCAGGGCAGCACGGTGAATTACGAGCCGAACCGCGATGGTGCGTTCCCGCAAGACCCATCCGTAAACGAGCCGCCGCTGGCGACCAACGGCCCAGTCGAGCGCTACGATCACCGGGAAGACGGCGATTATTTCAGCCATCCGCGAGCGCTTTATGCGCTATTCGATACGGCTCAGCGCGAGCGCTTCTATAACAACATCGCCGCAGCGATGCGCGGCGTGCCGCAAGACGTTATCGAGCGGCAACTGGCGCTGTTCGACCAGGTTGATCCGAGCTATGGCAAAGGCGTGCGGCAAGCGCTGGGGCAGAAGTAAAGAGCCAGCCTGATGGAGAGCGAAGTGGCGCGGTTGGCCGCTTCGCTGTTTCGCCGTTTCCACGAACCTGTTGGTGCAGTTCACCGCATAAAGCTTGAGAGTGGCGCACAGGAGATTTGACGCGAACTGCCCGGGCACGAGCGCTACTTGATTACGCTGCGATCAAGTGCCGAGGGAACCTAATGACATGGCTGGTTACTTAGCAAAGACCCCCAATTGTTAAGGAATTAAGCTAATGAGTCTCACCGTCTCCCCAAACCTGTCACGCACCAATTCAAGCAGTAGCATTGCCCCTCCTGTTGCAAATACTAATTCCAGCACTGAAAAAACTATTTCAAGCTATTTAACTGATCTCGTTGGCGAGGCGGCGGAAAATAATAATATTTTAATCACCCGAGTCATCCGCGACAAAATTTTCGGCACCAATCCGGGTGAAGACTATGATAGAAATTTACTGGTAAAAAACGAAGGCGGCAGTCTGTATCATTTAACCGAAAAAGGAACCCAGGTATTTTTCGCTCTGGCGTTGCTTCATCACGATGGCTGCATTAATCCAGAAAATGGCGAAGTTGATATTAAATTCACAACCTCTATTATTCGCCATTTTTTAGCGCAAGATATTGTCTCAATCAACCAGAACGCCGCAAAAAACATCAAATACAACATTAACAATGATGGGAAAATTTATTTTAATGGCGTAACAGGCGACTCTTTTGATGTATCTGCAATCCGCCCGAATATCCAGCGCGCACGAGAAATTGCGAAGCTAGAAAAACCTGTTGAATTCGAAATCGACCTTGATACGCCAGATATTGCGTCATCAGAAAAGCTTGCTGACTGCCGTCAAATTGTAATAGGCGATGGACACGGTAATGCCTTGTTAATGGCAAAAAAAATTGGCGCAGCAGGCTATCTTGGCTCAGCAGCGGAAAGCATTGAGCAATTTAATCAAAGCATTAAAATTATTCATGATAAATTTGAAAAAATTAGCTATCGTGAAATCAACAATGTAAATCAAAAATTAAATACTGTTTCGGAGAAAATTATCGAAAAAAAAGATTTATTGAAAAAAGAAAGCGATTTGCCTTTCTACAAACGAAAATTTGGAAAAATAGACAGCTTAACTGCAGAAATGCAAACACTGGAACAAGAAAAAAAAGATTTTCTCGACGACAAGAAAACTACTCTCGACCAGATCATCACCGATTTAACTCAATATGACATCCATTTATCCCTCGCCTTCAGAAAAAACCTGGATCAAGCTACAAATGCCTCTCCAGCCAATCCAGACGCAAATATCGATGTAATATTTCTGGGCGACACGACCAACGATTGCGGCCCGAATGATCTAGCTACCATTTCTTTTTTCAAATTACTGAAAAATAACAACATCAATTATAAAATTATTTTCTCCAATCACGATCTTAATTTTCTCCGGTTTTTTCTGAAAATTGAACATATTCCAGATAACGAAAGCTACGCTGCCATCTTCAATAATCCGAATATGCTCGACATGCAGGGAAAATCTTTACAAATAGCAGCCGAAATTCTTGACCACGACGTCTCACTAAGACGTGATTTTAAAAATAAAGTCCGGCAATTTTACATGCCACATCTGCTGATGATGGCAATCAGTGAAAATGATGCAAAATTATTAACCCATGCCCCTGTTAATGAGTTAATTTTTACTCGCATTCTGGACGATGTAGCAGCGCGTTATTTCAACACCTCAGCACAAAAAACAGAGTTCAACACTTTGTCCTGGGAAGAAAAAATTCGCTATATCAATAAATTTTTACTTGAGGTGATTTTAGTCTCTTTCGAGTCACTAGGAACATATTTCCCAACCATAAATCGAGTTAATTCCAAATTACACTCAATGGGTGTAGATCAGAGCGAACCTATCAAAAATAATGAAGCGGATAACCTTCCGTCGTTTCACTGGCTCGCTGCGGTATGTGGCCAAGGATTTTCCACTCCCGGCGATATGAATTTTATCCATGAATTTACGGGAAATGCAGTACTGCCTTCCCCGAATCACGGGAATGTCCACGGACACACTGTGAAAGCGATGGATAACTGGCAAGTTCAGGATCATTTTAAAAAAGCATTTACCGATCTGGATGAAACCATGAAAAAATCAGATTTCTCTAGCCTGGCTGATTTTTCAAATTGTTCAATGAAAAAAAGTACGTGGAATTTAAGCGCACAATCGCTCCCGTATTTCCTGTTTTCCGCGACAAGACATCTGCCTGGGTTTGCTGCTTATTTAAGTAAAAATGAGAATTCGAGCTTAAAAATCGGCGCGGCATTTATTAATTTTGCCAAAGAAAAAGCCCCGGAAATTTCAGGAAAATTTGACGACTATTTTGTGGAAGATATTCAAACAATTGACCATGTTGCACCAAGCCAGATTGAGGCGAATTCGTTATATAACGCCGTATTAGATTCGCTCGACGCCGAGGCTAACAACAGAGCTCTCATTCCCGGCCATGAAAACGTTGCGTGCATTCATTCAATCGATAGCCCTCTGGGTAAAGGCAATGAAAATCGGAAGCAAAACGTCCTGGTTTATGCACCGGGGACTGGTTCCGCTGTGCATTAAACCGGTTTATCGAGGGAGCGTTCCGGTTTGAGATGCAATGCCGGTATGCCTCTCTGATGAACTCACTGCCAGTCAGCTTCGGCACGACAAAAAAACGCCCGATGAATTTCATCGGGCGTTTTGTTTGGCATTGCCGGATAACTCAGCGGATTACCTCCGGCATAAACGACAACCTGTGTCGCAAGACGAGCGGCTGAATCCTTGAAGAGCCACCCGCCAGCTTTAAACATCGTGCCGTTCGTTTGCCGTTACTTATGCCTCAGCGGCTGGCTTAGGCATCGCCTTGCGTGCCCCAGCCTTTTTTGCAGCGGCTTTTTTGGTGGGTGCTTTTTTAGCCACTGTTTTTTTAACGGTTGCTTTCTTCGCTGGCATCTTTTTAGCGGCGGCTTTTTTCACCGCAACAGCCTTTTTCACGCCTGCTTTCTTTGCCGCCATTTTCTTACCTGGCGCGACGGCAGAAACACGCTCCTCAGTTGCGCCATCAAGCAAAAAGACCGAGCGATCTTTCACATGCTTGATCCATTCTGGCGCACGGGCGTGACCGCTCCAGGTCGCGCCGGTTTTTGGATCACGATACTTCGGCGGCAGCTTGCCTTTGGCCTGGCCTGCTTTAACGCCCTTGGCCGCCCGGCCCACTTTCCCAGCCGCAGCCTTGCCAGGCTTGCGTTTGCCATGCGGGCCATGCCCATCGATATCCGCAGTCGTCAAACCATAACGATCCATCAACACGCGGATATCGCTAAGCACACTAGAGGCCTGTTTCGCAATCATGGCCTCTGCTTTTTGCTGCAGCTTCTTGATACGAATCTGAATTTTGTCGAGGGCACTCACCAGATACCTCCTAAAAAAATAAAAGAATTTTGACACTATGCCATGAATAACAATCATATAAATAGCTTTTATATGAAATCGGGTAATGAAAAATCCGTTCATTGACCACGAATTATTTCAGGGTAACCTGGGTGAGCGCGTAAAAGAGCGGCCGATGAAAAGAAACCTGCAGCTAATAACGGGTTGCTACGGCTAGTTGCCATAACCCGCTTCGCGGTAATGATTCAGCGCAAGCCGCTTATTTGTGCCAGCACACCCGGTGCAGCGCCACGCCCGCACGGGCTATGCCGTATTCAGGCTTTATCACACACTCAACCGATACCGAAACACCCTCATTTCAACCGCACGGTTTCAGAAAAATTTCAGGGAAAAGCAAAACAGGAAAGCCCAAAAACAAAACCCCGCAACATGTGCGGGGCAGCAAACAAACTGAACATCCTGACTGACTCTCTGGCTATCGGGCTTTACGCTTCGCATTCACCTGGCAACTCGTGCGCGATTTACCGCGCACGCGGCATCCTCAAACGTGATGACGCACCAGCCCAGCCTCAACCTCACGCCGGGAACCCAGCGCGAAATACAGCGTTACGCCGCCCAGCACCAAAAGCAATGCGAGTAAATGCAGACCGTTATCTATCCGCCCTGTGACCATCTTGACCCAGCCAATCAACGTTGGGCTAAAAAAACTGCCGAGCTGCCCGAGGCTGCTGATCAGTGCGATGCCGCCAGCCGCGCCGGTCCCTGACAAATAATCCTGGGGAATCGACCAAAACACCGGCAAGGCCGCGAACGTGAATACCACGGCCATGCTGAGCAGCACGAGCATCAACGGCAAGCTGGCTGGCAAAAAGCCCAGCGCCGACAATGTCACGCCACCCAGAATCGCGCACACCGCGTAGTGGCCGCGCCGCTCACGGTGGCGATCCGAATGACGCGAGACCAGCACGATCCCCAGTGCGCCAAAACCATATGGAATCGCGCTATACAGCCCAACTTGCAGCACACCGTTCACACCCGCGCTTTTAATCATCGCGGGCAGCCAGAAACTGATGGCCATCGTGCCGCAAGTCAGCGTGAAATACACCGCTGCCAGCAGATAGACCCGTGGGTTGCGCAGTGCGTCCGCAAACGAATGCGATGCCACGTGGCTGCGCGCGGCCTGATCTGCATCCAGATGAGCCTGAAGACGCGCTTTTTCGGCGGCCGATAACCAGCGCGCGCTAGACGGATGATCCTGCAGCAGCCACCAGGCCATCACCCCTAGCACCGCCGCAGGCAGGCCTTCGATGATGAACATCCATTGCCAGCCAGACAAACCCAGCATGCCGCCGGTGTACTCCATGATCGCGCCCGAGACGATGCCGCCCAGCACGCCCGCGATGGCCACCGCGACAAACAGCCAGGAAGTGACCGCTGCGCGCCGTGATGCTGGAAACCAGTAAGTTAGATACAAAATGATTCCCGGGAAAAATCCGGCTTCGAAAACGCCCAGCAAAAAGCGCATCAAATACAGCATCAACGGCGTGGTGACGAAGGCCATCCCTGCTGAGATCAGCCCCCAGCACACCATGATCCGGATAAAAGTGCGGCGCGCGCCAATCCGTTGCAATAACAAGTTGCTTGGCACCTCAAACAGAAAATAACCAAGAAAAAAGACCCCGGCACCCAGGCCATAAACCGCATCGCTAAAGCCCAGATCCCCCTTCATCTGAAGCTGGGCGAAACCGATATTGATGCGGTCGAGAAACGCGACGATGTACGAGATAAACAGAAATGGCACGATCCGCAGCGCGACTTTGCGGTACAGCGCACGGTCTTGCTGCTGGGCCGCTGGCTCGATGGCGGGCGGCTGGGACAACGCTGTCATGGGGAGTTCTCCTGATCCTGAGGCAAATAAACACCGGGCTTCTGCGAGCCCGTGATGATTCGATGGTTAATGACGGGACAAGCTAGGCACAGGAACGGCATCGCGGGCCGCGCTCAATGCCGCTTCGCAACGCGCGGCATCGCCAAGCGCTTCAAACAGCAACAGCACCAGCCGGGCCAGCAGCAGGCTTTCGCGCTCGCGCCCAACTTCGCTGATCGCCATACAGCAGGCGCTATACAGCGCGTCACGTTCTTCATCTTTAAGCATGGGCATGGTGGGCCTCCGAATGAGTCTGGGCTGAAAGGGCTCGCGTGCCCGCATGGCCGCAAGCGTGTTGCAGCGCCGCGCTGATCTCCGCGTCAGTGGGTTCATGCCAGCGGGCGCAGAGATGACCGTCCGGACGCACCAGCCAGACCTCGCCGTCACGTGTCCCATATGTGGCCGACAAGCCGGGATGAATCTCCGTGACCACGCGAGCCGCCCCGGCTCCGTTCTGCTGCGCAGCCTGATTGAGATTCGGCTGAGCCTCCGCTGCCAGATACACCTGCACTCGCTGCAACGGCGGCCAGCCCGGTGCACTCGCCACACGCGGGAACAAATGCGCGGCTTGCGCGCCGAAGCACATCAGCGTGAAATGCGGCCCGAGCATGTCAGACAAAAACGCTGTGCCATGGCTATTTGTGACAGGCACGTCCGGCATCACCTGACCAGGTGCCAGCCGCTGCCCACCCGGTGCAGCAGCTTTATCCTGCAGCGCTGACCAGTTCGACAGCGGCGAGCCGAGGTATTCGATCGCACTGGTCTGGCGCGGATTCACCAGCTTCGCAATCTCGCGGTGCTGCAGCGCCAGCGACAACGCTGCCTCGCGCATCAGCGCATAACCCCGTGATGGCGGTGCCATGAACTCAGTGCTGCGCATCGCGCTCGCCGCATTCACATGAAACGCCTGCACCCGTTCACTCGAATAGCTCTCCAGCAAGCTGTCAGCGCCCCAGCCCTGCACCACCCCAGCGAGCTTCCACGCCAGGTTGTCTGCATCGTCAAAGCCGGAATTCAGCCCGCGCACACCAAAGATCGGCAACGCGTGAGCCGCATTGCCCGCGAACAGGATGCGGCCATGGCGGTAACGCTCCAGCGTCATCGCCCCCGCCCGGTAAGCGCTGCTCCAGACCAGCTTCCAGGGACGGTGCGCGTGGCCAGTCAACGCAAGCTGACGTTCAACGTAAGGCGTCACCGCCGCTGGTGTTAATGCAGCTTCAAGGTCGGTGTCGTCTGGCACCTGGTAGTCGATGCGCCACAGGTTGTCTGGCTGGCAGTGCATCAGCATGGTCCAGCCGGGGTTGGAGGGCGGATCGAACCACGCACGGCGCTCCACTGGATCGGGCAGATCGGCTTCGATATCGACGATCACATATTTGCCTTCATAGCCCGTGCCGCTGAGCGTTAGCCCAAGCTGCCGGCGCACAAAGCTTTGACCGCCATCGCAGGCCACCACCCAGGCGGCGTCCAGCGTGTAGCAACTCGTCTCGTGCCCTGCTATATGCGACACCTGCAGCGTGGTGTGCTCGGGCAGGCGCGTCAGCCCGCTCACCGTGCTGCCCCAGCGGATCTCAACCAGGTCCGCATAACGCGCGCGGATTTCATCGACTAAAAACTGTTCGATGTAGTACTGCTGCAAATTGATCATCGGCGGCAGCTTCTGGCTGGCGTCGTGCGGCATGTCGAAGCGGAACACTTCGGTTTGCTGATAAAAACTGCGCCCGGAAGTCCATGCCAGCCCCTTGGCCAGCACCGTCTCCAGCACGCCAAGCCGCTCAAGAATTTGCAGGCTGCGGCGCGAAATACAGGCGGCCCGGCTGCCCATGCAAACCGTGTCGTCGGCTTCGAGCACCACCGAGGCCACCCCATGACGCGCCAGCCCAAGCGCCAGCGCCAGGCCAACCGGCCCGCCGCCCACGATGACCACCTGATGGCGCTGGCGCTCATGCCCAGCCTCAAGCGCAGGCAGCGGCGAAACATACCGTTCGTAGCGAAACGGCCCAATGGATTCGATCACAAGCGTCTCCTCGTCGCGTCAGGCTAGATGCCTGCCAAGCCAGTCGTGGAAAGCATCGGCGCTCAGGCGCACCAGCTCCGGCTGGCCGGATAAATAGTGATTGCCGCCTTTGACTTCGACTTCGCTCAGCCGTCCGGGCGCGGCCTCACGCCAGGCCTGGGCGGTGCTAGGGAAGGTCGAGCCATCGGCGGTATGGGTCATCAGCAGCACCGGGACGCTGGTCCGTGCGAGGTTCTTCGGGCCATCGGCTAGCGAACGCGAGGACCACTGCGACAGCCACGAGCGCAGCGTGTTGAAGCGCCCCATCGCATTCGCCGCGTAGTTCACCGTGCGCGGGTCGCCCCAGATCGAGCCTGGGGCGCGGTCGTTGGCATCGAGCGAAAGATCAAGAAAACGCGGGTCAGCATGCGTGCGATAGACCAAAAACGTTTGGTCTTGCGGCCCATCGGGCAACGCCCGCAACAGCCGCAGCCGTTGCAGCACCCATTGCTCGATGCGCTCACGGCGCGCCCGTTGCGCTGCGCGGAAGCTGTCGACAAACGTGGCAGAGAACGGCGTGGGCAGGCCACAGTACAGATCCCATTGCGGATCAGTCGCCAGCGGATCGTCTTCTTCGATAACCGAAGGATCAAGCCACTGTTCGATCAAACGCGCCCGGCCAGCATGCGCGGCGGAGAGAATCAGCGCGTCGGCCGGTGGCAGATCCTGCGGCACCAGATGCGTCGGCAAGCCATCGGCGTAATGCGTCGCGCTGAGGTGCTCCGCTTCGGCCTGATAAAAACTGCACAGCGCCGCGCCACCTGAATTGCCGATCAGCACCACTTTGCGGTAACCCTGCGCGCGCAGCCATTTAACCCCTGCGCCCAGATCCTGGATGACCTGCTCCATCAACAGCATCGCGTCATTGCCCGCATAGCGCGAGTTCAGCCCAAGGCAGGCGATGCCCCGTTCTGCTAGCGGCTGCAGCAGGTAGTGGCCCATGAAATTGCTGGTGGGATGCATCACGATGGCGGCGACTGCGTGGTTATCAGCGGCTGGGGTAGCGAGTGCACCGTAGATCCGGGGCCGCAGGTTCTGCAAGCCGGACTGGCTTTCCATCGTCGCGCCGGGGCGCACGTCAATCGCCACCAGTTGCAGCGCGGGTGCTGCTGACATCGAAGCGCTCATGCCACCTCCGCGCGCGCCGCCCGCTTTTCTGCGCTCCATGCGCGCAACTGGCTATGCGCTTCGTCGGCGTGCTGCTGCATGACGGCTGCGCTGACAGTGGGCGTGGTCAATTCCAGCCGGATGCCATTCGGGTCGAAAAAGTAGATGGATTCGATGATGTGGTGGTCGGTCACGCCCAACACTTCAATGCCGTTGATCTGCAAATGCGTTTTCATCTGCCGCAGTTGCTCGGAAGATTCGACCCGGAGCGCGAGGTGATTCACCCAGGCGGGGGTATTCGGTGATGGCTCAGCGGCGGTGTCGTCGCCCAGATCGAAGAAGGCGATATAGCCGCCATTAGCCATTTCGAAAAAAATGTGTACGTAAGGGCAGTACTCGCCGGTACTGGGCACATGATCGTTGCGGATCAGATGCACCAGCGGCAAGCCAAGGATGTCTTCATAGAAATGCCGGGTTTGTTCGGCATCGCGGCAGCGCCACGCGAAATGATGCAGACCCTGAACCACGCCTGAGAGAGAAACGGGAATCGACATGAACGTCTCCATAAACGCCGCGTCTGTGATGAATAAAACGCGGCTAGATGGAGAGCTAGTCTAGAAATGCCCGGTAAGACTGTCTGTCCCCACAGATGAGGACATTGGTCTGATTCGACCTCGGGACTTACCCTGGCGCAGCCGCGCCAAGCAGGGCCACGAGGGCGGCCAGTTCGCCTTGCCGCGTAATGCCCAGCTTGGCGAAGGCGCGTTTTTTATAGGTGATAACGCTGGAAGGTGCGAGTGCGAGCGCCGCTGCTGCGGCCTTGGCAGTCGCGCCACGCCCGAGCGCACAGGCAACGGCTTTTTCCCGCGCCGACAGCAGCGTTTGCCAGCGCCGCAGCAACTCTGGCTCAATCTCGGCCATGGCGGGAATCGTGGGAATCGTAGGGATCGCAGCGAGACGGCTGTGCAGCTGGGTCAAGGTGCCGAGAAAATCGCCCAGTGCGGCAATCGCCGCTTTCTCCCGAGGCTGGAACTGGCCCATCTCGGTCGATTTATAAAAATTTAGAAACAGCACGGCATCGGGGCTGGGCACGATCACGGAGAGCTTGTCGGCAATCGCCGGCTGCGTAAAAAACAGCTCTAGATAATCGCTATTGGCGAGGCTGCTGAGGGTGGTTGAGCGCACCGTGACACGGCTGCGCTGCGCATGAGGCAGCGCGCTATGTTCGCGCACCAGCGGGTCTTGCAGAAAATAGCCGCCGACGTAGGCCCGCGTCAGCCGCAATGCATCGGGCCGGGCGTCGCGGCTCGCCGCTGCCGCCATGCTCGCGTGCCGCCCTGCGACCTGCACCAGCGTGCAATGCGCCAGCTCACTAACGGGGCTCAACGCGGCTAGCAGGGAAGCGCAAAACATCTCGCTGCCTGCGGCCTGCAAACTGCCGGTAAAAAGTGCCGCGCTGGTGCCAGACAGCGGCGCGGCGGGAGAAACGGACAACGGAATCGGCATGGGTGGGGCCTGTACATCAAAGCATCAAAGCAGCGGATGGCGGCTATTGAAGCACACCCACGGGCTGGAACGGCACCAGGCAAAACCGCATGTAGCAGGTGTTTCTGGTGCGCTCAGCGCTTCCTGGGTGGCTGGCGTGAGCCCGGGCTACGGGCCCTTAAGCGTCGTGGCCAGTCAGTCGAGCCCCACGGCTGCGGCGCTGTCACAGCGCGCTCACTGCACGGCCGCCCTACCGGTGCAAAACAGCACAAATCCACTCATACCCGCTCACACACGCTCAAGCGCCAGCGCAATCCCCTGCCCTACGCCGATGCACATCGTGCACAGCGCGAAGCGGCCCTGGGTGCGCTGCAGTTGATACATCGCGGTGCCTACCAGACGCGCACCGCTCATCCCAAGCGGATGGCCCAGCGCGATGGCACCGCCATGAGGATTGACACGGGCATCGTCGTCAGCGACGCCTAACGCGCGCAATACTGCCAGGCCCTGAGCCGCGAAGGCCTCGTTCAGTTCGATCACGTCGAATTGATCCAGCGACATCCCGAGCCGGGCTAACAGCTTTTGCGTCGCGGGCGCGGGGCCCATGCCCATCACCCGTGGCGCAACCCCGGCGCTGGCCATCCCCAGCACTCGCGCCCGGGGCGTCAAGCCATGGCGCTGCGCGGCCGCAGCGCTCGCCAGCAATAACGCCGCCGCGCCATCGTTGACGCCCGACGCATTGCCCGCCGTCACGCTGCCTTCCGCGCGCACCACACCTTTGAGTTTGGCCAGCGCCTCCAGCGTGGTCGCACGCAAATGCTCATCGTGCTCTACCACCAGCGGCTCGCCCTTTTTCTGCGCCAGCGTGACCGGCACGATCTCTTGCGCAAAAATGCCGTCGCGCTGCGCCTGGGCCGCTTTTTGCTGACTACGCAGCGCAAACGCGTCCTGATCGGCCCGGCTGATGCCGTAATCGTCCGCGACGTTTTCAGCGGTTTCCGGCATCGAGTCCACGCCGTACATCTGCCGCATCAGCGGATTAACAAAGCGCCAGCCGATCGTCGTATCAAACAGCTCGGCCTGGCGCGCAAACGCGCTAGCCGCCTTGCCCATCACGAACGGCGCGCGGCTCATGCTCTCGACCCCGCCCGCCAGCATCAGGTCCGCCTCGCCCGAGCGGATCGCCCGCGCGGCGAGCGCTACCGCGTCCATGCCAGAGCCGCACAGGCGGTTCACCGTAGTGCCCGGCACGCTCAGCGGCAAGCCTGCCAGCAACGCCGCCATGCGCGCGACGTTGCGGTTATCCTCGCCTGCCTGGTTGGCGCAGCCGTAGATCACGTCGTCGATGGCGCTCCAGTCGAGGTTCGGGTGGCGCACCATCAAAGCTTTGAGCGGCAACGCGCCGAGATCGTCAGCGCGTAAGCCAGACAACGCGCCCGCGTAACGGCCAATCGGCGTGCGGATTGCATCGCACAGGAAAGCATCAGTCATCAAGGGTCTCCGGTTAAACAACGACGCCGCGAGGCTGGATGCCACCAGCCTGGGCGCGGCGCGTTCGAGGTAAAGGAAAAAGAATTTCTGGCGCAGGGGCTGCGCGCAAGACCCAGAAGATACCGGAATGTGCCAGCGGGTTCTTTAGCGTAACGAAGCGTCCGCTTCGTTCACCCTCGGAGGAGTTGCCAGAAAAAGGGCCATGCGTGTCAGCGCGTTGAAGCGATGACGCAAAGCGGGATGTGAGTACGGCAGGCCTTGAAATAGCGCCATCCGTATCCGGTATCCGATGCAGGGATAGCCCCCGGGATAGTCCCGGCAAGGTGGCATGCATGGCGTACGTGGCGTACGTGGCGTACGTGGCGTGGAGGAGATTCATGCCAGAAGCACCTGCGCTGCCGTGGAGCACCAACAGCAAAAATGGCGTGGCTCTTGCCAGGACGGCCCGATGCCACGCCATTCAATTCAAATCAACGCAATCCAGCTCAGCGCACGCTGATCCGCTCGTCTTCAAGATAGCTGCGAATCACGTCAGCGAAAGAAGCATCGCCCGTCAGCCCAAGCTGGCGCGCGCGCGTGGTGTCCCACTGCCCAGGCCAACTGCCAACGATCTTCTCCACCCGTGGGTCGGCTTGCCATTCGACGCGCGCCACCACCGCCTCGCCCGCCACTTCGCGCAGCGCGTCGAGCATTTCATCGACGCTCACCGACAGCCCAGGCAGATTCACCACGCGCTGCAACCCCAGCGCTGCCGCATCCAGCTCGCATCCAGCGATCAGGCATTCAATCGCCTTGCGCGGCGACAGCAGCCATAAGCGCGTGCTGCCTGCCACGGGGCAGACCGAAGTCTCGCCGTTCAGCGGCTCGCGGATAATGCCGCTGGCAAATGAGGACGCCGCCGCGTTGGGCTTGCCTGGGCGCACGCTGATCGTCGGCAGCCGCAACACCCGGCCATCGACAAAACCACGCCGGGCGTAATCATTCAGCAGCAGTTCAGCGACAGCCTTTTGCATCCCGTAGGACGATTGCGGATTGAGCGCCGTATCGTTTTGCACCACAGCGGGCAACGCGCCGCCATACACCGCCACCGAACTCGTGAACACCACGCGCGGCTTGTGCCCCAGCAAGCGGCAGGTTTCCAGCAGCTCGCGTGACGCGTCCAGGTTGATCCGCATCCCCAGTTCGAAATCCGCTTCGGCCTGACCGCTCACTACTGCGGCCAGATGGAAGATCGTCTGGGTCTGAGTGTCGATCACGCGCTCCAGCACGGCGCGATCTGCGATATCGCCAACTTCGGCCCGCACGCGCGCATCGCCGTCAAAACCCGTGGCACGCACCACGTCGAGCAGCACCAGCTCAGTGATGGTTTCAGGCTGGCCGTTCGGCCCTTTGATCTGGCCTCGGGCCAGCAGTTCTCGTGCAAGACGCTGGCCAAGAAAACCTGCGCCGCCGGTAATCAGTACTTTCATCGTGTGTGGTTCCTGCAAAAAATTAAATGTGCGTTGTCGAATCTGAGCCGGGGTTTAAACCGCGCTGGCCAGCCATGGCTTGAGCCATCCCAGTCCAGCCGAGGTCGCCCCGCGCGGGCGATATTCGCAACCGATCCAGCCGCTATACCCTAGCTCGTCAATCAGTTCGAACAACCAGGGATAGTTCAGCTCGCCGGTGTCCGGCTCATGCCGTTGCGGCACGCCCGCAATCTGGATATGGCCAATGCCCGCCATATCGCGCTTGAGCTTCACTGCAAGGTCGCCTTCGACGATCTGGCAGTGGTAGCAGTCGAACTGCACTTTCAGATTGGGGGCCGCCACTTCGGCGCAGATCGCCTGGGCATCATCCTGGCGGTTCAGAAAGAAGCCTGGAATATCGCGGGTATTGATCGGTTCGATCACAATCGTGACCCCTTCGCTCTGCGCCGCCTGGGCGGCATGCGCGAGATTGCCCAGATACACCTCGCGCTGCAGTTCACGCGACAAATCAGGCACGCTCAGGCCCGCCATCACATGCAAAGTGCGATTGCCCAGCACACGGGTGTAGGCCAGCGCGGTGTCGATGCTGCGTTTGAATTCGTCTTCGCGGCCAGGCAGCGAGGCGATGCCGCGTTCGCCCGCAGCCCAGTCGCCAGGGGGCGCGTTGAACAAAGCCTGCGTCAGCCCGTTTGCGTCAAGCTGGGCTTTGAGTTCAGCGGCTGGAAAATCGTAGGGAAACAGGAATTCAACCGCCTTGAAACCGTCAGCCGCCGCAGCGGCGAAGCGTTCGATAAACGCGTGTTCGGTGTACATCATGGTCAGGTTCGCGGCAAAGCGAGGCATGACAGAAACTCCTTTGATGGTTCATTCAGCATGAGGCCCAGCCTCGGCCGCCGTGGCGGCTTGCAGCTAAGCCACGATGGTTGCTCAGGGCACACGATGCAAAGTTTTGCCCCTGGTGGCAGTCCGTTGCCAATGCAGCGACAGCACGAGCGTGACTGCCACCAAGGGCGAATGCAGCGGCTAGCCACACCCGCCACCAAAGCCCTATGCAGAAAAAGACCGGGCTTGGGCACGGCATGCCATGACGTGGCGTGGCGTGGCGTGGCGTACCCCGGCTAGCGGTTCACCAGTTTCGCCGGGGTTAGCCAGACCGCCAGCGCGCCAATCACCAGCATTCCCGACAGCACATACATGCCTGATGCCGTGCTGTGCGTGAGGTCTTTCAGGTAGCCAATCATGTAAGGGCTGGCGAAGCCCGCCAGGTTGCCAATCGAATTGATGATCGCAATCCCGGCAGCAGCAGTTGCGCCTGACATGAACGCCGTCGGCAACGACCAGAACAGCGGCGCGCAAGTCAGCACGCCCGCTGCGGCCAGTGACAGAAACACGATCGACACCACGGTGTTATCCGCAAACGAAGCCGCCGCCGAAAAACCAATCGCGCCTAACAGCGATGGCACGATCAGATGCCAGCGCCGTTCACGCCGCTTGTCTGAGCTGTGGCCCATGAAGTTCATCACGATGATTGCGCAGATGAACGGAATCGCACTCAACAAGCCGATTTCGAACGCGCCGCTGACGCCAGTCGATTTCACCAGGGTCGGCATCCAGAAGGTCAGGCCGTACTGTCCGGTGACAAACGCGAAGTAGATCAGCGACATCCACCAGGTGCGCGGATCACGGAACACCGCCGCCACCGAATGGTTTTTGTTTTTCTCCAGCTTCTGCGCGTCGATCTCATCGGTCAGCAGCTTTTTCTCGCGCTCATTGAGCCACTTCGCGCTAGCGATGTTGTTGTCGAGATAAAGAATCGTCGCCACCCCGATCAGCACGGCTGGCACCGCTTCAATCACGAACATCCATTGCCAGCCCGCAAAGCCGTGGTCGCCATGGAACACTTCCATGATCCAGCCCGACAGCGGATTGCCAAAGATGCCGGACACCGGAATCGCTGACATGAACACCGCGATAATCTTCGCGCGCCGGTGCGATGGAAACCAATACGTCAAATACAAAATCACGCCGGGATAGAAACCCGCTTCGGCAACCCCGAGCAAAAAGCGCAGCGTATAAAACTGCATCGGCGTTTTCACGAAAACAAACATCGCCGACAAAATGCCCCACGTAATCATGATTCGCGCGATCCAGATCCGCGCGCCGATCTTGTGCATCAGGATGTTGCTAGGCAATTCGAATAAAAAATAGCCAATAAAAAACACGCCAGCGCCAAGACCAAACACCGTCTCGCTAAAGGCGAGGTCTTGCGACATCTGCAGCTTGGCAAAGCCGACGTTCACGCGGTCGAGGTAGGCGACCACGTAACACAGCATCAGGAATGGCACGATGCGCCAGAACACCTTGCGGTATGTGCTTTCGACCTCAGCGCTGCCGGGCTGGCCACCAGCGCTGGTCGTAGGACGGCGGGCTGCCGTCGGGTTGGAACTCATGGGGGTTTCTCCTTCACTTCACTTAAGGGATGCTGTCCAGCTTTCGGGCAAAGCGCCCTGAACCAGTCCAGTCTTGCCAGTGCCAGGCGGCGACACAGCGGCTGCCACCGGCAAATTTCTGCCGCACCAGGGCGGCGGGATGGGCACGCTTACCAGCGCGCGCCAAATACGTGACGTAATTCGTCGAGCGCGGCGGCATCCAGCGGCGCGGGACGCGGGTTCGACAGCAGCCACAAGCGCGCGGTCTCTTCCAGCTCTTCCAGCGCATACGCAGCATGTGACACCGAACGCTCCCAGAGCACCGGCCCGAGCCGCTCCAGCAGCACGCCACGCACCGTCTCAGCGAGCTCCGCGATCTGCTGTGCCACTTCAGGGTCGCCTGGGCGGCGGTAACGCAGCAGCGGAATGTGGCCGACCTTCATGACGTAGTACGGCGTAATGGGCGGCAGCACATCGGCCTCACTCCATACGCCTGCCAGCGTCAGTGCCACCAGGTGCGTCGAGTGGGTATGCACGATGCCTTGCACCGTGGCGTTGCGCGCGTAGACGCCGCGATGCAGCGCCAGGGTTTTCGACGGCTTGCCGCCTGACACCGTATTGCCCGCGAGATCGACTCGGGCAATGTCGGCTGGGTCCAGACGGCCCAAGCAGGCATCGGTTGGCGTAATCAACCAGCCATCTGCCAGCCGCGCGCTGATGTTGCCCGCGCTACCCACGGTGTAGCCACGCTGATAGAGGCTGGCACCCGTCACGCAGATTTCTTCGCGCAGCTTCGCTTCGTCACGGTTGAAAGTCATGTTCAAGCCACTCCATCAAGCTGGCGCAACGCCTTGGCAAAGAAATCCGTCGTGCCGAAGTTGCCGGATTTAAGTGCCAGCGCGAGCTGCTGTGTGCCGATGGTGGCAGTCGCGGGCACGCCCGGATCAATCTGCGTGCCGATCCGCAGCGTGTGAATCTCTAGTGCCTGCACTACCGCACCGGAGGTCTCGCCCCCCGCCACGACAAACTTGCGCACGCCCATGTCGCGCAAGCCACGGGCGATGGCTGCAAGCGTGGTTTCAACCAGGTGCCCAGCCGCGCTCACGCCCAGCTCACGCTGCACCGCCTTGACCTCATCAGGTGTGGCTGTGGCGTAAATCAACACGGGTTGTGGCGGCGTGGCATTCAGGTGCTCACGCGCGAAAGCCAGTGCCTGTTCGACCAGTGGCTCGCCGCGTGCCGCAGCCAGCGGATCAAGCCGGAAGGCAGGACGCGTGGCGCGCCATTGCGCCACTTGCGCCTGAGTGGCCTTTGACGCGCTGCCCGCCAGCACCGCTGAAGCGCCGGCGATATGCGGCAAGTCCGCCGCATCGGCACGGGCTGCGAGCAAACCAGCGCGCCGGAAATTTTCGGGCAGCCCAAGCGCCACGCCGGAGCCACCGGTTATCAGCGGCAGGCCCGCACAGGCTTCGCCAAGGGTGTACAGATCAGCATCGGACAGCGCATCGGCAATCGCCATGCGCACACCATCGCGGCGCAGCTCGGCGTAGCGCTCACGCACCGCAGACGCGCCACGCGCCACCACGTCATAGCGCACCAGGCCAACCTGCGAAGCCGTCTGCCGTTGCAGCACACGCACCAGGCTGGCATCGGTCATCGGCGTGAGCGGATGGTTTTCCATGCCGGATTCGTTGAGCAACGCATCGCCCACGAACAAATGGCCGCGATACAAAGTCCGGCCGTTTTCCGGGAAAGCCGGGCAGGCAATCGTGAAGTCGTTATCTAGTGCGTTTGCGTTTGCGTTTGCGTTTGAACCTGCGCCGGGTAGCGGTTCGCGCGCCAGCGCATCAAGTAACGCATCAGTGACCGGGCCGATGTTGCCCGCGTCGGTGGAGTCAAACGTCGAACAGTATTTGAAGAAGATCTGCTGGCAGCCTTGCGCGCGCAGCCATTCGAGGGCCGCAAGCGATTGCGCCACGGCTTCGGCAGCGGGCAGCGTGCGCGACTTCAGCGCGACCACCAGCGCATCGGCGTCAAGAGTGGCATCGGAGTCAGGCACGCCAATGGTTTGCACTGTGCGCATGCCGCCGCGCACCAGCATGTTGGCGAGATCAGTCGCGCCAGTGAAATCGTCTGCGATACAGCCGAGCAGCGGGCCTGGGAGCGTCCGGGTGATGGCATTAGTCATAAATTCGGGTTCCTGCAAATTAGTGCGTCACCGGCAAATCAACGCCGGGGAAAATTTTGATGACGGCCGAGTCATCCTCGCCGCCGTGCCCAGCGCTTGAAGCCATCATGAACATCTGATGTGCCGCCGCTGAAAGCGGCAGCGGAAACTTCGATGCGCGAGCGGTATCGAGCACCAGGCCGAGATCCTTGACGAAAATATCGACCGCCGACAGCGGCGTGTAATCACCCTTCAGAATGTGCGGCACGCGGTTTTCGAACATCCACGAATTGCCCGCGCTGTGGGTAATCACCTCATACAGCGCATCGGGGTCCACCCCTTCGCGCAGACCCAGCGCCATCGCTTCGGCTGCCGCTGCGATATGCACGCCCGCCAGCAACTGGTTGACGATCTTGACCTTCGAGCCGATCCCGTGCGCGGCACCAAGGCGGTAGACCTTGCCCGCCATTGCGGCCAGCACATCCTCGCAAGCGGCGTAAGCGGCAGCAGGGCCCGAGGTCATCATCGTCATCTCACCGCTCGCGGCCCGTGCCGCGCCACCGGATACCGGCGCATCAAGCATCTGCAAGCCCATGGCTTCAAGCCGGGCCCCCAGGCCCTGAGCGAATTCCGGCGAAACCGTGGCGCAGGCCAGCACCACGCCACCGCGCGGCATCGCAGTTGCCGCGCCTTGCGGGCCGAACAGCACGGTTTCGGTTTGCGCCGCGTTGACCACCAGCGTGATCACTACCTCGCACTGCGCGCCTAGCTCAGCAGGGCTGTCGCAGCCAATCCCGCCTTCGGCAACAAAACCTTGCAGCACCGCTTCACGCACATCGCAGGCATGCACCTGGAAGCCCGCGCGCAACAGCGAACGCGCCACACCCAAGCCCATTGCACCCAGGCCAATTACGCCAATTTTTCTTGCCATGCCTAACCTCTTCAATCCAGTTATCAATCCAGTAAGCGCGACGCCCGAACCAGGCAATCAAGCGACAAGACAATCAGCCAAGGCCCACATCCGCCAGGCGGCGTGCCGCGTTGTACAGATGCGTGCAGGCAGCATTGCGCGCCGCCATCGGGTCGCCCGCGCGAATCGCCGCGACGATCACCGCGTGCTCATCGCACACCTGACGCGACAGCTCCTCATGCTGTGCCTCATGACGCCGCGTGACCGTCATGCCTGCCTCCAGATACTGGTGCAGGAACGTGAGCGTTTTAAGGAAATACGGGTTGCCTGTGGCCGCAGCAATCGCGCGATGGAACGCGACGTCTTCAGCAACACCATCACGTCCTTGCCGCACTGCCTTGTCGATCGCGGCAAGGGCCGTTTCAATCTTTTTCAGGCCGGCACGGGTGCAGCGCAGCGCGGCTTCCGAAGCGGCTTCAGCTTCAATCGCCCGCCGCAACGCCAGCAAATGCAGCACGGAGCCCGCTTCTGCCGCTTCCGCTGAATCAATCCGCAACGGCCGCACCGAGCCTTGCGCCAGGACAAACACCCCACTGCCCTGACGCGGCTCAACCACGCCTTCGTTTTTCAGCCGGGAAATAGCTTCGCGGATCACCGTGCGGCTGACGCCAAACTGCTGCGCCAGCATCGCCTCGGTCGGCAATTTGCCGCCACTGGCAAACGTGCCTTTGTCGATTTGCTCAAGCAATTGCTGAGCGACGGTATCGCTCAATGCCCGGGCAGGAATTTTCTCGAACATGTGGCCTTGATTAGTCATGTGATCGGGTCATCATACAAATTACGCTTCAACGGCGGATATCAGGGCTAACCCTGGGATTTTGAGTCACGCTAAAAAGAATTTGTCAATGGCTTGTGCCCTGCCACGCGTGGCATGGGTTAGCTGCTTTTAACGAGAGAAAGGAGGGAAATAACGAGATTTTCGCCACGCAAAACATCGTGCAACAACGCGACGGTTTAGGCAGAAACAATCCGGCACAACCGGGTCAGCGGCAAGCTGGGCCGCGTGGGGTTCAGCAATGTGCAAGCACGCCTCACCCGCCAGGTCCTGACCTGGCCCTCATAGGCGCGCGATCCTAGCATGCATCGGGCCTGCCTGAACGGCCCTGAGGCCCACCAGGACTAGAGCCCATCCTCTTTTCAGATTTATCTCATTATTTCCATCACAGGTTTTTGAACTGGTAACCTTGGCCTCGCTGCCAGTCGAGGGAGACCATCACCACCACTCGCTGACAGCGTTTAAAACACACCCGCCCAGTCATTCTTCGCGCCGGGCAACGTTGACCACAACGACATCGCATGCGTGACGAAACACACCCCTCCAGGAGTAAAAACAGTGAAAAAACTGCTAGCAGCTTTGACGGTTGCCCTGCTCGCCACCGTCTCGATCGGCGCACATGCAAAAGACTGGTCCACCATTCGCTTTGGTGTGGATGCGAGCTATCCGCCGTTTGAATCGAAGGGCCCGGACGGCAAACTGGTCGGCTTCGACATTGATCTCGGCAACGAAATCTGCGCGCGGCTGAAAGCTAAATGCGTGTGGGTCGAGAACGATTTCGACGGCATGATCCCGGCGCTGAAGGCGAAGAAATTCGATGGCGTGCTGTCGTCGCTGACCATCACTCCTCAGCGAGCAGAGCAGATCGGCTTCTCGGCCAAGCTGTTCGACACACCAACCCGTCTCGTAGCGAAGAAGGGCTCGACTCTGCAGCCAACGCCTGAATCCATGGCTGGCAAATCAGTTGGCGTGGAGCAAGGCACGATCCAGGAAACCTACGCCAAGACCAACTGGCAGCCTAAGGGCGCGAAGGTCGTGCCGTATCAGAACCAGGACCAGGTGTATGCCGATCTGGTGTCGGGCCGTCTGGATGCCGCACTGCAAGACGAAGTGCAAGCTGACCTTGGCTTTCTGAAAACCTCACGTGGCACGGGCTTCCAGTTCGTCGGCAACGCGATCCCGAGCGGCGCTGCGGCAATCGGCCTGCGCAAGGAAGACACCGACCTGAAAGCGAAGATCGACGGCGCAATTGCGTCGATGCTCAAGGACGGTACCTACAAGAAGATCGAGAAGAAGTACTTCGACTTCGATGTTTATGGCGAGTAAGCGCCACTAAACGCAACAACCTGGCGTGGCACTTCACGCCAGGCTCTGCCGCACCGCAACGGGCTCCACTCAATTCATGAGGCGGAGCCCGTTGCGTTTGTGGGTGCGTTTGTGGGTGCGTTTGTGGGTGCGTTTGTGGGTGCGTTTGTAGTCGCACTTGTGGCCCGCTTGTAGCCGCATTTGTAGCCGCATTTGTGGCCGCATTTGTGGCCGCGTTTGTAGCCCCGTTTGTAGCCCCGTTTGTAGCCCTCAAGCCCGGGATGTCATAGCGCACACCTCGCACCACCCGCCGCTGGGCAGATCAGCTAAGATCCGGCGAGTCACACGTATGCGCACCTGTGACTTGTGCTTACCGCGCCATCTGGCGCCCAGGTGCCTCTTCCCGGACTGAACGCTCATCTTTCTAGCGCGGCGCCACCCAACCGTGCCGCCGCGCGCCCCAAAGCCCATGCAAACCCAGACCCATCCCCTCCTCTGCGCCACGCTCGGCACCGAGCGCCATCTGAGCAGTTTTCATTACGGCCCCCAAGGTGGGCAAAAAGTCTATATCCAAGCCTCACTGCATGCCGACGAACTGCCTGGCATGCTGGTCGCGTGGGCCTTGCGCCGCAAGCTCGCCGCGCTCGAAGCCGCAGGCCGGCTGCAAGGCGAGATCGTGCTGGTGCCGGTGGCCAACCCGGTTGGCCTGAACCAGCAGGTGCTCGGCCAGTTGCTGGGGCGCTTCGAAACCAATAGCGGCCAAAACTTCAATCGCAACTTTCATGATCTGGCGGCGCTCATTGAGCCAGGCATCGAAGCGCAACTCAACAGCGATCCTGCGCACAACCGCGAGGTGGTCCGCAACGCACTCGCCACCGCGCTAGCCGCCCAGATGCCGCAGACCGAACTGGCCTCGATGCGCCTCGCGCTGCAACGTCTCTCATACGACGCCGATATCGTGCTGGACCTGCATTGCGACTGGGACGCCGCGATGCATCTGTATACCAACCCCGGCCTGTGGCCTGCGGTTGAACCTCTCGCCCGCTACCTGGGCGCGAAAGCCTCATTGCTGGCGCTCAATTCAGTCGGCAATCCCTTCGACGAAATTCACAGCTTTTGCTGGTCCGATTTGCGCCAACGGTTCGGCAGCCGTTTTCCAGTGCCTGATGGCTCGATCTCCGTCACCATCGAGTTGCGCAGCCAGCGTGATGTGTCACATGAATTCGCCGAACACGACGCCCAGGCCATCATCGAGTACCTGACGCAACGCGAGGTCATCAGCGGCACGGCTGCGCCATTACCTGAGCTTGAATTTGCCGCGACGCCGCTCGCCGGGGTCGAACCGCTGATTGCACCGTGCAGCGGTGTGCTGGTGTTTCGCGCGCCGCTCGGCGTATGGCTCGAAGCCGGTGAGCCGATTGCCGATATCGTCGATCCACTGAGCGATCAAGTCGTGACGCTCAAGTCGAGTGTGGCCGGGGTGATGTATGCCCGGCATATCGCACGGCTGGCAACCACCGGCATGGAAGTAGCCCGGATCGCAGGCACCCAGGCGTTTCGCACAGGCTCGCTGCTGTCGGCTTGAGTGGGAAGGCCGGGGTGGAAAGCCCGAATGGGAAACCCAAGCGGAAAACAGCCAGCGCTCAACCACCAACGCACCGACGTTTCGCATAGGCTTCCTGCTGTCGGCTTGGGTGGAAAGTCTGGGTGAAAAGCCCAAGCGGGAAACCCAAGCGGAAAACAGCCAGCGCTCAACCACCAACGCCCCCCAAACATCAAACGACAAACAGCCCGGGCGCACAGCCGCGCCGGGCACTTGCTGAACTGTCATATCAGTTTCATTTCTCCTCGTTACATTAGCCATCGTCGTCGCTCAAGGCCGGGCACCTGCTGCGCCGCACGCGACGATCCCACTGCTTTTCAACGGAGAAATGTCTTGAAACAGAAAGTCCTGACCATGGCGCTGCTCGCAGGCGTCGCCAGCAGCGCGCACGCGCAAAGCAGTGTCACGCTGTATGGCCTGATCGATGCCGGTATCAGCTACGTCAATCACAGCAAATCGCCGGGTGGCAGCGACTCGCTCATCAAATACGACGATGGCGTCGCCCAGGGCAGCCGCTGGGGACTGCGCGGCACGGAAGACTTGGGCGGGGGCCTGAAAGCGCTCTTCGTGCTCGAAAACGGCTTTAACACGGGCAACGGCACGATGGGCCAGAACAACTCGCTGTTTGGCCGCCAGGCGTATGCCGGGCTGTCTAAAAACGGTCTCGGCTCATTAACCTTCGGCCGTCAGTACGCCTTCACCACCGATTACCTCGGCGCGAATTATTCAACTGGTGGTCAGACCGTCGCGGGCAATTACGCGTATCACGTCAACGATATCGACCAGCTCACTTCCAGCCGGATCAATAACGCGGTGAAGTTCAGCAGCGCGAATCTTGCGGGCTTCACCTTCGGCGCGATGTACGGCTTTTCGAATCAGGCGGGTGCATTCGCAGGCGCGCCCTCCACCGGCAGCGGCGCGAGCGCGGCGGCGGGTTCTTCGCGGGCCTATAGCTTTGGGGCAAATTACGCAGCGGGGCCTTTTAGCGTCGGCGCGGCCTTTACCGATATCCACTATCCCGGGCAAGCCACCCAGCCATTTACCACCTCGCTCTTCGGCGTAGCCACCGGCTCCAGTGGCAGCCAGATCCGCGACCTGCGGGCCTATGGTGTGGGCGGCCGCTACACGCTCGGGCAAGCAACGCTGTGGGCGCTGTGGACCAACACCCGTCTGGATCCAACAGCAGGCACGGCCACCACCTACAACGCGTATGAAATCGGCGGCAAATATGCGCTGACTTCCGCGCTGACTGGCGGCCTTGGCTACACCTACTCGCGCGCCACAGATTCATTCAACGCGCACTGGAACCAGATCGACGCCAGCGTCGATTACGCACTGAGCAAGCGCACCGATATCTATCTGTTAGGGATTTATCAAAAGGCTTCCGGGACGGTGAATGGCGTCGCGGTGCCCGCGCAGATCGGCTCAAGCACGAGCTACTTCAATACCTCGGGTACCTCAAGCAACCAGCTCGCGTTTCGCGCGGGCTTGCGGCACCGGTTCTAGGTTTGTAGGTTAAATGGCTTGAATATGCTGAGTCAGTTGTGATGGCTGCCGGGGCGTAGTGTGGCATGTGACATGTTGTGCTGGAACCTGCCAGGCTGGGCCCCGGATCTGCTAGCAGCATGCTCATGCGCCGTTATTGGGGTATTTGGGTTGATGCGGCTGGTTGGGTTTTATTCAGGCTGATTTGCCTCAATTTGCCCTGAGTTGTCCTGCCTGGCACTGGATTGGCACTGCCTGGACGGTTCAGCCGCACAGCCCGTCTCAGGTCACCTGATTTTTCCGTTTTCCCGTTCGTCGTTGCGCTAACCCTCACAGCTCTCTGCTGCTCCATAGCGTTCCATGGCGTTCCATGGCGTTCCATAGCGCTCCATAGCGCTCCATAGCGCGCCCTGAGCCCCGGCACGCAAGGCTTCTGGTACGCTGCGCGTTTTCTTCCGCTTGAGCTTCCAGACGATGGATATCCCCTTCAACGAACGCGGTGTCTCGATCACGCGCAATGCGCTGTCGGCGGCAGGTCAGGTGTTTCCGTTGCGTGACATTCAGCAAGTCCGGGTCGTTACCGTACCCAGACAAAAATTTCTCCCGCTCCTGCTCACCCTGGTGGGGATCGCCAGCGCGCTCGCTGGCGCGTTCTGGAGCTCACCCGCCGGGCTGGTATGCGGTGTGATGCTGGCAGTAGTCGGCTGGCTCGCATGGCGCACCCAGGATGTGATGCACTGCCTGCGGATCAAAACTCAGGGTGCCGAACGCGAGGCGCTTGCAAGCGTCGATCTGGACTTCGTCGAGCGTGTCGCGCACACCGTGCGGCATGCGCTCAGCACGCCTAGCAATACGCCTCCTGGCACCTGACGGCCACGACTGCCGCAGGAGCCTGTTAAAACCAGAGAAAGCCTCAGCACTCCCGCAACAACGCTTGCGCAACATTTGAGCATCTCCAAATGTTGACAAATATTTACAATCCCGCTCAATCGGGCGAGTAGAGTGCGCTGTTTTGTGACCCCGCGCTTCCTCACGCGGGCTTCGCCAAGCCCCCCGGTTTCACTGCCACATGTCTGCTGCCTGCCTGTCAGGTGACGCTGTGCTTGTCTGCCGAGTGGCTCACGAAGCCCCACCGTTTCAGGGAAGTGCTCTTCCGTGAAGCCCAGCCATGTTTCTTTCTTCCCTGCGCGGCCGCCTGGCCGCTGCTTCTGCCCCCGCCCTTGTCTGCGCCCTGCTGCTCGGCGGCTGTGCCATCAAGATTCAAACGCCGGTGGCACCGCCCACCAAAGCGACACTCATCAATGACGGTAAAGATGGCCTGCTGATTCCGCTGCATGTCGAACGCGCGGATCAAGACCATGCGCGTCTTGGCCTGCCCGTCCAGCTCGATGGCAAGCCGGTGTATCTGGCGCTTGATACCGGCACGCAAGGGGTGCGGGTACTGTCCTCGGCCCTGCCCAAAAGCAGCTATCCGGGCACCGGCCCCACCACCACGCTGAATATCGCCAATGGCGCGATGGTCTCGGGGCCCACCGCCACACTGCCGTTCAGCCTGTTTGACAATCAGCCAATCAATATCACCGCGCAAACCGTGAACCAGGTCCGCTGCCAGCCGACGGCCAAACGTTGCTTTGCCCAGGATGGCTTCACCGGCGAATTCGGCTGGGCGTTCTCAGGCTTGCTCGGCGTGGGTGCACAAGCGAGCGACGATGCCTGCTGCAGCGCTCCGCTGCCATCCTTGCCCGCGCAACTGGGCCAGCGCTATCTGGTGCATCCAAACTTCAGCCAGCCCTATCTGCTGTTGAGCCCATCAACTGAACTCAGCAACCGCTTCACCATGACGCCCTTTGTCCGCGCCACAAGCGGCGCAGCGCAATGGCCTGGAGGCTGTGTCCAGATCAGCGACAAGATGAATTTTTGCGCTCCCGTGGTCTTTGCCACTGGCGGCACCGAGATGATCCGCATCGAGACGGATATCACGCCCAACTGGGTCGATGACGATGAGGTAGGCAAGACGCTGACTCAGGGCAACTACGACGTCGCGCTTGGCGTCGGCACCTGGCGGCATCGCTTTAACGGCGCGCAGGTCACCGTGGTGAAGGTGCCCAAGGGTGGCAACCGGATCGTGATCGGGCTCGCCGCGCTGCAAAACATTGATCTGCTGTTCGACTTCAAAAACAATCAGCTCGGCCTGTGGGCAAAGAAAGATGTCGAAGACTTTGGTTTGTGATTTGGCCTGTGATTTTTATCTGTCACCTTGGCCCGTGATCAAGCTTTGATGGAACACAAGCGCTGGCAAACCCAGCGCTTGTTTTTTGCCCGGCTCACTCAGCGTGAAAAGTACGCTTTAACCGCGTCAACCACCGTGTCGATATCGGCCCGCGACACATCCCGATGCGTGACAAAACGCGACGCGTACAGCACTTGCGTCAGAATCCCGCGCGCCTTAAGCCAGGCTTCGAGCGCAGCGCAATCGGCGGCGGGAAACTGCGCGAACACCATGTTGGTCGCCTGCGACTGCAGCGTCACCTGGTCGATCTGTGCCAGCCCGCGCGCCAGATGAGCGGCGTTGTCGTGATCCTCGGCCAGCCGCGCGAAATTGTGCTCCAGCGCATACAGGCACGCCGCCGCCAGCACGCCTGACTGGCGCATACCGCCGCCCAGCACCTTGCGCCAGCGATGCGCCTGCTCCAGCAGCGCCTTGCTGCCCACCAGCACCGAACCCACCGGCGCACCCAGCCCCTTCGAAAAACAGATCGACACCGAATCAAACGGTGCACACAACGTGGCCAGCGCTTGCCCGGAAGCGACTGCGGCATTGCACACGCGTGCGCCATCGAGATGCGTGGCCAGCCCGCGCTGACGCGCCAGATCCAGCGCCTCGTTGACATAAGCAGCGGGCAGCACCTTGCCGCCGATGGTGTTTTCCAGTGCCAGCAAACGGGTACGGGCGAAGTGGTCATCAAGCGGTTTGATCGCTACGGTGATCTTGTCTAGCGGGATAGAACCGTCCGCCGCGTTTTCCAGCGGCTGCGGCTGAATGCTGCCTAGCACCGCTGCGCCACCGCCTTCGTATTTGTAGGTATGAGCGGCCTGGCCGACGAGATATTCATCACCCCGGCCGCAATGCGCCATCAGCGCGGCCAGATTGCTTTGCGTGCCGCTCGGGAAAAACAGGCCCGCTTCGTGGCCTGCGCGCTCGGCAACCACCGCCTGCAAACGGGTGACGCTTGGGTCGTCACCCCAGACATCGTCGCCCACCTCAGCGGTGACCATGGCGGCAAGCATCGCCGGAGAGGGGCGGGTAACGGTGTCGCTACGCAAATCAATCATCGCGGGGTTCCTGTGTTGTGGAGACGGAAAAGCCGCCAGTGTAGGCAATAGCGGCGACGGAAAAAAATTACCGGATTGCCTGGCGGAGTGCCTGGCGGAGTGCTGCGTCATGCCGCGCTACTTATCGTTGCGCACCATGTACGCACCATATAAAAACGCTGATCCCTGTTAAAGGATCAGCGTTTGCCTTACACATCAGCTCAGCTAGCAACTCAGCTAGCCGCTCAACCCGCGCGCCACCACGAGTTGCTACACCACACGCCGTCGCTCAAAGCCATTGCTTAATCGGCTTAATTGCCGAAGTAGGTCGTCGATGTGGGCGTCGCCCGCATTGGCGTAACCACACCCGCTTGCGAATGGCTACCCGTTGGTGCGCCATAACCACTGCTATCTGCCGCTGCGCCTTGTTCTGCGCTGACCCGGCGTTCGGCTGCCTGAATATTCACGGGATAGTCAAGGCGGTCTTCATTGGGCTTATAACCAGCCTGTTCGAGCTGGATCAGCTCACCGCGCACTTCTGCACGGGTCAACGGCTGGCTGTTTTGCGCAAAAGAAACCATCGGCACAGCGGCGAGCGTAGTAGCCAGTGCCAGAGCAGAAATAAGCGACTTCATGATGAATTACCTCCAGATAATGTTTTTTATCGCGGCCGAACCAAAAGGCCCGCAACAGTTACTCAAGTCTAGGCAACCCGAGCCCCCGCATAAACCGCGATATCAAAGACAATCCATATCTAAAAACGAAACAATCCTGATAAATACAGACAAATCGTTATTCATTGTTACGAAAAATATTTTCATCCATGGCTCCGCGTAGGTCTCGAGCTGCGCCATGCACCTATTGCTTCACTTCTCTCCCCTTTCGCCAGAGATCCCATGCAACAGCCGTCCACCCCGTTGCTTAAAACCATCGTCGCCATTGCCATCGGCAATGCGCTTGAATGGTTCGACAGCTCGATTTATGCGTTCTTCGCGGTCTATATCGCCGGCAATTTCTTCCCCAGCGCCAACGAAACCACCTCGCTCATCCTGACTTTCGGTGCGTTTTCCGCGTCGTTCGTGGTGCGCCCGTTGGGCGGCCTGGTCTTGGGCAGCTATGCCGACCGCCATGGCCGCCGCGCCGCACTGCTCGTGGCGGTCGCACTGATGACCGCGGGCACGGCAATCATCACCGTGCTGCCGAACTACCAAAGCATCGGCCTGGCCGCACCGGTAGGCCTGTTTCTGGCGCGGCTGATCCAGGGGTTCTCAGCGGGTGGCGAATTCGGCTCGTCCACCTCACTGTTATTCGAACACGCGACGCGCCATCGCGGCCTGCACGCCAGTTGGCAATTTTCGACGCAAGCCGCTGGATCGCTGTGCGCCGCGTTGTTTGGCTTTGCGCTGACCCGCTGGCTCTCGCCTGGCGCGCTCATGGCCTGGGGCTGGCGTCTGCCGTTTGCCTTTGGCTTGCTGCTCGGACCAGTTGGCTGGTATTTGCGTCATACCGTGCGCGATGCGCCGGATTATCTGCAAGCACGCCACACGGCAACCCCGGTACGTGAAGTGCTCAGCACGCACAAGCGCTTGCTGGTCATCGTAGCGGGCTTGCTGTGTGCCTCTAGCAGCGTCGCTTATCTATTGCAGTACATGCCCACATTTGCCCAGCGCACGCTTCATCTGCACGCGACAACCGGCTTCGCCGCGGCGATTCTCTCTGGTGCGATTGGGGTGTTTGTGACGCCGCTTGGCGGCTATCTGTCCGACCGTTTTGGCGTCGTGCGGCAAATGAGTGTGGTTGCAAGCCTTTGGCTGCTGAGCGCGTGGCCGCTGTTCGCCTATGTCACCGCACATCCCGGCACCACCACGCTGTTCGTGCTGGTGGGCTGGCTCGGGCTGCTCAAGGCGTTGTACTCAGGGGGCTCGCCACGGCTGATGTCGGAGATTTTTCCGGTGTCCGTGCGGGCCAGTGGTATTTCGCTGGGCTACAACCTCGGCGTCATGCTGTTTGGTGCTTCAGCCCCCGCGCTCGTGGTGTGGCTGGCGAGCGCCACCGGCCTGCCCAGCGCACCGGGACTGTATCTGATGCTCACCGCCACGCTCAGCCTGGGCGCGCTCGCCGGGCTGACCGTGATGCGCCGTCGTTCAGGCACCGGCACGCGTCCGCCTCAAAGCCTGCCGGTGACATGACACGCCCACACGCATCCACGCCCGCAAACTCATCAGGCGTGGGCGTGGATGCGGTGGGGCTTCAGGACCAGTTCGCGTGAAAGCTGCCGGGCTTGTCGCTGCGCTCGAAGGTATGCGCACCAAAAAAGTCCCGCTGCGCCTGGATCAGATTGGCGGGCACATGCGCCGAGCGATAGCCATCGAAATACGCCACCGCCGAGGCAAACGCGGGCACCGGCACACCTGCCCGCACCGCCGCAATCACCACCTCGCGCAATGACGTCTGATAGTTCGCCGCGATTTCGCTGAAATACGGATCGAGCAGCAGATTCGCCAGCGCCGGATCTTTGCTATACGCCTCGGTGATCTTCTGCAGAAAGCGCGCGCGGATAATGCATCCAGCGCGGAAGATTTTCGCTATCGTGCCGAACGCCAGATTCCAGCCGTATTCCTCAGAGGCTGCCCCCAGTTGCGCGAATCCCTGGGCATACGAAATAACCTTGCTGAAATACAGCGCGCGCCGCACCGCTTCAATCAGTGCCGCGCGATCTTTCGGCGCAGGGGCAGCGGGTGGTCCGCTCAAGACCTTGCTCGCTGCCACCCGCTGAGTTTTGAGCGAGGACAGCACGCGGGCAAAAACCGATTCGGTAATCAGTGGCAGCGGCACCCCCAGATCCAGCGCATTCTGGCTGGTCCATTTGCCGGTGCCTTTTTGCGCCGCGCGATCCAGAATCACATCGACCAGTGCCTTGCCGGTTTCGTCATCGCGTTTAGCGAAGATTTTCGCGGTGATCTCGATCAGATAGCTATCCAGCTCACCGGTGTTCCACTCGGTGTAGACCTCAGCCAGCTCCGTGTTCGACAAACCGGCCACCTGTTGCAGCACGGCGTAGCTTTCGGCGATCAGTTGCATGTCGCCGTATTCAATGCCGTTATGCACCATCTTCACGTAATGGCCTGCGCCATCCGGGCCCATGTAAGCCACGCACGGTTCGCCATCGGGAGCCTTTGCGGCAATTTCGGTGAGGATTGGCGCAACCAGGTCATACGCATCACGCTGGCCGCCAGGCATGATCGAGGGGCCATGCAGCGCGCCTTCCTCGCCACCTGACACCCCCGTGCCGATGAAATGCAGCCCTGCCTGCGCCAGTTCCTTGTTGCGCCGGATGGTGTCGGTGAAGTGGGTATTGCCGCCGTCAATCAGGATGTCGCCGGGGGCCAGCAGCGGCCGAAGCGCGGCAATCGTGGCATCGGTCGGTTCACCCGCCTTGACCATCAGCAAGATACGGCGTGGGCTTTCAAGCGAAGCGACGAAGTCTTCCAGGGTGTAAGCCGGCACGAGCTTGCGCTCGGGAAACTCCGCGACCAGTTCTTCGGTTTTCTCACGGCTGCGGTTGTACACGGATACCGCATAACCCCGGCTTTCAATGTTGAGCGCCAGATTGCGGCCCATCACCGCCAGCCCTACTACGCCGATTGCCTGCTTGCCCATGTGAATTCTCCAGTTGAAGGAAAACGTCAGGTGATGCCGCGTCTGCTAGCGGGCGCGGCGTGAGGCTGCAAGGATAAAAGAAATGGCGCGGATTAGCCGGTTGCCCGGCCGGGCGCGGTTTTTTTGAACTGACTTATAAGCATGTGTCACACCGTGATCATTGCGCAGGCATTTTTATCTCTCACCTGACATGAGTTCACTGCGGTTATAGACATGGTCAATCTGCGTCGATCGCTTCAGCCGCACTTTCCAGTCTTCTTTGCACCAGCCATTCAAGACGCTTGGCCTGAGTGTGCAGAACCCTTCTTAAACCCTTTTGAACCTTTCTTTCACTGATGACTTGAGCCAAGCGTGAAATGGTTTGAGTTCTTCTGGCGGTTGCAACAATCCCGCCACCTGCATTTATTAAGCATCAGGCGCATCCCACCCATTCCAGCGCTACGCCCCCTCCAGCACCAGCAGTTGCGCCCCTTCGCTCACCTGATCGCCCACCGCAAACCGCACTTCAACCACCGTGCCCGCCGTTGGTGCGGCAATCGTGTGTTCCATCTTCATCGCTTCCATCACCAGCAGCGGCGCGCCTTTCTCGACCACTGCGCCTGCGGCGACCAGCACCGCAACCACCTTGCCCGGCATCGGTGCTGTGAGCCGCCCTTCACCTGGCTCGTCATCACTGGCATGCGCCAGCAGGTTTTGCCATTCGAGCAAACAGGCGTTGCCGTCGTAGAACACATGGAATGCCTCGCCCTCATCCACCACCCGGCCCGTGATGCGCCGTTGGCCCAGCGTGACGCTGAACTGATGCGCTTGCGGGCCGCGCTGCCAGGCGCAGGCGTGCGTCTGCCCCGCGTAGTCCAGCGTTTGCACGGCACCGTCATGCGTCAGATCAACCTCATACACGTGAGCGCTGCCATGGTCATGCTCGCTGTCAGCAGCGCAGGCTCGCCATGCCAGCGTCTGAGTGAATGGGCCATTGAGACGCCAATGTGTCAGCGCTGCCCACGGCGATGCTAAAGCGCCAGCCGCTTCACGCTGACGCACAAGCAATGCCGCACATGCCAGCGCCAGCACCGCTAACGAAGGCTCGGCAGCCGGGGCAAACAGCGCCGCCTGATGACGCTCGATCAAACCGGTATCGAGATCAGCCGAAGCAAACGCTGTGCTAGCGACGATCCGTTGCAGGAACGCGAGATTGGTGTGCAAACCAACCACTTCGCACGCGCGCAACGCCTGTGTCATTCGGGCCAACGCCTCGGCGCGGGTTGCGCCATGCACGATCAGCTTGGCGATCATCGGGTCATAAAACGGCGTGATCGGATCACCTTCGCGCACGCCGCTATCCACTCGCACCGGAGCGCGTGTGCCATCGCTGGCGGCAACGGTGAACTCAACGTGCCCAGGCCAGCGCAAATGACGCAGCGTGCCCGTGGAGGGCAAAAAGCCACGTGCCGGGTTTTCTGCATAAAGCCGCGCCTCAAGCGCGTGGCCGCTTAGCGTGAGTTGCGCCTGGGTCAGCGGCAGCGGCTCGCCAGACGCTACGCGCAACTGCCACTCGACCAGATCAAGCCCGGTCACCATTTCGCTCACCGGATGCTCGACTTGCAGGCGGGTATTCATCTCCATGAAATAGAACGCGCCATCGCTGGTCATGATGAATTCCACCGTGCCCGCGCCGACGTAGTTCACGGCCCGCGCGGCACTCACTGCGGCTTCGCCCATCGCGCGGCGCAATGCACTCGACAACCCGGGTGCAGGGGCTTCTTCCAGCACTTTCTGATGGCGGCGCTGCACCGAGCAGTCGCGGTCGAACAGATACACCACGCCACCGTGCTGGTCGGCAAACACTTGCACTTCGACGTGCCGTGGACGTGTCAGATATTTTTCGATTAGCACCCGGTCGTTGCCAAAGCTGCTGGCTGCCTCGCGCTGGCATGAGCTAAGCGCCTGGGCAAACCCGGCGCTGTCCTCGACCACCCGCATGCCTTTGCCGCCACCGCCTGCACTGGCTTTCAGCAACACGGGGTAGCCCATCGCATCGGCTTCGCGCTGCAATCGTGCGGGATCCTGAGCATCACCGTGATAGCCCGGCACTAACGGCACCGCAGCGGCCCCCATCAATGCCTTGGCGGCGGCTTTCGAGCCCATCGCGGCAATCGCGGCCACCGGCGGGCCAATAAACACGAGGCCCGCCGCTGCGCAAGCGCGGGCGAAATCTTCGTTTTCGGAGAGAAAACCGTAGCCGGGATGCACCGCTTGCGCCCCGGTCGCCAGCGCGGCTTCGATAATCCGCTCGCCGCACAAATAGCTTTGGGTGGCGGCCGCTGCGCCGAGATGCACCGCTTCATCGCAAGCGCCCACATGCTTCGCCTCAGCATCTGCATCCGAATACACCGCAACGCTCTGGAGGCCCAGCCGTTTGCAGGTGGCGGCAATCCGGCAGGCAATCTCGCCCCGGTTCGCAATCAGGATCTTGTTGAACATTGGCTTTCTCGTGAGGAAGCGATTGAAAGAGGAACTTAAGCAGGCACGTGAAGCAGCGCTTGAGCACAGATCAAACGCGCCAGCGCGGCACGCGTTTGCCGAGAAAGGACGCCACGCCCTCACGCCCTTCAGCACTTGAGCGCACCTGCGCAATGCGCTCGACGGTGTCGGCCATCAGCGCGTCATCTAGCGGCTGGCCTGCGATGTCTTGCACCAGTTGCTTGCAGGCCCTCACCGCAGCGGGGCCGTTGGCACTGAGCGTGTCGCTGAGTTGCTGGACACAGGCATCGAGCTGCGTCACATCGGCCGCGATTTCGCTGACGAGGCCCAGACGCCAGGCCGTCGCGCAATCAAAGACTTCGGCGCTCAGAAAGTAACGGCGCGAAGCCTGCTCACCCAGCGCGCGAATCACATAGGGCGCAATGGTCGCGGGGATCAGCCCGAGACGCGCTTCCGACAGGCAAAAGCGCGCGTTATCAAGCGCGACGACGATATCGCAGGCCGCCACCAGGCCAACGCCACCGGCATACACATCGCCGCTTACGCGAGCAATGACTGGCTTGCGGCAGCGATAAATCGTGCTCAGCATCGCGGCCAGGCATGCGGCATCGGCACGATTTTCGGCGGCGGAAAATCCGGCCATGCGCTGCATCCAGTTCAGGTCTGCCCCCGCGCAAAACGCTTTGCCTTCAGCGGCTAGCACCACCACGCGCACCGTCTCGTGCTCACTCAGCGCGGCAAACACCGTGGTGAGTTCGGCGAGCATGATTTCGTTAAAGGCATTGCGCACCTCGGGACGCTTCAGCGTCACCGTCGCCTGGGTTCCCGCCATGCTCAGGTTGAGCGTCTCGTATGACATCGCTTTGGGATCCTTGAGAAATTCAGCCTCGCGGCTCACATTCTGAATACGCCGAAACGCGTGTCTTCCACCGGCGCATGCAACGCGGCCGACAAGCCAAGCCCCAGCACATCGCGGGTTTGCGCCGGATCAATCACGCCGTCGTCCCACAGCCGTGCACTGGCGTAATACGGGTGCCCCTGGTGCTCGTATTGCTCCAGCACCGGCTGTTTGAACGCTGCTTCCTGCTCCGCGCTCCACGTGCCGCCTTTCGCTTCGACGCCATCGCGTTTGACCGTCGCCAGCACCGATGCGGCCTGTTCACCGCCCATCACCGAGATCCGCGCGTTGGGCCACATCCACAGAAAACGCGGCGAGTACGCCCGGCCGCACATGCCGTAGTTCCCCGCGCCAAACGAGCCGCCGATGATGACCGTGAACTTCGGCACTTTCGCCGTGGCCACGGCCGTCACCATCTTCGCGCCGTTGCGCGCGATGCCCTCGTTTTCGTACTTGCGCCCGACCATGAAGCCGGTGATGTTCTGCAGAAAAATCAGCGGAATCTTGCGCTGGCAGCACAGTTCGATAAAGTGCGTGCCCTTCAGCGCGGACTCGGAAAAAAGAATGCCGTTATTGGCCACGATGCCCACCGGATGACCCCACACATGCGCAAAACCCGTGACGAGCGTCGTGCCGTAACGCGCCTTGAATTCATCAAAGGCGGAGTCATCGACGATCCGGGCAATCACTTCACGGATATCGAACGGCTTGCGGGTATCAGCCGGAATCACGCCGTACAGGGTTTCCGGCGCGTAACGCGGCGGCTTCGGCGGCTGCCGCTGCCAGGCATCGGCCAGCGGGCGATTGAGGCGAGCCACGATATCGCGTGCCAGCACCAGCGCATGCGCATCGTTTTGCGCCAGATGATCGACCACACCGGACAGACGCGTATGCACATCGCCACCGCCGAGGTCTTCCGCGCTGACCTCTTCGCCAGTGGCGGCTTTAACCAGTGGCGGGCCACCGAGAAAAATCGTGCCCTGATCGCGCACGATGATGGATTCATCGCTCATCGCCGGAACGTACGCGCCACCGGCAGTGCAAGAGCCCATCACCACTGCAATCTGCGCAATCCCCGCAGCGGACAGATTGGCCTGGTTATAGAAAATCCGGCCGAAGTGATCGCGGTCGGGAAACACTTCGTCCTGGTTCGGCAGGTTGGCACCGCCTGAATCCACCAGATAGATGCAGGGCAAACGATTTTCGGCGGCGATCTCCTGGGCGCGCACGTGTTTTTTCACGCTTAGCGGATAGTAGGTGCCGCCTTTGACGGTCGCGTCATTGCACACCACCACACAGGTTTGGCCCGCGATGCGGCCGATGCCGCAGATCAGCCCCGCACCAGGCGCTTCGTCGTTGTACATGCCGTAAGCCGCGAGTGGTGACAGCTCCAGAAATGGCGTGCCGGGATCGAGCAGTTGCGCGACCCGTTCACGCGGCAGCAGCTTGCCACGCGCGACGTGTTTGTCACGTGCCGCCTGCGAGCCGCCAATAGCGAGCCGCGCGGTTTTCTCGCGTAAGTCAGCGACCAGCGCTTCGAGCGCAGCGGCGTTGGCGCGGAATTCATCTGCACGCGAGTTCAGTTTGCTTTCGATCACCGGCATCGTGTGACGCTCCTGAAAATTTCTGAAAAGATTGGACGGGGTAGATAGAACGGCAAATCGGACTCAATGCATTCACATGCTCGCGTCCCCACGTCCTATCGTCCTCGCATCAGCAGGTTTCAGAAAAGAGTTCGCGGCCAATCAGCATGCGGCGAATCTCGCTCGTGCCCGCGCCAATCTCGTAGAGCTTGGCATCACGCCATAAACGCCCCACGGGATAGTCATTGATGTAGCCATTGCCGCCCAGAATCTGGATCGCTTCGCCGGCCATCCACGTGGCTTTTTCGGCGGTGTAGAGAATCACGCCCGCGCAGTCTTTACGCATGTGCCGCACATGCTCCGCGCCCAAGGTGTCGAGTTGCCGCCCTACTGCGTACAGGTACGCGCGGCTTGCCTGCAACGTGGTGTACAGATCGGCCACCTTGCCCTGGATCAGTTGAAACTCACCAATCGCCTGGCCAAACTGCTGGCGTTCATGAATGTAGGGCACCACGGCATCCATCACGGCCACCATGATCCCCGCTGGACCACCGGCGAGCACCGCGCGCTCGTAGTCCAGACCACTCATCAGCACCTTGACGCCACCGTTGAGTTCACCAAGCAGATTCTCAACCGGCACTTCGACGTTCTCGAACACCAGCTCGCCGGTATGTGAGCCTCGCATACCGAGCTTGTCGAGCTTTTGCGCCACCGAAAAACCCTTCATGCCTTTTTCGACGATGAACGCGCTCATGCCTCGCGCACCTGCCGCCACATCGGTTTTGGCGTAGACCACCAGGGTGTCGCAATCAGGACCGTTAGTGATCCACATTTTGGTGCCGTTCAGCATGTAGTGATCGCCCTTGCGCTCCGCGCGCAGCTTCATGCCGACCACATCCGACCCGGCGTTCGGCTCGCTCATCGCCAGCGCGCCGATATGCTCGCCGGACACTAGCTTGGGGAGATAGCGCTGCTTTTGCGCAGCGCTGCCATTACGCTGGATCTGGTTCACGCACAGGTTGGAATGCGCGCCATACGACAAGCCAACTGATGCCGAAGCGCGAGAGATCTCTTCCATCGCCACCATGTGCGCGGTGTAACCCATGTTGGCTCCGCCGTACTCTTCACCCACCGTCATACCGAGCACACCAAGTTCGCCGAACTTGCGCCATAGGTCCATCGGAAACTGGTCGGTGCGGTCGATCTCGCTGGCCCGTGGGGCGATTTCTTTAGCGGCAAAGCTGGCGACGCTATCGCGCAGCATCTCGATCTCTTCACCGAGCGGGAATTGCAAGCCGGGCAGACGGGTCATGAAGATCTCCTGAATTCGCTGACAGCAACGGGCCGTGCATACAGCCGAGGCTGCCGGTTGGGATGCCTGGGGCGACGCGCCAAGGCCGGTGCGTGACACCTCACGAAGCGCGAATTTCACGCTAGATTGCCGTATACGTCAATAGGTATTTTGAGTCATACTCAGATCTGATGAAATGGGTATTAAGCGTTTTTATAGCTCATAAAATCATTACCATGCTCATTGACCGTATTAAATCAATATGAAATCTGAATAGGACTCAGGTCATGGAAGAAACCCGGCCCGCCCCCTCCCAGGCTCGCTGGCAACCCGTTGGCCGCAAATCGCAGCAGCGCGTCCAGGAGATTCTTCAAGCCGGACGCGAGGTATTCAGCGAGAAAGGTTACGAGCGCGCCACCACGGCAGAAATCGCACAGCGCGTCGGCATTGCAGAAGCCACGGTGTTCAGCTACTTTCGCGGCAAGCGCGAGTTATGCGCGCGCGTGATTCACGACTGGTACGACGAGATCATCGCGGCAATTGAGGCAGGCCTGCCATCTGATGGCAGCGTGCGGCAGCAGTTCGCTTTCATCGTGCAAACGCATTTGCGGCTGATGCTGGTGCATGGCGCAGGTTTGTGCGCACTGGTGCTATCCGAGGGACGTGCGCAACATCACGCACTGAGTGAAACCCTGACCGAGCTGCAGCGACGCTATACCGCGCCCTTGATGGCGGTGCTGGCGCGCGGTCAGGACAACGGCCAGATCCGGCGCGATATCCCATTACGGCTGCTGCGTTCAATGGTGTTCGGGCCGATGGAGCATGTGCTGTGGGATGCGACGTTGACGCAGCGGCGTACCGGGATGGATCTTGAAGCGACCGCGGCGCAGTTGACCGAAGTGCTCTGGCAAGCGCTGCAACCGCCCGATGCACGGGTTGCAGCGCTGCAGCAGTTGCATCATGACGTGGCGGATGCGTTGCGGCGGGCTGAGGCGGGCTCGACGGCTCCGGTTAAGAGTAGCTGATGCGCTTTTGATATTTAGCAGGTTTGAACGATATCCGGGTTAGACGTGATGGAGCGGCTAGCCAATGGCAGGAATGGGTTAGCACCGGGAATGTGGTGAGCAGATCGCATTGCGTGCTAGAGGTTTTCAAAGATCGTCAAAGGTCTTCAGGCAGCGGCACCACCGCATGGCGGGCCGCTTCCAGTGCGGCTTGTGGCAACGGTGGCAACGGTGGCCGCGTATTACTGCGAGCGGTTTGCCGCGTGCCCGCCGGAGCCTTCCCGCCCGGTTCTATAAAAATCCGCTGCGGCAGCACGAAGCCCCTTAGCGCCAGCAGTTCAAGCGGGCCCTGACCTGCCTCAGTACGCATCTGGTAACGGACCGGATACGTCAGCACTTCCGGTGCAGCCGCGCGCGGGCCATGCGCGGTCAGGCTCTGTGGATCAGGTTCATTCGCCTGCTCCGCCTGCTCCGCCTGCTGTTGCGTTGCGCTGGTTTCAACACCAGACGATGCCAATTTGGTATCCCAGGTATCAGGCCGAGCCTGCCAGGTCAGTTGCGTGAGCGCGCCGTCGAGCGGCTCCACCTCCGCCTGCTCCAGCATCCTTATCAACCCCCAGCGTCCGCTGAACTCGAAGTGTTTGTTCGTGCCCGCCTGCGCTGTCTGCCATTGCAGCCGGGTGCCGGTAGCCTGCGGGTCGTTTGACGGCCACGCCATCGTCTGCCAGGTCTCGCGCTGGTTGTAGTAATGCAGCTTCTGGCCATCAAGCGTCAGCACGGTATCGGTAATGCCCGGCGTCGGCACCGGCTTGAGTTCGAAACGGTAATGCGCCTCGCCACTGGCCAGCAGCGGGCCCGCGAGGCGTTGCAGCGTGTTCACTGCGCGCAGGAACGCCGGGTCGAACGCCAGCGCCTGGCTGTCGCGCGCGACTGGCATCCAGCGGTCGCCCTGTAGTTCCAGCACACCTGCGAGCTGCGTGCCGAGGAACGCTGGAATCAGCCCGCCATCACGCCGCAGAAAGCGCGTGAGTTCGGCCACTGACGCATCATTCGGGGTGCCAGCGAATGGATAGCGCCCGGCGAACGCGCGCTGCCACGTGATGCCGATGGTTTGTTGCCACGCATCGTTCAGGCTGGCCTGCGCTGGTTGCAGCACGGTGCGCGTAGCCTGGGAAACCGGCCGCACGAACAGCGTGTCGCCCAGGCCCGCCCACTGCGCGCCGAGGCTCGCGGCCACGAGTTGCGCGTAGGCCTGGGTGTCGGCCAGCGTCGAGCCCTTGCCCTGAAACAGCGCCTGCGCCATCTGCCGGGCCTGGGTATCGGCGTCGGGGCTGTCGCTGATTTGCTGCAGTTTCAGGCGCAGCGTGGTCACGCGTTCCATGAAGCGCTGCAGGCTCAGGTCGCTTTGCATCGTTGTCGCGGGATCCGCGGCCACCAGTTGCCGCACCGGGCCAAAGGAGGCCGCGAGCGGGCCTGCCGCCATCGGCTTGAACGTATCCGGGGCGGCCGTTTTTTTAGCGAAGACGGTTTGCGCCTTGCTCACCAGTGTGTCGGAGAGCGAATCCTGCAATATCCCCGCCCGGCCCTGCCAGTCGAGCGATTTCATCAACGCGAGCACCGGCGACTGGCGGGCGTCGGCCATTTGCGTGAGCTGCTCGATGGCACTGGGCAGGGTCGGCGCGGGCGCCCATTGCAGCGTGTTCATGAAGCGCTGCCAGTGGCTGGCGTAGTCGCTGAAATAGCGCTGTGTCAGCGCGGTTTTAAGAGCATCGGCAGTGGGTGCGGAGGGTGCGTGGGTCTGCGGCGTAGTGCCCGTTAGCACCCAGTCGTGGGCGATGTCGTTGCGTTGCGCGGCTTCGTCAATGGCTGAGGATAACGATCCTTCGTAAGCCTGACGCGTGAACGCACCCGGCACACTCGCCGTGCTGCGCAGCAATCCACGGGTATCGGTGCCTGCGCTCAGCGAGGCCAGCGTCTGGTCCGGGTACTTGTTGCCGAGGCTCTGCAGCAAGCGCTGGTAGATCGTGTCTTCGCTGTTCTTCACACCAGTGACCGCGAGCAACGTTTGCCGCGCTGCGTTGACGATCTCGGGGCGCGGAGTAATGCGCCACGGTTCATGCGCAGGCAGACGTTGTGCGTAAAAGCGCAACAGGCGCTCGGACAGGTCGAATTTTTCGCCGGAGCTCAGGCTGGCCGAAGTGCTCCAGTGCTGAACCAGTTGCGGGGTGAGGAAGGCGGCGTCAGCACGTTGTGGTTCGGCCAGCATCAGGTAGGTTTTAAGCGTGGCGTGGCCGTTGAGGGCGAGGCGGTTCGCCGGCTCATCGACTTGCGTGTCGACTTGCGTGGCCGGCATCTGGCCGAGATCGGCCAGCGTGGCTTCAAGGTTCTGCTGCACTGGCTGCACGAGCAGACGCTGGCTGGCCTGCTGGTAACGCGGCCATAGCGCGGCGAGAATCTCGCGGTCGCGGTTCAGGCCGAAGCGACGCAACGGGGGCGTGTGCTGCTGCGTGCGGGCTTCGAGATCGCTGATCTGCTGTTGCAAGGTGAGCAACGCGCGAAGTTGTGCGGCGGTATCGGGGGCAGTGGCTAGCGTTTGCGCGGCCTGACTAGCCTGATGCAGCTCGCGCGCGTTCGACAGGCCGGAGACCAGCATGCCGGTGGTCCACAGGCTGATGACGCTGCATGCGGTGATGGCGCACACCGTCACCGGATGCCAGCCGGTGCGCTGGCCACGTGTACGGCGCGCGATATCGGCCAGGTGGGACCAGAGTGGGAGGTCGAGGCTGGTGGTTTCTGCCCCTGCTGTGGGGTACGGCGCGAAGAATGCACCGCCCGGGCGGGTGGTGCGGCGCTGATGCAGCGTGAGCGAGGTGAGCCATTGCGCCAGCGGGTGACTGCGGCTGTCGAGCTGCTTCGACAGCGTGGCTTGATAAAGGTCGCTGCGGTTAAGGCCGATCTGTTTGACGCTGCGGCTGCCGAGGCGGGTGCGCAGGTCGAGTAGTTGCGCTTCAATCGTGGCGGCATTGGCGTGGCGCGGGAAGGTGCAGCCAATCACCGGGGTGTGGCCATGGGCCGGTGCGTCGGTGTGCGCGACGTCGAGCAGGTAGACCGGGGCGGACCAGCGTAGCGTTTGCGCGATGCGGGCGAGGGTTAGGTGGTGTGGGTTTGGGTTGTATCTGTTGTGTGAGGTGGTGGGTAGTTCGGCTTCTCCGTTAATAGTTAGGATGACTGCGTCTATTGGGCGACGGCGGCGTAGCTTGTAGAGCTGCCTGAGCCAGGCTTCGTCGGGCTGACCGTTGGCGTGGCTGGGATGCCAGAGCAACACGGCGTCAGCGGTGATGAGCCAGTTTTGTGCGGCGAGATCGGGGAGCAGGCGGGTGATGGCTGTAACGTCGCCAGTGAGCAAAAGCCAGGGGCGACGGTAGCGCCAGAAGAAGCCGTGCTGGGTGTGCAAGGCGAGGCGGAGCGGCTCGAAGATTGGTGAAGTGGATTTCTCCTGATCCACTTTGGCCAGCAGGTTGGCCTGCGTCGTACCCGCCATTGCTGGCCGGCGCAACTGCAACCATTTACCTAACCGATGCACCGCATCTGACCAGCGGACCATGCGGTCAAACGAAACAATAAGCGCTAATACCAAGGCGCAAACGGCCACTAGCGATAGCCAGAAACTGCGTGCTTCAGGTGTCTTTATCCCGAGGTACTCACCCCAGATCAGAATGGCGCCCATCATGAGCAGTGCAAGTACCAGAATGGAAACAAGGTCTAGCTGAAGCTTCTTCATAGTTTGGAAAATTCCTTTCTTTGAGTACCTGGATATGCATAGAGGTACTCATACTGTTGCGTCGAAAGCGAAAAATCGTATTCCAGTTTTTCAAGCGGACACGCACGATGCGTGCTGAACTGGCGTCAGTGGCTGGCTCGAATAAGGCTGGCGAATGCACTGGACATCGTTCGACAGCTATCGAGTATTTAATGCTTGCGGGGTGATGGCTTCATGATCCGTGTGTTTCCAGACCGCACGGTAGAAGTGTTATTGCTTGCCGGAAAAAACGAATCCGCTATAACGCTTCGCCAGTCGCGCGATAAGGTTGCAGCACTTGAGCGGCAGCCTTATATCCGAAACCAGCGGGTGCAATATTCGCTGCTTGGCGCACTGAAAATGCAACAAGCAGAGAGGGAAATAAGCATGCTCAAAACGAATAGGGCTTTCATGAAATTTTTCATTTTTTTGTCTCCTGAAAAGTGACGGTTGATTAATCCTGTCTGGTGCATGGATGCGGCATGTGCGATGGAGGAGCCATCGGTATCGAAGCAGTTGGTGAATCGGACAACATCATCACGATCGCTTTTCGTACCCATTGGCGGCCATCACAACGCCCCCGGTCTCACGCGCAGGCTGTTAAGCAGCGTGTCCCATACCTCGAGGGCACCGGCTTCATCGACGGGGGAAGACACTTCATCGGGCTTTACACCACTGCTCTTGTCGGCATCCGTTAATGCATCTCCCAGCATCAACTGGATTTCAGTGTGTGGCTGTAGTGTTGAGTGATAGACACCCGGCATCAGCAGATAGAAGCGAAACAGTTGGATCGCTCCTTCCTTGATGGAAAACAAAACTTCTTCCACCTCCATGCCTGCAACCTGGCGCTTGCCTTCGCGCAAAATCTGCACGCTGCCATAACCTTGCTCACGCAAGGTTCGGCGCAATTCCGGCAAGCTCTTGAGCAGTGAGGCTTGCTGATCGATATCTAGTGCACTGCGTGTTTTGATCACGAAGGCAGAGGGTCGCCCCGGTTGCAGCACGATGGTTTGTTCGGCGAGTTCGCTGTTGCGCGAAGGGCCACCGATCAGGGCTCCGTCGATGCAGAAACCGCGTTCGGTCGGGATGCTCCAGTTGTCGCGGTGGGTGATGTACGGGTAGACATCCGTACTGAGCTGGATAGACCGCTGAATGTCGCTATGCCTGAGAAGATGCGTCATGACCAGCATGGTGCTGCCAGCCAGGACATAAACTTCCTGGGTGAGGAGGGCATCGGGCCTTCCACTATCCTCTTTAAAAATCAACAGGCGGGAAGTTTTTGTTGGTGACACGGCCTGTTCAAGCCAGGGTGTGTCCGTCTCGAAGATCATGGACTTTAGTCCCCTGGCCAGCATTGCCTTGTATGAGATAGAACCCGTCCTTTTTTTAGTGCGCAGCTCGTTCTCACGGGTGCTGACCATATGCTGAAAAGTTCCGACACTGACACCGTGGGTAATCTCGATCTTGTCACCCCAGTATTCGTACTTTTCATAGCTCAATTCGCCATGCACAGTCCGGTCGATCACAAGACGGCCAATGCACCATGGACGCGGGTCAGCAAGCAGCGGGTTATTTGTCATCACAGGCTCCAGAGGGCCTGCCCACACGCAGGCGGACAGGCTGCACATTAGAAAAAAAAGCGATGCACGCAGCACGCGCGAGGGGTTTGGATAGCGGCTCATGTTGTTTTCTTCCCGATGCTGTGCGCAATCTGGGCCATGCTGTACAGCGTCGCCCAGCGGGTCCATGGATGATCGAAGCAGTTGAGTCTGGTGTGTGGTCACTCATCGAACAGCTCGTAAGTTATCCATAATCAATGGGATTAGAGACGGCGTATGCGAAAACCCAGAATCGTTTCTCATGCCGCTTTCTTCCCGCTGCGGTAAATCATGGCGCGCCATCACAACGCCCCCGGTCTCACGCGCAGGCTGTTAAGCAGCGTGTCCCATACCTCAAGGGCACCGGCTTCATCGACGGAGGAAGATTTCTCTTCCGGCTTTACACCCCGACTCTTGTCGGCATCATTCAGCGTATTGCCCAGCCTTAATTCGATTTCGGTGTGTGGCTGTAGTGTTGAGTGATAGACACCCGGCATCAGCAGATAGAAGCGAAACAGTTGGATCGCTCCTTCCTTGATGGAAAACAAAACTTCTTCCACCTCCATGCCTGCAACCTGGCGCTTGCCTTCGCGCAAAATCTGCACGCTGCCATAACCTTGCTCACGCAAGGTTCGGCGCAATTCCGGCAAGCTCTTGAGCAGTGAGGCTTGCTGATCGATATCTAGTGCACTGCGTGTTTTGATCACGAAGGCAGAGGGTCGCCCCGGTTGCAGCACGATGGTTTGTTCGGCGAGTTCGCTGTTGCGCGAAGGGCCACCGATCAAGGCTCCGTCGATGCAGAAACCGCGTTCGGTCGGGATGCTCCAGTTGTCGCGGTGGGTGATGTACGGGTAGACATCCGTACTGAGCTGGATAGACCGCTGAATGTCGCTATGCCTGAGAAGATGCGTCATGACCAGCATGGTGCTGCCAGCCAGGACATAAACTTCCTGGGTGAGGAGGGCATCGGGCCTTCCACCATCCTCTTTAAAAATCAACAGGCGGGAAGTTTTTGTTGGTGACACGGCCTGTTCAAGCCAGGGTGTGTCCGTCTCGAAGATCATGGACTTTAGTCCCCTGGCCAGCATTGCCTTGTATGAGATAGAACCCGTCCTATTTTTAGTGCGCAGCTCGTTCTCACGGGTGCTGACCATATGCTGAAAAGTTCCGACACTGACACCGTGGGTAATCTCGATCTTGTCACCCCAGTATTCGTACTTCTCGGAATGCAGTTTGCTATGCGTGGGACGGTCGATCACAAGACGGCCAATGCACCATGGACGCGGGGCAGCAAGCAGCGGGTTATTTGTCATTACAGGCTCCAGAGGGCCTGCCCACACGCAGGCGGACAGGCTGCACATTAGAAAAAAAAGCGATGCACGCAGCACGCGCGAGGGGTTGGGATAGCGGCTCATGTTGTTTTCTTCCCGATGCTGTGCGCAATCTGGGCCATGCTGTACAGCGTCGCCCAGCGGGTCCATGGATGATCGAAGCAGAACTGGTGTTTGTAGCCTCCCTGCACGAACACCATCTGCACGCCGTTACCACGGCTTTGCGCTTCGGCTGACCAGGTGGGCACGGTGTTATCACCACCAATAATGTCTTCGCCGTCAGGCTCTTTGCCTATCTGCTTAACGCGAAGCTTGACTGTCTGGCCCCTTACCCTGAGCGTCAATGTTCCATGATGATCGTCATGAATTAATTGAGCGGCTTTCAACTCCGCTTCATCCGCTTTTTTATCTCCAAGCGAAGCTGGAAGGTCGCCTTGCCACACCACCCGTCCCCAGGTTAGCAAGTCCCTTTCCGGCAGGCTGACTTCTTGCCGGGGCTGGACCTGTGCATCACCGGAGGATTCAGATGCTTCGAGTGCACCGTCTCCATACAGTGCATAGGTGTTGGGGTGGTAGTTATTGAGCAGCATCCTGTGTCGCTTCACAACGAGCTCCATCCTCTGCTTAAAGTATTCATGCACGCTGAGAGGACTTTGCTGTTCTTCCAGCCTTTTCTTCACAATCCCCGCCGGATCCAGTAAAGAACTATCCGGCAGCAGGCCGTACCACGCATCCTTCGTATAAATCTCGTCTAGCGCACTTTCCTGCGGCAAACACAATCGCTCATTACCATCGTTATCCTTAACGATCCACCACGACTTGCCATCGTAGTAATCCGGCATCGGGGCCAGCTCCATTGGGCCTTCCGCGTTGCTGGCAATCGCCACAAACTCCGCGTCGTTCCGCCCAACCAGGCTCCCGGCAATGAAGTCTTCGCCACCCGTGCGAAACCTCCTGGCAAACAGCGGTGCGCCAGTTGCAGGCTGCGCACCGTGGATCACGCCGTGAATGTCACAAGCGCCGCCGCAAAACTGCGACGCCATCCGTGCGACCAAACCACCCATCGAGTGCGTAATGAGAATGGCCTTGCTGGTGTCATTCTCCCGGCAGATTTCCCGAATGCCCATGATGCGTGTGATCTGTTCGGTGTCAACATCTCTGAAATCCACCCCATCCAGCACCTGCTGTCCCGACACTTCATTCGATTGCAGAAAGTTGTAGCCGATGGCGTAGACCGGATAGCGATAACGCATCAGGGCTTTGAACACTTCCGAATCTTCGGTGATGGGTTCACCCGGGCCCTGACCGCCATAGCCAGATGGAGCGGTGCCCAGCACGGCCTTGAGGGCGGCCTCTTTCCCTTTGTTATCGCCATGCGCCCATTCGCCGTGCGGCTCGCCATTAAGCATGGGGTGGTTGAGCGTGTATTCCAGCCATGCCAGTGCCGGCTGGTAGCTCCAGCGGTGGACCGTGCTCCAGCCACGCCTCCGCGCTTCTTCTTCGCTTAAGCCGCTGTCTCCAGCATCAACCGGACCCCGGGGATCAACCACGGCAGGTATCGGATCAAAGCGTGTCGCGCGTTTAACCGCGCTGGCAAACCAGTCCGCGATGACAGAAAGCACTCCGGGGATGATTGACGTTATCCGGTCAATATTCGGCGGATGCCACACGGCTTCGCCGGTGTCCCTGTTCGCCAGCAGTGAACCCATCACGCCCGGCAAAAAAATAACCGGAATGGCGTAACGGTTATCCACCAGAATTTCCTTGCAACGCTGGTCACTGTCGTGTGTCAGCGTGGCGTGTGCGATCGGGGTGCCATCGGTATCGAGCCGGCTGGAAAGCCGGACAACTTCATCATGACCACGTTCCGTACCCATTGGCGCGGCATCTTCTTTGCCTGAGGTGACTAAATTTGAGTCTGGTGTGTGGTCACTCATCGAACAGCTCGTAAGTTATCCATAATCAATGGGATTAGAGACGGCGTATGCGAAAACCCAGAATCGTTTCTCATGCCGCTTTCTTCCCGCTGCGGTAAATCATGGCGCGCCATCACAACGCCCCCGGTCTCACGCGCAGGCTGTTAAGCAACGTGTCCCATACCTCGAGGGCACCGGCTTCATCGACGGGGGAAGACACTTCATCGGGCTTTACACCACTGCTCTTGTCGGCATCCGTTAATGCATCTCCCAGCATCAACTGGATTTCAGTGTGTGGCTGTAGTGTTGAGTGATAGACACCCGGCATCAGCAGATAGAAGCGAAACAGTTGGATCGCTCCTTCCTTGATGGAAAACAAAACTTCTTCCACCTCCATGCCTGCAACCTGGCGCTTGCCTTCGCGCAAAATCTGCACGCTGCCATAGCCTTGCTCACGCAAGGTTCGGCGCAATTCCGGCAAGCTCTTGAGCAGTGAGGCTTGCTGATCGATATCTAGTGCACTGCGTGTTTTGATCACGAAGGCAGAGGGTCGCCCCGGTTGCAGCACGATGGTTTGTTCGGCGAGTTCGCTGTTGCGCGAAGGGCCACCGATCAGGGCTCCGTCGATGCAGAAACCGCGTTCGGTCGGGATGCTCCAGTTGTCGCGGTGGGTGATGTACGGGTAGACATCCGTACTGAGCTGGATAGACCGCTGAATGTCGCTATGCCTGAGAAGATGCGTCATGACCAGCATGGTGCTGCCAGCCAGGACATAAACTTCCTGGGTGAGGAGAGCATCGGGCCTTCCACTATCCTCTTTAAAAATCAACAGGCGGGAATTGTGCGTTGGGGAAGTTGATTGTTCTAACCAGGGGACATCGGTTTCTACAATGCCATTGGGCAGACCTCGTTTTACCGACTCCTTGTATGAAATAAGGATGGTGCGTTTTTTAGTGCGCAGCTCGTTCTCACGCATGCTGACCTTGTGCTGGAAAGCTCCGGCACTAACACCGTGGGTAATCTCGATCTTGTCACCCCAGTATTCGTACTTTTCATAGCTCAATTCGCCATGCACAGTCCGGTCGATCACAAGACGGCCAATGCACCATGGACGCGGGTCAGCAAGCAGCGGGTTATTTGTCATCACAGGCTCCAGAGGGCCTGCCCACACGCAGGCGGACAGGCTGCACATTAGAAAAAAAAGCGATGCACGCAGCACGCGCGAGGGGTTTGGATAGCGGCTCATGTTGTTTTCTTCCCGATGCTGTGCGCGATCTGGGCCATGCTGTACAGCGTCGCCCAGCGGGTCCATGGATGATCGAAGCAGAACTGGTGTTTGTAGCCTCCCTGCACGAACACCATCTGTACGCCGTTACCGCGGCTTTGCGCTTCGGCTGACCAGGTGGGCACGGTGTTATCACCACCAATAATGTCTTCACCGTCGGGCTCTTTGCCTATTTTCTTGACACGTAGTTTGACCGTCTGGCCCCGTACCCTGAGCGTCAATGTTCCATGGTGATCGTCATGAATTAATTGAGCGGCTTTCAGCTCCGCTTCGTCCGCTTTTTTATCCCCGAGTGAGGCGGGAAGATCGCCTTGCCACACCACCCGTCCCCAGGTTAGCAAGTCTCTTTCCGGCAGGCTGACTTCTTGCCGGGGCTGGATTTGTGCATCACCGGAGGATTCAGATGCTTCGAGTGCACCGTCTCCATACAGTGCATAGGTGTTGGGGTGGTAGTTATTGAGCAGCATCCTGTGTCGCTTCACAACGAGGTCCATCCTCTGCTTAAAGTATTCATGCACGCTGAGAGGACTTTGCTGTTCTTCCAGCCTTTTCTTCACAATCCCCGCCGGATCCAGTAAAGAACTATCCGGCAGCAGGCCGTACCACGCATCCTTCGTATAAATCTCGTCTAGCGCACTTTCCTGCGGCAAACACAATCGCTCATTACCATCGTTATCCTTAACGATCCACCACGACTTGCCATCGTAGTAATCCGGCATCGGGGCCAGCTCCATTGGGCCTTCCGCGTTGCTGGCAATCGCCACAAACTCCGCGTCGTTCCGCCCAACCAGGCTCCCGGCAATGAAGTCTTCGCCACCCGTGCGAAACCTCCTGGCAAACAGCGGTGCGCCAGTTGCAGGCTGCGCACCGTGGATCACGCCGTGAATGTCACAAGCGCCGCCGCAAAACTGCGATGCCATCCGTGCGACCAAACCACCCATCGAGTGCGTAATGAGAATGGCCTTGCTGGTGTCATTCTCCCGGCAGATTTCCCGAATGCCCATGATGCGCATCGTCTTCCTGGTCTTGGGATGCCTAAAATCCACCCCATCCAGCACCTGCTGTCCCGACACTTCATTCGATTGCAGAAAGTTGTAGCCGATGGCGTAGACCGGATAGCGATAACGCGCCAGGGCTTTGAACACTTCCGAATCTTCGGTGATGGGTTCACCTGGACCCTGACCGCCATAGCCAGATGGAGCGGTGCCCAGCACGGCCTTGAGGGCGGCCTCTTTCCCTTTGTTATCGCCATGCGCCCATTCGCCATGCGGCTCGCCATTAAGCATGGGGTGGTTGAGCGTGTATTCCAGCCATGCCAGTGCCGGCTGGTAGCTCCAGCGGTGGACCGTGCTCCAGCCACGCCTCCGCGCTTCTTCTTCGCTTAAGCCGCTGTCTCCAGCATCAACCGGACCCCGGGGATCAACCACGGCAGGTATCGGATCAAAGCGTGTCGCGCGTTTAACCGCGCTGGCAAACCAGTCCGCGATGACAGAAAGCACTCCGGGGATGATTGACGTTATCCGGTCAATATTCGGCGGATGCCACACGGCTTCGCCGGTGTCCCTGTTCGCCAGCAGTGAACCCATCACGCCCGGCAAAAAAATAACCGGAATGGCGTGACGGTTATCCACCAGAATTTCCTTGCAACGCTGGTCACTGTCGTGTGTCAGCGTGGCGTGTGCGACCGGGGTGCCATCGGTATCGAACCGGCTGGAAAGCTGCACCTTGTCACTCCCGTTTTCTGTTTCGACGGCGGTGGCATGGGGCTCATCCTGCGTATGCGGTGTGTTGTCAGGTGTATAGCTGCTCATCAGTCTGCTCACAGATTAGAAGGCTTGATCGGGCCTGGGGACGTAGCGCTAGAACAAGCCGGGCGCAAACCGTCAGGCAGGCCGTCGGCGATGAGTGCCTCCGGCGCATGTTTTACGACTGCGCAATCGACGTGACTATGCTGGCCAGCCAGAATGATTTGGGCGGCGCTATCGGCATGCCGCGACGCGGCGGCACAAGCCACGGCCAGCCAGGGTGCAGCGATACCGGCATACCCCACCGTCTGGTCAAGAGCGGTGAGGTCTAAACCCTGCCCCAACTTTCCGGATGGCTCGTACAACGAAATGGTTTTGTTTGCTTTGAGGCTGGTTTGCCAGCCAGTGGCGATATGCCTAGCCGTTACGTCAGCCCATTGCAGCGCATGCGCCAGCGCTTCGCCCGGCTGGGCGAGTGAGCCACGTACCGGGCGATGCAGGGTGGTCCTATGAGGAATGCGGTGCTGACGGACCAGGATGTCTGGCACCAGCAGCAACGCCACGCCGGCTTCCGAGTGACCCGAAGGCGGTGTGCCTGCCAGCAGGGGATGCAGCTGGACGGCAATCATCAGCGTGGCATGGACGTTGACCTGCCCGGGGATCTGGTCCATCCATCGGTCGAGTGTGATGAGGTCTGCGGGTGGTTCTGCCATCGGGGCGAGCGTCATTTTCCGCAGCGACCGTGCATGCCAGCATGCCTGCCATAACGCTTCATTCTCCTGATGGGTCAAGCCGTTTGCGATGCACAGCTGGACGCTCAGATCCAGCCTGGCAGGCAGTGTCCGGATGGGCAGCAGAAGTTCATCAAGCAATTCATCGAACAGCCAGGTCGTGACGTGACGGCGACGGTGGCGCTCATCCTCATTGCTGCCAGATGTGGTGCGCATGCCTGGAACAATCAACCAGCGGGCTTTCACCGGTTCGCCGTTGGAGGCGATCGGGTCTTGTGTCTTTAGTACGACCTTGCCGGTTCTGATGCTCCCGGGTGTATTGATTGTGCGATCGGCAGAAAACCGGTGAGCGCTGCCCAGCAGCGCCAGCGGAATACTTGCTGCCTCGAACACGCGCGCGTTGTATCTCTGCGCGGCTTCATCATCCAGGATGGCATTTAGTTTGCGGCCCTCGTAAGCGCTGTAACGGCGCAGCACTAGCCACCCGGGGATGCCTGCCGGGAACAGAACTAAGCTGGTCCAGAATTGCCATGTATGGGTAGGCATGCCTTTCGGCCAGAAAAAAAGTACGCCAAGCACGCCAGCCAGGTACATCACGACAAATGTCACGCTCCAGACGATGCGTGAGGGCGCTGTGTCCTGGCGCGGCTCGACGGTCGGCAGCAATGAAAAATCAACGGCCATGATTCGCTTGCTTCAGGGCATTGCAGGTGTCGCTGCGATATGGCGTGCGATGCCTGGTTTGATCTGGCGGGTGAAGGGGCAGGCTGCTGTGTCTCATAGCGCATCCCTCTGATTTTTTAGTATGCGAATAACGATGTTTTCGATGTCGTGACTTTTCTGCACGCTGGTTCGGCCCATGTCATCGGTTATTCCTTTGATTCGCGTGCCGTCCTGACGCACGATTTCGTATGACTGGTGTTGCAGCGCTTCGCCGGTGATTTTGTTGCGGATGACATACGGATCGTTGAAGGCCGTTTTGGGCAGGCTATTCAGATGCTGGGCAAGCGAGGCCGGCCCCTGTTTTTCAAACGAAGCTGATTTGATCGCCCTGTCGCCACGCGTTCCATCTTCGATCCCTGTTGATGACATGCGTAGATAAGAGCCACCGCATTTGAGCAGCAGCTCTTCTTTGGCTTCGATAATGACGCGCCCCCTGGTGCTGGTGATCGTCATGTTTTGCTCTGCCATCAGGCGCATTTCATCGCTCTGCGCTTGAATCTCCACCTTGCCTTTCGCCGCAAACAGTTTCATCCCCAGCCGGTGCGCGAACAGCGACACGGCTTCGCCCGCCGCGACCGTAAAGCGTTTCACCACGCTGATATCCGCACTACTGCCAGCGGTGGCGATCAGGTTTTCTGCTGCGCTCAGTTGCAGGTGCTGGCCCGAGGTCAGCGCAATGCCCGCTGGGGCGCTGGCCAGTATTCCGGCTTGTTTGAGTGCGGTGAGCGTGTCATCAAACAACGCTTTTTGTTTGCCGTAATCGGCTGCAATCGCCTGCGCGGCTTGAGCGGCTTTGGCTAATGCTTCACTCTGCTGCAAGGCTTGCTGGAGCAGGCTGTGCGCTTCCTGCATATCCAGTTGCGGCCCCTGCGCCCTCACCTGCTCATCGGCTGAAATAAACAACCCTTTCCCCGCCCGAATCGCGCCATGCGCATCGGTACGCAGTTCAAACCCCTCACCGCGTTTCTCGCACCGTCCTTCTACCCGCTTGCCACTGACGATATGTCCGAGCGTGAGTTGACTCTTGCCCGAATGCTCCGTCGACAGCTTGACGTGCTCCTCGTCCTTCCAGTCTTCGAGCTGGATTTTGTTATCGCTGCGCGTGCGGATCACGTTGCGTGAGAACCAGCGCTCCTGGCTGGTCACCAAATCACCCTGAATACTGTTGTGATGAAACTGCGCGATGTACGGCTTGTTTGGATCACCGTCACGAAATGCCAGCACGGCTTCCGTGCCATCAATTACCGGGAAATGCATACCCGTCTGCAACGCACCTGCAAACGGTTTGGCCAGCCGCAGCGGCACGCTTTCGCCACCTGGGTTCCATGCATCGAAGTCGCAATCGAAGCGCACCACATAGCGCCCCTGCTGTGTCAGGTGCGCGTATTTGTATTCGTTGGGTGAGGTCACACGGCCGCTGAGCGTGCCGCTGATTTTTGGCCAGACGTCGTCCCTGATCTGCAGACGGAAACGCCGGTTAGAAGGAATCGCACGCCAGGTGTTGCGATAAGCGCGGTCGCGCGCGCCGCTATGCGTGACTTCGATGATGAGTTGTCCAGGCGGCGCAGGCCGCACCGGTTCTGGCTTGTTGCCATACACGTCAAACGGAGCTTCTGGCGTCTCGTCACGCAGCCACATCACCCGTCCAGGCCGCAGATCCAGCACGTTGCCTGCGCCCTCATAAAGCACCTGCCACGCTACCGCCGCTTCATGCCGCAGTTGCGCCTGCCACTTCGCACCAGGCTCGTCCAGGTGATGCGTGCCGTAGATATAGGGCTGGCCGTAAGTGGTGCTGTCGTCACGAGTCACGCTGGCTTCAGCGCTGAAACGTTCCCACGCGTTGTCAGGGTTGTAGTCCGCGACGCGAAACGATGACGGAACGGTTTGCGTGTGCGTCTGCAACGCATGCACCGCTTCGATGCCAGCTTCGAGCCCGGCTGTTTCGCGGTATGGCACTTCCAGCCGGGGCTGATACACGTAGTGGTCGATGTCATCGCCAAACACCACGACATCGCCAAACTCGCCAGGCAGGATGTAGCAATAGATGCCCTCCTGCTCCATCAGCAAATGGATATACGCCCAGTCAGCGGTTTGATACTGAAAGCGGAACAGATGCTGCGGATACTTGCGCCGCAGCCGGAACTGAAACTGATGTCCTTTAAAACCATGCCTGCGCAGGATCGCTTCGATGATCTGTGGCGCGCTTTGATGCTGATAGATGCGGCTAGTGCGGGTCAGCCGAAGCCGCGCGATATGTGCTTCGACGACGATGCGGTAGGTGTGAATATCAGCGCTGCTGCTGAGCGCGGAGAAGCGGGTAATGCAGCCGGAGAACACGCGCGGTGAGCTGCCATCCTGCGGCGTGATGGAGAAAATGGCATCACGTCCAAGGTAATCGCTAACCGTCAGTGCATCGGGATGCGTGACGTTAATGTCAATGCGATAAGGGTCACCGATACGCTCTATGGCGTCGAATGACACGATGGAAAGGCCAGTGCCATTTCGAGTATTGGCCGGCCCCTTCACCTCCAGAAAATACCGTTGCTGCCCCGTGCGCACACTGGCCAGTGGCACATCGCGGCTTTGCTGCCATCGTTCCATCGGGCATCTCCTCCCTGTCATACATGCAATATGCATGCATGACCGTCTCTGTCATAACATTCGGACAGCGAAGATAACCGATGAACATCAAAAAACGAAAGATTTTTTATTTAATCGTTAGCAAAACATAATTAAAACGAAAAATCCGATTTTTCTCATAGATTCTTATCTATACATGATGGTATTCAGCATAGCTAGGCAGATAAAAATTAACCGCTAAGAAAGCAATCGGCAGAAGACCATTCAACCCAGAAACTACAGGCACGGCCTAAACCCCGTCTGCAAACACCATCAACCCCCGTTAAAACCCCCAGCAAACCTGATCGCCAGGAGGACGCCCCAGGCATCTCCATCGAAACATCGTTTCGCCCCGAGCGTCCCACGCCCTATCGCAACCGCACCAGTGTCGATTTCAACTCCGTGTATTTCTCCAGCGCATGCAAGGACTTGTCGCGTCCATTGCCAGACTGGCGGTAGCCGCCAAACGGGAAGTTCATGTCGCCGCCTTCGTCGTAGCAGTTCACCCAAACCGTCCCCGCTCTCAAACGACGCGCCATCTCGTGCGCCTGGGTCAGGTCAGCGGTCCAGACCGCTGCGGCCAGACCATAGTCGCTATCGTTGGCCAGATGAATTGCCTCTTCAGCCGTATCGAACGTGAGCACCGACAGTACCGGTCCGAAAATTTCTTCGCGGGCAATCTTCGCGTTTGCGTGCGGCACATCAAAAACCGTCGGTTCGATATAAAAGCCACCACTGTCCTGCTGCACCGCCTCACCGCCTAACAGCAACTGGGCTTCGCTGCGCCCGGTTTCGATATATCCAAGCACGCGCTCGAACTGCACCTGGTCGATGATCGCGCCCATCGAGGTGGCCGGGTCAAGCGGATTGCCTGGCTTGTACCGCCGGGCCGCTGCGACCAGCTTGTCGAGCAACGCGGCCTTGATGTCGCGTTGAACCAGCAAGCGTGAGCCTGCGGTGCACATCTCGCCCATGTTGTAGAAAATCGCTCCGGCTGCAGCCTGTGCGGCGCGCCCGATATCAGCGCAATCTGCCAGCACGATGTTTGGCGACTTGCCGCCCAGTTCAAGCCAGATCCGTTTCAGATTGGATTGCCCTGCGTACTGCATGATCTGTTTTCCTACTGCTGTCGAGCCAGTAAATGCCAGGCAATCCACATCACTATGCAAGGCCAGCAGCTTGCCCACTTCGCCGCCCCCGGGCAACACACTGAACACCCCTGCCGGTATCCCCGCTTCATGAGCAAGCTGAGCTACGCGCAATACGCTCAGCGGTGATTTTTCCGAAGGCTTCAGCACCACACTATTGCCTGCCGCCAGCGCTGGCGCAAATTTCCATGCCGCCATCAGCAGCGGGAAATTCCATGGCACCACCGCCGCAACCACGCCAATCGGTTCACGCGTCACCAGCCCGAGCAAATGGTGGTCGCTGGGCACGACTTCGCCGCCGATCTTGTCGATGGCTTCGGCATACCACTCGATGCTATAAGCCGCGCCGGGCACATCAACCGTGGTCGTATCGCAGATCGGCTTGCCTGCATCAAGCGTTTCAAGCAGCGCCAGTTCCTCCTCATGCTGACGAATCAGTGCAGCCCAGCGCAACAGCACTGCTTTGCGCTCACGTGGATTCTGTCCAGCCCATACACCTGCGGCGAAACTGCGGCGTGCCGCCGCCACGGCCGTATTCACGTCGGCTGCGGCGCAATCGGCCACGGTGGTCAGCACCCGGCCATCAATTGGACTAATGCACTCAAAAGTGCGGCCGCTTTGCGCTGCGCGGAATTCGCCGTCGATCAGCGCGCGTCCTTCAAACGTCAGCGCGTCAGCCTTGCCTTGCCAGTACGCGAATGTCTTTTGTTCCATCTGAATGCCTCGTTGCAAACGGTAAAGAGTGGTGGGTAATCGAACGAAGTGCGAAGTGAGGTGAAGTGCGCAAGCAGAAACCAGGCGGCAAATTTTCCGCCTGAATCTGCCAGCCTGATGCGCGCCCGGAGCATCAAAGCGGTGTTACGGGCAGCCGTCAAGGATGAAAGATCCTAATTATTTCAAACGCCGTTACTTTAGGTGTAACGCCTGAATTTATCCAGAGTGGCATAACTTTTAGACGAAAATTTATTGCATAAAACGAAAACATCTGGAAAGCATAATGTTTTATCCCTGACCCGGGTAAATCCTAAGGCTAAATCAGGAAAAAGAAATTGACCTGATGCCCGACTGGTATATCCTGAGGACCGGAATCAAGTGAAATACAGAAACCCCGCTTTTATTTCTGCATTACTTCATTCCAGCATATTTTTCAAATATTTTTTATTCACTGAAACGCAATAATCCGTCACCTTTTGGTATGATTTTTACCTTAAATCGTATTGCGTTCCAGATGAAGCCGGATTCAATGCTTTTAACCCTCGCAATTTGAGTGCCATCGTGAAAGTCAAAGGCCCTTTGGTGAGATCGAACCGCCGTCAGCCCATGACCAGCCGCCGCACGGGTTCGCTCCTCACAGTTCTCTCGCGCCGCTCCGTGCGGCGTCATAACGCGGTATGCGCGCGCGCATTCATCGCCGTACGGACCGACGAAGTCGCGTCCCTCCTGCCCTAGCGCCTCTCTCCTGAGCACCCGGTTGCCACTCGTTGCATGTCCGCGTGAATTCGCGTGGCGTGTGCAGTTTCATCCGTGATTGCGTTATCACGCAGCACCAGGCTGCCGTACCGTATGCCGTTCTCACACACGCCTTGCGGCACAGCAGGCACGCGTGATGCTGCATGCGGCGAGAGCTTCACGCGATCACGGCCACCAACGTTCTTCCGCTAAAGCAGCTAAAGCGGCGAATGCGCTTTGCCATGAACCAGCCACTGCCTTCGTACCTGAACTGCTTGAACCATGACAGCCAAACCGCTCGTCGGTGTTAGTGCCGACCGAATCATCACCGGACTTCACCCAACGCACGCCGCCGGTGAAAAGTACCTCACCGCTGTGGTCGATGGCGCGCAAGCGCTGGCCCTGGTCGTACCGGCACTGGGCGAGCGTCAAGCGGCCACAGCGCTGCTCGCGGCACTCGATGGCTTGCTGTTTACCGGCAGCTATTCGAACGTCGAGCCGCAGCGTTATGGCGGCCACGCCAGCGCACCCGGCACGCTGCACGACGCCGCACGCGATGCCACCACGCTGCCGCTCATGCAGGCGGCGCTTCACGCTGGTGTGCCGGTGCTAGCCATCTGCCGCGGCTTTCAGGAAATGAATGTGGTGTTCGGCGGCACCTTGCATCAGCAGGTTCACGACGTGCCCGGGCTCGCCGATCACCGCGAGAACAAGAACGACTCGCTCGATCTGCAATACGGCCCAGCGCACGACCTTCGTCTGACGCCAGGCGGGCTGCTGGCCAGCCTCGCGGGCAGCACCAGGGCACGGGTGAATTCGCTGCACGGCCAAGGCATTGCTCAGCTTGGTGCGGGCCTCGTGGCCGAAGCACTCGCCCCAGACGGACTCATCGAAGCCATTAGCGTTGCCGCGCCGAACGCTTTCGCGCTAGGGGTGCAATGGCATCCCGAATGGCAGCACGGCAGCGACCCACTTTCCACCGCGATCTTCCGCGCGTTCGGTGCAGCATGCCGCGAGCGGATGCGCCTCAGGGCCAGCCGGGACGCGGCATCCGCCGCCCAGCCCGCGTAAGCCAGCCCCTTGCCTAACCAGGAAGACTCTCATGCACGACATCGACGAATTTCTGAAGAAACACCGCATCACCGAAATCGAAGCCATCATCCCCGACATGGCCGGTATTGCGCGCGGCAAGATCATTCCGCGCAACAAGTTCGAATCAGGGGAGTCGATGCGGCTGCCGCAGGCGGTGATGATCCAGACCGTCACCGGCGAATACCCGGAAGACGGCACTCTGACCGGTGTGACCGACCCCGATATGGTCTGCGTCCCTGACCCTTCGACCATTCGCCTGATCCCGTGGGCAGTCGATCCGACCGCCCAGGTGATCCACGACTGCGTGCACTTCGATGGCTCACCGGTGGCAATCTCGCCGCGCCGGGTATTGCGCCGGGTGCTGGAGCTGTACAAGGCTAAAGACTGGAAGCCGGTGATCGCGCCTGAGCTGGAGTTTTATCTGGTCGATATGAACAAGGATCCAGACTTGCCGCTGCAGCCGCCCATCGGCCGCACAGGCCGCCCGGAGACGGGCCGCCAGGCTTACTCGATTGAAGCCGTCAACGAGTTCGATCCTTTGTTCGAAGACATCTACGAGTACTGCGACATTCAGGAACTCGAAGTAGATACGCTGATTCATGAAGTAGGCGCAGCACAGATGGAAATTAACTTCATGCACGGCGACCCGCTGAATCTGGCAGACCGGGTGTTCCTGTTCAAACGCACGGTGCGCGAAGCGGCCTTGCGCCACCGTATGTACGCGACCTTCATGGCCAAGCCGATGGAAAACGAGCCAGGTTCGGCGATGCATATTCACCAGAGCCTCGTCGACGAAGAAACCGGGCTCAACCTGTTTACCGGCAGCGACGGCCAGCCAACCGATCTGTTCCATAGCTATATCGCCGGGCTGCAAAAATACACCCCCGCGCTGATGCCAATTTTCGCGCCCTATATCAATTCGTATCGCCGTCTGTCGCGCTTCATGGCCGCTCCGATCAACGTGCAATGGGGTTATGACAACCGCACGGTTGGCTTTCGCATCCCGCACTCGGGCCCTGCCGCACGACGCGTCGAAAACCGCATTCCAGGGGTGGACTGCAACCCATACCTGGCGATTGCGGGCACGCTCGCTGCGGGCTACCTCGGGATGACGCAACAACTCAGCGCCACCGAGCCGCTCACCACCGATGGCTATCAATTGCCTTATCAGTTGCCACGCAACCTGGAAGAAGGCCTGACGCTGATGGGCGCGTGCGAACCAATGGCGGGCATTCTGGGCGAATCGTTCGTCAAGGCTTACCTCGCGCTGAAAGAAACCGAATACGAAGCGTTTTTCCGCGTCATCAGTTCGTGGGAACGCAAGCATCTGTTGTTGCATGTCTAAGTCCGAATTCAAGGAGGCGATTACATGACCCGTTTTGAACCAGCCAGCGCCTATGTGCTTCCCGCACAAAGCGCGACCAGCGCCGCGCCGCAGCGCAGCACCGACGAATACCGCGCGCTCGATGCCGCGCATCACCTTCATCCGTTCTCCGATATGGGCGCGCTCAATCGCGCGGGCAGCCGTGTCATCGTCAAGGCCAAAGGTGTGTACCTCTGGGACTCCGATGGCACGAAGATGATTGATGGCATGGCCGGCCTGTGGTGCGTCAATGTCGGTTATGGCCGCAAGGAACTCGCTGAAGCGGCATACCGGCAAATGCAGGAACTGCCGTTCTACAACACCTTTTTCAAAACCACGCATCCGCCGGTGATCGAACTTTCAGCGCTGCTGGCTGAACTGACACCCGCGCCGTTCAAGCATTTTTTCTATTGCAACAGCGGCTCCGAAGGCAACGACACGGTGTTGCGCATCGTTCACCACTACTGGGCCACACAAGGCCAGCGCAAGAAAAAATACGTGATCTCGCGCAAGAACGGCTATCACGGGTCCACGATCGCAGGCGGCACGCTCGGCGGCATGGGTTACATGCACGAGCAAATGCTCTCGCAAGTGGAGCACATCGAGCACATCGACCAGCCGTATTACTTCGGTGAAGCCCAGCCTGACGAAACCCCAGAAGCCTTTGGTCTGGCCCGCGCCAGACAACTGGAAAACAAAATCCTGGAGCTGGGCGCGGAAAACGTCGCGGCCTTTATCGGTGAGCCGTTCCAGGGTGCAGGCGGCGTGATTTTCCCGCCCGCTACGTACTGGCCGGAAATCCAGCGTATCTGCCGCAAGTACGACATCTTGCTGGTCGCAGACGAAGTGATCGGTGGTTTTGGCCGCACGGGCGAATGGTTCGCACACCAGCACTTCGGTTTCGAGCCCGATCTCATCACCATGGCCAAAGGCCTGACCAGCGGTTATGTGCCGATGGGTGCAGTAGGGCTGCATGAGCGCATCGCTCACGCCATCATCGACAACGGCGAGTTCAACCACGGTCTGACTTACTCCGGGCATCCGGTAGCAGCAGCGGTGGCAGTGGCCAACCTCAAGCTGTTGCGTGACGAAAAAATCGTCGAGCGCGTCAAGCACGACACCGGTCCGTACTTCCAGCAGCAGTTGCGTGAAACCTTCGCGCAGCACCCGCTGGTAGGCGAAATTGCCGGTACGGGGCTAGTCGCAGGCCTGCAACTCGCCGAAGTGCCGCGCACGCGCAAACGCTTCGCCAATGGTGGTGAAGTTGGCACCGTCTGCCGTGACTTCTGCTTTAACAGCGGCCTCGTAATGCGCGCCACCGGTGATCGAATGCTGCTATCGCCACCGCTGGTAATTACCCGCAGCGAGATTGACGAGATCATTGCCAAAGCCAAAGGCGCACTAGACGCAACGGCTGAACAATTCGGCCTGGCTGCCCGGGCATAACAACCATCTGATGGCGGGCTCAGGCACCAGGCCTGAAGCCCGGCCTTCAAGGATAAAAATCATGAGAGTGCGTCACATACGGTTAGCGCTGGCGGGGGCCGCGCTAACTGCTGCCAGCTTCGTGGCATGGCTGGGCCATCCTGCCGCCATGGCCGCCGAAGCGCAACTGAACGTGTACAACTGGTCGGACTACATCGCGCACGACACGGTGTCGAATTTCGAACAGCAAACCGGCCTCACGGTGAAGTACGACAGCTACGACAGCGACGACACGTTGCAGGCCAAGCTGCTTTCAGGCAGCTCCGGCTACGACATCGTGGTGCCTACCTCCAGCTATATGGCACGGCAAATTCAGGCAGGGGTTTATCAAAAGATCGACCGGGCGCAGCTCCCCAACCTCGCGCATTTATCGCCCGTGTTGATGAAGCGGCTGGAAGAAGCCGACCCGGGCAACCAGTACGGCGTGCCCTGGGCTTACGGCACCGATGGCATCGGCTACAACGTCGAAGCGGTGCGCAAGGCACTCGGCAAAAGCGCGCCAGTCGATAGCTGGGCACTGGTGTTTGATCCAGCCAATATGGCGCGCCTCAAAAGCTGCGGGGTGTCTTTTCTCGACCAGCCCAGCGATGTTTTCGCCGCCGCGCTGCAGTACCTGCACAAAGACCCAAACAGCGCCAACCCGGCTGACTATCACGCAGCGTTCGACATGCTGCGCAAGGTTCGCCCGTACATCACGCAGTTCAATTCATCGGGCTATATCAACGATCTGGTGAATCACGATGTCTGCGTCAGCCTGGCGTGGTCGGGTGATGTCGGGATTGCACGGCGCAGGGCACAGGAAGCGCATCTGCCGTACGAGATCCGCTTTGCCAATGTGCGCGAAGGTGGGCTTCTGTGGTTCGACATGATGGTCATACCCAAAGATGCCCCACACCCCCAGGCTGCGATGAAGTGGATCAACTACATCCTGCAGCCGAAGGTCAGCGCCTCAATCACCAACGCGGTGTTCTATCCCGGTGCCAACCATGGCGCACGCGCGCTGATCGCACCCGCACTCGCGCAAGACCCCAGTCTCTATCCGGCAGATGAGGTGCTGTCCCGCATGAGCCTGATGCGTCCCGTGCCGCCCGAGGTCCATCGCCTGATGAACCGTTTATGGGCGCAACTCAAGACCGGGCACTAAACCCCGTCACCACTGAGCCATTCCCGCTTCAGCCGCAATCGCAGTCTGTCTCTCTCGTTCGCAGTGCCGCAACCTGGCGCGCCGTTTAGCGCCCTGGCCGGCGTGCGCCCTGCAGTCTGTCGCAAGGAGAACCGCTAGATCATGCAACCGATGTCGTCCTCTCTCCCCAGCGCCGTGCCCCGGCTACAGCCCTCAGCGCTTGCTCCAGCCGCCGCGCCCGCGTTCGTACGGCTCGAAAACGTGGTGAAACGCTTTGGCAGCAGCATCGCCGTCGATCACGTCAATCTGGATCTCGCCCGCAATGAACTGTTCGCTTTGCTAGGCAGTTCCGGTTGTGGCAAATCGACCCTGCTGCGCATGCTCGCCGGTCTCGAAAGCATCACCTCGGGGCGCATCCTGATTGATGGCGAAGACCTCGCCGCACTGCCGCCGTATCGCCGCCCGGTCAACATGATGTTTCAGTCGTATGCGTTATTCCCGCACATGACCGTGGCGGGCAATGTCGCGTTTGGCTTGCGCCAGGAAGGCACACCACGGCGTGAAATCAGCGAACGGGTTGAGCAAGCCTTGCAGCTCGTGCAGATGAACCGCTACGCGCAACGCAAACCTCATCAGCTTTCTGGTGGCCAGCAACAACGCGTGGCGCTGGCACGTGCATTGGTCAAGCGGCCCAAGCTGTTGTTGCTGGACGAACCGATGTCCGCGCTCGACAAGCAAATCCGGCAGAAAACCCAGCTCGAACTGGTCAGCATCATCGAGCAAGTGGATGTGACTTGCGTGATGGTCACGCACGATCAGGAAGAAGCCATGACGATGGCCAGCCGCCTGGCGGTGATGAGCGAAGGCCGCATCATTCAGACCGGCTCGCCACTAGAGGTTTACGAATATCCGAATAGCCGCTTTTCAGCGAACTTCATCGGCTCGACCAACCTGTTCGAAGGCGTCGTGGTGGAAGACGAACCGGATCATATTTTTGTTGCAAGCCCTGAGCTTGAAACCCGCCTGCACATTAATCACGGCATCACCGGGCCATTGGGCATGGCCGTCGGCATTTCCGTGCGGCCCGAACGCGTGAGCGTTTCGCGCGAGCGTCCTGCATCACCGCATAACTGCGCACGCGGTGTGGTGAGCAACGTCGCTTACATGGGTGGCTATTCGCTGTATCACGTGCGCCTCGAAAGTGGCAAAACCATCGTGGCAAATCTGTCCAGCACCTTGCTAATGAACGACGGGGCCCCGGTCTGGAACGACGAAGTGTTTGTCTTCTGGTCACCCCAAAGCGCTGTGGTGCTCACCCAATGAAACACACCACCTCCTCCCCTTCGCTGCCACTCAGCCCAGCCGCTGCCAGCCCCCGCGTCACGCCATCCTGGTTCAGGCAGCGTCTCGCGCGCCTACGGCCCTCGGGACGCAGTCTGGTCATTGGCCCGCCGTTTGTCTGGCTGACGGTGTTTTTTGCGCTGCCGTTCGTGCTGGTGCTGAAAATCAGCTTCGCTGAAATGCACTTGGGCATTCCTCCATACACCGGGCTAGCGACGCTGCGCGATGGTGCGCTGCATTTGTCGTTGCAGTTCAGCCACTACGCGTTCTTGCTGGAAGACAGCCTGTATGTGGCAACCTGGCTCAGCTCGGTGAAGATGGCCGGGGTGTCCACGGTGTGCTGCCTGCTGCTCGGTTTTCCCATGGCGTACTACATCGCACGCAGCGCGCCAGGCACACGCCATCTGCTGATGATGGCGGTCATGCTGCCGTTCTGGACTTCGTTCCTGATCCGCGTCTATGCATGGATCGGCATCCTTAAGGATGAAGGCCTGCTAAATCATCTGCTGCTCGCGCTCGGCCTGATTCATAGCCCGCTGCATCTGTACCGCACCGAGGCTGGGGTGTATCTCGGCATGGTGTATTCGTATTTGCCGTTCATGGTGATGCCGCTCTACGCGCATCTGGTGAAGATGGATCTGCGTTTGCTCGAAGCGGCCTACGATCTCGGGGCCAAACCCTGGACGGCCTTCACTCGCATCACCTTGCCGCTGTCGAAAAACGGCATCATCGCGGGCAGCTTGCTGGTGTTTATTCCAGCAGTCGGCGAATACGTGATTCCAGAGCTGCTGGGTGGGGCCGACACGCTGATGATCGGGCGCGTGATGTGGGATGAATTTTTCAACAACATGGACTGGCCGATGGCAGCCGCTGTCACGGTCACCATGGTGCTGCTGTTGCTAGTGCCGATGGCGCTGTTCCAGTACTACCAGGTAAAAGAATTCGAGGAGGCCCCATGACCCACCCTAACCGCTTGCTGTCATGCACAGCGCTCACGCTCGGTTTTTCGTTTCTCTATCTGCCGATCCTCAGCCTCGTCGTGTTTTCGTTTAACGAATCCAGGCTCGTCACCGTCTGGTCCGGCTTCTCGCTGAAGTGGTATGCCGCGCTGCTGGATGACCGGGAACTGCTGGCGGCGGCCTGGCTATCGCTGAAAATCGGCCTGATGACCGCCTGCGCCTCGGTCGTGATCGGCACGTGGGCGGGCTTCGTGCTGGCACGCTTTGGCCGTTTTCGCGGCTTCACCCTGTTCGCTGGAATGGTGAATGCGCCGCTGGTAATTCCCGAGGTAATCCAGGGCATTTCGCTGCTGTTGCTATTCGTCGCGCTCGAACAAATGCTGGGCTGGCCGCACGGCCGTGGCATCGCCACCATCTGGATCGGCCACGTGATGCTGTGCCTGTCGTATGTCGCCATCGTCGTGCAGTCACGCGTGAAAGAGCTCGACCGCTCACTCGAAGAAGCCGCGCTGAACCTGGGCGCGACGCCGTTCAAAGTGTTCTTTCTGATTACGCTACCGCTCATTGCGCAAGCGCTGGTATCGGGCTGGCTGCTATCGTTCACGCTTTCGATTGATGATCTGGTGCTCTCGGCCTTTCTCTCCGGCCCCGGCTCAACCACCCTGCCACTAATCGTGTTTTCGCGCGTGCGGCTGGGCTTGAATCCAGAGATGAATGCACTTGCCACGCTGTTTATCAGCAGCGTGACCATCGGCGTCATCGGCATCAACCACGGGCTGCTGAAACGCGAACGGCGCCGCACGCGTGACATGCAGCTAGCGTGCACCGCAAGCGCGGCAGATACCCAGACCGATGCCCCGCGTTATCCGGATGTGCCAGCCGCCACCCGAACCTAGGCGATGAACCCCAACCCATCGCCCACGGCCCACGGTCTCTTCAATGCTCTTACTGCGTGATTAACCCGACCCATGCTCCCCTTCTCGAACCAGCCGCATGCCGCGTCGTACTACGCGGCCACGGCCAACGACAGCACGCGGCATGCCCCGCTCGATACGGCGCTCAACGTTGATGTGTGTGTGATCGGCGCGGGCCTGACTGGCATCTCGACCGCACTCAATCTGGTGGAACGCGGACATTCAGTCGCGGTGCTCGAAGCGGCGAAAGTCGGCTGGGCCGCGAGCGGGCGCAATGGCGGGCAGATGATCGGCGGCTACGCCTGTGACATCGACACCTTCAGCCCATATCTATCCGCCGATGAACTCCGGCAAGTCTGGAGCATGGGGCAAGAAACGCTGGCGCAAATCCGCGCGCGCATCGAACGCCATCAGATCGACTGCGACCTGACACCCGGCTATCTGACCGTAGCGAACAAAACGCGCGATACCGTCGCGCTACGCCAGGCGCAAGACGCTGCGCAGCGCCGCTTCGGCCACGACCGCCTGCGCTATATCGAACGTGGCGAACTGGGGCGCTACGTGCAGTCGTCGCGTTATCTCGGCGGACTGTTTGATCCCGATAGCGGCCATCTGCATCCGCTCAACTACACCCTGGGTCTCGCACGGGCCGCAACGGCCGCTGGCGCGCGCATTTTCGAAGACAGCCGCGCGACGGCAATACGGCGTGAAGCAAGCGGCCATCATCGCATCGACACCGCGCGCGGCAGCGTGCGAGCGCAATTTGTCGTGCTGGCATGTAACGCGTATCTCGGCGCACTGGCACCGGACGTCGCGCGCAAGATCATGCCGGTCGGCACCTATGTGGTCACCACTGAAGCACTCGATCCCGCCCGCGCCAGCGCGCTGATGCCCGCTCATGCCGCGGTATGCGACAGCCGCTTCGTGCTCGACTATTTCCGCCCGCTGCCCGACCGGCGTTTGTTATGGGGCGGCAAGGTCAGCTATTCGACGCGCGAACCGCGACAGCTTGCTGAAGCGATGCGGCGCGACCTGCTGAAAACGTTTCCGCAGCTCGCTGACGTCAAGCTCGATTACACGTGGGGCGGCTTCGTTGATATCACGCGCAACCGCGCCCCACACTTTGGCCGCCTCTCCCCAAGCGTGTATTTCGCTCAGGGGTTTTCGGGCCATGGGGTGAACACCACCGGCCTCGCGGGCGAACTAATCGCCGCGGCCATTCATGGCCAGGCCGAGCGTTTCGACCTGTTCGCCCGAGTCCAACACCGGGATTTCCCCGGCGGGCCGTGGCTCAGAATGCCCGCACTAGTGCTAGCCATGGCGTGGTACCGGATGCGGGACTGGCTCTAACGTGATAAGCCGTGGATTTGTCATCAATCTCCGCTTCGGTTTTAGTTGAATCTGGCCGGATAACACCCACCGGAACATAATCCGACGGCACTTCAAAGCAAGTACCGGAGTTAAATTTCAGTACCCCGGAAAAAGAAAACAGCCATTCGTCATCGCTGATTTTCCGGGTTACTTGCAGGACTTCGGTGCCATTTTCCAGTTGACCGATCGCCAGATCACTAGATCGCCAGATGGCATCAATTTTCGTTTACCGATATTTTCCGTAGCAATACATAAATCCAATTCCCTAGCGCTTCACTGCAGCAGCTACTTCACATTGCAATTGAGCCGCCGCTTTTTTTATAAATTTCTCGGGGTGGCTATAGATAATCAGATTATTAAATGGCCCGCTCTTTATATATTTAAGATAAATATATGCAGCGGCGGCGCTCATGGACTGGGCTATCTGCATGATTTTCCGGTCAAAAATTGAATTAAGCGCATCGCACTCTGCGAACTGGGTATTAATCGCTTTTTTTAGTTCATCGGTAGAAAAATGAGGAATTATCATGTTATCGATAATTTTCTCAATTTCCTGACGAAGATCATTCATCTTGCCTAGCGTGTCATAGCCGTTTCCGCCATTTTTCCCATCCATAAATTGCCGCAATAGCTTTACGAAAACAGGATAACCAGCATAGGCAGCATTGCCACTGGCAAACAAACTTTTAAATGAAGCAGTAAGCGCCGGCCCAGGTATTTTCACTCTCCAATGGGAAATCGCACGATCCTCCTCCTGGCATGAGCCTCTGGTTTTTTTAATAATATCTTTAATATACGCCAATAGATCATGAAAATTTTCAAGATCAGGGGGTACGTTTTTCAGAAATGGAATGGCGTTCATTTTATCTTTAACAATTTTCCCCTGACGATCTGCATCGTTGACAAAATGGATAATGAATGCAAGAAACTCAGCCGTTTTCAAAACCAGCTGTCCATTTTTTCCGGCAGAATGAAAATTCTGCGCCATGCCATATATCTGCAGGCGAGGAATTTCTTCTTCATTAAAGAATTCGTAACAGAACGACTCACAAAATACACGCGCGAATTTTTCAAACCATGAATCAATATGAACATCCCAAGTGCCTGGCTTGCCTGTGTTTGCCAGTTCAATTTTTTCGACTATTCCGGCAATCGCCTGATTTGTAAGCGCCGGAAAATTTTCAATATATCTAGCAAAATCTATGGCGCATTCAGTGCCGTGACAGAAATCATCTTTCCGGGGCGGACTACCGCCAATTAACGGCCGTCCCTTTACTAGCTCAAACTGACTCAAGGGTGTATAACTTCTATTTAATGATTTTTCACCACAAAATATCTGAAAATAATCTCCTGCCTTACTGCTACTGGAGGCGTCAGAATTTAAGTCAATCGAATATCCACTATTATTTGATCTAACCTGATTTTTATTCGGACTCGAAACACCACCTGAAAAAATAATTTTTCCAGAAACTCCAGAAACATTACTCGCTTTCATTCAAACCCCCAAGCAATCAGCTAATTTTCTTGTTTACTGTTAAAACACAACAACTCTCTTTAACACTCTCATTCAGCGGCGCTACAAATAGCCCTGCCCTCAGCTTTACCGCCACACGCTTAATACTTTTCGTTAAGTAACCAGACTCCGGCAAACGTTCCACGCTCAAACTAAATAGCGCCAGCACATTCCATCGTCCTTATCGCTTGCATAGCTTCCCGCCGCTATATCCCGAAATTACCCTGTGATAAATTCGCGCCGCCACGCCGGGCCGCCACCGCGTGGCCAACAAGATTGCGCCGCCGCTCGCGCAGACGCGCGCAGAAACAGAACCGGAAATACAGGAGAGACGCCATGCTGGTGTTGATTGGGGTGCCGATTGTCGTGATCGGCTTTGCGCTGCGCTTTAACGCGCTGCTGGTGGTCACGGTGGCGGGCATCGCCACCGGGCTGGCGGGCGGGCTAGACCCGGTGGCAATCGTCAGCGCCTTTGGCCGCGCCTTCGCCGAAAACCGCTACATGGGATTGATCTGGCTCACGTTGCCCGTGATTGCGCTACTTGAGCGCAACGGCCTGAAAGAACAAGCGCGCCATCTGATCTCGCGGGTGCAGGCCGCCACGGCTGGCCGGGTGCTGATGCTCTATTTCGTGATTCGCCAGGCCACCGCCGCGCTGGGCCTGACTTCGCTAGGCGGGCATGCGCAAATGGTGCGTCCGTTGATTGCACCGATGGCCGAAGCCGCCGCCGTGAACCAGCATGGCGAATTGCCCGATGCAGTGCGCCAGCAAATCCGCGCGAACGCCGCCGCTGCCGACAACATCGGCGTGTTTTTTGGCGAAGACATCTTTATTGCCATCCAGTCGATCCTGCTTATCAAAGGCTTTCTTGAACAAAACGGCATCGTGGTCGAGCCACTGCATCTGTCGGTCTGGGCAATCCCGACGGCCATCGCGGCGCTCATCATTCACTGCGTGCGGCTGATGTTGTTCGATCGCAGCCTCTCATCCCAGTTGAGCCTTGCCGCCCGGAGTGCTGCACGATGATTACGCTCGAATGGCTTTATCTAATCGCGGGCCTGATGTTTGCCGCGTTCGCGTTGTTTAACCTGGCCGACCGTAGCCGCTCGCGGCGCGGTGCCAGCTTTCTGTTTTGGGGCATTTACGCGGCGACGTTTTTGTTCGGCGGGGTGTTGCCGCATTTCGTCACTGGCTGCATGGCGCTTGCGCTCGCGCTGATCGCGGGCTCGGGCCAGCTTAGCCGCAAGGCCCTGGCAAGCAACGCCGCGCCAGAGAGCGGCGAGCAGCAAGCCTGCGCGAACGCACGTCTGACACATCGTGAAAACCAGGCGCGCCGTTTCGGCAGCCGTCTGTTTATTCCAGCACTGCTGATTCCGCTGGTGACGCTGGCAGGCACCTTCACGCTGAAATACCTGCCGTTTATCCAGACTAAAAACGTCACGCTGATTTCACTGGTGCTTGGCACGCTGGTGGCTTTTGCTGTCGCGCTGGTCATGTTGCGCGACTCGCCCATTCAGGCGCTCAAGGAAGCTCGCCAGACCATGGATTCCGTTGGCTGGGCCGCGATCCTGCCGCAAATGCTGGCAGCGCTCGGCGCACTGTTCGCGGTGGCCGGAGTGGGTGGCGTGGTGTCGGATCTGGTGCAGGCATGGGTGCCGCTTAGTTCATCTTTTGCCGTGATCGCGGCTTATGGGCTGGGCATGGCGCTCTTCACCATGGTGATGGGCAACGCCTTCGCCGCATTCCCGGTGATGACCGCTGGCATTGGCTTGCCCCTAATCGTGCAGCAGTTCGGCGGCAATCCGGCCATCATGGGCGCGATTGGCATGCTGTGCGGTTTCTGCGGCACGTTGATGACGCCCATGGCAGCCAACTTCAACATCGTCCCGGCAGCGCTGCTGGAGTTGCGCGACAAGAACGGCGTAATCAAGGCGCAAGTGCCCACCGCGTTGCTGCTGCTGGCGGTCAATGTGCTGCTGATGTATTTCCTGGTATTCCGTTTCTAACGAGGCCCTGATGACCACTCAACTCACGGCGGACCTCGCCGCAAAATTCGCCACGCTGGCGCTCGCTCATCTGCCACGCGAGTATCCAAACAAACTCACGCACACCCTGGCTGGGCCGGAGGATGTCCAAGGCCCGCGCGCACTGCATCCGGTGTTTTACGGCAGCTACGACTGGCACTCCAGCGTGCATGGCTACTGGCTAGTGCTGCATTTGCTCGGACGTTTTCCTGATTTGCCGCAGGCCGCGCAGATCGTGACGCTCACCGGGCAGCATTTCACCGCCGCCAACTTCGCGCAGGAGCAGGCCTATCTGGATCTGCCGCACAACCAGGGGTTTGAGCGTCCTTACGGCTGGGCCTGGCTGCTGGCGCTGGCCGCCGAGCTCGACACGCTGGCGCTTGCGTTGCCGCAGGCGCGTGGTTGGGCCACAGCGCTCGCGCCGCTCACCAAGACCTTCGTTGCACGTTTCATGGAATTTTTGCCGAAGGCGACGTATCCGTTACGGGTCGGCACGCATTTCAACACCGCGTTCGCGCTGGCTTTAGCGCTGGATTTCGCCACTCGCACCGGGCATTCCGCGTTGACGCAGCTCATCACTGCAACCGCCCAGCGCTGGTATGGCAACGACGTCGCCTGCCAGGCGTGGGAGCCCTCGGGTGACGAGTTTTTATCGCCCGCGCTGATGGAGGCCGAATTGATGCGCAGGGTGCTTGCGCCAGAGGCGTTCATCACATGGTTGGGCCGCTTCCTGCCGGATCTGGCGGCGCGGCAGCCCGCCACGCTATTCACGCCAGCCACAGTCACAGATCGCAGCGATGGCAAGATTGCCCATCTCGATGGCCTGAACCTAAGCCGCGCGTGGTGTCAGCGGGCGCTGGCACGGGCTCTGCCTCCAGGTGATGCCCGCTCAGACGTGCTGCATGAAGCCGCCGAGCGGCATCTGGCCAGCGCGCTGCCGCACGTCGCGGGGGATTACATGGGTGAGCACTGGCTGGCAACCTTCGCCACGCTCGCGCTGGAAGCCTGAAGCAACAACCCGGCGGAACCGGCTCCGCCGTATGGCAAACACCGTTCTCGGCCAGCAATAAGAAGATGTCGCCGAGCAAGCGCCGCGTATAGTCCGGCGCACCTTTATCCGAACCCATCCCACACGCGATGAAACTCTTCTCCAGCACGCTTGCGCTCAGCGCTGCGCTACTTTCTGGCGGCGTCGCCGCGCAAAGCATCGAACAAGCGGCGACGTTTTACAACGCCTGCAGCCAACCCGCCAACCTCGACCTGTGCGCGATATTTCTCGCGGGCTACACCGGCGGCGTGAACGTGCAAAGCGTCGTGAGCCGCCAGCCTGCGCTGTACTGCATGCCACCCGGCACGACCCACAAGAAAAAACTTGAGACCGTGCTGAGCTATCTCAGCACGGTCCCGGCAGAGCAAACACAACCTACCGCCACGCTGGTCTACAAAGCCTTCGCCAAGGCATGGCCGTGCCGCTAAAGCACCAGAGCACTAAAACGCTAGAAGCGGTAACTCAGCGACACCCTAAGCGCCTGGCCTGACACATTGCCGGTATGCAGCAGCGTGTCGTAGCTCGCGCTCAAATCGAGAGCCTTGCGCAGTGGCAGCTTGACGCCGACTCCGGCACTCAGCATCCCTCGTGACGCCGTGGTGCCCGGCACCACAAAACCCGTCCCATCTGCCGCCGTCACCGCCACAGCGCGTGACGGATCAAGCGTTTCGTAGGCGTAACCGAGGCGCACTTCCACCAGGCCCGGCCGCTGGCCCATTGCGAGGAATGGGTAAGCGGCTGTTACGCCGAAATACGGCTGCAGGCTCTGCAGGTTTTGCCCCTCTACTGCCAGGTTCTGGTTCGTCGGGCCTGACTCGTCAAACGCGCTGCCATGAAAGTACTGATAGCGCACGCCCGCACGCGGTGTCACGACGAAGCGTCCGAGGTTCAGCGGCAAGCTGACCTGGGCTCCCAGATGCAGTTCGTCCCCCTGACTATTGCCATCCGCATTGCCGAAGCTGCCGAAATTGCGGCTTGAGGCCAGGAAGTCGTGCGCATAACCAAACGTCCCTGCAAGATTCACCGGCCCCAGCGCGCGGCCGCCGTAGCCCGCGATACGCAACGTATCAATCGTGCCGCTGCTGCCGGTCTGGTCTTCGGTGACATCGGCATGGCTATAGCCTCCGGCCACCCCTGCGGTCCATGCGTTGAATTGCCGCTCAACCCCCGCCAGAAAGCCATACCGGCGATCCGTGTAGCCCGGCGCGCCATGATTGCCGCCAACGCGCGCCACATCGCCCGTCGCCTGGACCCAGGCATAACGGCCCCGCGGCTGGCAGTTCACAGCGTCTGAGCTGGCTCCGCTCGGGCAAGCGCCCGCTAACCGGCTCAGACGCTCCAGCAGCACGTCATTCACCCGCTGGCCTTCACGCATCGCCGCTGAACCCAGCGCGCCAAACAGCGTCGCATTGGTCGGCGCAAGCACCACCGGGCCACCGGGGTTACCAGGAGTGCCGGGAGTGCCAGGATCAACCGGCGTGCTGGGGTTAGAAGGATCAACCGGCCCCACCGGATTGCTCAACGACAGCACCACGCCCGTCTGGCTGGTTAGCACCGACTGGATCAGGTTGTTCGGCTGGTTCGCATTGGTGCTCACCGTGCTGAAGCTGCCACTTAGGCCATTCGAGCTGACGATCTGATAGGTGGTCGCGCGATAGGTGCCTGGTGCGTACAGCAGCGACAGCGTGCCATTCAGACTGACTGCGCCGCCCACCTTGAGCAGCGATGCCTGGTTCGGATTCACGTCGATCTGCAAGGTGCCGCTAGCACTCTGGGTGTAGTTGCCTTGCAGCGACAACTGGCCCATCGTGCTGCCGCCAGGCCAGACCGTGCCCTGATTCAGCACGCTGCCACCGATGGTGCCGAAACCACGTAACAAGCCGGGCGTCGCCACCTGAACATCACCCGCCGTCGTCGCGCCTGAATTAAACGCGTCGCCAATCGTGAGCTGTCCCTGGTTGACCGAGGTGCCACCGGAATAGGAATTCATCCCGTTCAGCGTCAGGTTGCCCGTGCCGGACTTGTACAGCGCAGCGCTGCCACCGCCCGCGCCATTGCTCGCGTCATCGGTGATGGCACCGCTAATCGTGTCGTCCCGGTTTAACCCGCCGAGGGTGACGCTAGCGTGGCCCAGCTTGACCTGGCCAGCACCCGACAGCGAGCCGATGGCCATGCTGGCGCTGCTCAGCGCACCCAGATCAACCGTGCCGCCGAGGTTATTCAGCACCTTCGCGCCTGCGGCGTTCGACGCCCCAGCAAACGCGAGCGTGCCATTAGCCCCGGTGGAGATCGACAGATCGTCTGCGCGGCTATTGCCAATGAAGCGCAGCGTGGCATCCGGCGCGCCGCCTGCCGCTGCGACCGTCACGTTGCCGGTGCCAAGGCCGTGACCGCTGCTATTGACTTCGAGCGTGCCCGCGCCAACGGTAGTGCCACCGGTATAGAGATTCGCGCCCGTGATCTGCAAAGTGCCAGCGCCGGTTTTGGTGAGCCCGCCTGGGCCCGCAATCTGCCCGGCAAAAACCAGCGTGCCGCTATCGGCCTGCAACGTGCCACCGCCTGCGCTCACACCGGGCACGCCGCCCTGCAAGATCGTGGCGCGGTTGAGCGTCATCCCCTGCGTAGCTTCCAGCGTGCCGCCGCTGAACACTAGCGAGCCAGCAGCATCGCCCAGGTTAGCGTCCGCGCTAATCGCCACTGTGCCTTCGTGGAATTCCGAGCTGCCGGTGTAGTCATTAAGCCCTTCCAGGGTCAGCGTGCCCGCACCCAGCTTGCGTATTCCGCCGATGCCGGAAATCGTGTTCGTCAAGGTCAGGTTTTGCGTGTCAGGAACGGAGAAGCTGCCACCGCCCAGCGCGAGGTTGATCGAGCGGTCCGTGATAAAGCTCGAGCTCGTCGCCAGCGTGCCGCCATCGAAGAACAGGCGGGCACCGCTCTCACCCAGATTTTTATCCTGCGAGACAAGGACCGTGCCGCCCTTCAACACCGTGCCATTGCGATACGAATTGTCGCCATCGAGTACGAGCGTGCCGTCACCGGTCTTGGTCAGTCTGCCTTCGCCCTCAATGGTGTTGAGGACCGTCAGCGTCGTATTGGCATTGGTGTCAATCGTGCCACCAAGATCCGATAGGTTGAACGAGCGCTGCATCTCGAAGCTGGCGCTGGTATTGAGCGTGCCGCCATTGAAGCGCAGCGCCTGGCTGACGTCGCCGAGGCTGCCCTCCTCAGCGATCGACAAAGTGCCTTGTTTCAGCCGCCATGGCGTTAGCCCGGCATTGCTGCCGGTAAGGGTCCAGGTCCCGCTGCCGTTTTTTTGATACGACTGGAAGCCGACATAGTCGGTGCCAATCGCCCCGGCATTGAAGCTGGCCGTGCCCTCGCCACCCAGTACCAGCGTGCTGCTAATGCCCGCCGTGGCATCCACCTTGCCCAGCACGACGCCACCGGGATCCAGCTCGAACACGTTAGTGCCACCCGTAAACACCACCGCCGCGGCATAACTGCCATCCACCTCCCGGCCACCCGAGATCGTGCCCGCGTTGAGCACACGCAGATTGGCCCCGGTGATGCCCACGCCAGCGCTGCCGTTGGCACCGATACTCGGGTCAACCGGGTCAATGCCCGGGTTACCCCCCTGGCCCGCAGCACCACCCGTAATCGTCGCGCCCGCCGCATTCCAGAGGTTGACGTTCTCGCTGTTGCCGCTGATCTCGACTCCCGCGCCGCCATTGCCTCCCACGCCAAAACCTGACGTCACGCTCGCGCCAGCGCCACCGCTGATAGATCCACCGCTCTGGTTAGCCAGCACCCCGTCACTCATCGTGACGCCGTTCCCGCCCGAACCGCCGCTGCCATTGTCATCGCTGTTGAAAGCCATGCCATTGATGCCGCCCGCGCCACCGGTAATCGTGCCGGTGTTGGTCAGCGTAACCTCGCCACCGATGACATTCACCCCATCACCACCGCCACCGCCGCTACCTGCAATCGTCGTATTCGAGCCGCCTGCGCCACCTGCGCCACCCTTGATCGTGCCGGAATTATCAAGCGTCCCACTGTCCAGCGTGATGCCGCTGCCACCGCCACCACCACCGCCGGCAGGCGCAAAGAGAGCGCCACTACCACCCATGCCGCCTGCCCCGCCCTGAATGGTGAAACCCACTGCGTTCGTCACCGAATCATTGACCACAGAAGACCAGGCACCAGCGCCACCGCCGCCTCCACCCCCGCCGCTGCCGCTGGCGCCCAAGGCTGCCCCTCCCCATCCGCCTGCCTCGCCTGTCACCGAGCCCGCCGGACTCCCGCCGGTATCCATGCCCACCGCACCACCCTTGCCTCCATCCGACGGAATAAGCTCAACACCGCCATCGCCGCCCTCACCGCCAACACCGCCAACACCTACCGTACCTGGCATGGTTCTCGGCATGCCCCCCGTTCCGCCATGGCCGTTGCCCGCGCCACCCGGGGCAACACCCTCACTCATCGGATCGCCACCGCCCGGGCTATCCGCCTGAGCCGACTGCAACGGTGCCGCTAGTCCCAGCAGCAGCGTGCTGACCACGACGCCTGAGCGGCACGCAAAGACGGAGCACCGCTGTGTGAGCGCGAAGCTAGCGCCAGGAACCAGCGTGCCTTTCAACGCACTGGCCGGAGTCTGTGCCGGTTGCGGCACGAGGAGCGCGGCAGCCGCCACTTGAGCCCCGCGCACCCGCTTGGCTCCAGACGTGCCGCTACGCGAGCGAACCTGCTCGGAAGCGACCTGAAGCAAGCGCAAGGTGGAATTCCAGACGACGCTGTAAATATGGTTCATATAAAACCTCGACAGACGGCCGGACCTAATCTGAGCCACTGAGTGGCTCGCTCGGCCTCGTCACGCGTATGTGGCGTGACCGCTCTGCCCGCCGTGCTCATGCGGCACGGGCCCGGTGGGTTTGTGCTGAGAAGGATCTGGAGCGCACTTCCCGCTGGCTAGCAATGGCGGCAACGAGCTGCAGCCACGCTCACCGGCCAACCTGCTCAACGGGGCAGTTGGCCTGCATCCAGACGCAATCTGGCTTGCGCTTTAAGTAACCAGCACGCTGCACTTCGTTCCATTGGGGCGGAATCCTTTCGATGCGACATGCATGCGAGAAGCGAGCACCCGCGCGGAATTCACGCGCAAGCTCATCAAACACATGAGCATTCATCGAGGCTCGGTACCTCACCTCAACTGCGGGCAAAAAAAAGAAAAATATCGTCGCCGATCCATTTCTGACAAAAACCCAACAATCACTTCCGAAATTCGGGTTTTTCCTGGGAAATTTCGCGGCATTAAGCGGGAACTTTATGATGCAAGGTGCATTACTTTCAATTGACAATGATTCTCATTCCCCATAAAGTGGCGCGTCCGTCCGTACAACCCAGTTACTGACCGGCTCACCGCGCAAGTTCCGCGAATTCCTAGCCAGGTGCCGTTTTTCACCCAGCCAATAGTCATTGACAGATCTCTGAGATCGGGAGAATTAACGTGCATCACATCCATCTGGCGCGGCGTCCGCTGTCCATCATGCTGTTTGGCGCGCTTGGCATCTGGTCGTCCCAGGCCCATGCAGCAGGCGACAGCACCGCACCGGCCCAGCAGATCGCTGGCACCAGCGAAGTTCAGCAAGTCGCCGCGCGCAGCACCGCCAGTCAAGCCGCGCTACTGGAACCTGTCACCGTGACAGCCACCCGCACAGCCAGCGCCGTCAGCCGCACAGCGGCCAGCATCTCTGTGATTACCGAGCAGGACCTGGAAGAAACCCAGGCTGACACCGTGAAAGAAGCGTTGCGCTACGAGCCTGGTGTCACCGTGCGGCGCACGGCCTATCGCCCGACATCGGCCGCCCAGGGCGGTGGACGCGACGGCGATTCGAGCATCAATATTCGCGGGCTGGAAGGCAACCGCATCCTGATGATGGAAGACGGCATCCGCATGCCCAGTTCGTTTTCGTTTGGCCCGCTCGAAGCAGGCCGTGGCGATTACGCTGATCTCAGCACCTTGCAGCGCATCGAAATCCTGCGCGGCCCGGCTTCGGCGCTGTATGGCAGCGACGGCCTGACTGGCGCGGTCAACTTCATTACGAAAAACCCGCGCGATCTGCTCGAAATCTATGGCAAGCCCACGTATTTCTCCGCGCGGGCGGGCTACGACTCATCAGACCGCAGCGTGGGCGGCACGCTGACCGCCGCTGGCGGCAACGATCTGGTGCAAGGCATGTTGATCGTCGACGGACGCCTTGGCCACGAAACCGATAACAACGGTTCAAACAACAGCGCAGGCCCGCTGCGCACCACCGCCAATCCACAAAACACCTACTCCGAATCGCTGCTGGGCAAGATCGTCGTCACGCCAACGCCTTACGACACCTTCAAGTTCACCGTCGAAACCGTGCGCCAGCGCGTCGATACCAATGTGCTGTCAGCGATCAAGCCACCCACCACGCTCGCGCTTGAAGCGCACGACCGGATGGAGCGCAACCGCTACAGCGTTGATTACGACTTCAAGAACGAAGCCGCGCGTTACTTCCAGACCGCGCACGTGCAGTTCTTTTACCAGGACGCATCGCAAGACCAAAGCTCATTCGAAGTCCGCGGCAATGCGCCATCACGCAGCCGTCTTGGCACCTACAGCGAGCGCATGATCGGCGGCTCGGCCTTTGCTGAAAGCGGCTTTACCTCCGGCATCCTGAAACACAAGCTGCTGTACGGCGCGGATGGCAGCGTCGATCACATCTCGGCGTTGCGCAATGGCGCGGTGCCAGGCGTCGGTGAGCAGCCGTTCCCGAACAAGCCGTTCCCGGACACCGATTACACGCTGATGGGCGCCTTCGTCCAGGACCAGATCAGCTATGGCGCGCTGAGCGTCACCCCGGGCCTGCGCTTCGATACCTACAAGCTGAGCGCGAAGAGCGGCGACCTGCAATATGCGGGCACACCGGTTTCATCGAGCGACAACGCGCTGTCGCCACGCATCGCTGTGCTCTACGAGGTGTCATCCGCGCTGATTCCCTACGCGCAATACGCCCACGGCTTTCGCGCCCCCTCGCCCGACCAGGTGAATAACGCGTTCGCCAATCCGGTCTATGGCTACACCTCGATCGGCAATCCCAACCTCAAGCCGGAAACCAGCGACACCATCGAAATCGGTCTGCGCGGCAAGCTGGGCACTGGCTTCGGTCCGCTGCGCTACAGCGCGGCAGCCTTCACCGGGCGCTACAACGACTTCATCGCGCAGCAAACCATCGGTGGCACCGGCACCGCAACCGACCCGCTGGTGTTCCAGTACGTGAACTTCTCCAAGGCGTATATCCATGGCCTCGAAGGCCGCGCCGAATGGTTTCTGCCGCACGGCTTCTCGGTAAAAACCGCGATGGCCTTCACCAAGGGCAGCGTCGACAGCTCCAACGTCGCCAGCCAGCCGCTCGATTCGATCAACCCGTTTTCGGCCGTGTTCGGCATTCGCTACGAACCGAGCGAGCGCTGGTTTGCCCAAGCCGACTTGCTATATCAAGCTTCGAAAAAATCCAGCGACATCGGCACCAAGTCATGCACGCCTGGGCCCTGCTTCGCGCCCCCGTCGTCATTCGTCGTCGATCTGCGCGCGGGATACCGCTTCAACAAGCACGTGATCGCTTATTTCGGCGTGCTCAACCTGTTCGACCGCCAGTACTGGAACTGGTCTGACGTGCGCGGCATCGCTGAGACATCACCAATCAAGGATGCCTACACCGCGCCGGGCCGTAGCTTCTCCGTCAGCATGAAAATCGACTTCTGATGCTGACTGTTTTATCTGCTTGCCCACTTACTTTTATCTAGTCCCAAGGAACCTGACATGCTGACTTCCACCCTTACCGAGGCACCAGCCCTGCAGCAATTGCAGCAAGAATTCCTGAAGCTGAAAGAAACCCAAAAGCTGCGCAACCGTGAAGCCGCGCATGCGATGGGTATCAGCGAAGGCGAAGCGCTGGCCGCGTTTGTTGGCCATGAAGTCGTGCGGCTGAAGCCGAGCTTCATCGAAATCATGGAAGAGGTGCCACAACTGGGCCGTGTGATGGCGCTCACGCGCAACGAAGCGGCAGTGCACGAGAAAGACGGCCCCTACGAAAAGATGAGCCATGACGGCACCGTCGGGCTGGCACTGGGTGAACTGATTGATCTGCGAATTTTCTATCACAGCTGGGCCTCGGGTTTTGCCGTGGTCGAAGACACCCCGCGCGGCCCACAAAAAAGCCTGCAGTTTTTCGACGCGCAAGGCCATGCCGTGCACAAGATCTATCTGCGCGAGCATAGCGACCACGCAGCATTCGATGCGCTGGTCGAGCGCTGGAGCATGGATGAGCAAGTTGGCGGCCTGAACGTTGCGCCCGCCCCGGCTGCTCCTGCGGTCAAACCTGATAGCGAAATCGATGTCGCGGGCTTTCACGCCGCCTGGGACGCGATGACGGACACGCACCAGTTCTTCGGCATGCTGCGCAAGTTTGGTCTGGCACGCACTCAGGCCCTGCGCCTGGCCCCGCGCAGCTATGCCCAGCCGGTTGCCAACGATGAACTGCAAGGCGTCCTCGAAAGCGCTGCGCAAATCGACTTGCCGATCATGGTGTTCGTCGGCAATCGCGGCATGATCCAGATCCACAGCGGCCCGGTGAAAGACATCCGCGTGATGGGACCGTGGCTCAACGTGCTGGACCCAGGTTTCAACCTGCATCTGCGCGCCGATCTGATCGCCAGCGCCTGGGTGGTGCGCAAGCCCACGAGCGATGGCATCGTCACCTCGCTTGAGCTGTTCGACGCCAACGGTGAAAACATCGCCATGCTGTTCGGCGCGCGCAAGCCTGGCACACCGGAGCTCGAAGGCTGGCGTGACCTGATTGCGGGTCTGGCACCACTGCGCGACAAGGCGCTCGCATGAGCACGGCCGGCCTCAATCGCCACCGCCGCCTGCTGATGCTCGGCGGCGGGGCGTTATTGCTGGGGACGCTGGGCCGCCAGGCCCAGGCGGCACCGGCCCAGCCGCGCGTGATCGTGCTGGGCGGTGCGCTGGCTGAAGTGGTGTATGCGCTCGGCGCACAAGGCGGAGCGCACGGCACGCTGGTCGGTGCCGATACCACCTGCACCTATCCAGCCGCGGCCAATGCCCTGCCCAAGGTCGGCTATCAACGCGCCCTGTCTGCCGAAGGGCTGCTGTCGCTGCGGCCAGATCTGATCCTGGCGTCCGCCGAAGCCGGGCCGCCGAACGTGCTGGCACAGGTCAAGCAGGCAGGCGTCAAGGTGATTGCCTTTCCTGAGCATCACAACATCGAATCTGTGCTGGAAAAAATCACCGGCATCGCGCAAGCGCTTGACGTCAACGCAGCAGGTAAGACCCTGCGCGCCAAGGTCGAAAGTGACTGGAAACAATCACTGGCTGAGGTCGCCGCATCCCCGCTGACACACCGGAACAAACCGCTGAACGTGCTGTTCGTGCTGAATCAAAGCGGCAACCAGCCGATGGTCGCGGGGCAGCGCACCGCCGCCGATGCGATGCTGAGCTACGCAGGCGTACGCAACGCGATGCAGGGTTTCAATGGCTACCGGCCGCTGTCGGCTGAAGCGCTGGTCAGCGCTGCACCCGATGTCGTGCTGACCACCGACGAAGGCCTAAAAGCCTCGGGCGGCATAGACAAGCTGCTAGCCAGCCCTGGTTTTAGCGCCACGCCCGCAGGCCGCGACAAGCGGGTGGTGGCACTCGACACGCTGTTTCTGCTGGGCTTCGGGCCGCGTCTGCCGCAGGCGCTCAGCACCCTGAACCAGCGTTTGCAGCAAACCCGGGCCTAATGGCACTTCCTGCGCACTTCCCGCCGCCATTGCCACCTCACCGCCGCAGCGGCACGCTTTGCCGCTGCGGCGGTGAGGTGTGACCGTGGCAGCCGTGGCAGCCGTGGCAATGGCCGTCGCAAATGCACGGGTGCACACTGCACCCGTCACTACCCGGCAATGCCTTTTCCTTACCCCGTCCCGGACTTTGCCCCGGACCCTGTCCTTAAGCCGCCCTCCCCGATGAGCTCCGACACCGTTTCTTCCGCACAACCGCCCGCGCCGCGTCCGGCCCTCGCGGCGGTTGCTGCCAGCGCTGGCAACCTCGCCGAACGACGACGCCGCGCCGCGCTCCTGCTGTTTGCTGGCCTTGGCACCGCGCTGGTGCTCACCACGCTGGCAGCAATCTGCATCGGCGCGTACCCGTTGAGCCCAGCCCAGGTCTGGGCCGCGCTCTTCGCCAGCCAGGCCGATGGGCTCGCTAACCCAGCGCTGCAACAAGCCCAGGCCGTACTGTTCAATATCCGTTTGCCGCGCGTCGTACTGGCGCTGCTGGTCGGAGCCGGCTTTGGCGCGGCAGGCAGCGCGTTGCAGGCGCTATTTCGCAATCCGCTGGCCGACCCTGGGCTGATTGGCATTTCGAGTGGCGCAGCGCTGGGAGCCTCCACCCTGATCGTGCTCGGGCCGCTGCTTGGTGCCGCCGCGCTCGGGCTGCTGCCGCTCGCGGCATTCGCGGGTGCGTTGCTGGTGTCCGCGCTGGTGTACCGGCTCGCAGCAGCACGTGGCCGCCTTGCGCTGCCGCTATTGCTGCTGGCGGGGATCGCCATCAATGCGCTGGTGGGGGCCGCGATTGGCTTGCTGACGTATATCGCCGACGACGCACAACTCCGCTCGTTGACGTTCTGGAGCCTCGGCAGCCTGGGCGGCGCGGCGTGGCCGATGATCGTCACGATCCTGCCGTTCGTGCTGCTTGGTGTGGCGCTAATCGCGCGTCACAGCTATGCGCTAAATGCGATGCAGTTAGGTGAAACCGAAGCACAGCACCTCGGTGTGCCGACGCAAAAGGTCAAGCGCACGGTGCTGGTGGCCTCGGCGCTCAGCGTTGGCGCGCTGGTGTCATGCACCGGCATCATCGGCTTTATCGGTCTCGTCGCCCCGCATTGTGTGCGGCTGGCCTGCGGCCCCGACCAGCGAGTCGTCATGCCTGGCGCGATGCTGCTCGGCGCGACCCTGACCGTGCTGGCCGACCTCGCCGCGCGCACCATTGCCACACCAGCAGAAGTCCCGCTGGGCATTCTGACCGCACTGCTTGGCGCTCCGTTCTTCCTCGTGTTGCTGTGGCGCAGCCGCAGTCAGCTTGGCCTGTAACTACGCTGCACTCCGCCCTCTGAACTCTGATGCTGAAAACCCTGAACCTGAACGTCACACGCGGCACCAAGCCCGTGCTGCGCGATCTTTCCCTCGACATCAAACCCGGCGAGCTCACCGCGCTGCTGGGGCGCAATGGCGTGGGTAAAAGCACATTGCTGAAAGTCCTGGCAGGCGAGCTGAATCCCTCCCCGGCAAGCGGCAAAGCCGCGCGCACAGGAAAAGCCGCAGCGGGGCTCTCAGGAGCCACCACGCTCAACGGCGAGACCTTGAGCACGATTGCGCCCCAGCGCCTGGCACGCCTGCGCGCGGTATTACCGCAAGCCTCGCAGCCGGTGTTTCCATTTAGTGTTGAAGAGATCGTGTTGCTCGGCCGCTATCCGCATATGACAGGCGGCACGCCTGCCCGGCGCGACAGGGAAATCGTCGGCGCAGCACTTGAACTAGCCGGGGCTGAAACGCTGGCTGGACGCGAGATCACCACGCTGTCAGGCGGCGAACTCGCGCGGGTCCAGTTCGCCCGGGTGCTCGCGCAGCTCTGGCCGGACACCAGCATCACGCCTGCCACAGCGTCCGCCACGCCGCGCTACCTGCTACTCGATGAGCCAACCGCCGCGCTCGATCTGGCGCACCAGCACCGCTTGCTCGCCACCGTGCGCACGCTCACCCGCGACTGGGGGATTGGCGCGCTCACCATCGTGCATGACCCCAATCTGGCCGCACGCCACGCCGACAGGCTCGCATTGCTCGCGGACGGCACGATCCTCGCCAGCGGCACACCACGCGAGATGATGCAGCCCGAACTGGTCAGCCAGTGCTTTGGTTTTGCCGTGCGGATGATTGATACCGGGCACGCCAGCGCACCCGTCGCGGTGCCTGCCTGAGATGAAGAGAACCAGCGGCGGCGACGGCAGCCGCATGCTGAATCAAACCCAAACCGTTCCGCAGCTCATTTCGCTCTCCGCTCTCACAGGTTGCAAACCCGGGCGAAATGAGTAGCCAGGCGTAGAGCCGTAGCTCTGATAACAGCGGGTCAAGATCAAACAACGGCCGCCTCGCTCACCGCCAGCGCGTCCTGTTCACTGTTCACTGTTCACTGTTCACTGTTCACCGCCGTCCCGGCACAGCACGGCTACAAACCAGCAGCACGCTTCATCCCCTGCGGCGTCATCCCCTGCGTCAACACGAAAAATGGCCGCTTGATCGCGGATGCCCGCGCAAGTACCATCCCGCACCAACCCGGCGCAACCTCCTCCCTCTGCAGTATTTGACCGCGCTCCGCCGTCTATGCGTCCGTACTTCGTTCGCACGGCGTTCTGCGTTCTGCGTTCTGTTTTCCGCGTTCTGTTATGGAGTTTGGCTCATGCAATCCGACCTGCGCGCGACCAGCACAACCGGCACCCCCGAGCTTTCACGCTGGACCATCGCGCTATGGCTAGCCGCCGCCATCGCGGCACTGGCGTATGGCAGCACGCTGGGCCTTGCACTCTGGCCCGCTCAAGCAACCACTCAAGCAGCCGCCAAAGCGGCGCTATGCACGCTGCTAATCGCTGCGACGCTAAGCGCCACACACCGGCCACGCCGCGAGCGAATCTGGCTCGGCGCTGCGTTGTTCACGGCATTAGTAGGGGATGTGTTGCTGGCACTACCGCAACTCGGATGGTCATTCATCGGTGGGCTGGGTGCTTTTTTGCTCACGCATCTGGCGTACTGCGTGACACTAGCCCCTTGGCGCGCCCGGCCTGGCCGCTGGCAAGTCGCCGTGCTGGTGCTGATATGGCTCAGCGCACCCGCGCTATACAGCGTGTTCTGGCCACAACTGCATGAGCTCGCGCTGCCTGTCGCGCTGTATATGCTGGCACTGTGCGTGATGGCCAGCTTCGCGCTATGCGCGCGCCACGCTCGCGTCTGGCTTGGCGTAGGCGGGCTGCTGTTCGTCGCGTCAGACGCGATGATCGGAATCGAGCGCTTTGTCACGCCATTTAAGGGCAGCGCGCCAGCAATCTGGTTGACCTACGCTATCGCCCAGTTATGCCTTACCGCTGCGCTCCTCGGGAAGCGCTTTTAGCGGCACGCTCAGGCCCAGGCTCATTTACAAAAACAAAAAATCTGCATACCGAACCAGGTAAGCAGCAGCACCCAACGCAGTAACCCGGCCAGATTCCAGATTCAGCGTGAGACGTTAACGCGTCTCATCACGCGCCCTCAGTCGTGCGTATCAACCGTACCCAGCCGCTCCAGCGCTTCCCGTTTGCCATAACGCGCCCACACTTTTTCAAGGATGGCCGCACCATCCGCCTGAGCGGCCATCGTCACGATCTCCGCGCGCTCATGGCCATGCGCGCTCAGCCCGGAATGCAATAGCTTCACTTTGCCCAGCGCCACCGCCCCGCCCTGCGCCGCCATCGTCACGATCTCCGCGCGGGTATAGCCCAACGCGCTCAAACCGGCATGCAGCACCCAGACGCGCTCCAGCGCCAGTGCTCCTGCCAGGGCGATCCGCAGCACCCCGGCTCGGGTATAGCCCAGCGCCACCAGCGCGTCGTGCATCGTCACCAGTTGCTCCAGCACGGCCGCCGCGCCTGCACATCGGGCGACCCTGACCATATCGGCCAGCGAATATCCCAGCAGCACCAGCCTGGCGTGCAAGATCCAGACCTTCTCCAGCGCCGCCGCACCGCCCACATTGCCCGCCACGCTCACGATCTGCACCCGGCTGTAACCCAGTGCCATCAGCCCAGCATGCAAGGTCCGCACTTTGCCCAAGGCCAGCGCCCCGCCTGCATTACCGGCGAGCTTCACGATCTGGGTATTGCTATAGCCTTGCTGCCGCAACCCGGCATGCGCTGTCCGGACCTTCTCCAGCGCCAGCACGCCGCCATCGTTACCCGCGATACGCAAAAGCTGCGCTTTCGTCAAACCGTAGGGCGCATGGGTCAGCGCCTGGCCATGCCGGCTCAGCCAGTTCAACGCCATGCGGCCGCCAAAAATTGCATGAATCGGTTCGCGCTCAGCCAGGCTCAAGGTGAAGCCCGGTGCTGCATGCGCCGCGTTGACCGTTGCCGCCTGCACCGCTTGCACCTCTGGTAAGCCACTGGTTAGGGCTGCGGCATCGGCCAGCGCGCTCAGCCCCAATTCCCCCCCGGGCGAGCGCATGCCAACCCCCACCTTGCGCAACGTCCGGCGCGCTTTGCCCGCCTGCACCTGGGCTGGGCTGTGCAATTGCGCCGCGCTCACTGGCCGCGGGCTAGCCGTCAGCGGGCTGCGTGGCGCAGACGGCACCGCGACGGACTCACCCCACTGCTCAGCGCAAGCGGGACAAAACGAGGAATAGGCGTGAGGCAGGACACTGCTGCCGTGAAGATCGGCATTGTTTTGCTGGGACATGCAAGGACTTCGCTATAAAACACAAGTTGGCATGCGCTGCGCTGGCCCCCGGCTTCGGCCCGATCCGGCCCACGGCAGCGCCGCGCAGAATCTGACGCTGAAACAAGGCCCTTCAACGCAGTACAAGGGAGTCTGGATAAACCGGTATGCGCCATTCATCCATGAAAGCCGTAAAGCATCGCGCGCGACCTCAGCGGATGTTTTCGGTACTGCTAGGTAACAAAACAGGCGGGAAGGGTTCCATCAATCGGCCAGCAAAGCGCATTTGATTGCACCGGCCCGCTGCTTTCGCGTGTTTCCGTTTTGGTTACCACGCGGACGTAACCGCCATAACCCCGAGCCAGCACCCAGGGCGAAACCCCAGGCCCTCAGCCTGGAACCTTCACGCTCAATCCGTTACCTAGCTTGTGACTTGAAGCAAACCGGATGGTGTGCCCTGGCTGTGCGCCCTGGCTGTGCGCCCTGGCTGTGCGCCCTGGCTGTGCGCCCTGGCTGTGTGCCCTGGCTGTGTGCCCTGGCTGTGTGCCCTGGCTTGATGCATTGCCAGCCACCAGCCATACGAGGGCAAACACCAGCGCGTTACCACGCCCGTCCTTGCACAAAAGTTCATCACCCGATCAAGAATCTAGCGCGACGACACAAGCAACACCCGCAGCACAAATCTGAGCTACCCGGCACGGTGTCACCTCAGCCTGGTGAGCTCACTACTGCCAGCGCTCCAGAAGCCCAGCGCCTCGCCACTAGCACGGCGGCGCTGGATCAGCCCCCCGGCCATGATTCTTACCGGCACCGCCAGGCCCTATTCATGAACAGGCTCCTTGGTCCCCCGCCCTGCGCACGCATCTCATGTGTGATCTGCGCCTTTAACGAAGAGGCTGGCATTGGTGCAGTGCTGGAGATCGTGTCGCGCCACCCACTGCTCAACGAAGTCATCGTGGTCGACGATGGCTCAAGCGACGACACCGCCGAAATCGTGCGGCGCTATCCGTCCGTGCAACTGCTGTCGCAACCGCTCAACCAGGGCAAAAGCGCCGCCATGGCCACCGGCATCGCCGCGTCTCGCGCCGAATGGCTGATGCTGCTCGATGCCAACCTGACAGGCCTCACCGCAGCGCACATCACCGCGCTGACGGAACCTGTGCGCTCGGGACGCGCTGAAATCAGCCTGAGCCTGCGGCAAAACAGCTTGCGGCTCTACCGCGCACTTGGTATCGACTTCGTCTCAGGCGAGCGCGTGCTGCGGCGCGCGCTAGTCGAGCCCGAACTCACAGCCCTTTACGGCTTGCCACGCTTTGGCGTCGAAGTCTTCATCAATGACCAGATCGTTGCCGCTCACCTGAAGATCGCCGTGATCGACTGGCACGGCGTCGAGCAAACCCGCAAGAAAAGCTATTGGAAAAATATGCAGACCACGTGGCGCATGCTTACTGAGCTGCTAGAAGTTGTCGCGCCACTAACACTGCTCTGCCAAATCTGGCACATGCGTTCACTGCGAGTGCGAAGCGAGTGACGACTGTTGTTCTGCACTCGCTCTGCGCTCGTTCTGTACGCACCGCGCTGATCGTGTGAGAAAAAGCGCTACTGCAACGCATACGGATATGCGGCAACGCTTTACGCCATCTGTGTCAGTTAACGCCGCCGGCCGTGTAGTGCCGCATCGCCCCCGCTGCGCCCCACCACACCACGAAAAACGCTTAACCCACACACATCTCAAGGCCCACTGAAGCGCAGCGCGTCCGGGCCCCATACCCCCTCAATCAACCAGCCGCACACTGCACACCGCACGCACACGCGCACAAACAGCGCAACCACCTCACAAAGAAAACCGCCTCGCCTTGCGCGTGCTTGCTGGCGTAGTGGCACCCCGCAGAGCGGTCCAGTACACCAGCTTGAGTTCGCCATCTAAAGTTTCCACCAACGCCGACAGGCTCTCGACCCAGTCACCATCGTTGCAATACAGCACGCCGTCGATATCGCGGATCTCCGGCTGATGAATATGGCCGCACACGATGCCATCGCAGCCACGCTGACGCGTGCCATCAGCCACCGCTTGCTCGAATGAGGTGCTGAAGTGGGTAACGTTCTTGACTTGGCGCTTCAGGTATTGCGACAGCGGCCAGTACGGCAAACCTAGCCAGCGGCGGCCAAGATTGCAGCAGCGCTCCAGCATCAAGCTGGCGGAATAAAGCCGCGCGCCCAGACAAGCGAGCCAGCGGGCATGCTGCATCACGCTATCGAACAGATCGCCATGCACGATCCACAGACGCTTGCCCGCCAGCGTCAGATGAAACGCCTCCTCAAGCACCTGTACCTCACCGAACACATAGCCACAAAACGGCCGGATGGATTCATCGCGGTTGCCAGGGATATATGCGACCGCCGTTCCCGTCCGGGCTTTATGCAAAACCGCCTGCACCACATCGCCATGCGAACGCGGCCAGTAGAGATCTTTTTTCAAGCGCCAGCCGTCGATGATGTCGCCAACCAGATACAGGTATTGCGATTCGGTGTGCTGTAAAAAGTCGAGCAGATAGTTCACCTGACAGCCACTACTACCGAGATGCATATCGGACAACCAGATCGTGCGATAGCGTTCAATCTGCGGCACAGGCCAGCGCGCGCTGACGGCATCCGCCGCACCGCCTGCCAGGCCATGCGCCATGCCGCTGGAATCGGCTGTTTGCCACATGCTCATTTCCTGCAATGAAAAAACGCGAGATTCAACCGGATAGTCAGCGACCAGACGCCGCCATCATGGCGGCGCGTGCAAGGCAGAGGTACGGTGTGCGCGGTACGTTCGCAGGCACGCTGGCGAACGCAGGCTGGCACGGCAAATCAGACATTGATTGAGTGGACCGGTGGTCCGATGGACCCGGTATCGCGGCATTAGTAACCGGTCCGATAAACCCGTTCCATCGCCGTCCTGTTTTTGCAGCAGCGCTAACGGTGTTGTCGCAGCAAAGAGAATGAAGCGCGCCTCATCACGGCCTGAACGTTCCGGGAATGCGGGCATGACACCTCACCGCAAACCCTGAATAGCCGCCGATATAATGCGGCCTCGTTTCTGCATAGCACGCCGAACTGGCTAGCCTACTAACTCATCTGGAGAAGATATGAATCGACTTGCTGTCACGCTTGTGACGCTTTGCCTGCCACTGCTCCTGAATGGCTGCGCGTGGCTTCAGAAAAACCCCGATTCAGGCGAGCCAATGGCCGACATCACTACTCAACGAGCGGTAGACGAAGTGCTTGCCTGTCTGACAGAAGAAGCCGGAAAACATCACGCGAGCTTCAAGACCACCGCGATTCCACAGGGCTCGATGCTTGATTTCGGTGATTCGAATGTGGTGAAAGTGCGCCGCGACAACGACGTGACGACGTATCGTTTTTACGCAGGCAAGCGCCATGTCGGTAATTTATGGCTGGAAAATGCCAGCAAAACCTGCGCACCGGCATCGACTTGATGCGTGCTGGGTAACGTAAACGCCCGTAACTCATTGAGGGCCCCGGTAGTAACGGGGCCGGAAGAAGGCGCGCGTATGATGCCCAAATTGCCGCCTGGGCCACACGGCCAGCACCTCTGCATTCAGGCCGCAAACCGCGTGATTTATTTCGCCCTGATTCCGCCTTGACCGACCAGAGGCCTGCACGATGAAAACGTCAAACCGCTTGCCTCCCGCTTTACCCCCTGCCCCCTCTCCATCCAGCAAAAACCAGCGGCCTACGATCTTGCGCCGTCTGCTCAGCCATCACGAACTGGCCACGCTTTTGCTACTGCTGCATGCGCCGATCGACGCGAGTGCCAAGCCTGAAATTCCGCTATTGCAGGAAGCCGGCCTGGTTGAAGCCGCCGATGGCGAAGCGGGTCAAGCAAGAATCCGTCTGACGTCTGAAGGAAATGCCGTATTACGCGGCCTGGGCGCATTACCTGCTACCCCTTCGGGCAGCAAGCCCGGTAACGAAAACCCGGGCTAGGGCAGCCCGGTGGTGCGGGATCGGTATGGAATCAAGCGGCTACAAGCTCATCGTCCATCTCCTCGATATCCTGACCGAGGTCACTCAAACGCAGCATGCGATAACCGCTCTTGTATACCGACTGCAGACGAAAGCCGTTTTTCGGTTCGATCTCGAGCACCAGACGCAAGCGCGACACATGGCTGTCGATCGTCCGGGTCGCTTCACGAAACTCGCGGCCCCACACCATGGCAAAAATATGATCGCGCGACAGAATCCGGCCGAGATTCGAGAAGAACAGCGAGGCCAGCCTGTATTGAGTGCCTGACAGCGGCAATAGCTCACCATGCAGCCTGATCCGCTGACGCACCGCATCAAACTGATACGGGCCCACGATAAAACCAGCTGCATCGCAGCGCTCAGGATAGGAGCGCCGCAATAACGCGCTGACACGTTCACGGAATTCAGCGGGACGTATCACCGGCAAGGTGACGTAGTCATCCGCGCCAAGCGACAGCGCCTGCACCATGCTCTCTTCCGACGCGTCGCCCGACGCGAAGATCACCGGAAGCCGGTCGCCACCCACTGCGCGAACCGTTTTAAGCACTTCGATGCCGGACATACGCACACCCTTCCAGTCGAGTACCAGTAAATCGACCGTCGAACGGGCACGTGCCTTGGATAACGTCAGACCATCATCAAAGACCACACAGCTGTGGCCTGCATTGACCAGAATTTTTTTAATAGCCGCGCTCTGGCTGGCGTCGTTTTGAAGAATAGCAATACGCATGCGGTAACCCCCGACCCATAACTTGTGATTTCTCCGGCGATTCTCAAAGGGGGACCAGTCAAGGCACATAGGAACAGTCTGAAATTATTCGCAGGTTCGCCTAATCAACCCATGCTCTGAATTTTCTCCTACGATAAAACCTCTTTTTTCCTACACAAATTGATGCATTTAGCATCGCACTCAGATATTTCCGACGATGCTTCAAGCCATCGCATCGAACCTCCACGCACCCCCTGATTCAGCCCGCCACCGAGCATACGGCGCGGCTCCTGTAAAATCGCGCGCTGGCTTTTCGTCAGCGCGCAGTGTTCTCTGAAGATCTTTTCGGGATTGCGCGGGATGGCGTTTTACGTCGCACTCGTCTGGTTTGATGCAACGTCGTGGACGACAACCCACGCCCTTCGCCCGGACAATTTGCCGCACCCGGTGACACAAGCCATGACGGCCCTATCCCACGCCATCAGCGTGACTCTCGTGATTTCCTGATAACGGCATTGCAATGCAAGCAACTGAACTGCGTGACTCCTCCGCCACGCTCCCCGCCGCGCCCCGCGCCCTCGGCCGCCGCGATTACAAAACCCTTGGTCTGGCCGCACTCGGTGGCGCGCTGGAGTTTTACGACTTCATCATCTTCGTGTTCTTCGCCACGACGATTGGGCAATTGTTCTTCCCGCCCACCATTCCAGACTGGCTACGCCAGTTGCAAACCTTCGGCATCTTCGCTGCGGGCTATCTGGCGCGGCCGCTCGGCGGCATCATCATGGCGCACTTCGGCGACCTGCTCGGGCGCAAGCGGATGTTCACGCTGAGCGTGCTGCTGATGTCCGTGCCGACGTTATTGATGGGCCTGCTGCCCACCTACGCCAGCATCGGCATCCTGGCACCCGTGCTGCTGCTGGTGTTTCGCGTGATGCAAGGCGCGGCCGTGGGCGGTGAAGTGCCTGGCGCGTGGGTTTTCGTCTCCGAGCATGTGCCACCACGTCATATCGGTTATGCCTGCGGCACGCTCACTGCGGGTCTGACGGCGGGTATTCTGCTGGGCTCGCTGGTGGCTTCGGCCGTCAACCGCCATTTCACGCCGGAACAAATCCTCGATTACGGCTGGCGTGTGCCCTTTCTGCTAGGCGGTGTCTTTGGACTTTTTTCCGTGTATTTGCGCCGCTGGCTGCATGAAACACCGGTATTCGCTGAAATGCAGCAGCGCAAATCGCTGGCCGCTGAAATTCCACTGAAAGCCGTGCTACGCGACCATGGACGCGCCGTGATCGTGTCGATGCTACTGACCTGGATGTTGTCGGCCGCCATCGTGGTCGTGATCCTGATGACCCCCACGCTGTTGCAAAAACAGTTTCATGTCGCACCTGCAACCGCGTTGCTGGCAAATACGCTTGCCACACTCAGCCTGACCTTCGGCTGCATTGCCGCGGGTACGATTGCGGGGCGCTTCGGGGCGCGCAGGACAGTCTTCATCGGTGCGCTGTTGCTGGCGTCGTCGTACTACCTGATGTTTCAGCAAGTAATGGCCGATGCCTCGATGCTGCTGCCGCTCTACTCGCTTACAGGCTTTCTGGTGGGCGTGATTGGCGCACTGCCGTTTGTGATGGTTAAAGCCTTTCCAGCTGTGGTGCGGTTTTCAGGGATTTCGTTTTCATACAACATCGCATACGCGGTATTTGGCGGATTGACGCCTGTCGTCGTTTCGCTGCTCATGAAATCAAACCCGATGGCACCACCGCTGTATGTCGGTGTGGTGTGTGTGATTGGCGCGCTGACAACGTTCTTTTTCCGTGATGCGGCGGCCGATCCGGCCCATCACTGACACTACTGGCACTCGTATCGCTGGTATTTGCCTGGTATTTGCCTGGTAAGCGCCAGGTACGACTCGCCAAGCAAGCAGTAGCGCTGACACCGCCCCCTCGCTGATACGCTGACAAATAGCGAAGGGGCGATATCAGCCCCTTGCGCTACAGCGCCGCTTCCTGAATCACACCGGTATCCAGCGCGCGCTCGATCAAACCTTCCGCCTGCACCTTGCGAATCGCATCCGCGATCAGTTTCGCCGGTTCTTCGAACTCCACCTTGAGCGCACCCAGCAAGCCGGACGCATCGAGTATCACCAGGGTCTGCGCTGAGCCCGCCTCGCTCACCAGCACGCGATGGGGAGTTGCACCTTCTCCAAGACTGGCGCAGAACTGCATCTGCTTGCCACCAATGGTCTGCTCAAAACCTTGAATCATCATCTGCTCCTTACTGGCGGCTTCATCCGTCGATAAAGGTCACATGGCGTTGTCCCGCATGCGCTGGATCAACCGGATGAAGCCTGGTGAATGAAACTCAAACATCTTGCATCCCGCATCAGGAATCACGTCATGCAGCCGTGGCCTCGTGGGCTTATGGGGCTTCTGCGTACCCGGCGGCAACCCGCAGCATACCGCCCAGCGTCCGCCGCCATAAGCTGTGCGCCTCCGCGCGCAGAAACTCTGCCCAAGCGGCGCAACGTGCTTACGCCGCCTTTTTCTACATGGTTCGCCTGCCACGTAGATGTAAACGCTGTGGCTTCTGGCGTTTCGGGTTTCGGGTTTCGGGTTTCGGGTTTCGGGTTTCGGGTTTCGGGTTTCGGGTTTCGGGTTTCGGGTTTCGGGTTTCGGCACTTCGGCACTTCGGCACTTCGGCACTTCGGCACTTCGGCACTTCGGCACTTCGGCTCTTCGGCACTTCGGCACTTCGGCTCTTCGGCTCTTCGGCTCTTCGGCTCTTCAGCTCTTCGGCTCTTCGGGCTCTTCGGCTCTTCGGGCTCTTCGGCTCTTCGGCTCTTCGGCTCTTCGGGCTCTTCAAGAGCCTCGGCGGCCTTCCAAGCCTCAATACTTCAAACAGGCCCATCAGGGGCCAGCAGCACCCCCTTGCGAAACACAAAGCAGCCATAGCCGCGCAGCTCACCCGTCACGATCAGCGCATACGCACGGCCGGCCCGCTCGTAAAAAGCGAAACGCTCCAGCCCGGCAAACTGTAATGCGCGCCCTTCCGCGGCCTGCAGTTCCGCTTGCGCCTCACGCTGCACGTGCGGCAGCGTCTGTGGCTCGCCCACCACTTCCATCCGCCACGCAGGATGCTCCACAAATGTATCCAGCGGCAGCACGGACAAGACCGCTCGCACCGCCTCGGCGGTACCCGCGCCATCCAGCCGCAGCGGCCGCCCCAGCACCGTCGAGCGCGCCACCGAAGCAGCTGGGAAATTGGCGTCGCACAGCACCAGATCGTCACCGTGTCCCATCGCCCGCAGGGCGTGCAGCACATCAGCATGCAGCAGCGGATTCAGATTTTTCAGCATAGGTAATCTCAAAAAAAACGGCGTGAACCAATGGGCATAGAACCCGGCACAGCAAAAATGATGCGAATCGGGGGAAGCCGTCCCAAGCATCGCCAGCATGCAGTTGTAACAGGACAACAACATTTATTACAACCGCTGACTCAGGCAGCCCATCCCCAGAAAATTGAAATTTTTACCTGCTTATTCGGATGGCATTTCCATTCCTGGCTCGCCCACCGTACAAATCCTGTTCCAGTCTGGCCCACCAGGGTTCACCCTTATTTCTGCGAAACGCAATCAGGCTCAAGGTCACCGGCTATTTTTAAGATAATTCTGAACGTCGGCTAGGTATTTTCAGAGGCCCATAGAGTACGCTGAAATAATTACCTTAATTTGACAGCGATTTTCTTAATTTTTTTGAGAAAACAATTGATTTCCCATAAATCGCTTCATACAATCGGCCAGCGTTGTTACTAAATGTAACGCACCCTTACAGTGTCCTTTTCTGCCGAAAGGGAGATCCGCCTGGGTAGCAGCACCGCCCGGCGAAGCAAAAAGCATGACGGCAGATCATGCTAGCCAGATGTTCAGGTTTCGGAAGCTGAAAAAAATGGACCGTAGCAGCGAAACACTCGATTCAATCCGCGAAATCAACCTGTCTTATGTGATGCTCGCGCAACGCATGTTGCGGGAAGACAAGGCGGTAGGGATGTTCCGCCTGGGGCTGTCGGGCGAACTGGCCGACCTGCTCGCAGGGCTGACACTCGCACAGTGCGTGAAGCTGGCCTCATCCGGCCAGCTTCTGTGCTTTTTCCGCTTTACCGACCACACCATGCTCGCAGCGCTCACGCAAGCAACCCGGCATGCCGAAGTGACGCCAACACATGCGGCGATTTTGCTGGCTGGCCAGCATGCTGAGCAGTTCGCGTAATGAAGGGGTCTGGAATGTCCAAGCGAAGCCTGGCTGAAGATGCTCAGGAAGTTTTCCGCGCCATCGCGCTGATTGAACTGGGCGCGCGCATGCAGGTGCTGGAAAGCGAGCTGACGCTTTCGCGTGACCGGATGATCCGTCTTTACCGTGAGGTCAAAGGTGTGTCGCCACCCAAAGGGATGCTGCCGTTTTCCGCTGACTGGTACATGACGTGGCTGGCCAACATCCATGCTTCGCTGTTTTACAACATCTACCTTTTTCTGAAAAACGAAGCGCAGTGCTCGCATCTCGATGCGCTAACCAAGAGCTACCGGCTCTATCTTGAGCATTGCCGCAATAGCGCCACCGATGCTGTGCTTGATCTGACTCGCGCCTGGACCCTGGTCCGGTTTTTCGATGCCGACATCCTGCAACTGACGCCCTGCTGCCGCTGCACCGGCAAATTCATCGCGCACCGTCATGATTTGCAGCACAACGTGGTCTGTGGCGCATGCCAGCCGCCTTCGCGCGCGGGCAAAACGAAAAAAGCCGCCGCCGCGGCAAAGCAACAGGAGCTCAACGCCAGCGTGAATCGGGCTAAGGCTGAAACAGAAGCCGCACTGGCCTTGCCGTCCTGAACCTCCTCACTGCAGCACCGCACAGACACCCGGGCCCGGTGAAGATGACGAGATCGTTTGTCATCTTCACCGGGCCCGGGTGTTTTGTTTTACGCCCCACGCTTAAAAAGCTGTTGCGAGATTAGTTAAACCAATGACCTCCCCCCGAAAAACCGTAGCGGCGAGAAGTAGAGATTTCTGGCAAATTTGAAGCCCTGACGGGCGGGAGGTTTGCATGAAGAAATCCAGGTACACGGAAGAACAGATCGCGTTCGCGCTGAAGCAGGCCGAACTGGGTACCCCGGTGGCAGAAGTGTGTCGGAAGATGGGTATTTCCGAAGCCACGTTCTACAACTGGAAGAAGAAGTACGGCGGCCTCGGCGTTTCGGAGTTGCGGCGCCTAAAGCAACTCGAAGAGGAGAACGCCCGACTCAAGCGCATGGTGGCCGACCTAAGCCTCGACAAGCAAATGCTTCAGGAGGTGGTGCAAAAAAAGCTGTGAAGCCAGCCCGTAAGCGCGAGCTGGCTGATTTTTTGATTCAAGCGTATCGGGTGAGCATCCGGCGTGCGACAGCACTATTGCAGCTACGCCAGGCCACGTACTTCTATGTGCCGAGCCCACGTGATGACCGTGCCGAGCGCCGGCGCATCCGGGAGATTGCCGAAACTCGGATACGTTACGGCGTAGAGCGCATTCACGTTCTGCTGCGCCGCGAAGGCTGGTTGATCAATCACAAGAAAACCTACCGAATCTACTGTGAAGAGGGGCTGAACCTGAGGCGTAAGCGGCCTCGCCGTCGTGTCGCTGCCGCACACCGTATGGAGCGCCCCGAAATCTCTACGGTGAATGCGTGCTGGAGCATGGATTTCGTGGCCGATCAGTTGTTCAACGGGCAGAAAATCCGGGCCTTAACTGTGGTCGATAACTTTAGCCGGGAGAGCTTGGCGATTACCGTCGATTACGCCTTGAAGGCTGCCGATGTGGTGGCAACGATGGGACATCTAAAAGCGCTGCGAGGTGCCCCGAAACGGATACAGGTCGATAACGGGAGCGAATTTATTTCTCATGCGCTGGATCACTGGGCGTATGAAAATGGCGTAACGTTGGACTTCTCCCGTCCTGGCAAACCCACGGACAATCCGTTCATCGAGTCATTTAACGGCAGTTTTCGGGATGAATGCCTGAACGTGCATTGGTTTCTGTCACTGGACGATGCCCGAGAAAAGATCGAAGGCTGGCGACAGGATTACAACGACTTCAGACCGCATAGTTCGCTAGGCGATTTGACTCCGGGTGAGTTCCGACTTGCCCACCTTGAAGCCGGAACTCTCTAGGCCAAAGTGCTCGGTTATCCGGGGGGAGGTCACGGGCGTTCTATTCGTGACAAAGACCGGAACCATCACTGGGGGAAAGCAAATTGGTGTGCCATTAGGAAACGCAACTGGGTTGAATCAATCGATTGATCCGTTATTCGATCCGTCTGTAAATCCTTGGTGGGGAATTGAAAATGCCGCCAATCAATACAAAGGTGCAAAAAAATGAAGATGGAGATTGGTGTAATAGCGATAGCCATTATCGTTTTGCTGGTTACTTTTTTTGTCTTTGGGCGAAATGTGAAGAATACGTTTGAGGCAGAATTTTTTTACTGGTTAAAATCAACCTTGGTGATGGCACCGCTTTTATTTGGATGGATTGTTTATAACGAGCCTGCCATTCTTAACTTAACCGGAATATTGATTAGCGTTGGACTTGCAGCTGCTTTCACTTTGGGACGCTCATACCTTATTGCGATGTTATAAAAAGATTGGACCGGTTTAACCGGCAACTTCATGAAGACAGGAAGGCGAAAGAGCAGACGCTGGCAAGAAAGCTGGCGGAAGGGAGCGGAGGTAAATACAGCGCGCAGGACATCGAAAACCAGATGGCGCGGATGAACCTGACGGTGGATGGTCAGACTGAAGCGGGAGGTGTTCGGGTGGCGACGGAAGTGCAGCCGCAGGATGGAACCGAGTGGCAGTCTTATGGGGTGAACAAGGCTGGTCAGCCGGTCTGGGCGCAGAATCTGGGGCCGGGCGATCCGGATTTGCAGGGGTATATCGCTAAAGGCGCACAGGGTAGCGGGCTGTCGTACCAGGCGACGACGACAGGTTCTAACCCGGGGCTGGTGAGGGCACCGGACTTTGTGAACTTCCAGATTGATTACTTTGTGGGGAGCGCGTGGGGGACGTTCACGCGTGATGGGAATGCGTTCTTTGGTGGAGGTCTGAACCTTAACGTTCCCAATGCTGTTAATGCGAGCATAGGAATATCGGCTGGCTGGCTTAATAGCTCAGGGGTAAGGCCGGGGCAGGTTAATAATTTTGCTGGTGAATATGCCGGTGGAATGAGTGGTGCATATGATTTTGTTGGTGGCGGGTTAATGTATTCACCGGGTAATGGTTCAGCAACCGTATTGGGTGTTGGTGCTGGCCTGAACTTGGGGAATACCAGAAACATTGGAGCCGTTAGCGGTGGTTTCTCCGTAGATCAGGGTAAAACCGGTATTAAATGGTGATGACATGTCTAGCTTCCATTTCTCTTCGTCCACGAAAACTCGACTCAGCCGCATTGTGGCCATCATCATCTTCACAGCCATCATGAGTTTTATCGTGTATGTGGTTATAAAGAACGTTTTTTTTAGTTAAAGCGAGCAACCCAGCGGAGGCTGGGTTTCTCGTTTATGGACTATTCATTTGCGTTTAGAGCGTCTCTCAAGCATGGCGGTGATTTCAGGTTCGGTGATGTAGCAGCCCGCGATGCGGTAGTTGTAATCGGACCTGGTGGTGATGGCAGGCCATGACCTTGCGGTTCACGGTGCGAGCATCGCTGCAGGCGGCAATGCGCAGATCACAGCGGGCCACGACATCACGGTGGATACCGTGCAGTCGGACACATCACAGTCGGTGACAAAGAATGCCGACCATCACTGGGAAGCCTCCAGCACGATGCACCAGACCAGCGCCCTCACTTCAGGCGGCAACCTCGCATTACAGAGCGGCAACGGCACGACACTCAGCGGCGCGACGCTCAACGCAGGTGGCGATATCGCGGTAGCCGCAGGCGGCAACCTGACAGCGGCCAGCGTCCTCAACACCACGACCTATAGCAACATCGCCACCGACGACAAAACCCGTCAGCAAACCGACCGCCGCTACGACGAACAGACCATCGGGACGAACATCCGCGCAGGCGGCAACGCAACACTCGCGGCCCTGGGCACCGCCCCCGGCAAAGGCAACATCACGCTCACCGGTTCTTCACTGGCAGCCGGCAGCGGCGCAGCAACCCTCGCCGCCACGGGCGACGTCCACATCAGCGAAAGCCGCGAGGAACACGATGCGTACTCCGCGAGCGAATCAAAGCGCGGCAGTTTCGTGCACGGCTCGACCACCCAAACGATGCAGGACACGCAGGCGAACCTCGGCGTGGGCAGGTCACAGCCAGTTCGATCTAACCTGGCCACCAGACGTTAACGCTGCGCTACGGCCGGCGCTTGCGGCAACACGGGCAGCGCCGTAGTGGCCACAAACTCAGCCTCTGCCACAGACTGCGCCTCCCAACCGCCGCCCAGCGCACGAATCAGGTTGACTGTCGCCACCGCCTGAGTGCCCGTCAGATGGCTCGTCTGAAGCTGCGACAGCAGCACCTGACGCTCGCTGTCGATCACATCCAGATAGCTCACCTGCCCCTCCTGGTATTGCGTGCGAGACAGGTGCGCAGCACGCTGCGATGCGCTGAGCGCGAAGTTTTGCTCACGCATCTGCTGCTCCAGCAAGCGCAGATCGGCCAGGTTGTCTTCGACTTCGCGGAATGCCACCAGCACTTGCTGACGGTACTGCGCCACGTCTTCGTCGTATTTCGCCCGCGCCTGGTCGAGTCCGGCCTGGCGCCGGCCACCATCAAAGATCGGCAAGGTCAGCGCGCTGCCAACCAGCGGCCCAAGCAGAAAAGCGCGGCTCGACCACATGAACAAGTCACCGAGCGTCGCCGATTCAAAACCAAATGCGCCAGTGATTTCGAGCTTCGGAAAGAACGCTGCCTTGGCAAGGCCAATGCGTGCATTGGCAGCGGCCATCGCGCGCTCCGCTGCGGCGATATCCGGGCGGCGTTCCAGCAGCGCCGAGGGCAATCCTGCTGGCACGCGCACGGTAACGGGCTGCAGTGGTGTGGGTGGAAACGAAAAATCAGCGGGTGCCCGGCCCAGCAAAATCGCCAGACGATGTTCCGCGATTGCACGCTGGCGTTCGACGCCAATCGCATCAGCGCGTGCGGTGGCCAGTTCATTGCGCGCGCGCGATACATCAAGCTCGCTGATGTCGCCTTCGTTGAAGCGCCGTTCCACCAGTTTCAGCGTGCTTTCACGCAAGCTCACCGTGCGCTGGTAGAGCGCCTGATCGGTGTCGAGTTCGCGTAACTGGAAGTAGTTCTGCGCCACGTCGGCCTGCAACGCTAACTGAACCGAGCGGAACAGCGCTTCACTTTGTTGCGCATCTGCCCGCGCAGCGTTGACGTTGGCTCCGACACGGCCAAACAGGTCAACCTCCCAGGACGCGCCTGCCTGGGCACGCCACAGTGTCGACGCGGGCAGACTGGCGTTGGCGGGCAGATTCTGCGATGCGGTGGAAAGCTGCTGACGGGTCGGGCCAAAGCCCGCATCGAGCGAAGGCAGCCAGCCAGCCCGGGCAGCGTTTTGTAATGCCCGCGCCTGCTGCACGCGAGCCGCCGCCGCTTTCAGATCCTGGTTAGCGGCCGCTGCCTGCTGCTCAAGCTCATTTAACGCAGCATCCTCGAACACACTCCACCAAGGCCCGCGATGCGCGCCGTCGGCAGGCTGCGCGGGCTTCCATGCGGCGGGATTCTGGCCCATGGTTGCGTTGGTTGCGTTGGTTGCGTTGGTTGCGTTGGTTGCGTTGGTTGCGTTGGTTGCGTTAGCCGCATTAGCTGCATTAGCTGCATTAGCTGCATTAGCTGCGTTAGCCGCATTAGCTGCGTTAGCTGCGTTAGCTGCGTTAGCTGCGTTAGCTGCGTTAGCCACATTAGCTGCATTAGCTGCATTAGCCGCATTAGCTGCATTAGCTGCGTTAGCCACATTAGCTGCGTTAGCCACATTAGCCGCACCCCCCCCACCCAAAGTCCGCAAAGGCGCTTCTTTAAATGCCAGCGGCAGCGGCGCATCAGGCCGGTGATAAACCGGCTCAACCGAGCATGCTGCTAGCAACAGCAGCAGCAAACCACTCGCTGCCGCGCGAGGCACACCACGCCATGATTCAAAACGTTTCATGTTTCTTCTCCGTCAAGCGTCAGCCGCTGGCAGCACACGATGATGTGGCGCATCTTTTTGCGCGACATGAATCGTGCCGCCTGCCAGGGTGCGCAGCACAACATAAAACACCGGCGTCAGCATCAGCCCGAACAGCGTCACACCAAGCATGCCGAAGAACACCGCAATCCCCATCGCATGCCGCATCTCCGAGCCCGCGCCGCTCGACAGCACCAGCGGCACCACACCCATGATGAAAGCAATCGAGGTCATCAAGATCGGCCGCAAACGCATCCGGCTGGCCTCAATCGCTGCCGATAGTGGTGTATGTCCATCGTGTTCCAGCTCACGGGCGAACTCCACAATCAGGATCGCGTTCTTCGAGGCCAGCCCCACCAGCACCATCAAACCGATCTGGGTAAAGATGTTGTTGTCGCCCTGCGTCAGCCAGACGCCCGTCAGCGCAGACAGCACACTCATCGGCACGATCAGGATCACCGCCAGCGGCAGCGTCAGGCTTTCATACAGCGCAGCCAGCACCAGAAACACCAGCAGCACACTCACCGGAAACACCCAGATCCCCGCATTGCCCGCCAGGATCTGCTGGTACGTCAAATCGGTCCATTCGAACTTCACGCCGCGTGGCAAGGTTTGCGCGGCAATGCGCTCGACCGCTGCCTGGGCTTCGCCCGAAGAAAACCCTGGGGCTGGGCCGCCGTTGATATCCGCTGCGGTGTAGCCGTTGTAACGCACCACCATTTCCGGCCCATACGTCGGGCTCACCGCTACCAGCGCCGAGAGCGGCACCATTTCGCCAGCGGCATTGCGCGTCTTCAGTTGAAGGATGTCGTCAGCACGCTGCCGGAACGGCGCATCCGCTTGCACCCGAACCTGGTACACCCGGCCAAAGCGGTTGAAGTCATTCACATAGAGCGAACCCAGATAGATCTGCATCGTGTTGAACACATCCGTCACCGGCACGCCCAGTTGTCTGGCTTTGACGCGGTCCAGTTCGACGTTGAGTTGCGGCACGTTGATCTGGTAGCTGGAAAACATCGGCCCCAGCTCAGGTGCGCTTGCGGCTCGCTTGATAAAGGCTTCGGTCGCCTGGTTCAGCGCCTCATAGCCCAGCGCGCCGTGATCTTCAAGCTGCAGTTTGAAGCCGCCCAGGGTTCCCAGGCCCAGCACCGGTGGCGGCGGAAACACCGCGACAAACGAATCTTTAAGCATGCCGTATTGCTGGTTCAGCGCCGCTGCGATCGCGCCTGCGGAGAGTGTCTTGCTGCCGCGCTCATGGAACGGTTTGAGCGTCACGAACACAATCCCCGCGCTTGAGCTGTTGGTGAAGCCATTCACCGACAGTCCGGGAAACGCCACCGCGCTTTCCACCCCAGGTTGTTTGAGCGCCAGCGCGCTCATGTCACGGATCACTTTTTCCGTGCGGTCGAGTGAAGCGCCATTCGGCAGTTGCGCGAAGGCGATCAAATACTCCTTGTCCTGTGCGGGCACAAAGCCACCAGGCACGATATGCGTGACAAACGCCGTTGCCGCCAGCAACACCGCATACACCGCAAGCATCGCGCCCTTGCGCTGCAGCACGCCAGTCACGCCACGGCCATACGCGTTCGAGCCACGCAGAAAAACCTTGTTAAACCCCCGGAAAAAAGGCCCAAGCACGCGGTTCATCACGCGCGTCAGCGCATCTTCCTTCGCACCATGACCGCGCAGCAGCAAGGCCGACAACGCCGGTGACAGCGTCAGCGAATTAAATGCGGAGATCACCGTTGAGATCGCAATGGTCATGGCGAACTGCTTGTAGAACTGACCGGTCAGGCCGCTCATAAACGCCAGCGGCACGAACACCGCAACCAGCGTCAGCGCAATCGCAATGATCGGCCCGCTCACTTCCTGCATTGCCTTGTAGGTCGCATCCCGCGCGCTCAAGCCGCTTTCAATGTTGCGTTCAACGTTTTCGACCACCACGATCGCGTCATCTACCACGATCCCAATCGCCAGCACCATGCCAAACAGCGATAACGCATTGATCGAAAAACCAAACGCCAGCAGCAGTGAGAACGTGCCAATGATCGACACCGGCACCGCGATCAGCGGAATAATCGACGCGCGCCAGGTCTGCAAGAACACGATCACCACGATCACCACCAGCGCAATCGCTTCCAGCAGCGTGTGAATCACGGCTTCGATGCTGGAGCGCACGAACTGTGTCGGGTCATACACGATGCGGTATTCGACGCCAGCCGGAAAATCCTGGGCGATCTCTTTCATCTGGGAGCGCACCGCGTCGGAGATCGCCAGCGAGTTCGCGCCCGGGGCCTGGTTGATCGCCAGCGCGACCGCAGGCTTGTTGTCGAGCAGCGCGCGCAGACCATATTCGGAGGCCGCCAGCTCAATCCGGGCGATATCGCGCAGGTAAGTCACGCCGCCATCCGGCGATGATTTGACGATCACCTCGCCAAATTCGGCTTCGGTTTTCAGACGGCCGCGCGCATTCACCGAGAGTTGCAGCGGTGTGCCTGGCACCGAAGGCGAAGCGCCAATCACGCCCGCTGCCACCTGAATGTTCTGCTCGCGGATCGCATTCACCACGTCGGTAGCACTCAGGCCGCGCTGTGCCACTTTCTGCGGATCAAGCCAGACCCGCATCGCGTAATCGCCCGCGCCCCACAACTGCACCTGGCCCACGCCCTGGATGCGCGCCAGCCGGTCCTTGACGTTCAGCAGCGCGTAGTTGCGCAGATAGGTCATGTCGTAGCGGTCATTCGGCGAGATCAGGTGGACCACCATGGTTAGCGTCGGTGAACTTTTGATGGTGGTCACGCCAAGGCGCTGCACATCTTCCGGCAGACGTGGCAGCGCCTGGTTCACGCGGTTTTGCACCAGTTGTGCCGCCAGATCGGGATTCGTGCCGAGACGAAACGTCACCGTCAGCGTCAGATTGCCGTCGCTATTGGCCTGGGACTGCATGTACAGCATGTTTTCGACGCCGTTGATCTGCTCTTCCAGCGGCGCGGCCACGGCTTCAGCAATCACCTTCGGATTCGCGCCTGGATACTGCGCATGCACGATCACGGAGGGCGGCACGACTTCGGGATATTCCGAAACCGGCAACTGGAAAAGCGCGATCACGCCTGCCAGCAAAATCACGACCGATAGCACGCCCGCGAAGATCGGCCGGTCGATAAAGAACCTGGATATGTTCATGGGAAGCTCTTGAAGTTGACGCGTGATGGGCGCTGATGCGCTACCTGAAAACGTCGTGCGGAATGGCTCACGAGTGGTTTTTCACTGGAGCCTGGGGTTTGGTCTGCGCTTGTGTCTGCGCTTGTGTCTGCGCTTGTGTCTGGGTTTTAGCTGACGTCTTTTCTGCCGCAACAGAACTCGTTGCAGCCACCACCGCAGTACCAGTGCCTGCCATCGGCACCGTATGGGCCTGCACCGCATCACCCGGACGCACACGCTGAATCCCGTTCACGACGATACGATCCCCGCCCGACAAGCCGTGCCGCACCACCCGCAAATCGCCTTGCATGTCGCCCAGCGTCACTTCACGGTAAGCAACACGCCCATCACGCCCCACCACCAGCACGAATTTCTTGTCCTGATCTGTGCCCACCGCTGCGTCATCAATCAGCAGCGCGGGGTACGGCGCACTGCCGCCCACCTTGATGCGGGCATACAAGCCGGGCAACAGCACGCCATCGTCATTGGCAAAACGGGCCCGCACCCGGATGGTTCCCGACGAGCTATCCAGCCGGTTATCCACCGATTCGACCCACCCCGTACGCGAATAACCGCTCTCATTGGCCAGCCCCAGTTGCACTGGCACCTGGCCGCCATCTCTCGCATGGCTGATGTATTGCAGATAGGTTTGTTCATCGGCATCGAACGAGGCGTAAATCGGTGACACCGACACCAGCGTGGTCAACACCGCCGCGTTAGGCCCGGCCGACACCACGTTGCCCACCGTGATCTCCGCGCGGGACACCCGGCCCGGCACCGGCGCGACCACCTTCGTGTAGCCGAGGTTGATTCGCGCCACTTCCAGCGCGGCTTGTGCCGCCTTGAGATTGGCGCTCGCTTCACGCGCGGCGTTATGTTTTTCTTCGTAATCGCGCTTGGCAATAGCGTTATCCGCGAGCAAACGCTGAGCTCGCTCCCAGTCGCTCTGGGTGTAACCGGTGCGAGCCTGGGCTGCGGCCAGCTGCGCGGCGGCGCGATCCACGTCGGCAGCGTAGGGGCGCGGATCAATCACAAACAGCGTGTCGCCCTTCTTCACCAGCGCGCCATCCTTGAAATTCACCGATACCAGCGTGCCGGATACCTGCGGCCGCACCTCAACTTTCTCGATGGCTTCAAGACGTCCTGAATAAGCTTGCCAATCGGTGATGGTGCGCTCAATCACGGTGGCAACGTTGACCTCCGGCACGATGGTCGGTGCCGCATTAGCGTCTGCGCGGGCATCGACGCGAATCGCACCTAACGTGCCAAGGCTAGCAATCACGACAACGGCCAGAACAGCGACGATCAGCCTGGGGCGGGACAGTGGAAAAAATGACATGACAAGCTCCAGATCAGTGAAATAACGAGGATTCAGCATTCAGCGCAGGGGCACGGGCATCCACGCAGGGGCCTCAAGACGAGCATCAAAGCGGCCCCGAAGAAAACGCACCGTCTCTTGCAGCGCGGCCGGATGCGCTGCAAGCGCGGCATGCGATACCCCGGGGTAACGCACCACCTGGATCAGCACCCCCGCTTCAATCAAACGGCTGGCGTAGTGCTCGGCTTCGCGGTGCAGCACATCGTTTTGCGCGGTCAGGATCAAGGTGGCGGGCAAGCCCGCCAGGCGCATGGATTCGAGCGGTGCGGCATACGGATGCATGCGCTGCGAGGCATCCGGCAAGTACGCGCGGTAGCAGGCAGCGCACTCGCGCGCGGTGATATCGGAGCGCAGTTTCTCGGCGTCGCCCAGGCGCGTCAGGCTCGGATCGAGCATCGGCCCAAACAGCGCCTGGGCGGCAAAACGCACATCACCGCGATCACGGGCGATAAAAGCCAGGCTATTCGCCAGTTGCCCGCCTGCGTCGTAACCGGCCAGCGCGAAATGCTTCGGATTGCCACCCAATGCGCGCGCATGACGCTGCACCCAGAGCGCCGCCCGATGCGCATCTTCCGGCGCAGCCGGAAACGGAAACTGCGGTGCCAGCGAATACCCCACCGACACCACCAGCGCAGGCAAATGCCGAGCCAGATAGCGGGCGCTGCCATCGGCTTCATCAAGCGAGCCGCGCATAAACCCACCACCGTGGAAATACAGCAGCACCGGCAAGCCCTGCGCCTCAGCGGGGCGATACAGCCGCAATGTCACCGCCTGCGCGTGGCCTTCAATCACCATGTCGCTGACCACCAGCGGCACCGCTGCACCACGCGCCGCGCGCTCAGCAGCGGCAGCAGCAGACGCGGTGGGAAAAACCAGAGGGGCTTGCATAAAGAACCGCACTAGGGCGTTAAACGCTTGAATGAGGCGAATTGTGAGCGCTACCTATTTCGAGATAAATGCCTATAATCCGGCAACACAATTCGGCGCTTCTGAACAATCGGCTGACGTATTTGCTTAAGCTTTTTCTGGCTAAAGCGGCGAAGCCCAGAAGCGCTGGCTCTTTCGGAGTACCGCGATGGACCGTCTACAGGCCATGCAAGTCTTCACCCGGGTGGTCGATACCAACAGCTTCACGCGGGCAGCGGAAACCCTCGACCTGCCCCGCGCGTCGGTCACAACCATCATTCAGAATCTCGAAGCGTTTCTCGGCACCCGCCTGATGCATCGCACGACGCGCCGCCTGTCGCTGACGCCCGACGGGGCGGCGTATTACGAGCGTTGCGTGCGCATCCTCGCCGACGTCGAAGAAACCGAGAGCAGCTTTCAAAGCGGCAACAAGAAGCCGCACGGCAAGCTACGCATCGACATGCCGGGCTCAATCGGCCGTTTGCTGGTGATTCCCCAGTTATGTGAATTCCACCTCCGTTACCCGGATATCGACTTGCAACTGGGCCTGACTGACCGTCCGGTCGATCTGCTGCAAGAAGGGGTGGATTGCGTGGTGCGGGTGGGTGAACTGCAGGATTCGTCGCTAGTGGCACGCCGGATCGGACTGTTTCAAGGCGTCTCGTGCGCCTCGCCTGATTATTTGCGGCGCTATGGCATTCCACGCACGCTGGCTGATCTGGCGCAGCACAAGGCGGTGAATTATTTTTCCAGCCGCACCAGCCGCGTGATGGACTGGACCTTTCTGGTGGAGGGCAAGGAAGTCTCGGTGAAGATCAAGGGCATCGTCGCCGTCAACGACGCCGATGCTTATGTGACCTGCGGCATGGAGGGTTTTGGACTGATCCAGCCCGCGCGTTACATGGTGCTGCCGCAGCTGCAGTCGGGTGAGCTGGTGGAGGTACTGCCAGATATCAAGCCGCTGCCGATGCCGATCTCGGTGGTGTATCCGCATAGCCGGCACTTGTCGCCGAAAGTGCGGGTGTTTGTGGACTGGATCGCTGAGCGCTTTGACCGGTGCGAGCTATTAAGCGGACGCGCCAGCCTCGGCAACGCGTGCACCAAGCGCACCTTTGCCGAACTGGAAGAAGCCGGTTCGCCGCTGGCCACGCCTGTGCTGCCGGAGTGGGTGGCTTGAAGCCTGGCAGCGCAAGCGCTCTGCGGGATGGCCACCTGAATGGCGTGATTTTGCTGGAGACGCTGAAAGCGCAAGCGATCATCGGGATGCCGTATCGAGATGAAACCCCGGGATAAGACGCAATGAAAGCCGCCCTCACCCGGTGCTTGAAAAACTAGCAGCAGCTGAATTGGGCCTGTCAGCCCAGCGCCATTAGGCTTTCTTGAGCGCCTGAGACGAGATTTGTATCTCGCTATCGGTTTTGTTCCGCTCAGCCCGTAAATCTTGCGTCGAAAACCCCTCCGGACCATGCGTTGAACGGTTTATTTGAAATACTCTGGCGCAGCCATTCGATGATGTTTTATTACCCCGGAGGGCTTCAAACAGCCTTAAATTTCCAGCCATTGTTTAAATAAATTAATTAAAAGAAAAATCAAAAATTATTCAATAGAAAAAGCAGTTTTTAAAACATCGAACTTTAACCAGCCGGAAATTTCACTCCATGAATTGATCCGGATTTTGCCCGCTTGCCAGGTAACAAAATGTCTCGCCCAGGTTCCATCACGGGCGAGATCCCCCACTTCCCGTTCCGCCACGACCACTTTTTCGAGATAATGCGAGGCACGCGGGGCAGCGGCGAGAGCGTTCTGCTAGCTAGCTCTGGATTTTTCCAGGGACATGGCACAGGTGACAAAAACGACGGCCGCGTCCCGGCCCTCAGCCGAAAACCAGCAGCGCCACACGCACGACGATGCAGCGCACCGTTACTTTCCGCGCAGGCTCAACAAGCTTCAACACTCAGGGCACAACTGAAATGAAACAGGGGATGTCCGCTGCCGACTCGTTAGGTGCGGCGCTAGACCGGGCACGCCGGACCGAGGCGAACCGGCGCGTGGTGGTGGCATTAATCGCAAGTGCCAGTACCCGGTGGTGGGGCGGCAACATTGACGCGTGGCAGCCCGACGAAACACTGCTGTCATCGATCGCCTCGCTGGAGGCCTATCGCAAGCTCGTCAATGAATTCAGAGCTGGCCGGACGCCAATAGCGCACGCCGTGATGGTTTACAAAAACAGAACGTTCGCATCCGTCATGCTCGGCGTAAAAACCGCAGCCGAAGCGGACGAGTTCTTGAAAGAAGCCATGAGCATCGTCCGTGTCCGAAGCACGCATGCCTGGATCAAAGCGTGAGTGAGTGAGCCGGATGGCCTCCAGTAAAACGGGCAAACCCACGCCCTAACGCCGGACCTCCGGCTCAAAAAAGACCCACCGCACCTGCGGAAAACTCAGTTGCAGATCGGCTTCGATCACATTGATCGCGTCAATCAGTGCGCGGCCGCTGGGGTAATCCACCATCTCCGCCTGCACCGCCACCACCACGTGGCGGCCCCACTGCAACGTAATCAGATTGATGATGCCGGTCACCTCCGGGCGGGCCCGCAAATGCGCTTCAATCGCGCGTCGCACCGCTGGGCTGGCGGATTCGCCCAGCAGCATCGACTTCACTTCACGCGCCACCGCCCAGGCAATCACCATCAGCAACACCCCCACGCCAATCGAACCCAGCGCGTCGTACAACGGATTGCCCGTCAGCATCGTCAGCAGCACGGCGGCAAACGCCATCACCAGCCCAGCGAGAGCTGCGACGTCCTCACCCGCGACCACCAGCAATTCGGATTCACGCGTCTCGCGGAACCAGCGCCACAGCGACTGTCCGGGGTTATGGCGGCGAATCTCGCGCAACGCGCCCGCCAGCGAGAGCGCTTCCAGCACCACGGAAACCCCCAGCACCGCTAACGCGACATACGCATGCGACAGCGGCTCCGGCACCAGCAACCGGTGTACCCCCTCGTAAACCGAGAACGCGCCACCCGCAAAAAACAGCAGCAACGCGACGATCAGCGCATAGAAATAAATTTCGCGGCCCGCGCCTAGCGGATGCAATTCGCTCGCAGGCTTACGCGCCGCACGCAGGCCGAACAGCAACAACAACTGGTTGCCGCAATCGGCGCTCGAATGAATCGCTTCAGCAAACATCGAGCCCGAGCCCGTCAACGCAGCGGCAACAAACTTGCACACCGCGATGCCGGAATTCGCGGCCAGCGCGTAAAAAATCGCCTTGGGTGATTCTTCTTTCATTGTCAGAAAAGCCAGAAAACGGAGGATTGGAAACGCCTCGCACGACGCGAGCGATGACGGTCAGGCACGGCATAACCTGCCGCTGCCACACAGCGGCTAGCCCGTGATGTGAGAGGGAAGACGTGAGAGCGTGAAAGCGTGAAAAACCAGTGCCGCAACAGCGTGAAAAGTGTGACAAGCCTGACGCGATGGCGTGATGCGTGATGGCACGGCCACCGTCACACCATCACGCCAGACACGCACCAGGCACGAAAACTCAGGTGACCACCACGCGCGCGGCCCCCGCGCGCATCTCACCGATCACCGAGGCGGCCGCGAAGCCTTCCTCGCGAAATACCGCCAGCACCTCGGGCACGGTTTCGGCGGCACACGCCACCAGCAAGCCGCCAGACGTCTGCGGATCCGTCAGCAAGGTTTGCGCCATCACGGGCAGCGCTTCATCCAGCGTCACCTCCGCGCCATACGCCGCCCAGTTGCGGCCAGATGCGCCGGTGAACACCCCGGCGCGGGCCAAACCTTCGACGCCCGGCAGCCAGGGCAGCGCTGCGTAGTCCAGATGAGCAGTGAGTTGTGCGCCGCGGGCCAGCTCCAGCGTATGGCCCAGCAGGCCAAAACCCGTTACATCGGTCAACGCATGCACTCCCGGCAGCATGGCCAGCGTGATCCCGGGGCGATTGAGCTGGGTTGTGGTGGCGATCATCGCGGCATAGCCGCTGGCGTCGAGCTGGTCTTTTTTCAGCGCTGCTGACAGCACACCGACACCCAGCGCCTTGCCCAGCACCAGCACATCGCCCGCTTGCGCCGTGGCATTGCGCTTGACGTACTGCGGATGCACCAGGCCCAGCGCGGCCAAGCCGTAAATCGGTTCGACGGAATCAATCGAATGCCCGCCTGCGACCGGGATGCCCGCCTCAGCGCACACATCCTCGCCACCGCGCAGCACCGCTGCGATCACGCCGTGCGGCAACACGCTGATGGGCATCCCAACCAGCGCCAGCGCCAGAATCGGCCGGCCGCCCATCGCATACACATCCGAGAGCGCGTTGGTTGCCGCGATACGGCCAAAGTCATACGGATCGTCAACGATCGGCATAAAGAAATCGGTGGTGGCAATCAGCGCCTGTTCGTCGTTCAGGCGATACACCGCGGCGTCATCAGCGGTATCGGGGCCCACGATCAAATGCGGGAAAGCAGGCAGTGGCACATGGCGCTCAAGTAGCTCGGCCAGCACCCCAGGGGCGATCTTGCAACCGCAGCCACCGCCATGTGACAGGCTGGTCAGACGAGGGGCGGGCACGGCAAGCGAGGAAGAAGCATCAGCAGGAGGGGAAACCGGAGCGGCAAGCACAGAAGAAGCAACAGACTCAGTCATAGCGGCATTCCGTCAGGGAGCGGGGGCACCATTATGGCGAATCCGTGTCGATGGCTGGCTTGCGGCGTGCATTTTCAGGCGGCGTCTCGCTATGCACCAACGCTATGCGCAAACACCAACACCAACGCGATTGATGCCCGCCATTCACCGTATCCCTTTCAGCGTCACATCCAGCGCATCGGCCAGCACGCTGAACGCCGGCGCGATCTCTTCATCCGGCACACAGGCATAACCCATCAGCAGGCCCGGCGCGGCGCGTGACGCCTCGGCGTAATAGCCCGACAACGCCCGCACGACGATATTGCGTTCCAGCGCCGCCATGGCCACCGCCCGGTCATCGACGCCAGGCGGCAGTTGCAAGACCAGATGCAAGCCCGCATCGCCCCCCAGCGTCGGCAGCGCGGTGCCGTAGCGCTGCGCCACGGCTTCGAGCAGCGCACCGCGCCGCTGGCCATAGAGCGCTCGCATCTTGCGGATATGCGAGGTGAAATGCCCTTCGGCGATAAATTCCGCCAGCATCGCCTGTTGCAGCAATTGCCCTTCCCGGTACAACTCCGCGCTAGCCGTCGCAAAACGTTCGGCCAGCCCTTCGGGGGCCACCAGGTAACCCATGCGCAAGCCCGGAAACAGCGTCTTGCCAAAGCTGCCGACGTAGATCACCTGCCCCGCCGTATCCAGCCCCTGCAACGACGCTAGCGGACGGCTGCCATAGCGGTACTCGCTGTCGTAGTCGTCCTCGATGATCCAGCACTGTTGTTGGCGCGCGTATTCCAGCAGCATCCTGCGCCGCGCGAGGCTCATCACCATCCCCAGCGGGTACTGGTGCGACGGCGTCACCAGCATCATCCTCGGCGGATGCTGCAAATCATCGGGAGAAGGGTTAATGCCTTCGTCATCGACCGCAATCGGCCGCGTCTCCAGGCCCGAGACATGCAGCACACTGCGCACGCCCCAGTAGCACGGATCTTCGGTCCAGATCAGATCTCCTGGGTCAGTCAGCAAGCGCACGGCCAGATCGACTGACTGATGAATCCCGGTCGTGATGATGATCTGCTCCGGGGCGCAACGGACCGAGCGCGAAGTGCGCAGATAGTCGGCCAGCACATGACGCAGCAGCGCCAGCCCGCCGCCTGGCGCGTAAGTCAGCAGATCGGGGCGCAGCCTGCGCCAGTACTTGTTATGCAGACGGGCCCACACGCGCGCCGGAAACCGCGTCACATCCGGCACGCCTGGCATGAACGCGCCGCCTTGCCGTTTCGACACGCCCGCGCCCGCCACCAGCCGGGTGCCGCGCTGCGACAGCGTCTGTGTTACCGCAGGCGGCAGCGGTGCCAATGGTGTTAGTGGTGCTAGCGGTGCCAGCGCCGCTGGACTAAGCGCGGACAACACCAGTGGCGTGTGCTCCACGCCCGACGCGCCGACGATTTCATCCGGCGCGCTATCAGCCACAAACGTGCCGCGCCCGCTCGCCGAGTGCACATAGCCCTCCAGCACGAGTTGTTCGTACACCTGCGTCACGGTATTGCGCGCGATGCCCAGCTCAGCTGCCAGCAGCCGCGACGAAGGCACTTTGCTGCCCGCAGGCAGCTCGCGCGACAAAATCGCCTGCTGCAGCAAATGGTGCAACTGGCGATACAACGGCTGGCCGCCGCCCCGCTCAAGACGCTGCGCCAGCCAGTCGGAAAGCACGCTGGTCCGCATAAGTGGCTCCTGAATATTTATCGAAATGGCTCTAATTTTGAGAGCCAAACCTGATTATAGTCACGGCACGAGCCGCGTTCCGCGCGCATCCGACAACCCAAGTGTGAAGGAGCCAATCATGAAAAATGCTGATCTGCAAAACCGCAAGAACGCCGCCACGCCGCGCGGCGTGGGCGTGATGTGTGATTTTTACGCAGCGCGGGCAGAGAATTCCGAGCTGTGGGACGTCGAAGGACGCCGTTTTATCGACTTCGCAGCAGGCATCGCCGTGTGCAATACCGGCCACCGCCATCCGAAGATCGTCGCCGCCATCCGTGAGCAGCTCGACCTATTCACCCACACTGCTTACCAGATCGTGCCGTATGCGTCGTATGTCGAACTGGCTGAAGCCATCAACCAGCGCGCCCCCGGCAAATTCCCCAAGAAAACCGCCTTCTTCACCACCGGCGCTGAAGCCGTCGAAAACGCCATCAAGATCGCCCGCGCCGCCACTGGCCGCCCGGGCGTGATCGCATTCAGCGGCGGCTTCCATGGCCGCACGATGATGGGCATGGCCCTCACCGGCAAGGTCGCCCCATACAAAATCGGCTTTGGTCCGTTCCCGTCCGACGTGTTCCATGCTCCGTTCCCGAACCCGCTGCACGGCGTAACCACCGCTGATTCGATCAAGGCCATCGAACTGCTGTTCAAGGCTGACGTCGACCCCAAACGCGTCGCCGCCATCATCTTCGAACCGGTGCAAGGCGAAGGCGGTTTTTATGCCGCGCCAGCTGATTTCGTCCGCGCGCTGCGCCAGCTGTGCGATGAACACGGCATCTTGCTGATTGCCGACGAAGTGCAAACCGGCTTTGCCCGCACCGGCAAGCTCTTTGCGATGGAACACTACGATGTCGTGCCCGACCTGATGACGATGGCCAAGAGCCTCGCGGGCGGCATGCCGCTGTCAGGCGTAGTCGGCCGCGCGGAAATCATGGATTCCGCCGCACCTGGCGGGCTAGGTGGCACCTATGCGGGCAACCCGCTGTCCATCGCGGCGGCACACGCAGTGTTGAGCATCATCGACGAAGAAAAACTGTGCGAGCGCGCCACGACGTTGGGCGACCAGCTGAAAAACAAGTTGATCGCATTGCAAGCCAGCGTGCCGCAAATCAGCGATGTGCGCGGCCCCGGCGCGATGATCGCCGTCGAGTTCTGCAAGGCAGGCACGAATGAGCCGGATACGGCCTTCACCAAGCTGGTACAGACCAAAGCACTGGAACGCGGCCTGCTGTTGCTGGTCTGCGGTGTACATGGCAATGTGGTGCGCTTCCTGTTCCCGCTCACCATCCAGCAAGCGGTTTTCGACGAAGCCATCGGCATCCTCGAAGACGTGCTGAAAGCAAGCGCCAAAGGCTAAGCAGCTCCGGTTGATACGGCGAGTAACATCACGCGGGCGGGCTAGCCGCCCACCCGTCTGCCGCATTAGCCAGCGGTACCGCGTTGCCTGCACCACGCGGCCGCTGGCTTTAATGTTTGCGCTGTTTGCATCGCCGTTTGCCGCTATTGGCCACCGTTGGCGTTTGTATTTGCGTTTGTATTTGCGTTTGTATTTGCTGCATTTGCATGTGCCGCACCGTGATCGCCGTTCCGGCGGCGATGTTCCCTTCACGCTCCTCCTCATTCCTCCCACCATGAACCCGTCAATCGCTCTGCTCGCATTGAAAGATCCCACCCTGCTAAAAAACCAGGCGTATCTGGCCGGTCAATGGCAGGCTGCGGACGACAACACCACACTCGATGTCGTCAATCCCGCTACGGGCGCACCCGTCGGCACCATCCCACGCATGGGTGCGGCCGAAACCCGCCGCGCCATCGAAGCCGCCAACGAAGCCTGGCCCGCGTGGCGCGCGCTCACTGGCAAGCAGCGCGGCGCGATCCTGCGCCAATGGCACGATCTGATGCTGCAGCACGCGGACGATCTCGCACTGATCCTGACCACCGAGCAAGGCAAGCCGCTCGCGGAAGCCAAAGGCGAAATCCAGTACGCCGCCTCATTTCTCGAATGGTTCGCTGAAGAAGCCAAACGCATCAATGGCGACACACTGCCGACCGTCGCCGCCGACCGCCGCCTGATTGTCACCAAAGAGCCGATCGGTGTCTGCGCAGCCATCACGCCGTGGAATTTCCCCGCCGCGATGATTACCCGCAAGGTCGGCCCAGCGCTTGCGGCAGGCTGCCCGATCATCGTCAAACCCGCCGAAGCCACACCGTTCTCCGCACTAGCGCTGGCCGTGCTAGCCGAACGCGCGGGTGTGCCAGCGGGCATTTTCAGCGTGATTACCGGCGAGCCCAAAGCGATTGGCGGCGAGATGACCAGCAACCCGGTCGTGCGCAAGCTGTCGTTCACCGGCTCAACCGCGATTGGCCGCCTGCTGATGGCGCAATGCGCGCCGACCGTGAAAAAAGTCTCGCTGGAACTGGGCGGCAACGCGCCATTCATCGTGTTCGAAGATGCGGATCTGGACGCAGCGGTCGCGGGTGCGATTGCATCGAAGTACCGCAATAGCGGCCAGACATGTGTGTGTACCAACCGCTTTTATATCCACGAGCGGATTTACGACGCGTTCGCCACGAAACTGAGCGCCGCGGTCGGTCAGCTGAAGGTCGGTCTCGGCACCGAAGCCGGTGTCACGCAAGGCCCGCTCATCAACGAAGCTGCGGTACTAAAAGTCGAAGCGCATATCGAAGACGCCCTCGCCAAAGGGGCCCATGTCATGGCGGGCGGCAAGCGTCATGCACTGGGCCATGGCTTCTTTGAGCCGACCGTGCTGACTGGCGTCACCTCCGACATGAAAGTCGCCCGCGATGAAACCTTCGGGCCGCTTGCCCCGCTGTTCCGTTTCTCGTCGGACGAAGAAGTAATCAGGATGGCAAACGACACCGAATCAGGCCTCGCGTCGTATTTCTACAGCCGCGATATTGGCCGCGTGTGGCGCGTGGCTGAAGCGCTGGAATACGGCATGGTGGGGATCAACACCGGCCTGATTTCGAATGAAGTCGCACCGTTTGGCGGGGTCAAGCAATCGGGCCTAGGTCGTGAAGGCTCGCACTACGGCGTCGACGATTACGTCGTCATCAAGTATCTGTGCATGGGCGGGTTGTAGGAGTGGGTTGTAGTAAGTAGTAAAGGCAAGCTGTAGGGCACCCCAGGCTGGCATCGCGCAAGCGCGCATGCCAGCCTTTTTCGTGCCAGATTTTTCACGTATTACCCGTCCCGCGAGCACCATGCCAGCGCCCTATTTGCCTGCGGCGTGACCACGCCAGCCAAACGCGCCATTCTCGTGCCTGGCACGTAAAACCCTGTAATCTCTCGCTTTTCTTTCTGTTCAAAACGCTGATGATGCGAGCGCCGGCCCACCTCAGCAGCCTGTCCATCCAAGCCACCAGAACCACCGGTAAGGCGTCACGTACAGCGCAGCACTCGCGCACCATGCTCATGGCGCGCGTCATCTTCATTGCCCTCATCGCGTGCGGCACCTGGTTCACCCCACGCGCCCACGCGGCAGAAACCGCCTGCAGTGCCACGGCCGGCAAGTCTGGCCGCCCAGCAGTCGGCCTCGTGCTCTCGGGCGGCGGTGCGCGCGGCTACGCTCATATCGGCGTGCTGAAAGTACTCGAAGACAACCGCATTCCTGTCGATTGCATCGCCGCCACCAGCATGGGCGCGGTGGTCGGCGGGCTATACGCCACCGGTATGGATGCGCATGACATGGAGCAGCGTCTGTCTGGCGTCAATCTGGCGGACATCGCGTTCGACGTCACCGAGCGCCCCGCACTGCCGCAAGCGCAACGCGAAGACGAGCGGCTCTATGTCAGCAGTCTTTCTTTCGGTTATGGCGCGAAGGGCTTCAAGCTGCCCGCTGGCCTGGTCCAGGGCAATCGTCTGCAAGCGCTGCTGCAAGACTGGACCAGCAGCGCTGCCAGCAACCGTTCGTTCAACCAGTTGCCGATTCCATTCCGGGCGATTGCCACCGATCTCCAGACCGGGCAAGAGGTCGTACTCGAACAAGGCGCATTACCCCAGGCGATCCGGGCCAGCATGGCCATGCCGGGTTTATTCGCGCCCGCCGAAGTCGATGGCCGTACCCTTGTCGATGGCGGGCTGGTCAGCAATCTACCGGTCGAAACCGCGCGCCAGATGGGTGCCGGCGTGGTGATCGCGGTCGATATTGGCTCGCCGCTGCGCGCGCTAGATGCCCTCGCTTCCCCGGCCGATGTCATGCAGCAGATGATCGGCATCCTGATCCGGCAAAACGTGACGCGTCAGCGCGCATTACTCAACCCGCAGGACACGCTCATCACCCCTGACCTGGGCACGCTGAGCTTCACCAGTTTTTCCCGCGCGAACGAAGCCATTGCCGCTGGCGAGGCCGCCGCCCGTGCCGCGTTACCGCAGCTCCAGCATCTGGCACTGACACCCGGGCAATACGCCCAATATCGCGCCGCACATGCACCACTAGCCGCGAAACCCGTGCGCCTCACCAGCATCGAAATCACCTCGCACGGCTCAGTGCCAGAAGAATATGTACGCAATGCGCTTCATGTGAAACCCGGCGATCTGTACGACGCCCAGGCAATCAATCGGGATCTGCTGACCCTCACCACCGCAGGCAACCTCGAAAGCGTCCGTCAGCAGCTCATCAGCGATGGCGGCACGCACCGCCTGGTGCTCGATGCTCAGGATAAATACTGGGGTCCTAACTTCCTGCTATTCGGCCTGGGCTTGTCGAGCAGTTCAACCGACGAAGGCGGCTTCCGCCTCCATCTGGGCTACCGCCGTCCATGGCTCACCAGCGCAGGGCTGGAAGGCCGGATAGACAGCACGCTCGGCAGCGACTTGCAGAACGTGCATGCCGAATTGCGTCAGCCGCTGTCAGACAAGGTGGGTTACTACATCGCGCCGTACCTGGAGTTTCAACGCCGTTACGCCAATCTCTACGACCCCGGCAGCGGCCAGAAAGTCACGCAGTACTACCTCCAGACCGAACGGGCCGGGCTGGATTTCGGCCTGCCGCTGGCCCGCCTGGGCGACTTCCGGATTGGCGTGGCCTACGCGCACGGCTCGGCCAGCCCGGAGTATCAGTTGCCCTCTGCATTGTTTGGCATCGTCCACAAGTTTCCGAATTACTACGGCCGCCAGTTAAGCCTGCGGGCACGCCTCGTGATTGACCAGTTGGACGATCCGCTCTTTGCCCGCAAAGGCTACTTCGCCGAAGTCCGCGCCGAGCAGTCGCTCTTTGCCCCCAGCGAGCGCTATACCGAGGTGTACGCCAAAGGCATCGTCGCGGCGAGCATCGGGCGTCATAGCGTGAATGCCAGCCTCGAAGCGGGCAACGATTTCGGCGGGCCCAATCCTGTCAATCCGCTGGGCTTCACCCTGGGCGGCTTCCAGCATTTATCGGCTTATGCGGCTGACCAGTTGTCGGGCAACTCGGTGCTGTATGCCCAGGTGACTTACATGAACCAACTGGCGACATTTAACGCGTCGCCCATCCGGGCGTTGTTTGCAGGCGTGAGTCTGGAAGCGGGCAATGTGTGGGAGCGCGCCACAGAGATTGGCAGCTCGCCACTCAAGCGCAGCGCCACGTTGTTCACCGCCGCCACCAGCGCATTTGGGCCGCTGTATGTCGGCATCGCCTTCGCCCCGGGCGGGCGCTACAACTTCTACTTTCAGCTAGGGCATACGTACTAGAACGAGACGGCGCTCCGTGCGCCGCCAAGCTGGGAGGCCACGCCCGCCATGCCGCCTGGCCAGCTCAACTCGAAGCGCGCCCCCGGCAAGCGCAGCGGCGCAGTCACACGAATGCGCCCTCGATGCGCATGCAGCACCTGACGCGTCACCGCCAGCCCGAGGCCATATCCGGCGGTATGACGGTCAAGCCGCACAAACGCGTTAAAAATCCGCTCCCACTCGCTCTCTGGCACCCCAGCGCCATCATCTTCGACAAAGATTTCAACTTGGCCATGCCGCACTTCCAGCCCGACCAGAATGGTCGAGCGCGCGTATTTGCTGGCATTGCGCAACAGGTTGCGCAATGCACAGGACATCAAACGCCGGTCCATCTCCACGCACAAACTGTGATCGACCTCGATGCGCCAGACAATCTCGCGCTCGGAATAAAGCAGCATGGCGTCATCAAGCTGGCTATCGAACCAGGCCGCCAGCAAGGTGGGCTCCAGATTCGCCTGGAGTGAGCTGTATTCAAGCCGGGCGTAGGTCAGGCTCATGTCGATCAGTTCATCCAGTTCGGTCATGTCCTGATCAATGCTGGCCAGGGCACTGCTGTATTCAGCCGCCGAAGCCGGTTCACGCAAAATCTCCAGCGCAAAGCGCACACGCGCCAGCGGTGTGCGCAATTCATGTGAAATGCCGTTGGTCAGTTCACGTTGCGCCTCGATCAGCCGCTCCATGCGCTCGGCCACCCGGTTCAGCGTGCGGGCTAGCGGGTCGCTGATAGCGCTGTTCGACACGCCGGCCCGGGTATGAAAGCGGCCACCGGAAAAATCAATGCTGTGCTCACGCACCATCACCAGATCGAGCCATATCGGACGTATCCAGCGATACGCGGCCACAGCGGGGGCGAGCAGCACCACCGCCAGCAATACCAGCACCGCGCCAGCGAGATGCGTGGCGTGCCATATGTGCCATATCTCGCCCGAGACATGCTCAAGCCACAGCATCATCACCACAGGCAGCGTGGCCACCACCGTCACCAGCCCCAGCAAACGGCAATACGCCTGCACATAAAACCGTAGCCAGCATGGAATGCGATCCGAGCGCGTCTTGGCCCAGGAGCTATTGGCCCAGCCGCGGCGGAAGCTCAGCCAGCGCCATTTGCAATAGCGCAGGAAACGAGGTTTTGGCACGTTTGACACGCTCAGAGTCATGAGAGCAACGCTTTGGCAACACACACCGGCGGGAATGAACGGTGTAAATCAACGCCACCCAGCGTGGCATAGGCCCTTGCCACATAGCCCGGACAAGCATGGTTTGGCCCGCAGGTGCTTCTGCTCATTCCCAGGCGAGCTTGCTGAATTGATAACCCTTGCCGCGCACGGTTTTGATCCGTTGAGGGTTTGCTGCGTCGTCATGCAGCTTGCGCCGCAGCTTTGAAATTCCGCCGTCGATAGTGCGGTCTAGTCCATCGAATTCAACGCCGCGCAACTGGCGCATCAGATCATCCCGGCTCACCACTTCGCCCGCGCTGCGCGCCAAAGCCCAAAGCAGATCGAACTCAGCGGTGGTCAGATCAGGCACGCTGCCATCGGGCAAGGTCACGGTCCGGCTCATACGGCAGATCACGAACTTGCCGAAGGTATAACGTTCGGGCTGGGCACTCAGCCCCTCGCCCACCCAGGCCGGGTCTTGGCGCAACGCAGATTCAGCGGGACGAGCGCTGCCAACCCGGCGCAACAAGGCCTTGACCCGAGCCAGCAAAATCCGTGGCTCGACCGGCTTGTGCACATAATCATCCGCACCGAGTTCAAATCCGAGCACTTCATCAAACGGCTCATCACGCGCCGTCACGATCACGATCACCCCATTGAATTGCTGACGCGCTTCGCGGCAAATCTGAAAGCCATCTTTGCCTGGCAAATTGACATCGAGAATTACCAGATCGGGACGACGACGCACGATAGTTGACACGGCATCTTTGCCATTCAGCACGACATCCACCTCATAGCCGTGTTTGCGCAAATAACCGGCGACCAGTGCTGAAAGCCGCTGGTCATCCTCCACAAGCAAAATCAGAAAAGACATAAACGCAATGCTCGATACCGAAAAAAGTGACGCCTGTTATATGACACACCTCAAATAGCCTGCGATGCATACAGCGCAAAGGTTCGCGCAAGAAAGAGGCTAAACGGCAGGAATGAGCGCGAATTCCAGAAATAATAATGATGTAAGCAATAAATCACTGCATATACAGGTAGTTCGACCGCTTGTTCAGGCGCTAAAAATCAGCGCGAATTCAGCATTCGGTGATATGCCAGCCGCATGAACTGCGGCTGCGCGAGAGAATAGCCGATGTAGCTGCACCAGACACAATTTCAAGACAAAAATCGACAATTAAGCAAAGAAGGGATTAAAGCCCTATAACGCCGCTATTCGCTCAAACCTTATGCGCATAAACTTTATTTTTATTTTTACTAATTTATAAAATTCACTGCTAATGGCGCTCAATCGGATCAGCTGCAGGTTCAATGCTTGCGCCACGAGGCAAGCGCCCCTGCCACGCTGCCGCTAAAATGCCCCAGCTGTTTTCAGGCGCGCTGGTTTATGCCAATGATGTTTGCTGCAAGCGCAACCCCAGTACGTCCTCATCCGCTCCCGTCCTTTTTGCGCGCCCCATGCCCCGTCCATCGCTGATTTTCCGTGTTATCTGCATCGGTATTCTTTTGCATCTTTACGTTGGCTTACGGCTGGTGCCCTATTTGCCGGTCGGGCCGGTGGGCCATGGGCTCGCCGTGGCATGGCTGGCGCTTTCATGCGCCCTGATTCCGGTCGGCATGCTGGCTCGCTCCATTGAGCAATACCGGCTGGGCGAGACCTTCGCGTGGATTGGCTTGCTGGCGATGGGTTTTTTTTCGTCGCTGCTGATCCTGACTGCCGTGCGTGACTTGTTCCTGTTAGGCCTCAAATTGACCGGGATCATCTGGCCTCATGCGCTGGACTGGTCACGCTGGAACGCTACTTCAGCGGCATTCACGCTGATCCTGGCCCTGCTCGTGACGGCGCTGGGCCTGTTCAATGCCCGCCGGCGCGCCCGCGTGGTGAACGTCGAGGTGCCGCTTGAACATCTGCCGCCTGAGCTCGATGGCTTCACCATCGTGCAGATCAGCGATATCCACGTTGGCCCGACGATCAAGCATGGCTACGTCGACGCGATCGTCAATGCCGTGAATCAGCTAGAGCCGGACCTGATTGCGATTACCGGCGATGTGATCGACGGCAGCGTGCCCCGGCTCGCACGCCACACTCAGCCACTGGCGGGTTTGAAAGCGCGTCACGGGGTGTTTCTGGTGACCGGCAACCACGAGTACTACTCTGGTGCCGACGCATGGGTCACCGAATTCCGGCGTCTGGGCTTGACGGTGCTACTTAACCAGCACGTGGTTATCACCCACCGGGGCGCACAAGCTGTCATTGCAGGCGTGACTGATTATTCAGCCGGCCGCTTCGATCCCAGCCAGCGCAGCGATCCGTTCGCAGCGCTCGCCGGGGCACCAGGCCAGATCAGCACCAAAATCCTGCTCGCCCATCAGCCACGCAGCGCCAAGGCAGCCGCCGAAGCGGGCTTTACGCTACAGCTCTCCGGCCACACGCATGGTGGCCAGTTTTTTCCGTGGAATTTTTTCGTGCGGCTGCAACAGCCATTTACGGCGGGGCTCGCTCGCTGGGATGCGCTCTGGGTATATACCAGCCGTGGCACTGGCTATTGGGGGCCACCGAAGCGGCTGGGCGCACCGTCTGAAATCACCCGGATACGGCTGGTGCCTGCCTAGCTAGCTGAGCCATTCTTCCAGCCGGGGGGAATGAAGCTGGGGGGAATAAAAACAGAACTGCCGGTTAAAACCATGCGCCGCACGTTGAGTGCGACGGGCTTTAACCGGCAGGCTGATGCGCAGCAAATACGCCGCACATCAGGGTCAAACATTGGGCTATAGCGGCTGCTTAATAGCTACTTAATGCGCGGGGGCGATCGAGATGAAAACCTGCGCTGCCATCACCACCATGATTTGCTGGCCAGCTGCGACACCGGCCATTTTCAGCGGCTCGCGGCCCTTGATGCGGAACACCGAACCATCCGCTTTTTTCAGGCTGATCACGCCCGTGCTGTGATCGACGCTCTGAACCACGGCGAGGATGCTTTCGCTGTTGCCTGGTACGGTGATTCGGGTTTGGCCAGTAGCGCCGGTTGGATGACCCAGGATTGCTTCACGCGACATCGACACATTGACGGTCTTGCCACGCTTGATCTCGGCCAGATTGCCACCTGACGGATCAATATTGAAAGTGACTTCGCTGCCGTGCTCTGGATCGCTCAGGGTCACCGCACGGGTGGCCATATTGACCGATTTCACGACACCAGGTGCCTGCAGGGTTGAGATGCCAACGAACGGCTCGAATAATTCGATCCCGGCAACCGGTGCGACTTGTGAGATCTCGGGCTGCACTGCAGGCGCGGCGACAGCCAGGCCCGACGTAGCGGAAATCAACGCACCTGCCAGCAGACCTACGACTTTTTTGCTCATGTGAACCTCAGTGGTATGGATATAAAAAATAATAAATAACCGTGATAGCTCACGCGCAACATGCCGCAAGCCGCCTTTATAAAAATGGCAATGACGCAATCAGGACAACAGGTCGGGAAGAGGGTAAAAACGTAACCGCCAGAAACAAATTCAGAGCAGGTCAGATTGGCAAACAGGCCGACATTTTTGCCAGAGACGATTTGAAATTACTCGCATGGACCGGTGGTTCACGCTTGCGTCACTCAACCAGATTTAATGCACCGGCTAGTGTGTTTTTCAGGATGCCCCTTGTCAAGCACCGAAAAACTATTTATATCGAGATAATCAGCCAAACCCCGTCATATCTAATTTTTTGATTTCATTTATATTTCGCGCTGCATATTAGAGCCCTATTTTTTCTCCGGCCCTTCTCGCTAATACCTCACCCTCATTCACCCTCTCATCCACCCTCGTCTGGAAGCGCTTACGGGTTGACGCCGCCTTAAGCCGCCGCCTAAAATCTGCCACTTCATTTTTGGGATAACTGACCTTGGACTGCTGTAGTCACCCACCCTCGTTTGACCCCTTTGCCTGAACGGCAAGACCTTCCCGCCAGATTCCTCCTCTGCCGCCGTCTTGCCTCCACGGCAAAACGTGCGCGTCGCCTAAGTGCTGCCTCCCATGCGCGTTGTCACCCGTGATTCGCCCAGTTGTGCCTGCCCCTGTCAGGTGCGGCCTGAAGCGTAACCGGGCATGACCCGCCTGCGCAGCCATGAGCCCGTGCTTCCTTCACCCATTTCACTGGAGGCAGCTTTTTCATGACTGTCGAATTCATCTTGCGGCTGCTGGCCGCCTTCGCCTGCGGCGTCGCCATTGGCGTCGAGCGCCAGATCCGCCAGCGCATGGCGGGACTCCGCACCATTACGCTGGTTTCCAGCGGTGCCTGCCTGTTCGTCACATTAGGCGTGCTCACAGGCAATGGCACAGCAGGCGTGACGCAAATCGCCGCCTATGTCGTGTCTGGCGTGGGCTTTCTCGGTGGCGGCGTCATCATGCGCGACAAAGGTTCCGTGCAAGGCATCAACACAGCCGCGACCTTGTGGTGTTCGGCTGCGGTGGGCGTGCTCTGCGGCGCGGGACATTACGGCCCGGCCATCGCGGGCACGGTGACCGTCTTGCTGACGAATACCGTGCTGCGCGAAATCAGCCGGTTGATTAATGCCAGTTCGGTGACCAACGCCGACCTCGTCTGCGTATACGTGCTGACCGTGGTGTGCCGCGAGGAAGATGAAATTCATATCCGCACGGCATTGTCGAATTCGATGTATGCGATGCCGTTGTCATTTCAGAGCTTGAGCAGCGAGGACATGCCGCAGCAGCCACAACAACCAGCGCGCCTGCGCGTGAGCGCGCATTTCAAGCTCCACCCTAAAGACCAGCCGAAGCTCGAACGGATGGCGAGCCGTCTCAGCATGGAAAAAGGCGTGTCGAGTGTTAGTTGGGTGGCGCAGGAAGCTGAACCAGCGCCGGAGTGAGGGGATGTTTCAGCTTGCGGCAACACGTGACGGGGCTGCCAGGGCTCCGTCATACGCTGCAGGAAACACTTGCGGCGGCTCGTCACGCACCACCCTTCACGCACCTCGCCAAGCGTTCAGCAAACCGCTGCTGCGTTCGCTGCATTCACGGTCAGGTGCGTTAGCTATGCAACGGCAGCATCGAACCGGTTTCATTGCAGCGGATATGCCAGCTCAAAGCTTGTTCCAGGCAATGAGGGGTTTGTCCGCCACGGCGCAATGCCTGCTGGTAATAATCGCGCAGCAGATCGCGGTACAGCGGATGAGCGCAGGTTTCGATAATCAGCGTCGCGCGCTCCCGTGGCGCGAGGCCCCGCAGATCCGCCAGCCCCTGCTCGGTCACCACCACATCGACATCGTGTTCGTTGTGATCGCAATGCGGCACCATCGGCACGATGCTCGAAATACGTCCACCCTTGGCGATCGACTTCGTGGCGAAAATCGCGCACGAAGCATTGCGCGAAAAATCACCCGAGCCACCGATGCCATTCATCATGTGCGTGCCACCCACATGGGTCGAATTCACATTGCCGTAGATGTCGAATTCGAGCGCGGTATTCAGCGCAATCAGCCCAAGCCGGCGAATCACCTCGGGATGGTTGCTAACCTCCTGCGGCCGCAGCACCAGCCGCTCCCGGTAGCGTTCAAGCTCGCTGAACACCTGCTGCTGACGCGTGGCCGACAGGGTGATCGACGCGCCCGAGGCAAAGGTCACCTTGCCCGCATCCAGCAGATCAAAGGTTGAGTCTTGCAGCACTTCTGAATAAATTTCGAACGGCTCGAACGGCGCTGCGGCAAACCCCGCCAGCACCGCATTGGCAATCGTGCCAATGCCCGCCTGCAATGGCGGCAACGGCGACGGCATCCGCCCATGAGCCATCTCACGCTGCAAAAAATTAATCAAATGCCCAGCGATCAACGCGGTTTCCTCATCGGCGGGCAGCACCGTCGACGGGCTATCCGGCATGTTCGTGATGACAATCGCGGCGATTTTTTCAGGGGGGATTTCGACGGCAACGGTGCCAACCCGGTCGCGTACAGCAACAATCGGCAGCGGCTCACGATGTGGCCGCCGCCCGGGAATCCAGATGTCATGCAGCCCCTCAAGCGCGAGCGGCTGTGCCAGGTTGATTTCAACAATCACCTTGTCAGCAAGAATCGCAAAACTCGCCGAATTGCCCACTGAGGTCGTCAGGATCAGCCCCCCGCTTTCGGTGATGGCAGCGGCTTCGATAATCGCCACATCGAGCTTGCCAAGCTGGTTGGCGCGCAGCATTTCGACGGTCTCGGACAAATGCTGATCGACAAACATCACCTCGCCGCGATTGATCGCCTGGCGCAAGGTCGTATCCACCTGAAACGGCATGCGGCGGGCCAGCACACCGGCTTCGGTCAGCGTCCGGTCAACGTCGTGCCCCAACGAAGCACCGGTAATCAGCGTGATGCGCAGCGGGCCCGCTTCGGTGCGCGCCCGTTCAGCCAGCGCAAGTGGCACCGCCTTGGCATCCCCTGCGCGGGTAAAGCCGCTGGCACCGACACACATGCCATCCTGAATCAACAACGCCGCCTCGGCAGCGGACGTGATTTTGTTACGTACAGCGGCACAGCGAATCCGGTCTTCATACATGACGCTCTGCTCCTTTGCGACGAAATGGACAACGCATGAGCCGGGACATCACCCAATGGCTGGGCAGCGGCGAAGGGCCGATTATCCTCCCGCCACGTGTGCGCTGAAGCGCGCAACGTCTCAGCGCGCTGTTTAGCAAGCTGTTGAAAAACTGTTTTGACGGGCGTCTGCAACCCACATTTGGGGGTGCTGCATCCCTTACCCGAATTGCGCGAGCGGCAGATAGGCCATTTTGAGAGGTCGATATTTTCAGCGCTACCCCTCCTGGAACGTTTTTCAACAGCCTGCTAGTGCATAGAAAACCCACAGAGCCACGCTGCACAGACAGGCCAACAAGTGCAGCACTAGCCGGGGCCATAAAAACGCCTCGCTAAACGTGAACTGCACCTCAAAGGCTGACGCAATGTCCAGCTTTTGAGGTGCAGTTCAACGGAAGGCCGTGCTGGCCAGAAATCAGCGGTGCGTGTGCTGTCATCCAGCTAGCACGCGCATTCAGCAGGCTATTAAGCAGGCCACTAGTCAAATCACCAGCCAGCCGCACAGCCTGCGCGCGCCCATGCGTTAGTGGGCCGCTTGCCCCATGGTGGCCGGCGACTTGACCGCGCAACTCACGCTAACGCTGGAGTTGTCATCGAATGTCATCGTCAGGGGCAGCGTCGAACCAACCTTCAAAGGCTCCGCTGGACGCTCCAGCATCACGTGATAACCCTTCGGCGCAAAGCTCACCGCGCCGTTGGCAGGCACCGGCACAGAGGCTACGTGAACCATCGTCGAGGTGCTGCCATTGGTTTGCGTCTGATGCATCATCACCATGCCAAAAGCGGCGGTTTTGACGCCTGTCAGTGTGCGGGTAGCCGCGCTGTCGTTATGCAGTTCGAAATAGGCCGCTGATGGCGTCGTTCCTGGCATCGCGCGAATCCAGCATTGATCGACGCGCACATCCGCCGCTTGAGCATTCAACGCCACGCTTGCAACGGCCAGCGCCGCGCCCAGTTGAATCAGAGTTGCTTTCATTTTCAATCTCTCCGTTAAAAATGCATTCACTACATAGGCTGGCGCAGCATCAGCGATGCCCGCCGGAATGGTGTTGCGTACTGGCTGCCGCCGCGCTTTGGTACGTCTGCTTGAGTCTGCTTGCGTCTGCTTGCCAGGCGCAGATCACGCAGATCAATCTCCGCCGCATATCAAGCACGCAGCAGCGGCAGCAATCAAGCGAGAACAGGTGGCGCGCGGGGTTGCGCAGCGATGAGAGGGTTCAGGTAATGGAGGCTGGCTGTGGCACCGGCCAAGGCCTTTGAGAACGCTGGGAGCAGCGGCACGGCAAACAATGTTGCAGCACCTGGCACCACCGGCACATCGGCCAGCAAACCGCAATAAGCACACGCTTGCCAATGAAACGCCAGTGGCGCCGAGGGATGGCTAGCCGCGTCATCGGCGAAGCTAGCTGGCGTTGTGCAATAACGCGTGAGCGCGTCCTTCAGTGCATCTGGTGCGGCCAGCGCCTGTGACATAGCCGGTGCTAGCGTCGCCATCAGAATGGCCAGCACGCCCAGCAAACTCACGGTTTTTTGTCGCAGGCAACGCTTCATGCAAGGAACAAAACGGGTGGAGAAAAACGCCCGGATTATGCCATGCACACCTCGCCGCACGGCACAGCATCACACCGCATCACGCAGGGAGCAGCAAGGCTCACGCTAACGAAGATTTGCCTCATGACTGGCAAAGCAAAACCATGCGGCTCGTCATGGGCGTGATGCCGTACCGGAATCATCACGCGCAATGTAAAAAACCCGCTACGCGATGCACGCGCAGCGGGTTTTAGACCAGCCGAGAAAGCCAATAAAGCCAATGAGAGCGAAACCCGGCCACGATTGCCGGGGAGCCGCCGTACCCGTGTCAGAACTTGCCAGCGCTCGAATGCAACGCGGTATAACCCGGCTTAATCAGCAACGCGGCCAGTTGCCGGCGCAGGAGGTTCGCTTCACGGTTGAATGCGATCAGCTGCTCACCCGCCAGCGGTGGTGCTGCAAACCGGCCCGTGAGCCGCAACGGGCTGGTTGGCTGATTGTTTAGCCTTACTTCGAAATGCAGATGCGGGCCAGTAGCGGCACCGGTTCGACCAACCAGGCCCAGCCGCTGCCCCTGGCCAACCCGGTCGCCTTCCTGCAAACCCTCCGCAAATGCCGACAAGTGCGCGTAATACGTCGTGTAACCCGACGCATGACGCACAACAACATAGCTGCCATACCCGCCTGGCTCCTCGCCGACGAATTCAACCACCCCTGGTGCAGCCGCCACCACCGGCGTTCCCACCGGCGCAGCCAGATCAACCCCGGTATGAAGGTGGCGCGAACCTGTGATGGGGTGTACCCGCACGCCAAAACGCGAACTGATGCGCTGATACTGGACTGGCATCGCAAACGGCGTCGAAGCCGCTGCGGGCACACCATCCAGCGTGTAATAGTCGCCCCGGCTCTGACCCGGTGGCACAAACCACAGCGCGCGATAAGTCTTGCCGCCCGAATGCACCTCAAGCGCCGTTACCCGCAACTTCTGCTGCTGTGCCCCCGCTTCATCCACCTGGTCGTAGACGATGCGGTAGCTGTCACCACGGCGTGCCTTTGCTCTCAGATTGAAATGGCCCGCCAGCATATGCAGCGCTTGAGCGCGCACTTCAGCGGGCAAGCGCACACGTGTCAGGGTTTCGTGCAGCGTATGGGTGATTTCACCGGCATGAGTGCCGGCCGGCGAAGGCTGAAACGCAAATGCCTGAGCGCCAGCGAGCGATGTCGAAGCCGCTTTCGCCTCTGCGCGCACCACGCCCGGCGCTGCCTTGCTGGCCTTGCTAACCAGGCTGGCCGCTGTGACACGGCCGCTCCACTCGCGCGCCGAAGCAGGGACATCAAGAGGGGTGCAAATAGAAGGTTGAATCTGGCACATCGAAGCCAGCGCGGACTCGCCCTTGGTAAGAGCCAGCCGTGGCGCAGCGCGCCCGCTTTCCATCAACGCAGGCTTGATGCTGGCCACACGTGGTGCAAGCAAGCTGGCCAGCATCTGCAACGAAACCCGCTCGGCACTGGAAGCACTGGAAGCACTGGAAGCACCAAAGACACCAAAGACATTAGGCATTGCGCCCGCCTGAACTGACGCGGCAGAAACCGCCGAGACCGCAGACGGCGTACCCAGACGGGATAGTGCTGCGGCGAAATCCAGCATTGCCGCTGGTTCGGACGGGTTCAAGCCGGGCTGAATGGCATCCGGCAGCGGCGTTCCAACGTTGACTGCCGCCTGAGCAGACGGCACGGCCAGCATTACAGCACCAGAGAGCACTGCGGAACTCATCACTGCGCCAATGGGGGCTTTACGTTTGAACGGAACAGAAAATGCTGAATTGACGGGGAGCATCTTGCTCACCGGGAAATGGCACGGGTAAGGCCGCATAGAAAGGGGTCTCGCAGTCTGGAACAAAAGGCTGCCAGTGGTTATCGCCATGTCCGGAAAAACACAGCAGCGGCGCGGATTGAATGCGGTGGAATGCAGAGGCCATCCATATCAAGCGAATGCCCTTTTGCGCCGTGTAGTCTGACAACAAGAGGCGTCGAGTCTAACGAAACGACCCCATCTCAAAAATAAGAATAGTCCCAGTGTTTTAAGACAATCTTTTAAGACAATCGCCCTACCCCACGTGTATATCCCAGGGCGCGCCAATCAAGCCACCCCGATAAACTGAACCATTGCCGCACAGGGCTGTACAGGCCTGAACAAAACAGTCTGAACAAAGGTGAATCTCCGGGCACATGCCATTACCCTCGGAAATAAACGTCGAAAAATAAGCCCATTCGACATCTCTTTCAGAAAAATCCCATTCCCGCTTAAATTTGAGCCACGCAGAATGCGCCCTTGCCTCACGTCGCATTTCGACATGTCTCCCGCGCGCCTCATGCGCCAGACGCACTGCCCAGGACCCATAGACGTGAAATCCCCCCTGCTTCTCCGCTGCGGCACGCTGTGTTTCGTGTTGCTGTTATCTGCGTGTTCGTGGCCCGGCTTCCTGCGTCATCCGGAGATCGCATCAGCCCCCGTTGACTGTGCGCTCAGCGTGGCACCTTCAGCGAGCTTCATTTATGGGCCCACGCAAGGCGGCCGCCTCTCCGCCAACCGCGTCGCCAATACCGCAATGACCAGCATCATCCTGAAACAAAGCGTCAGCGCGGCGGTACGCGATGCCGTCAAGGCCAGCCTGGTGGTGGCGCAAGTAGGGGTGAACAATCCACACAAAGTTCTCAGCGGCCGGATCGAGCAGTTTTCCGTGGATGACCTGCGTGCGCCCGCTAACTGGAGCTTGAAAATACGCTATGTCCTCACGGACAGCAGCACGCATAAAACCCTCTATCAATCCACCCAGACCGTGAAGCAGCGCGCCGCCAAATTCACCAGCAACGAAGGCGCGCTGAGCGACACCGTCAATCTCAGCGTGAAAGCGCTGGTCAGCGACCCCGCGTTTATCAGCGCAATGCGCGCAGGCTCGCCAGCATGCACGGGCTCGAGCCATGGCGTGGTTCGCCGGACCGGCTAAACACAACACCACATTGACTTGCCAGGCGGCTAGCAGCGTTCATCACAGCCGCGGGCAATCTAGCCGGGCTCAGGCCACCTGAATCCCACCGTGCTAACCCCGCGCCTGAACCTCGTGCGTTTAAGCCCATTGCAGGCTCTTTGAACCGCCTGACTCGCCTGGCCCACCTGACTTGCGCAGAACAACGTAATGAGCGCTTCACCCTCAGGAAAAGCCAGCGCGCCTAACCGGTTAAATAGCGCTACTCGCCTTCATGCTGGTGCACCTTTGAGCGTCACCAGAAGAATTGCGCCATTGCGCTACGGCACACAAAGCAGTAACCACACAGCACACAACAAACCTAGGCTGGCCCGCCAGCGCCAATGCCCCCATAAGGGGGCATTGGCCGTCACAGACACCCGAACTACCCAGCACGCAGGCTGGGCGACGGGTTATAGCGGGCTAGCGTCAGTTAAAAGCGCCACAGCAAGTTGCCTTCGACCGCGTTATCGCGGTAGCCGCTACCGTACTGGCCGGTGTACGACACCCCAACGGTCACGTGCTTGCCGAGGCCCAGATCAATCCCGACTTCCACTACCCCGCTATCGCGGGCCAGCGGCACCCCGCTAATCGTGAAGGTGCCTGAGCCACCCGCAAACGCCATATCCGAAGTTGGAATCACCGAGCCAAACGCATGGCGCCAGCCGAGCATCACACGTGGCGTCAACACCTTGGCCCCGCTCAGTTCAAAGTTCGTCGCGGCCCGGACCCCAAGGGTCGAATACGTCAGGTTTTGCGAGTCGCTAGCGCTGTGCAGTGCAGCTGGGCCACCACTTTCAGTGAAATCACTGGTGTGCAGATTCACGTAAGCCAGCCCGACGAAGGGTTCAAACGCGTAGCGCCCAAGTGGCAGCGCATACCCGACTTCGCCAAATACCTGGGTCGTGCCCGCGTTGTAGCTCGATGAACTAGCCGCTGAGAATCCAGGGAAGTTCGCACTGCGATCAGCGTGTACCCGGTTCCATGTGTATGCAGTGCCCAAACGCACGCCCAGCGAGCCAAACTGCGCTCCACCGTAAAGCGCCAGGTGATAGCTGTCGATCGAGTCCGAAGCGTTGCTATTACTGTTATCGAACGCCGCATGGCCCACCCCGCCCGCTATACCAACGCGCCACGTATCGTTCAGCGTGCCGTCCGCACCCAGCACGAAGCCCGTGGCGCTGCGGTCCACACTCGCGGCGTTGCCATCGGTGCCAATCCGCCCTCTTGAGCCATACATCTGGCCCCAGACCGCAGGTGCGCGCCGCGCATTCGCCGCACATTCGCCACGGTTCATCGCACCCGCACTGGCGTCATCCGCGTCGCCAGCCGCAGGCTGACCTGAGTCGCATGCCACCGCGCCAGCCGCTCCAGCAGCCAGTGCCGCCAGCGGCCCCGCAGCGGGTGCCAGCGCCTGCCGCGTGCGGGACGTCACAGCGTCGCGCAGATACCGGCTGTCATCCAGCATCACGCCTTTGGCACTGGCATGAATCTCACCCGAGAGATCAGCGAATGCCGAGCGCGCATTAGCCCCGTCCAGCTGCACCACCGCGTTATAGAGCGGGTTATCGTTCCCCAGCGGCTCAAGCGCCCCGGCAACCGCTTTTTCATCCGTGGTCACGGCAATGTCCGGGAAGCTACGGTCATTGCGAAGCAAGCCGAGATACACGTGCTTGGCGTCATAGCGCAGGTTGGGTGTCAGAAACGCGAGGTTGGAAGTGGCACCGGCAAATACGCCATTCACGCCGCCATCGGCCGTGAGAATCGTGTAGGTATTGCTCGGTGCGTACTGGCCTGGCACGGGCAGAACCTGAACCGTGCCGCCGCTCAGCGTAGCTGTGCCGCCAGCATTGATCTGGTCAGCCTGCAACTGCGGATTGACCTTGACCCGATACAGCGAGCCTGGCGCAAAACTAACGTCGCCACCGACGCCCAGCGTGCCAATCAACGGCCCCATTGCCGCCGTGCCGCCAGTGTTGACCACCAGGCCAGCGGTGCGGCCAGTGCCACTGAAGGTTGCGCCCGTATTTACCGTGACCTTCGACGCCGCAATCGAGCCATTGTTGAGCGCCAGCGTGCCGCCATTCACGATCGTCGGGCCGGAGTAGCTGCTGGCACCGTTCAGCGTCAGTTGCCCGCCGCCGTTCTTGACCACGCTCCCTGTGCCACTGATGCTGCCGCCATAGGCAATATCGTTGCTCCGGTTGTACGCCAGCGTGCCGTTGTTCACCACGTTGCCCGTGATGCTGCCGCTGGTGCCGCCGTTACCCAGTTGCAGCGTGCCGCCATTGATGGTGGTGACGCCGTTATAGGTGTTGTCGCCAGTCAGCGTCAGCGTGCCGCTACCGCTCTTGGCCAGCGTGCCCTCGCCGGTTATCGAACCGGCGTAGTTGCCGTCATTGGTAATCGACAGTGCACCGGTGCCCAGATCTATCCGCACTGCCGGGTTGGTGCTGTTGAGCCCGCCTTGTTCGAGATTGAAGTTGTGCAGGTTGAGCCGGCCGTCATTCAGCGTGATCGGGCCCGTGCCCAGTGCGTGGTCCGTGCCGACGTTTAGTACCCCGGCGTTGAGCACCGTGCCGCCGCTATACGTATTGGATGCAGTCACCGTGAGATTCGCGGCACCGTTCTTGACCAGGCCACCTGCGCCCGATATCACACCGTTCAGCGTCAGGTCATTCAAGCCACCGATGGTTATCTGCGCGCCAGGGTTCAACGCGACGGCGTTGCCGAGATTGATGGCCTGGGTGCTATCCAGCGCACCCGCCCCATTGACGCTCAAGGTGCCCGTGCCAAGCGCATCGGCATTGCCCACGATCAAGCCGCCAGCGTTCAGCGCAGTGCCACCCGTGAAGCTGTTCGCGTTCGTCAGCGTGACGGTGCCGCTGCCCTCCTTGACGATCCCGCCACTGCCGTTCACCACACCGCTAAAGGTTTGATTAGCCTCGTTACCGAAGGTCAGCGTGTTGCCGCCCAGCGCCACCTTAGTGCCATCGACGCCGCTTAAGCTGCCAATCGTCTGGTTGCCACCCTTGGTGATATCGAAGCCTGCACCGTGGTCCGCCAGATTCACCGCGCCAGTAGCCGCCAGCGAGCCGCCTGCGCCGATAGCCAGCGTGCCAGCCTTGACCGTCGTGCCGCCTGTGAAGGTGTTCGTGCCAGTCATGGTTTCGGTGCCACCCCCTTGTTTGACCAGACCACCCGTGCCATTCACCGCGCCGTCAAAGATTTGATTGCTCGCATTGCCGAAGGTCAGCGTGTTGCCGCCCAGCGCCACCTTGCTGCCCGCATCTCCGCCCAGGCTGCCAATCGTCTGGTTGCCGGCCTGAATGATGTCGAAGGTTGCGCCCGAGCCTGCCAGGTTCACAGCTCCAGTAGCCGCCAGTGAACCGCCTGCGCCGAGGGCCAGCGTGCCCTCATTAATCGTCGCGCCACCCGTAAAGGTGTTCGCGCCACTCAAGGTTTCAGTGCCGCTGCCTTGTTTAACCAAGCCACCCGTGCCGTTCATCGCACCATTAAAGATGTGATTGTGTTCATCGCCTAAGGTCAGCACGTGGCCGCCCAGTGCCACCGTGCTGCCAGCCACGCCGCTTAAGCCGCTAATCGTCTGGTTGCCCGCTTGCGTCAGATTGAGGCTCGTACCGTTGCCAGTCAGATTCACTTCGCCTGTCGCCGCCAATGCGCCGCCGGCACCGATTTCGAGCGTGCCTGCCTTGATGGTCGTGCCGCCTGTGAAGGTGTTTTTACCGGTCAGTTTCTCCGTGCCACTGCCGTCCTTGACGATGCCGCCCGTGCCATTCAGCACACCGCCAAAGGTTTGATTGCCTGCGTCGCCGAAAGTCAGCTTGTTGCCACCCAGTTCGACCGTGCTGCCACTCGCCCCGCTCAAGCCGCCAATCGTCTGGTCAGCTTTCCCCCCTGAAATATCGAAGCTCGCGCCGCTAGCCAGATCCACCGCGCCCGTTGCGGCCAGCGCTCCGCCCTCACCGAGAGCCAGCTTGCCTGCGCTGATCGTCGTACCGCCGGTGAAGGCGCTTTTGCCGGTAAAGGTTTCGGTGCCGCTGCCTACCTTGACGAGGCTGCCGGTGCCATTCACCACGCCGCCAAAGGTTTGATTGCCCTCGCTACCGAAGGTCAGCTTGTTGCCGCCCAGCTCGACCATGGTGTCAGCTATGCCGCTTAAGCCGCCAATCGTCTGGTTGCCGCCCTGGGTGATATCGAAGATGGCCCCGGTACCATCCAGATGCACCGTGCCACTCGCTGCCAGCGAGCCGCCTGCGCCAATGGCCAGCTTGCCCGCGTTGACCGTCACGCCTCCGATGAAAGTGTTTTTTCCGGTGAGGGTTTCGGTGCCGATGCCACCCTTGACCAGACCACCCGTGCCGCTCACTACGCCGTCAAAGCTGTGACTGACTTCGTCGCCGAAGAACAGCGTGTTACCGCCCAGCGTCACCGTGCTGCCACTCACACCGCTCAAGCCACCAATCGTCTGCTTAACTTTCGCCCCGGAGAGATCAAGGTCAGTGCCGCTTTTCGCCAGGTGCACCGCACCCGTTGCCGCCAGCGAGCCGTCTGCGCTGATAGCCAGCTTGCCTGCGTTGATCGTCGTGCCGCCAGTAAAGGTGTTCGTGCCAGTCAAAGTCTCCGTGCCGTTACCTTGCTTGACGATGCCACCTGTGCCGCTTATCGCACCAACGAAGGTTTGATCGCTGCTATCGCCGAAGGTCAGCGTGTTGCCGCCCAGCACGACCTCGCTGTCTCTCGCGCCACTCAACGAACCAATCGTCTGATTGCCGCCAGCGGCAATATCAAAGACCGTTCTCTCGCCCACCAGGTGGCCCGCCAGATTCACTGCGCTGGTCGCCACCAGCGAGCCACCTGCACCGATGGCCAGCGTGCCCTCATGAATCACCACGTCTCCAGTGAAGGTGTTCGCGCCAGTTAACGTCTCGGTGCCAACACCTTCCTTGGCAATGCCGCCCGTGCCGCTCACTACGCCACCGAAGGTTTGATTGCCCTTGCCGCCGAAGGTCAGCGTGTTGTCGCCCAGCGTGACGGTGCTGCCACTCAAGCCGCTCAGGCCGCCAATCGTCTGGTTGCCGCCGCCGCTGATATCGAAGCTCGCCCCGCTAGCGTTCAGATTCACCGTGCCCGTGGCCGCCAGCGAACCGCCTTTGCCCATGGCCAGCGTGCCCGCATTGACTGTCGCCTCGCCCGTGAAGGTGTTTTTGCCGGTTAAGGTTTCCGTGCCGCTGCCTTCCTTGACGATGCCGCCCGTGCCATTCAACGCGCCGCCAAAGGTTTGATTGCCTGCGTCGCCGAAGGTCAGCGTGTTGTCGTCCAGTTCGATCTTGCTGCCACTCGCTCCGCTCAAGCCGCCAATCGTCTGGTCAGCTTTCCCCTTTGAGATATCGAAGCTCGCACCGCTAGCCAGATTCACCGCGCCAGTGGCCGCCAACGCACCGCCCTCACCGAGGGCCAGCGTGCCTGTGCTAATCGTCGTGCCGCCGGTGAAGGTGCTTTTGCCAGTGAAGGTTTCCGTGCCGCTGCCTACCTTGATGAGGCTGCCGGTGCCATTCACCGCGCCGCCAAAGGTTTGATTGCCCTCGCTACCGAAGGTCAGCGTGTTGCCGCCCAGCTCGACCTTGCTGCCACTCGCCCCGCTTAAACCGCCAATCGTCTGCTTGCCGCCATTGCTGATATCAAAGATGGCCTTGGCACCATCCAGATGCACTGTGCCATTCGCTGCCATCGAGCCGCCTGCGCCAATAGCCAGCGTGCCCTCATTGACCGTCACGCCACCGGTGAAGGTGTTCGTGCCAGTGAGGGTTGCGATGCCGCTGCCGCCCTTGACCAACCCTCCCTCGCCACTCACTACGCCGTCAAAGCTGCGATCAACTCCGTCGCCGAAGAACAGCGTGTAGCCGCCCAGCGTCACCGTGCTGTCACTCACGCCGCTCAAGCCACCAATCGTCTGGTGAGCTTTCGCCCCGGAGATATCGAAGCCTGCTTTTTTATCCGCGAGGTTCACCGCACCCGTTGCGGCCAACGCACCGCCTTCGCCGATAGCCAGCGTGCCCGCGTTGATCGTCGTGCCGCCGGTGAAGGTGTTTTTGCCGGTTAAGGTTTCTGTGCCGCCGCCTTCTTTGACGATGCCACCCGTGCCATTCAGCGCGCCACCAAAAGTTTGATTGCCTGCGTCACCGAAGGTCAGCTTGTTGCCACCCAGTTCGACCTTGGTGTCAGCTATGCCGCTTAAGCCGCCAATCGTCTGGTTGCCGCCATTGCTGATATCGAAGGTGGCCTTGGAACCCTCCAGATGCACCGAGCCACTCGCCGCCAGCGAGCCACCTGTGCCGATGGCCAGCGTGCCCTCATTTACCGTCACGCCTCCGGTGAAAGTGTTCGTGCCCGTGAGCGTTTCAGTACCGCTGCCTTTCTTGATCAAACCGCCCGTGCCGCTCACTGCGCCACCGAAAGTTTGACTGTCCTCGTCACGGCCGAAGCTCAGCGTGCTGTTGCCCAGCGTGACCTTGGTGTCAGCTATGCCGCTCAGGCCGCCAATCGTCTGGTTGCCACCGTCGCTGATATCAAAGGTCGCGCCGCTGCCGTTCAGATTCACCGTGCCCGTAGCCACCAGCGAACCGCCTTCGCCGATAGCCAGCGTGCCCGCGTTGATCGTCGTGCCGCCGGTGAAGGTGTTTTTGCCGGTTAAGGTTTCTGTGCCGCCGCCTTCCTTGACGATGCCACCCGTGCCATTCAGCGCGCCGCCAAAAGTTTGATTGCCTGCGTCACCGAAGGTCAGCTTGTTGCCACCCAGTTCGACCGTGCTACCACTCGCCCCGCTCAAGCCGCCAATCGTCTGGTTGCCACCGTCGCTGATATCAAAGGTCGCGCCGCTAGCCAGATCCACCGCGCCAGTGGCCGCCAGCGAGCCGCCCACACCAATAGCCAGCTTGCCTGCGCTGATCGTCGTGCCACCCGTGAAAGTGTTTGTGCCGGTAAAGGTTTCGGTGCCACTGCCTTGCTTGACAATGCCGCCCGTGCCGCTCACTGCGCCGCCAAAGGTCTTATCGGTCTTATCGACCTTATCGCCGAAGCTCAGCGTGCTGTTGCCCAGTGTGACCACGCTGCCCGCCACACCGCTTAAGCTGCCGATCGTTTGATTGCCACCCGGATCAATATCGAAGATCGCTTTAGCGCCCGCGAGATCCACCGCTCCAGTAGCAGCGAGCTTGCCGCCCACGCCCAGTTGCAGCGTGCCATCAAGGATTTTGGTGCCACCCGTGAACTCGTTGGCCCCCGTGAAGGTATCGATACCGCTGCCCTGCTTGACGATGCCGCCCGTCCCTGACGCCACACCCGCAAAGGTGTGCTTGTTCGTATCACCGAAAGTCAGCGTGTGCTCGCCCAAATCCACCTTGCTGCCACCGACACCCGACAGCGAGCCAATTGTCTGGTCATCGCTAGCCGACATATCGAACGTCGCGGTCCCGCCCGAGAGATTCAGCCCGCCCGCAACCGACAAGCTGCCGTCCGCCCCAAGCGCGAGCGTGCCGCTGTTGATCTCGGTGCCACCGGTGAAAGTGTTGGAACCATTGAGTGTCAGCGTCGCAGCGCCCTTTTTGATGATCCCGCCACTGCCCGCGATCACGCCGTTCAGACTGAGATCATGCGAGCCCGCGAGCGTCAGATCGTTATCGCCAGTCAAGTTAATCGCGTTAGTCAGCGTCACGTTGCCAAGGCTGTCGAGGGTCCCCGCACCCCCCACGGTCAGCGCATTCAGCGTGCCTTTACCCAGCGAATCAGCACTGCCCACCACCAGCGTGCCGCCATTCAGCGTGGTGCCTCCGGTGTACTGGTTCGCCTCACTCAGCGTCAGTTGGCCATCATCGTTTTTGATCAGGCTGCCCGAGCCCGACAGAACTCCGTCAAGCGTGGACGCTTTATTGCCCTGAACCGTCAAGCCGCTTTTCAGATTGACGTCGTTATTCAGTTTCAGGCCGTCTACGCCAGCCTGTAGCGCACCGCCTGCCGCCGTCAGCACACCCGTGCCGAAAACCGAGTTATTGCCCGCCACCACCACACCACCGCTCAGCGTCGCATCCTGCATACCGGTTAGCGCATCGTTGAGCGTCCACGTGCCGCTATTCACGCCAAGATGCTGGAAGTTGGTATAGGTGCCGCTGGAGATCGTGCCCACACCTGAATTTCCGGTACCAGAGCCCGACGCCGAGTTTTGCAACCGCAGCGTGTTATTGCCGCCCGCACCGCCGTCCACCGTGCCCGTTGCGGCAAAGCCCAGCTTGATACCGATTACGTCGAGCACATTCAATCCGAGGCTGCTGCCTGCCGCGACGGTTGAACCCGTTACCGCCGTGAAAGTATTGGTGCCATTAGCACCCATCGAGACGCTGCCAGAGATGCTGCCGCCATTGATGAAGGTATTGCCCACGCCGGCCTTGCCTGCGGTCTCGAACGCGACACGTCCAGTGATATTGCCGGTGTTGACCATATTCACCTGAGCGCCACCGCTAAGCGCCACCACCGGCGCATCCGACGGGAACAACGTCACGCCCAGCAATGGCGACGACCCGATGGTGCCGGAGTTCGTGACGTTGGTCACACCGCCCACGCCGTTGTCGACCGCTAGCGCCATTCCGTCCAGATTATTCAGACTCAATCCCAGCAGTTGGCTGGTGCCCTTTATCGCACCGCTATTCGTCACGTTCATGGTGCTGGCTTCGCCGTTGCCCATCGACACGCCTTGTGACAGCACAGAAAGCAGCCCCAAGATAGACGGGTCAATCACGCCAGCATTGCTGAGCGTCAAATTCTTGCCGCCCAGCGTCATCGCCGTGCCAATACTCAAGACACCTGCTCCAACCGTCGCACTCTTTTCGACGGTGACGTTCAGGTTATCGGCATTGTTCATATACGAGGGGTTCAGAATCGGGGCCGGGCCTTTACAGTTGACCGTCGTACCGGTAGCCGTACACGTGGCGAATACCGTTGCTGATGCCAGCAGCAAACCGCCCGCCGGGAGCACCAACGTCAGCATCTGCAACACCGGCCGGAGCGGTCTTTTTACCGAACCTGACCGAGCCACCCGCATGCCTGACAGCACCGACGGGAACACACGCACCGTGCCGACGGTGTCACTCCGTCCGGCACTGCCTTTGGTAGCGCTTTTAGCCAGCTCAGAGGCGACGGTCCATGCACCCTTCGCTTTATTCCAGACCACGCGATAAACCTTGCTCATGTTTTCCTCTACTAGATTAATCAGGTCGATTTTTTATTCGGCCCGGCTTTGGCCGGCACTAAAGCCAGATCACCAAAACTTCAATGCCAATAAATTTTCAAATAGCCTGATAAAGACATAAATTATTCAAAAAATCAGGCCGAGTTATGCCAGAACGCATAATCGCGCCCGATTCACACAAATTTGAAATAGTTACCTAAGCCATACCAACAAAGGCTCTGACGTTAATTTCAGGGCGAACAGCAACCCCGCGCCAGATAAAGCGCAGTTAAATCGTTTGACATATCAGGAATGCCCTCTCGCTTAATTTTGTTTGCAATGCGATATATATTTACACAAACCAGGATGGTCCGCACAAGTAATTTCGATAAAATTTACCCGGATATTCTTAATTACTCTTATAAAAATCCTGGTCAATCTGTACTCATTCCATATCTCGAATTGATTGAATAAGATTAATCAAAAATTAATGCGTAATGGATTTGGGACGGGGGGAGGGAGAGTGACCTGTCCGGCGATTTTCAGACCAGTTGCAACAGGTGATGCGGCAATTACAGGTCAAGCTGCTCCGTGAGCTCACGCTCCAGTACATCAGCTCATGTCCCGAGACCAGCAGCCCAAACTAAAAACACTGTTTGCCGATCACACCACCGCGGCGCGCTAAACGGCGACGCACACTGGCGCCCCGTGGGCGGGTAGCTTTCGCGGCGCGAACCCGGAATGGCGGGATGGCGGGCACGCACAGCGTCGCAGCCGAAGCACGCCGGCACGAAAGCCCCAAAGGCTGGGACAGCTGCATTTTTTGAGCACCGCGATACCCCGGACAGTTGCTCACGTCTGAGGCTGGCACACTAGCGTGCGCGACGGTGGCCGGATCCCGCCACCGTGCACCAACTGAGCCACCCCAGTCTGTGGAGATGTGTTCACGCTGCGAGCGCTGCAGGAGATCGTCAAGGTCGCGGGGCTCAGGCATCCGGGGATTTACGCGCGCATCACATCGTGCTGCGGGTCTCATCGTATGAGGTGCGGCAGATGTCGGAGTTGCTGAAGTATCTGGAGCCGGGGGATTTGCTGAGCGGGAATTATCGCTATTCGCTGTATGAAACCGGGTAACCACGGGTGCGGAGTGATTCGTTTGCGGCACTGCGGATGATAAGACCGTAGCGGCGCAGTGAGGCAAATGCATTAACGAGCCCCGGCATCCGCTCTGGTAGCGGGGACTCTTTTGGCAATGGTTAAATATGCGTTATTTAAATTAATCGCCGAAGCCAGATTTTGCTAATTTTATTAAAATAATGATCTCTGTGATTTTTTCCTATGAAGTGAAGCCCCAATTATCAACCTTTAACTTTTCATGCCCTGGACTTTTGAAATACTCTTCGGTTATCCCCGTCCCACTAAAATCAATCACCACTTCCTTATCAGGAAACACGACTACAAACTCTGTGAGATTAGAGCAACCCTCAAGAAAAATTCCTCTTAGATTGATGCATTTGGAAAAATCGGCATTAAATCTGACAATATTCGTATCCCCCATATATAGCATCTCCAGACTTTCAGGAGAGTCAACCAAACAGGTCTTGAGTGGATTAAGAGAAATATCTAGATTTCTTAAATTCTTGATATTTTTTATTTCAAACACCTCAATCTTATTTCTCGACAAAGTCAAATTAATCAATTTCTCCGGATATCTATCAAGCCCCCTGACAATTCCGCAGTCAATCCCCGATATGCGCTCGACACTATTGGGCAAGTTATCTGGAAGATGGCCAACCGGATTTCGATCAAAAATCAACTCCTTCAAACCACGAGGCCAGATTGACGGCCACTTTTTAATTGCATTGCCGCTAACCGAAAGGTAAGTTATATTTGATTCATATAAATCATCAGGCAATGACAAAAGAGAATTATTGTTCGCAATAATCGTAGTAACGTGTTTCGGCAAAGGTGTCGGGATCGCTGAAATACAACCATCTGAAAGGTTTATCACAGTGCTTCCGCTTTCCATCTGTTTCGTTACGTAAACTATATTATGCCTTGTATGCAATGAGCACCAGTCGTTGTCGGGTATATATCCCCCTCCCGTCAAGAAGGCATAGATTTTCCTACGTTTGAGGAAATATCCCCAGAATTTGGCGTACCAACCCGGAAATCCCCCGCACTAACCTGATTCGTCTGAAACGGTATATTTTTATTCCGAGAAAACTGGATGTCTAGTGGAATTTCTCCATTATTTGCCGCACGTGAATTCTGGTCGATTGAGTTATTCACACGAACAGATTCATTATCTTAATTGACAAAACTATAATTAACCCCAATCTTTAGAAAATTAACTTTGCCACTCCCCGACATATTGCACACTCCACAAAAAATCCATCTGTTAAAAAGAGAAATTAATTTTCACCCGCTTATTTCCCATGCCTAACCTAAGTGACACTTCCAAACCAAACGTTCCAGGCCGCACGCGCCACCAGAAAAATCGCTGCCTACCGCAACAGTTATAAAAAACGTGGCCTCAAAACCAGGGTCTGCGCTTTTCGCTACAACACAACATCATCAAGCCACTGAACCGCGCCGGGTTTGTGCAGATGTGCTGGCTCAAGTTGTTGATAGGGGGTGGGATTTCCGCCCAGCGTGAGCGCCCCACTTCATCCGCTCGCAAGGCGAGGTATAAGGCGTTCACCCTGAAGCGCTTCATCGCCTTGTACAAGCCATCGCGCGTCATCCCGAGCTCACCGGCCATGCAGTAAGCCAGAAGCACATGGAACGATTTCCAGAACAAAGTTACATAGACGATATTGCGATATAACTTTATTTCTAAATGCCAAAAAAAATCCAGAAAACTCTCGACATACACTTAAAAACTTTTTCGAAAAATGACACGCCGCTGAAAAAAAATAAATTCAGCATTAGCGAAAATGAAGCTGTTCAGCGAAATATAGAAAAAAACTTTTCCACAAAGAGATTATCGCCAGAGAGGAATCCCCGGCGATCGCAAATAAAACTCCTCCAGCGCTAACCTTACGCATTAACCTTCTCGAGCTCATTAAGCAAGACATCAATCCAGAAAAAAATATCAATTTCCTCGCCAAAATAAATAGCCAAACAAAACTCCCGAGCATCACGTTTCTACCTTTAATTAAAGCCATACTCGATGACGAATGCAAGTTACCGCGCACGCCAAAAGAATACGCCCTTCTGTCAACCATCTGCAAGGCGACTAAAAATATTTTCGCCACGAAGCTAGCAGAGCAAAAAAATGAAATAATTGAAAATATTGCAAATCATATTCTTGAAATAACGAGAAAAATTAAATACCCGGCCACCTCATTTTTTAAATCTGAATATAATCATCTACTCAAATTTTACGTTCAAAAAAGTGCGTCAATTATAAACAAACTCGACCCAAAATAAATTAATTTTAAATTAACCCAGGCCCCCGAGGATAAAATGGCGGCAATCAGCCTGCTTTTAATCGCTTTTGACACAAGCTCGATTGACGCTTATTGCTCGGCACAAACCAAAAAACGCCCAATTAAACTTGAGTTTGCCGGAAAATCCAGAGAAGAAATGGTCAGGCTGGCCTATGTATTGAACCATGTAAAATTCCGATCCAATCTTGTCGAACTGAATTTATCAGGCTGTATTTTTGACCGGAGCACTTTTTTCGAAATTATGGCTCACCTGAAAAAATATCCGTCACTAACATTATTCAATTTATCCAATGCCAAGATATGTAGAGACCTCGGCTTAACTGAGTACGCACAAGAACTTCAAAAACTAAATAAATTAATGCCAAATTTAAAAATAATTGTAGACTCCCCCCAAACCTGAGATCGTGCATGAAGGTCACTAATATCAAAATCGGTTGTTTTCTGATCGATGTTGTGATTGATCGGGGCGTTGTCGAGCACCACTATCGTCGTCAGACCGGGGGTGCTTCCCAGCGCGATCTGCTCAAGGAATTGCACGACATCGGGGGAGACATCGACGTCGCTGCCCTCAACTTGTGCCGCTGAATGAACTAACCCCAAGAAATTGGACGGTAAAAATCTAGCGGGCTACCAAGGCCTGAGTCCTGTACTAAACGGGACTCAGGCCTTTCAGTTTCTGCTTGATGCGTTCGTGGTTGTAGTAGTGAATGTATCGATCGAATACGCCCCACAACGGCTCAACGCAAGTAAAGCGTTCGAGCCTGAAGCAGGCTGACTTGAACCTGCCAAAGAAGCTTTCCATGGCGGCGTTATCGAGGCAGTTACCTTTGCGAGAGATGCTCTGCGTCAGCTTTTTGTCGGCCAGCAAACGGCGATAGACAAGCATGCGATATTGCCAGCCTTGATCGGAATGTAGCAGTGGCCGCTCCTTGCATTTGAGTGCCCCAAACGCCTTCTTCAGCATGCTGTTCAATAGTGCGAAGCTGGGTCGCCGGTCCAGCTGACAGGCGATGATCTCGCCGTTATACAGATTCATCACGGGTGGCAGATACAGTTTTTACCCGTCCACATTGAATTCCTTCACGTCCGTCACCCATTTCTGATTGGGGCGTTCGGCTTCAAATTGGCGCTTCAGCAGATTCGGGGCGGCCTGACCGACTTCGCCGTGCCAGGAGCAATATTTCTTCGGGCGCACCGCGAATTCCAACTGAAGCTGCTGCATCAGTCGTTGAATCTTCTTTCTGTTGATCAATGGTCCTGTCTGGCGGATCGTGCCGGTGATGCGCCGATAGCCATAGCAGCCCCGGTGATGATCGTAGATGCGTCGAATCTCCGCTTTCAGACCCGCGTGCCGGCTCCCTCAGCAAGTACCTTGAGCTGATAGTAGAACGTGCTACGTGCCATTCCGGCTACCTTGAGCAAAAGAGGCAACGGGTGTGTCTCTCTGAACGCCTGAACTATTTGCGCTTTTTCTTTGACGCTGCTTGCCGTTTCGTCTGCAGCAGCGCATCGAGTTTTTTTAGGTACACCAGCTCCGCGCGCAGATACTCAATTTCGTTAAGCAGTTGTTCGCGGCTACGGGTATCCAGCTCGGATTCCGTCGGTGTGGCTTGGGCTGGCAATGAATTCGACATCTCGGGATGGGCGCCCTTCGAACGGGGCAATAGCGCAAGGAAGCCGCCCTCATGTACTAACGTTTCCAACGGGCGATGGCACCAGGATCACGGATACCCAGTATCGATCTCATCTCCGTGGCCGACCGCGTCTCTCGCTGCATGCGCTCCAGCACTTTCAGCTTGAACTCAACGCTGTACTCAGTGTGGCCCTTACGTCGTAGTCCTGCCTCGCCATGTAACCGGTACTCGGCTACCCACTGCCGCGCAAGCGCCCAGCCCACGCTATTCGCTTTGGCAACGGCGCGAAGGCCTGCGCTTCCCTCTAAATATTGCTTGACTACCTTGAGCTGCAATCGCTCATCGTGTCTCGTCATGAAAAACACCCCATAGGTTGAATCAATGTCCAACTCATGGAGTTTAAATTAAGTAATTCTTATCGATATTTCGCATGTCTCTCACCAGCAGCTAGCATATCTTCGGAACGATCTGGATTTCCTTGTTACTTAGTCAGCACTTGGTAGGCAATGCCGCAGCAATCTTCCGCGGTCCGGGTTTTTATAAAAACCCAATCCGGCCAGCCTGCCAACACCCTCGTTCCCAGTTTTTAAGACTTCAACAAATATGCCTAAAACTCCGCCGAAGTTGAACCGATTCGAAGGTACGAAGCGCTACGAGCCTTACCCCTCCTCGCAACCGGACCATGGTATGCAGCAAAGTACAACCTTGTCTGCGGGATCTACCGGAACACATCAGGAGCGAGCCGGGACCCAGCCAAGGCTTAACGCCCACTCTGGAACGTCGTTATCAACTCGCTCCAGCGAAGCGCCGCCGTCCAATGGTCCAAGAAGTGGGACACACGAAGTGTCTATGAACGTTCAGGAGGCTACGCCCGCGACAGGCAATTGCGTGAAAGACCAGGAAACACTGCTGACGACAGCCCCCTATTTATTTACTCCAGATGAATGTGATCAGATAAAAGATGGAGGCCGGACTGCGGCGAATAGAGTCATCCAACGCCACGCTACGCTGAAGGCGCTCGGTTTCGAGAATGCCAGCATTGCAAACATGGTGAGGCGAAAAAATGGCCCCACTATCCTGAACGCTGTGATCCAACAGTTTCCGCAGCTTCGCTATCTGGGCTACACGCTCGCCGACATTAAAAAGATCGCAACAGGCCAAGATGGCGACAGTACGCTGGCGAATGTCGTAAAGCACCACACCAGGCTCGCGTATCTGGGATACACGCACACTGATATTGTTGGCAAGGCGACAGGGGAAAATCCACGCAAACAACTGGAGACGACCACCGAAAACCCGGAAGCAACTGCTGGTGCTGTCGACTGCAAGGGGAACCCACTTCTCAGCCTGACGGATGGCGAAATTGACAAGCTTCTGACAATCTCCGGAGGCAAATTCGCGCTTGACGCCATCTATAGGCGTGGCTATGACCTCACCCAGCCGCCCCTGTCATTCACGTCCGCCCAGATTTTCAGGATCGCTTCAAAGCGGGGAGGAGGTCATACACTGGAGACGCTCTGGAATCGGCGACAGTCCCTTGTCGACAAAGGATATTCAGCAAACCATATTTATTCCATTTTGAAGAATATACCCTCTGGTGGTTCCGTCTTACTATATCGCCTTGATACTTTGCATAGCGAATTTTTAGCGCTGGGTTATTCGATTGGTCTCCTCGTCAGAATAGCCAAACGGCATTCCCAGTCGACCATGCTTCAATACATTCGGTCTAATCAGATCAATGCGGGTAGCGCCATTGGACAGCGCCTGATCAAGGAAAACCCAACGGTGCTGGAGCTTACAGCGCTGGAGGCCATCCTGGCGCTGGCGACGCAGGCTCCAGCACACAGGCAGGAACAGGCCACGAGACTCGTGTCGCTGCCAGTACAGGTCCCCAGCGAACAGTCAGGGGCCTTGGCTCATTCAGCAAATCTGGGGCTGCCAAACGCCAATTCGACGTTTCCCCGCACGCTATCAAGCAACACCTGAAACAAACAGCTAAAAAGAAGTGCCGCAAAAGAGGAATAATTCGCACTACGTAGCGCCTGCGCTGGCCCACAACACGCTTTCCGCCGGGATACTGTCGGCCAGTCTGGCCGCTCTCCCGAACCATAAGGTTCTGGAACCAGCCCCGCTGAGGACGCCCTATCAGCAAGAACAAAAGCTATTTGATGTGGCTTCCAGTTTATCTGGCAAAACACAGCACGCGAAAAATTCGTAGCTAGCTAAAATTTCTTCATATGACCACCTCCCCTATTAATCCCGATTCTCCCCGCTCTTCATTAAGCAGGTCCAATGACCAGCCAAAGATCCATTCGAGAAATGAGCTAACCGGCGCACTCGGGGAGCAATCCGCAAGCCTGGAATTCACGCAAACGCTGAAGCCTCGTGCGACCACTACCGTTTCCGGCGTAGTTAGCCTCGGGACACAACACACATCGCCGCAACAAGTGTCTACCGGAGAACCCCGGGCCTCAACGGACACCCCCATTCAGGACGCGTTACACAGCTTCCCCAGCCAGTCGCAATCCGATGCAAACGAGGCTCCGCAAGGCGGCCACGAATCGCAACAACGACATCCTCTCGCACCCCAGGCGGGAAATGCTGTAGATCCGGCGGTTGTCCGACCTCCCAACATCTTTGTTGAAGAACTACAGCAACGCCAGCCAATCTCATCCGGTCCTAACCATCCCGCTCACACGTTCAGCCCGTCACCGGGCAACACGTCAAACGCGATCGAAGCGGAGAGACAGCAGCTGCGAGATCAGCAAATGCAGTGGATACAGCAAACACTGGAGAGGCTAGATCAGCAAATGCAGTGGATACAGCAAACACTGGAGAGACGAGATCAGCAAATGCAGCAGATGCAGCAGATGCAGCAGATGCAGCAGATGCTGGAGAGGCTAGATCAGCAAATGCAGTGGATACAGCACACACTGGAGATACGAGATCAGCAAATGCAGTGGATGCAGCAGATGCAGCAGATGCAGCAGGAGCAGCAGGTGGTACTGCAGGAGGTACAGCAGGTGGTACTGCAGGTGGTACTGCAGACGATACAGCAGGTGGGACAAGGGACGATACAGCTGCGGGAGCAGATGCAGCAGTTATTGCAGCACGAAGGCCGCGAATCCATGGAACCCGGCATAAGCCCAAACACACTCAACCCGTCCACGTCCGGCTCTCTGTCGCAAGCCGTGATTCGCTGGTTCCCTAATCTGTCTGCAGAAGATCAAACTCAGCTCAGCACGACATGGTCTGAATTAACCCAGCCCCCCGCCGCGACAATTGAAGAAGCCCGTGCATTCACCCGGTTTCTTGACCGTTTGAGCAAGACCCTCAACGCCACAGAAAACTCCTGCTTCGAGCACGTAGTGCGCGAGTGGCTCAAGGATCTCGCCAGACCCGAAAACGCAGCCCTCCGAAAAACGGTCTTTGCGCTCGCGGTGGATGCGACCTCAAGCTGTGAAGATCGCGTGATGCTTAGCTTTGTTTCGATGCGTGAAGCTCAAGTGGTGTTCGACGTCGGCCATGGTCGGTACGACACAGTGCTCCCCGAGTTGATCGAGCGGCTTCGCGGAATGTTCCGGATCGAGCAGCTAACCCAGATTGCGAAGGACACAACTCTCAAGCTAAAACAACAACTCAAAGAAGCACAGCAGAACGGGCGCGATCTCCGCAAGACAATCGATGAAATCGAGGTGCATCTGGACTATCTGGTGAATCTGTGTGAGCCGCTGAATCTTCCACTGGGTTTCAGCCGCGCACGATACATCAAGCTTTCGGGCGTTACCCAGAATGACCGGGACGCCGCTCTCACAGCAGTCAGGGCCCGGGAAGAGAATGATTTCCCAGTCTGGTTCCAGATCTCCGAGCCGTGGCTGGCCATGCTGAAGCGCTTTAACCCTGAGGCCGTTGAACGCGCTCAGGAGCAGGTGCTTAAACAGCATCCTGATGAGCTAGCCAAACAACTGGAGACGCTCGGACTAACGGACCATAAGGACGCGGCCTATGTGGATGCCGCACGGCAACTCGGCCCGAAGGTGATGCGGCAATTGCAGGCCAAGCTGCTCCGTGAGCCCGCGCTCCAGTACATCAGCTCCTGCTCGAAGGACCAGCAACTCGAGCTAAAAGCGCTGTTTGCTGGTCACGCTGCGGCGACGCGCTAAACGGCACTGCACACTGGCGCACCGTGGGCGGGGGCTTCCACGGCGCGACGCCGTGCACTCACCATACGAACAGGAGACTGCGAGCACGCGCAGCGTCGCAGCCGAATCGCGCCAGCACGAAAACGCCAAAGGCTGGAACGGCGTGCATTTATTTGAGCACGGCTGATACCCCGGAGGATTTTTTCTGCTCAACCTACGGCCGAAGCGCTGAAAGACCGGACCGAAAAGCGTGACATCGCGCCGCAATTTATCCAGCCCGGGAAGCCACAACAAAATGCCGCCCAAACCCCATCAACCCATGGCGGAAGGCAGCAGGAATCGAACCTGCCAGGGAATGTCTGACACCCCCTACTGGGTTTGAAGACCGATACCACTGTACGAACAATCAGTTGACAGGCTTGACACCCCTTATTTCATAAGGGCGTCACCTTCTGACGACGCTGTAAATGCGTACAGTAGTACGCCATTTTACGGCAGAAAAACCCACACTTTTTTCCCGCGCTCGAAAAAGTTCGGGGCATTTTTTTCATCTGCGGAGCGCAATTCGCACCCCACCGGTTTCGCCAGCGCATCCGAATCCGCGAATTCAGGCAGCTCACCTAGCTCCAGCGCGACTTTTCCCGACCGGGCGCCTAAATGCAAACGATCCTGCCAGCTGACCCGTGCTCCGTTGCCATTCGCCCAGATGTTCAGCCACTCCACAAGATGGCCAGTGCGCAGCCACTCGCCTGTCCGCGCCCGCGCAACCAGCTGCCCCGCCACCAGGCAACACAGCCGTTCGGCGCGGGCTTCGTCGTCAAGGTTATTCAAACGGGTCATCTATCGTTCGCTACGTGGATGAATGAACAGCACGCGAAATTCTGATTCTACGTGCGCCAGGCACGACCTGACGGGCCATCCTTATCGATATTCTGCGTGTCTCTCGCCAGCGGCTGGCAAACTTCCGGAACGATCTAGATTGCCGGGTTACTCAGCCGTCACTTGCGAAGCAATGCTGCCGCGATTTTTCGCGGTCCGGGTTTTTATAAAAACCACATCCAGCCTACAAATACCCCCATTTCCAGTTTTTAAGACTTCAACAAATATGACTAAAAATTCGCCGAGCTCGAGCCGCCAACCATACGGTAGGGACCGCTACGGGCCTTATACCTCCCCCCAGCAGGCGAACACCGGAGCGACGAACACCGGAGCACCACTTCAGCAGCGAGCCGGGACCCCGCCAGGGTTTGACGCCCTCTCTGGAAAGCCGTTATCAACTTGCTCCAGCGAAGCGCGGCCGTCCAATGTCCGAAGAAGTGAGACACGCGAAGTGTCTACGAACGTCGGGGAGGCTACGCCCGCGACAGGCCATAGTGTGAATGACCCAAAAAAACTGATGGCGTCCCCCTATTCGTTTACTCCAGTTGAATATCTCCTGATAGAAAGCGCAGGCTTGCGTGTGACGAATAGCCTCATGAACCGCCGCCACGCTGAGCTGATGAAGCTCGGCTTCACGAATGCCAGTATTGCGAAGATGGTGAGGCAAAAAAGGGCCTGCACTATCCTGAACGCCGTGATCCGGATGTTTCCGCACCTTCGCTATCTGGGCTACACGCTCGCCGACATTGAAAAGATCGCCGACATTGAAAAGATCGCCGACATTGAAAAGACCGCCGACATTGAAAAGATCGAAACAGGCCAATATCGCAACACTATACTGGCGAATGTCGTAAAGCACCACGCTAGGCTCGCGTATCTGGGATACACGCACACTGATATTTTTAGCAAGGCGACAGGGGAAAATCCACGCAAACAACTGGAGACGACCACCGAAAACCCGGAAGCAACTGCTGGTGCTGTCGACCGCAATGGGAACCCACTTCCCAGCCTGACGGATGACGAAATTGACAAGCTTCTGACAATCTCCGGAGGCAAATTCGCGCTTGATGTCATCTATATGCGTGGCTATGACCTCACCCAGCCGCCCCTGTCATTCACGTCCGCCCAGATTCTCAGGATCGCTTCAAATCCCGGAGGAAGTCATACATTGGAGATGCTCTGGAATCGGCGACAGTCCCTTGTCGACAAGGGATATTCTTCATGCCTGATTTATTCTATTTTGAAGAGGGTGCCCCATGGTGGTTCCGGCTTACTAGATCGCCTTGATACTCGGCACAGCGAATTTTTAGCGCTGGGTTATTCGATTGATCACCTCGTCACAATAACCAAACGGAAGAACCACCCAACCACGCTTCAATCCATTCTGTCTAATAAGATCAATGCGGGTAGCGCCATTGGACAGCGCCTGATCAACGAAAACCCAACTGTGCTGGAGCTTAAAGCAGCGCTGGTCGCCCCCCCGGAGCAGGCAAAAAAGCTGCTTACACAACAGCAAGAGGCGGCCACGCAACTCCCGCGGCCTGCGCTGCAGGTACAGGTCACGGGCGAGCGACCCATGAACTTCGGCCATTCAGCGGATCTTGAATCAAACGGCAATTTGACGTCGCCTGCAGACTATTCAGTACACCCTGCAAACAGGCACAAAGAAGCGCCGCACATCCCGGATAACCCCGATCAAGACGCGTTCCTGCCGACTCAAACCACGCCCCCTGTGCCCCCTGTCGAGAACCAGCAAACCCGCCAGGGGGCGCTGAATGATGCATCCACATGGCCGAACTTGTCCGGGCAGCCTGCGCAAAAATATGATTGCTTGAAGCAGTCATGGCTGACACCTGTTCTGCAGCCCCATAAACTGGCCACCCACCCGTTCTTACTAATGCCCAATATGCCAGAACGGGTGCTGTTTAACCTTAATCCAGTTTTGTCTGGCTTGACCAGTACAGACTATCAGCAAAGCAGCGCAGCACTGGTTCAAACAGATACGTTCAATGGCATGGTCACGCCACCCGGGGATATAACCGATCGTGCCTCACATTCACCAGACGCGCCCCTGATCGGGTTCACGAATTCTGACTGGCAGCCCATCGATGACTGGGAGCAGTTCATTGGCAAAACGGAATAGGGCTTTCGTTCACGAGTCGCTGACACACCCTGAAAGTTGAACGGCGCACGCCCTATCCTGGTGGCGGAACCTTGATAAAGTTCATCAACCACCTTTCGCCCACCTATTGCCCGCCGCACACTCGCTGCGCTTCCCGCGCATAGGCCTGCAGCGCCGCTACTTTGCGCGCAGCCCGGTCTCCGTCTGCCGCGACGCCAAGAAGCGCGCCAGCACTCGCTGCGTCAAGTTCGGCGTTTCCGTCTCCATCAGCTCCGGCGGAGGCGCTGCCAGCACCGGGCACGCCACCGCCACCGGTTGAATCACAGCGTGCGGCGACGCGCAGCCGCACAGCACCAGCACGCACGTCGGCGCGCAACGCATCCATTGTCTTTTTCGCATCGCTATTTTCCCTCCGGTACTGGCTCTCGAGTGCTCCAATCTCCGCGGTTGCGCGCGCCGTTTCCCGCTGCGCAGCACCCGCTGCTGACACAGCCTCATCGGATATCGTCTTCATCACCGCGGCATGCCGGGTGCGAATCGCCGCGAGCTGCGCACCCAGTCTCCATTGCTGGCCAACGCCCGCCACGATGCCGCCCACCACCGCCGCTGCGGCAAGTGCCATCATTGTTTTACCGGGCATCCGGCACCCCGCCCTTCTTGCCGGGCAACCTGCCGACGAACTTCTGCACCGCCGCCTCCAGCACAGACTGGCCCAGAATCCCGAGTGCGGAGGCCACCCCGGTCAGCGCGACTGGCGTCAGGTCATGAAACATCACGAGCGCCGCGCCAGCGCTGGTCGAAAGCGCAGCGCCAATGATCATTCGCCCCATCACGATGCGTGCTGACATGCGCTCGCCTCCCACCAGAAGCTTGCCGAGCGCAATCACGGCGCCAATGATGAACAGCGTCAGCAACTCCTTTTCGTTTTCGTTCAGCTGCATCTCACGTGCTCCCGTTTTTCATCATCGTGGCCAGGCGCTGCGCCCGTGCGCCTACCTGCACTGCCCACTTCGACGCCAGCATGCCGTCTGCCGCACGCCTGTATTCACCGTGCTGTGTCGCGGCAAGCGTGCTGGTAAATGTCAGCAGGCCCGCGCCCAGGTTGAATGCCATGTTCAGCAGCACACGCTGGCGCACCGCGTCGAGCTGGCGCCACCACGCCAGATTGCGGTCGAGCCATTCAGCCGTCCGGTCAACGTCAAGCTGCAGCATCGCATCACACTCAGCGTCCGAAATGCCGACGTCGGTCAGGTTTCGCCCAACGCCAATCGTCGTTTTGCCAACCGTGTCGAGATACGGCTTCAGTCGCCGACCTTCGTCGCGGTCTAGTTCCGCCAGCAGCATCGGCAAGTCAAATTTTTCAGGCATATCAGTCTCCAGATGTCATGTCGTAAATGAAAGAACCCGGCGCAGTGGCCGGGTTCGGTGGGGCAAGTCGAGATCATTTCATCGATTCGGGGCGTTCGCCTCCCTGCAGCTCAATCACAAAACTGCAAGTCGTAAAAAATCCACCCGGGCGGGTTGTTAAAATACGGCATTGCCGTATAATTTCGCTATGTTATTGACGATCATCGAGACCCAGACATTCCAGCACTATGCCGCTGGCATATGGCGCGAAAATGAGCGCCATGAGTTCATCAAATGGATTGCAGGCAATCCGCTAGCCGGAGATGTGATTCCGGGAACCGGCGGCTTGCGCAAGGTTCGCTGGGGGCGCGCCGGAATGGGAAAGCGTGGCGGTGCCCGCGTTATTTATTACAACCTGCTGGACGACGGAAAAATCTGGTTGCTCATTGTTTATACGAAGTCAAAATTTGACAACCTGCCAGCCGTTTTCCTGAATCAACTTCGCGAGGAAATTAACCATGGCGGATAAAGAACTGGAGCAGTTCAAAACCGATTTACTGCAATCGGTTCGGGATATGAAGGCAGGTCGCGCTGCTCACACCACTGTAGTTGAGCCGACTGTCGCTGCCCTTGCCCGTGCAAAAGCAGGTCTGTCGCAAAGCGCATTCGCGGCATTGCTCGGCGTCTCGGCGCGCACCCTGCAAGACTGGGAGCAGGGACGCCGCAACCCGACCGGAGCGGCTCAGACTCTTCTGCGTGTAGCGGTGAAACACCCAGAAGCGCTGCGCGACCTGATGCCCGTCTGATCACGAAAAAGACCTGCAAATAGAACTTGCACCGCTGCGCACCGACCTCACGCGTTTAAAGCGAATGCCCGGCGTCATCACGGCAGGCATCGCCGCGCTCGTTCTCAAAGCATTTTTCTGAATTTCAGGTGCCCAAAAAATGACCCCGGTCGCGCTCGCGTACCGGGGTTGCTTGCTGCGGCTCCGTGCCTGGCTATTTTGTAGCGGCAGGCTTCGGCGCTATTGCGTTGGCTATCGACTGAATCTGCTCGTTGAGCAGATAGGCATCGGGCGTTCTCAAGTCCGCACCCAGGTGCTCGAAATCAATACCGGGCGTCACTTTCCCGTCCCTGTCAACGTCGCACAGCGGACTACCAATTCCGCCAACGATACCGAGACTGGAATTGTTCGCCGCCATCGTCAGCGCGGCGATAAGCGCATTGGCAGCCGTGAATCCAGTCGGCGCGTCGCAAGTCATCATGGGCATCACAGCCGACACCCGCTTTCCAGCCACGGCAGCTCGCTGGACAAACACCGCCAGATCCCGGGCGAACTGTTCTGCCGCCTCGCCCTGTCCTGGAGAATCAGCCCGGCTAACCATATCGTCGAGCTGGAAATTAACAATCATCCACTCACTCGGGTCCGTTTTGAACTGGTCCGGCGTCGGCGGCAGTCCATTGTTTTCGCCCATTACGATCTGATGAAGTGTCGTGCCATCCATCACGCGCGGCGTAACCGTGACCGGCAGCCCATTGGCTTCAATCGCCCGTTTTAGCGCCTGCGCAGTCGCCTCCGCATCGGCCATGCTCTGGCTACCCTGCACGCCCTAGGCACGCGCGACAGCGCCGCTTGATGCGGAAATAATCGGCGCGCCATACATCGAAAGCGCCAGAGGTTTCGTGGCCGGGGTACCTGAATCGCCCCCACCGCCGCAGGCAGACAGCACGAGGGATGCAAGGATGGCCGAAACCGTTGTGGCTGGAAGTATTCTTTTCACGACTTTTCTCTCAGTGAATTTGTAGTTTTATGCAGCGCAAAAATCTATCACACCGCGGTCCTGGCGTGCGCGAACAATGCATGCGATTGACACCCACTCTATGCACACCGAATCAGTTAACAATGCCCGTCGCATTGAGAACCATAAACCGGTAGCGGGTGGACTCCCTGAATCCGGTAAAAAACCCCTGCTGTGAGTAATAGCGGTGAAATTCCCATGCAATATCACCACCAGAAATCGAAACTGCCGACATCACACAGCTATCCATCGCGCTATTGCCATTGCCCGCGCCGTTCATGTGATGTGCTGACCACATCCCCGCGATGAGAACCGGGAACTCATACTGCTTAGACTGCCGGTTTTCACTGGGAAATGTCGTGCCGCCCGTTCCATCCCAGCCTTCGCCGCCAATATAGGCACCCTCAATCACGTCGACCACCTGCGCAAACGGTGTACACGCATCAAACAGCAGGTTTGTCCCATCCTCGGTAAAAAGCTGTGCGCCAAAGCCGCTGTCCGTGGGGTTCGACCGATACCACTGTACGAACAATCAGTTGACAGGCTTGACACCCCTTATTTCATAAGGGCGTCACCTTCTGACGACGCTGTAAATGCGTACAGTAGTACGCCATTTTACGGCAGAAAAACCCACACTTTTTTCCCGCGCTCGAAAAAGTTCGGGGCATTTTTTTCATCTGCGGAGCGCAATTCGCACCCCACCGGTTTCGCCAGCGCATCCGAATCCGCGAATTCAGGCAGCTCACCTAGCTCCAGCGCGACTTTTCCCGACCGGGCGCCTAAATGCAAACGATCCTGCCAGCTGACCCGTGCTCCGTTGCCATTCGCCCAGATGTTCAGCCACTCCACAAGATGGCCAGTGCGCAGCCACTCGCCTGTCCGCGCCCGCGCAACCAGCTGCCCCGCCACCAGGCAACACAGCCGTTCGGCGCGGGCTTCGTCGTCAAGGTTATTCAAACGGGTCATCTATCGTTCGCTACGTGGATGAATGAACAGCACGCGAAATTCTGATTCTACGTGCGCCAGGCACGACCTGACGGGCCATCCTTATCGATATTCTGCGTGTCTCTCGCCAGCGGCTGGCAAACTTCCGGAACGATCTAGATTGCCGGGTTACTCAGCCGTCACTTGCGAAGCAATGCTGCCGCGATTTTTCGCGGTCCGGGTTTTTATAAAAACCACATCCAGCCTACAAATACCCCCATTTCCAGTTTTTAAGACTTCAACAAATATGACTAAAAATTCGCCGAGCTCGAGCCGCCAACCATACGGTAGGGACCGCTACGGGCCTTATACCTCCCCCCAGCAGGCGAACACCGGAGCGACGAACACCGGAGCACCACTTCAGCAGCGAGCCGGGACCCCGCCAGGGTTTGACGCCCTCTCTGGAAAGCCGTTATCAACTTGCTCCAGCGAAGCGCGGCCGTCCAATGTCCGAAGAAGTGAGACACGCGAAGTGTCTACGAACGTCGGGGAGGCTACGCCCGCGACAGGCCATAGTGTGAATGACCAGGAAACACTGCTGACGAGAGCCCCCTATTTTTTGACTCCAGAAGAATATGCTCTGATAAAAGGTGGAGGCCTAACTGTGGCGAAGAGCGTCATCCAACACCACGTTACGCTGAAGGCGCTCGGTTTCGGGAATGCCAGCATTGCAAACATGGTGGGGCGAAAAAATGGCTCCGCTATCCTGAGGGCCGTGATCGATAACTATCAGGGGCTTAGCAGCCTGGGCTACACGCTCGCCGACATTGAAAAGATCGTAGCAAGAAAAAATGACGGCAGCACGCCGGCGAATGTCGTAAAGCACCACACCAGGCTCGCGTATCTGAAATACACGTTCGCTGATATTTTTGACAAGGCGACAGGGGAAAATCCACTCCAACAACTGGAGACGACCACCGAAAATCCGGAAGCAACCGCTAACGCTGTCGCTGTCGACGGCAAGGGGAAGCCACTTCCCAGCCTGACGGATGACGAGATTGACAAGCTTCTGACAATCTCCGGAGGCAAATTCGCGCTTGATGTCATCTATATGCGTGGCTATGACCTCACCCAGCCGCCTCTGTCATTCACTTCCGCCCAGATTCTCAGGATCGCTTCAAATCCCGGAGGAAGTCATACATTGGAGATGCTCTGGAATCGGCGACAGTCCCTTGTCGACAAGGGATATTCTTCATGCCTGATTTATTCTATTTTGAAGAGGGTGCCCCATGGTGGTTCCGGCTTACTAGATCGCCTTGATACTCGGCACAGCGAATTTTTAGCGCTGGGTTATTCGATTGATCACCTCGTCACAATAACCAAACGGAAGAACCCCCCAACCACGCTTCAATCCATTCTGTCTAATAAGATCAATGCGGGTAGCGCCATTGGACAGCGCCTGATCAACGAAAACCTAACTGTGCTGGAACTTAAAGCGCTGGTCGCCCCCCCGGAGCAGGCAAAAAAGCTGCTTACACAACAGCAAGAGGCGGCCACGCAACTCCCGCGGCCTGCGCTGCAGGTACAGGTCACGGGCGAGCGACCCATGAACTTCGTCCCTTCAGCGGATCTTGAATCAAACGGCAATTTGACGTCGCCTGCAGACTATTCAGTACACCCTGCAAACAGGCACAAAGAAGCGCCGCACATCCCGGATAACCCCTATCAAGACGCGTTCCTGCCGACTCAAACCACGCCGCCTGTTGAGAACCAGCAAACCCGCCAGGGGGCGCTGAATGATGCATCCACATGGCCGAACTTGTCCGGGCAGCCTGCGCAAGAATATGATTGCTTGACGCAGTCATGGCTGACACCTGTTCTGCAGCCCCATGAACTGGCCACCCACCCGTTCTTACTAATGCCCAATATGCCAGAACAGGTGCTGTTTAACCTTAATCCAGTTTTGTCTGGCTTGACCAGTACAGACTATCAGCAAAGCAGCGCAGCACTGGTTCAAACAGATACGTTCAATGGCATGGTCACGCCACCCGGGGATATAACCGATCGTGCCTCACATTCACTAGACACGCCCCTGATCGGGTTCACGAATTCTGGCTCAGGAGACTGGCAGCCCATCGATGACTGGGAGCAGTTCATTGGCAAAACGGAATAGGGCTTTCGTTCACGAGTCGCTGACACACCCTGAAAGTTGAACGGCGCACGCCCTATCCTGGTGGCGGAACCTTGATAAAGTTCATCAACCACCTTTCGCCCACCTATTGCCCGCCGCACACTCGCTGCGCTTCCCGCGCATAGGCCTGCAGCGCCGCTACTTTGCGCGCAGCCCGGTCTCCGTCTGCCGCGACGCCAAGAAGCGCGCCAGCACTCGCTGCGTCAAGTTCGGCGTTTCCGTCTCCATCAGCTCCGGCGGAGGCGCTGCCAGCACCGGGCACGCCACCGCCACCGGTTGAATCACAGCGTGCGGCGACGCGCAGCCGCACAGCACCAGCACGCACGTCGGCGCGCAACGCATCCATTGTCTTTTTCGCATCGCTATTTTCCCTCCGGTACTGGCTCTCGAGTGCTCCAATCTCCGCGGTTGCGCGCGCCGTTTCCCGCTGCGCAGCACCCGCTGCTGACACAGCCTCGCTCGCGTACCGGGGTTGCTTGCTGCGGCTCCGTGCCTGGCTATTTTGTAGCGGCAGGCTTCGGCGCTATTGCGTTGGCTATCGACTGAATCTGCTCGTTGAGCAGATAGGCATCGGGCGTTCTCAAGTCCGCACCCAGGTGCTCGAAATCAATACCGGGCGTCACTTTCCCGTCCCTGTCAACGTCGCACAGCGGACTACCAATTCCGCCAACGATACCGAGACTGGAATTGTTCGCCGCCATCGTCAGCGCGGCGATAAGCGCATTGGCAGCCGTGAATCCAGTCGGCGCGTCGCAAGTCATCATGGGCATCACAGCCGACACCCGCTTTCCAGCCACGGCAGCTCGCTGGACAAACACCGCCAGATCCCGGGCGAACTGTTCTGCCGCCTCGCCCTGTCCTGGAGAATCAGCCCGGCTAACCATATCGTCGAGCTGGAAATTAACAATCATCCACTCACTCGGGTCCGTTTTGAACTGGTCCGGCGTCGGCGGCAGTCCATTGTTTTCGCCCATTACGATCTGATGAAGTGTCGTGCCATCCATCACGCGCGGCGTAACCGTGACCGGCAGCCCATTGGCTTCAATCGCCCGTTTTAGCGCCTGCGCAGTCGCCTCCGCATCGGCCATGCTCTGGCTACCCTGCACGCCCTGGGCACGCGCGACAGCGCCGCTTGATGCGGAAATAATCGGCGCGCCATACATCGAAAGCGCCAGAGGTTTCGTGGCCGGGGTACCTGAATCGCCCCCACCGCCGCAGGCAGACAGCACGAGGGATGCAAGGATGGCCGAAACCGTTGTGGCTGGAAGTATTCTTTTCACGACTTTTCTCTCAGTGAATTTGTAGTTTTATGCAGCGCAAAAATCTATCACACCGCGGTCCTGGCGTGCGCGAACAATGCATGCGATTGACACCCACTCTATGCACACCGAATCAGTTAACAATGCCCGTCGCATTGAGAACCATAAACCGGTAGCGGGTGGACTCCCTGAATCCGGTAAAAAACCCCTGCTGTGAGTAATAGCGGTGAAATTCCCATGCAATATCACCACCAGAAATCGAAACTGCCGACATCACACAGCTATCCATCGCGCTATTGCCATTGCCCGCGCCGTTCATGTGATGTGCTGGCCACATCCCCGCGATGAGAACCGGGAACTCATACTGCTTAGACTGCCGGTTTTCACTGGGAAATGTCGTGCCGCCCGTTCCATCCCAGCCTTCGCCGCCAATATAGGCACCCTCAATCACGTCGACCACCTGCGCAAACGGTGTACACGCATCAAACAGCAGGTTTGTCCCATCCTCGGTAAAAAGCTGTGCGCCAAAGCCGCTGTCCGTGGGGTTCGCCCGGTCAAACACAAAAAAGTGGATCGTCGTTGGTGCCGCAGAAATAAACTCGGCGGTAAATATTTTTCCGTCCCCGCTCCGGTTAAATTTCCACGGCGTCACCATCACCCCGTTATCGGCCGTGAAGGCGAATAGCGGATTTTCAGCGGTGAATGTGAATTTGCACCAGAAGAATTTCCCATAAAACTGCGCCCCCTGATTGTTATAGACAGTCGCCAGACTCGTCACGCCTGTTGCCGCGCTTTGCCGGTTCACCAGTTGAAGCAGCACGCTTTCATTGTCGATCTGGAAAGACCCGTCATCGTGAATCACTTCTATGCCAGCAGGCATCAGAACACTCCTGCAAGTAGCCAGCCCGTGACTGGATTTGACGGGCCAGATGCTACATCGCTATAGCGCCACGTCACGCCCTGCTCATCCAGGGTGATGATCGGAATGGGTGTCACGTGGTTGATGTGCCTGAACATAAAATCGGGCTGGAATGACCAGAACGGCTTGCCTGCGGATTTCGCCAGATCAAGCGGCTCCCGCCCAGGCGTCCCATTGAGGTGAATCATTTTCCTGATCCGCCCGGCACGGGTTGTCGTATCAAAAAGCACGTTACCGCGCTCGTCCCAGATCTGCATCCCGCATATCCACTCCTCACTCACGACCCTTTCCTCCAGATGCCAATGCGCATGCGCCGGGCCCCGCTGCCACTGAATACCTGCATGAGCGAGCTGTCGAGCGTGATATACCCATCTCCACTGCCCGCGCCATTTAACAGAAATCCACCGTTTTTATCGAGCCGCCATCGCGGCAGGCCGTTGGTACCCGTCGTTGCGGACTCAATCACGTCGCCGATCATCGCGTTCTGAATCCAGCCATGGCCGATAAACGCCTGGTTAATAAACGTCTGTCCGTTCTGGATCACGAAGGGTGCCGTGACTGCGCCGCTGTTCGGGTCAATCACCGCGAAGCGACTGGCGGACACCAGCACCTGTGACTCCACCACGCCGCTGTCGTTATTCACCCCGACGCCAACCCCCGCGATATACGTCCTGCCACTCGCCGACACCTGGGTTTTGATCTGGTACGACGCCGACACGCGCCCGTTCAGGTCCGCGTAGCTTTGCGCAACGGTCTGGACGGCCGCCCGGTTCTCGTTGACGACCGCCTGGATCGACGTGATCTGCGACGCCTGGGCCCGGTCCGCCTCGACGCGCGCCCGGGTTTCAGTCTGAATCGTCGCGTCCAGCTTCGCCGCAGCCGATGCCATCGACGCCGTCGTGACATCAACCCGGCGAGCCAGCGCCAGATCAGCCTCAGCTCGCGTGGACTGCTCTGACCACACCCCGACATACACCTCGTTCGAGCCCGCGTACTCACCCTCGTCACCCGCCATCGATGGCGACAGCGATGCCTCAATGCCGTCCACGCGCGAACCGACACCCGCCACTGCCATTCTGATATCGGGGATGGCTTCGATGGGCCCGAGCAGGTCCTGTCCAAGTTCAGTTTTTGTGATTTGCCCTTTGATGAATTCCAGAACCGGCGTCGCGTCGCTGCTGCTCTGCCCGTTCACCCCCACGCCATCCGGGTACCACGGCCCGACGTTGCCCGAGCGGTCCACCAGCCGCGCCCAGAAGAACAGCGACGCGCCCGCGCGCAGGTCCAGCAGCGAATACCGGTGCTGCGGATACGCAAACTCGCCCAGCTTCGTTGCCACCTCGCGCTGGGGTGTCCTGCTGTACCAGAGCTCGGTGCGCTGTGTATCGGGCGCGTCCTCCGGCAAGCCCCACTCCACCTCAATGCCGAACACCAGCGAGTGCGTGCGAAGCCACGTGACCGCGGGAGGCGGCGTCGTCTTCCCCTGCAGCGCCGTCAGCGCACTGAACGCCGGTAGCGACGGCACATTCATCGCGTTGATCGCTGTCACCCGCGCGATGTACTGGCCCGCGTAAATGCCTGACACCTCGATATTCACGGAGCCGGTTTTCCCGGCCAGCACCCACTCACCATTGTCTTTGCGCCACGACACCTCGTACTGCACCGCGCACGGCGCGGCCGTCCAGCTTATGTTCATCACCGTGACCGCGATGCCCTGGTCAATCCGCGAGAACGTGCTCAGCACCACATTACCCGGCACCGGCTGAACCGATGGCGGGATAACCGTGACGGGCCGGGGCTCGATTTTCGTGCCAAAGTCGACGTGATCGAACTTGCCCGGCTCGTGCTGAACCGCCGTGATCTCGAACGCGAACGATTCGTCACCGGGCTTCTCTGTGACCGACACGACCCGGTACGCCGGAATCGCCAGGTCGTCACTTTCGATGGCCCAGACCGCTTCCGCGCGCGGAGCCGTTGTCCAGTCCATCGCCACCGTGATGTTTCGCCCGTCAACTGCCGCGATGCTGCGCACTTCGCTGGAGCCCGTCGGCAGATTCACGATCAGCCAGTCTCCGGCGCGGGCCACGGGATCGCGGTCCACAGTGACCGTGCGGGCGCTCACCGCCGCGACCCGCCCACCGATGGGCCGGCCCGCCAGGTCCGGGTCCGCAATCCGGATCACCTGGCCGGGCAGCGCAATCGCCCCCTCAAGACCTACACCGAACGACACTTCCTGCGTTTCCATTCGCGCAGTCAGCAGCAGCCATTTTCCGACGCGCTGCGCTTGCCCCTGCGACGTGCAGCCGAACGCGGTGAGCTCAGTCTGCCGCAGCCCGTAGCGCATCTTGCCGTCCCGGTCTTCGACGCACTCGACAGCCTGCCGGAAACGATTCGCTGGATCGCTCCACGACACCAACGCGCTCGTGTAGCGCACTTTTCTGTCTGTACCCCGCAGCACGAATTTCCCGCCGATCACGTTCCCAGCGGTGTACGTGTAGACCGGGTCCACGGGCATGTCGGCAACCGCTTCGATATTGCCCGACGCCCAGTACGACACGCCCCGGAACACACTCGCCAGATCCTGCAGCACGCGGCTCGCGTCAGCGCGCCGCTGGAGATACACGTTGCAGGTGAAGCGCGGCTCCATGCCGCCTTTTCCGTCCGGAACGAGCTCGTCGCAGTACTGCCCGATCTGGTACAGCGCGTAGCGGTTGAGCTGGTCCGCCCGGATGCGGTGGCCCATGCCGTAGCGCGGGTGCAGCGCGAGATCGTAGTAAATCCACGCCGGGTTGTCGGTCCACGCAATCCTGAAGGTGCCGTCCCACACGCCCGCGTACGCCCTCCGCTGGGGATCATAGTTCGACGGCACGCGGATGCGACGGCCGCGGACACGGTACGAGCGCGTGGGCACCCCCTGGAACTGCGAGGCGTCAACCTGGACCCCGGCCAGCGCAGTGTTCGGATAGCGCAGTTTTGCATCAATGATCTCGGTGATGGATTCAACCGCCATCCTGTCACTGACCGTCGAGCTCGAAGCGTTTTGAGTAAGCCGCCGGATACGCAGCATCCAGCCGTGCTCCGCCGGTGGCAGGTTGACCCGGTGACTGCGCTCATATTTGCCGCTGACCTTGAAGTCGAACGCCGCACTGAGCGCTACCTGATACGCGCCCCCATCGGTTGCCAGCTCGATTACGTACTCCACCCGGCAGCCCGTCACGTCCCCCGTCTTCGGGTTGACCTGCTGGAACTGCGGCGTTGCCAGCCGCACCCGGAGCGCGGAGAGCTCAGGGTTGGTCACGGCCCGCGCATACGGGACATCCGCTCGCAGCTCAACGGACACACCGGTTTCGCTCTCCACTGCCGGAAACCCGGGAATGTAGTCCTGGTCCTGCGACCCCGCCCTGAAATCCAGCGTCGTGCCCGGGAAATTGATCGAGCCATCCGCGTTTTGCAACGGCGTGCCGTTCAGATAGACCGACTGCAGTCCATTTGAAAGCCCCTCAATTTCGCCTTCCGACAGGATGTCGAGCACGCGCGCACAGGACATGGAGCGCGCCGAGTCGTGTGATTCTGCTGGCCCATGCGCGCTACCGCCACCGCTTTTAAAGCCCATCACCACGCTCATAGCTGGTCCTGCGCGTAAATGCCGGCTGACGCGACTGCCGAGCCGATTTCCATCTCGCCATAAAGCACCGGCACGCAGCCTCCCTGCGCCTCGGTGTTGACCGGACCGTTAAACACGTAGCTCGCCTCGTTCTGTGCGCTGTCTTTGACGGAGAGGCCCAGCCGGTGCGGCGACAGCAGCTGCTGGATGCCACCGGCCATCATTGCGACGCCGATGTTGCCGACCATAGCACCCACCCCCGTCCAGCCGAAGTAGTAGCCAACCGCCGCCATCGCTGCGCCCAGAATCGTCTGGAACAGCCCCGCCTGTTTCGAGCCCTGGAGGAGGGGCGCGATGCGGATGTCGGCGCTGCCACCGGGGTACTTCATCTGTTCAGCGCGCACGTTTTGCCGGCCCGTGAAGACCGCATAGGTCAACCCCCGCTCGCGGCTTTGCATAAGCGCACGCTCAAAGCCCGGAACCAGAATGCACAGCGCGCGCACCGCCTGCGCCGGGCTATTCACCACCAGCCGGTGCACGCGCCCGAACTGCGTGCCCAGCGTGCCGTAAAGGCGAATCGTGCGAACCGCTTCGGTCATGGTTCGAACCTCAAAACGACGCGGGTGTGCTCCAGCCAGTACCCGCCGTACACGTCGCGGCTCGAGAGCCGCCCGTACAGGTGGTGGAGCATTAATCCATCACCCAGATAAACCGCTGCGTGGTTCACGACCGGTGCGCGAACCTGCATCAGGATTACGTCGCCTGGCGCGATTTCCTCGCCCTCGCGCAATGCGCGAAACCCGGCGCGGGCGTAGTTCTCCACGTACAGGTCCTCGCCCGCGTTCCACCAGTTACCAGTCCGCTGGAAATTCGGCAACGTGACGCCCCGCTCGATGCGATACCAGTCACGGACCAGCGTGTAGCAGTCGAGCACCCCGTGTGCGAAGCTGCGGCCCACCAGCGGCGCGGCGTAGCCCGAGGGCTCAATCATGGTCATCCGCGTCACCACCCGCTCGCCACTGTCATTGCAGCGTACTTCGGCGATATGCCACGGCAGCCCGGACGCTTCGCATGCGACCCGGTCCGCCTCCGACGGCTCGCCCGATGCGTCCGGGTGCGAGTGAACGATTGCGGTGATCGCGCCCGACTCTTCAGCCGCGGCGTATTCGTCAGCGGGCAGAATGAAGCTGTCGGTGCCGCTCGCCGTGTTGCGGCACTCGATATACCGCTCGCGCCCCAGCACGATCACGACGAGCCCGCAGCACTCGCGCGGATACACGCGAATCGCGTGATCGCGAATCGCGTCCAGCGTTGTCTGTTTCATGCTCAGGTTCTAATGAGCCCCGCCGCGGGAAATCCGCCGAACGGGAGAGGGTTGTTTGCACCGAAACGCAGGCGGCAGCCTGTCAGCGCGTTACTGCACCGGTCCTTTGCCGCGTCACCGGTCGGCTGGTTGTTCACATCAGCCACCGGGCCACCGGTGTAGCCGCACTCCGCGCTGCGGTACTGGAAGCTGCAAAGGTTCGGCACGATCTGGCGACGCGGCAGTTGTTCGCCATCAAAGTCCAGCGGTGACGCGAGTTCAAACTCCACCACCTCGCTGTCTGAACGGGATTTCCTCTCGATGCGCCACGCTTCAGGCCGCAGCTCTTCAGCAGGGTCTGCTGACGGATTGCCCTGCGGGAAATTCACCGCATCGAGATACTTCGCCAGCGTCTCGCGGCGGACAAGCTTCGCGCCCACCAGGTCGCCGAGCGCGAGGCACAGCGACGAGATCGAGCCGTCGACGTTGCCCACGCGCAGCGTCGGTGACGGCTGCGTGCCCGCACTGGTGCGCTGGAAACCCTCGGCGTCTACTGGCCACGGGGAATACACGAGGCCCTGCCACGTGATCGGCCCGGCTGTGCGATGCGCGTGAAAGCGCGCGATCTGGCCGCCAATGCCGCTCGCATCGAGCTCGTACAGGCGCACCTTCGCGCCCGGCTCAAGCGCCTGAACATCGGCCTGAATACCCGTCTTAACTGGCATGGTTCGTCTCCGGCCGCGCTTCGAGTGCGGCGATCCTCTCAAGCGCAGCACTCAGCGCAGCATCGGTTTCCAGCAGCCCCTGAAGCAGCGGCGCGACCATGTTCTGATAGCGCACCCCGAGCAGCGGCGTGCCATCCTCTCCGCTCATACCCAGCTCGTGCACCAGTTCGGGCAACGTTTTTTTAATCTCCTGCGCGATCACCCCAACCTGCCGGGCTGAGTCGGGCCCGGTCGCGGGCTCGTAGTACACCCCGCGCAGCGGGCGAAGCAGATCCATCGCACCCGTGATCGTCTCAATATTTTTCTTGAGCCGCGCGTCTGAGGCCTGGGTCACCGACGCACAGATAATGGGCACGTACGACGCCGCCCGCCAGTCGACAAACGACAGCACCGACGAGGACTGCAGCTGCAGCTGCACCGCGGCCGACCGGTTAAAGCCGCTGATTCCGATATACCCGGCCCCATCCGCACCATCGGCCCAGACATTGGCACCATCATAAGCACTGCTTGCATGACCTGTGACCCGTAGCTGCCGTGCACCGAGCACCGCTGGCGTGATGATGTCGCCACCAAAGTCCGTTGCCTGCCCTGACTGGCTGATGCGCACACGGCCACTCTTCAGGTTCCAGGAAAACGGCCGGTAATCGTTGTAGCCCCCGTCGACGTCTCCTTCCGCGCTCTGCAGCAGATAAAAGTCGCTCCCGTCGTTGCGCAGCATCGTGCTGAATTTCCCGCATGTCAGCCTATAGCTGGTCGACGACTGCGAAATGACGCCACCCGCAACCTCAAGCGCGCCGGCAACCCGGGCCGCACCGCCCACCCGCACATCACCGTCAGCCCGCACCTCGCCTCCGGCATGCACATCGCCCCCCACCGAGAGCGTGCCGGTGACGCGCTCGTCTGCCACGCGTGGACGGCTGCGCATCAGTACATTCCACGCCCCGCCGAACCCGTCGAGCAGCGCCGTTTCGTACGCACCGAGCTGCTCGAGCCCCACCCCGTCGGCCGTACCCTGAGCCGCCGCCAGCGTCACCGGCGTCGAGCCAAGGTTGCGCAGCCAGACCACCGCGTCAGGGTCCGGAATATCGCGAATCGCAGGCAGCCGCAGTGTGCCCGGCACCGCAAGGCTGATATTCACCCGACGCCCGACATGCTCGACGCCCAGCGCCCCATCACCCGTCAGCACCGCAGTCGAGCCCAGCGCCGCCTGCGTGCGCAAAATGTCGGTATTGAGATTTGTCTTGATTGACGCAACGCGGTTCGGGTCACCGTCCCGGCCATCAAGCGTGCGGCCAATATTGATAGTCTGGAGCTCACTCATCGTGCCCCCGGGTTAAACGTCTGCTCAAACGTCGCACTCAGCGCGAACGTACCGGCCGTATGCGCAACCGGGCTGTACCTGCTGCAGACAAATAGCGCGCCGCTGCCCAGCGGCGGGGTCCAGAAAAAAGCGCTCGCTCCAGCGTGCCGGTCAAGGAACGCCTTGATGCCTTCGATTTTTTCTCTCGACCCGGTAAATGTCACAGGCCACGAGTCAGACCGGCTGTTGATGCCATCAGGCACGCGTTGCGCGTAACCGTCGCCAAACTGGGCCCGGCGCACGGCAAATGTGGTCTCACCCTGCGGCCCCGGCGCGGGCGACCAGCCAAACGTTTCTGTCATTGCGATGTCCCAGTAAAAAAGCCCGCACGCGGCGGGCTTTACAGGTTCGACTTCCAACTCATTTCCACTCACTTCAACCCGGTTACGCCCGCCACAGCAGCCCGTTTGGCCGCTTCTGGATGACCAGCTCTTTCAGCACAGCCTGGCGCAGCGCTTCCGCCAGATGGCGGCCGACGAAGGGTGTCCCGTCCGGCGAATCACGGCCAGGGCTGCTGGTGCTGCCAGTGCTGCTGGCCACGCTGACTGAAATCGGCACCGAGATGGACGGGACGCTCGCCGCAGACGCGCCCGGCGACGCGGCACCCACCAGTCCGCCCGTCGCGTAACGGGCCATGCTGTGAACCACCTCACCGCTATTCATTGCCATCAAATTTGATGCGCCAAGCCGTCTGACCGCCGCCGCGTTCATCACAAACTCGCCATTCGACAGCCGCGCCGGAATACTGTCGCTCGTGCCGCTTCCCGGGCCAGTAATCAGCCCACCCGTAGCAGCCGTCACGGCAGGAGCGAACATCGACACGGAACCGCCCGACGCGTAGCCGAACATGCTGAGCGCCGCGCGCGCAATCAGCGCCTGCGCCTGCACTTTGATCAGGCTCGCGATGACCGATTTTGCAAACGCCCCGAAACTCATCTTGCCCGTTGTAGCAAAGCTGGCGATTGCGTCACCCAGGCCGTTGATGGCGTTTTGAGCAGCACCACTGGCTGCCGCGGACAGGTCATTCGTTTTGTCGATGATGTCCTGCAGCCCGCTTTTGGCACCGCTCATCCAGTCGCCCCGCGCCAGGTCACGGCTGGCGTTAAAGCTTCGCTGCTCGTCGCGGCGTGCATCAAACCGGCGGTTGATCGCCGCACGCTCATCACCATCTGCGCCTGAGCCATCCAGCTTCAGTTCAACCGCCTTCTTTTGCCAGCCCAGCAGCTCCTTTTGCCGGTCCGTCTCGATCCTCAGGAGCTCAATCTGGCGTTCACGCTCCTGCGTGCCAAGCCCCAGCGTGGAAAGCTCAATGCGGTGACGCTCTGCAAGCGCGTCGCTCTGCGCCAGAATCTTCGCGTTCGTTTCATACGCATCTGAGTTCATTTTTTCACTGCGCCCACGCTGTTCCAGCTGCTGCTCGAGTGACGCGTTCTGTGCGTACTGGGTCAGCAGCGCCTCCTTGCTTGCGAGCACCGATTGCTGGGTTCTGGTTAATGTCTTGCCCGCATACCCGTCGATCTCCGCGCGCAGCTCAACCTCTCTGGCCGCCCACCCGGTAAGCTTCTCCTGCCCAGACAGCGACTGCTCCAGCACCGCCTGAGCCTGCTTCGCCTGCTCAAGAAGCGACGCGCTGCGGCCTGGATGATGATCCTTGCCGCCCCCCGCTGCGCCCTTCAAAAAATTAATATGTCCCACCGCCACCCCTGCGTGCGGAGCCGCCGGCACGGCGTTGCCCCACAGCTTCGCCATAAAGTCCGCGTAGCCCTGGCCCTGCGCCCTAAAATTCGCGTAACCGGCTTGCGCGGCGGCCGATGCCAGCCTGAACTGACGAGTCATCGCGTAACCCGCCACCACCGCCGTCGTCGCCATCGCCTCACTCACCTGCTGGAACCCCACCACCAGCAGCGAAACGGCGCTCGCCGCCGCTTTCACGATGACGCCAATGCCGGTATAAAAATCATTCATCAGCGGCTGCAACGCCACGTTATCCGCCAGCGCGTCCGTCAGACTGATGATCGCCGGCAGCAGGCGTGTCCTGGCCGACAGCGTCATGGCGTCCATTTTTGCGTGCGACAACGCCAGCTGCTCCTGAAGCGCCGCGAGCTGCGCAATCGTGTTCGCCGACAGGACCGCACCAACCCGTCCAGCCGTCTCAGCGAGCGCATCCAGATGCGCTGAGCCCTGATCCAGCAGCGGGATCAGATCCTTTCCCGATGTGCCGAACAGCTCATTGGCCACCGCGGCCTTTCCGGCACCGGCCGCGCTCTTCGAGAATGCATCGGCGATTCGGCCTAGCAGCTGCTCCGGTGACGATTTCCTGACATCGGACAGCGAGATGCCTACCGCGTTAAATGCCGCCGCCGCATCCCTGTTGCCGTGCTGCGCCCCGTTTTGCGCTTTCCCCAGTTCGCCCAGCGCCGCGGCGGCGTCCCGGGTTTCAACGCCTGCCGTTTTTGCCGCAAACCCAAAGCGCTGCACCCCGTCAGTCGAGATGCCAGTTTGCCGCGAGACTGTTTCAACGGTCTCGCCATAGCTGGCCAGCGCTTCCCTTGCGGCAAACGTCGCGTGAGCCGCCATGGCAAGCACCCCGGCAAACGCGCCAGCCGCCAGCACCGCCGGGTTGAGAAGGCTCGCAAACGCACCCGTGCGCTCAGCCATCACCAGCATCGAGCCCGCGAACTGTTTGACGTTACCCTGCGACAGCTCGTGGCCCAGCACCAGCAGCTCGCGCTTCGCACCCGCAGACGCCAGGCTGAAGCCGTGCGTGTGCGCCGACGCTTTTGCGATCTGCTCGATGTACGGCTTGACCGAGTCGGCCAGGCCAAGATTCGCCGCGCGCATCTGCAAGATCTCGGCGCGGGTTTTTCCCGCCGTCGCCGCGTTTTTAAGGAGCGCGTCCGTAAAGCTTTTGACCGCCCGGGCACTAGCATTTGAACCATTCTCGGCCGCCTCCGCCATCGCGCCCTGTGCCACGCGCGTGCGCCGGGCAAGCTCCGACTGGTCAGCAATGAACGCCTTCGCCGATCTCCGGGCCTTCTCGATCCCGGTCGTGTACCCGCTGGAATCCGCGCCGATCCGAACCACGGTTTCATTGGCCACGCGCGGCCTCCCTGGCCAGTTTTTCGATCACGTCCATCATCGCCCTCGCCGCCTCACCTTTCTTCGCTTCGTAACCGGGCCGCAGAAACGGCTGGGCGGCCATTTTCGATGTACCGAACTCGACAAACCGGCCATAGAACGCCTCTTTTGACCAGGTCACCAGGTACATCGCCAGATGCCCGTCAACCGACGCCTCCCTGTCATACGCAATGAGCATCGCGTCGCGCAACGTCCCCGCCGCGTGCGCCTGGCCTTTGCGCGCAGATGACGTGCCGGCAGGCGCGCGCAGCTTCACTTCATTAAAGATCACGCGCGCGCCAGCAACGGCCGCCTGGCGTAACGCCGACTCGCCACCCACCGTCTCCAGCCGGTCCAGATAATCCGTCAGCGCCGCCGGATTGGCGATTTCGAACGCACTAGCCATGTCCGCCCCGTTTGAGCGTGAATGTCTTGCCCCGCCCACGCGTTTTAGTGATGTCCACGCCAAACACCGCAAGCGCGACAAACACTGCCTGGTCGCGCCGGTCCGCAAACACCAGGGGCTGAACCGGTTCAGCCGCCCAGGGGATAAAGTCAGCAGGCCTGAGGGGTGCGCTTTGTGGGTCCCGGTACACGTTTGCCATCGTTGACGCCATAACGCCCATGCGCACGTCCGCAATACGCTCGCCCCACGGCTCAATGCTGTAGTACGCCATCCAGTCGGCAAACTCGACGCTGTCGATCTCCCGCTTCGCACGGGCCACGCTCATGCCGAGACCGAGTGCGAGCCGGTGCCAGAAGAGCTGCTCGGGATGGCACCGGAGTTTTTTTCCGCGTCCTGCACAGACTCCCCGCCCAGCGCGTTGACCTTGCTGCATGCGAGACCAATCGCACGAATGACATCGGCGCTGCGCGTGCGAAGCTCATCAAGATCGCTTTCCGCAAACATCGGATCATCGTTCCCGTCTACCACGCTAGCGATAATCACCGCCGAGAAATAGACGCTGTCACTCGTGCCCTGCGTCTGTAACGTTTTTTGCAATCTGTCCCGGGCAATGCCATCCATCACCCTGATGCGCAGCTCACCAACACCAGGCACCGTGACGCACTCCGCTGTGGTTGCCGCTGCGGCCAGCAGCTGTTCTTTCGATAGCATCTCTCTTCCTTATTCTGCCGGAGTGACCGTGATGTCGCCCGTCACCCGGATTTGAATGCTGCCCTTGTACACGGCGTCCACCGCCATGCTGATCGGGAAATTTTTAACGTAGCCCTGAAACCCGATCTTCGTGCCCTCGCTCAGCGTCGCGGTGAACTCCCTGATCGCGCCGGACTTCTTCGCCGCGAGCAAGGCCACATGACTGGGCTCCTTCATGTTGATGTTGACGCCCATCGTGACGGTGTTCCAGTCCTGCAGACCCGCGCGATACTCCTTTGCCTGGCTCGCAAGATCGGTCACGTCAATGTCCGACGCCGCACCATCAAAGCCACTGAACTCGTAGACGTTTTTAATCGGCATGTCCACGGGCACCTCCTTCGTGCCGGTGTTCATCGAAACCGCTGTGCCCTGCGCGCTGATTGCCGTGCTCGTCATAACGTCCTCACAAATGAAAAACCCGGCGCGAGGCCGGGTCTGTTGAGTTGAAACTGAATCTGCCGGTCGCGCATCTGCAATGCGGCTGGCGAACCCCGTCATCGGGGTAACCGGCTCAGGCCAGGCTTATGGCGCGAACCAGATGCTCACGTCGACCCGGCTGCCATAAAGCCTTGTTTCGTCTTCGTACACGCTCACCGGGGCACCAGCTGGCACCCCACGCACAGGCGTATCAGTCAGCGCCCGAAGCATTTGCTGCATGAGGGTTGCCGCCTCCGCGCGCGACAGCGCCCAGACCGCGACCTGCATCCGGCTGTTTTGCTGCTGGTTAAGGCCGTCGAACGTCGTCTCATCGACGCCGCCCACCGACTGATACACGACGTAAGGCTTTACCGCAGACGCGGGTGCGACGTCGGGATAGACCCGGCCGCCAGCGAGCGTCTTCAGCGCCGCATAGGTGATCGCTTCCGCGCTAGCCATGGTTTGATCCTGTGCTGCAGGCCAGATCCGTGTACGTGCGCGAAGCGACGCCGGGAAGCGACTGCAGGATGTTAAAAATCACGCCGTCAACAATCGCACGCATGCCGTTCGTGATGTCCGTGCGGTACCGGATGCGAATGCTCGCCGTCGCGCGGCCAACATCAGCATCAGCTACGAGCACTTCCTTGCCGGCCAGCATCTTGACGTTGCCCCAGACGGTCGCAACGTCAGTCCACCCCTCAACAGGCTGACCGAGATCGTCAAAGCCGCCACCGGTCTTCTGGATGGCGACGCGCCGGTTCAGATCACCCGCGCGCATCAGACGCCAAGCCCCACGCGATACGGAAACAGCAACTGCGTCGATCCGCACGGCAGCACCATCACGCTCGACGACGTGCCCGCCACGACCTCCTCGCGAAACGCATACAGCTTGCCGAGAATGAGCAGGATCGCCGCGCGCACCGCATCGTTGCCCACGAGCGGATCATCGCCCGCCGTCCCCGCGACGACTGCGGCGGCCATATCATCAGCGTTCGCGTAAATCTTGCGCCCGAGATAGTCCGATGCGGACTGCACCGCCGCGTTCACGTACAAGGCGATCAGCTCATCGGCAACACCCGCGTCTTCGCGCAGATGCGCGAGCGCCTGCGCGGTCGGGATCACTGGCGTCGGGCTGGTCATTGGAGCCGCCACTGGAACGGCCATTTATTTCCTGCTCCTGTTTTCCGGCTCAGGGGCTTTCCTGTTGCCCGGCACCAGAGCGGCTTTTTTGGCGCGATCCTCTACGCAATCCTTTCCAACCAGCCCAGCCTTCTCAAGGTCGCTAATCACTTCGGGTGTCCCGTACACCGTGTCACCTTTCCGGTAGTACCTGCCGTGCATGAAACCCGTCTTTGCTGTCGCGGTGATCCTGTTCATTTCCTTCTCCAGCAAGACGGATTGCGTTACTTCACCAGACCAAAGTCGCCCTTGATGAACGCAGCCGGGCGATAGACCGCGAGGCCCAGCCGCTCTTCCGCACGGATCGTGACCATGTTGGTCGTGAAGTTGCTCCCGTCCTCGGTCGAGACCTGAACGCTGGCGTCCTCACGGTCGAACACCTGCGCGCCCAGCCTGAACGCACCAACAAGGAACGCATCCACGTCCATCGCCTGTGTGTTGACCACCGGGCGGCCCCACAGCGTCGGGCCCGCAATCGACTGCGGGTTCGCAAACAGGTACGCGCCGTCCGCAGTCTTCGTCAGCTCGATGCGGGTCCAGTCAGACGGATTCAGCACGATGCCCGTCGCCGGCAATTCAGCCAGCTCCGACTGCAGCAGCGCGAGACGCAGCATGTCGATGCTGGTCGCGCCCGCGAGCGCGAACGGGGCCTGGTACGCGCTCGCCTGCGTATAGATGCCGTTCAGGTTCCCGCCCGTGCCGGAACCCTTCAGCAGCTGAAGCTCCTCGACATACGCAAGCCCGTACCGCAGCCGGCCATCGATGTACGACGCGAGCATCGCCGCATCATCGAGAATCTGCTTTGACGCCTTCACGAAGTGCGCAATCGTCGCAACCGTCGTCGTTTGCAGATCAAACTTCATCGTCGATTCGGCCTTCGCCGCACCTTCCGCCACCTGAATCGCCGCGTTGTTCGTGAAGCCCGTCTCGCGCATGTACTCAATCGCGTTCGAGTTCGTGCTCCCCGGTGTCAGAAGGTCGCGCACCGTCATGCGGCGATCCGACGGCACCACGATGCCCTGCACGCGCTGTGCCTGAACCAGCGCTCCGGCCGAGCCGTCCGCGCCACTGGTCACGCTGGTGATAGCCTTCAGGCCCATGCGCGCCCGGCCTTCACGCGCAGCCATCATGGCCTTGATGCCTTCGTGCTCGACAACCTGCTGGCCGACCGACTTGCAGACGGGCAGCTCATCGTTGCCGCGGCGCGCCAGCTTCTGCTCGGCGTCGTTCAGCCGTGCCTGCAGTTCGCCCTGTTTCACGAGCATCCCGTCGACAGCTTTTTTCGTGTCCACGCTCAGCGCTCCGGCATTTTTCGCTTCAAGCAGCGCCTTTTCGCCAGCCGATTTCACTTCATCTCCGATACGCCTGAGCTCGGCCGTGACCTGCTCCATTACCTGTTCAGAATGGCCACTGTCAGCCTGGCTGCCAGCGTCTTTGCGTCCGGATTCGCTAACTTTTACGGTGTTCATGAATGACCCTGTTAAAAAGAAATTGATTTGAGGCGCTCCACCAGCCGGTGTGCCTCGCCCGTCTCGCTGCCAGAGTCACTCTGGAGCACGTCCCGGTAGCCCCGGCTGGCAATTCGCGTGGCCACATTTTTAGAAAACCCGACGTCGCGCAGGATCTTCTCGAATTCTGAAATTGAAGGCATGCCGCCGTGCGCGATAACAGACTTCACCGCCTCCACGCGCGCGTCGCCATTGGCCGGGTTCGTCACGATGCTGATCTCGACCAGGTCGAGCTCGCTGAGCGTTCGCACACCGGTTTTTTCGTTATAACTGGCGTCAAGCACGTAGTACCCAATCGACAGCCCCGTAATCGCGCGCGCTTTCATCCCGCGATACGCGATCTTCGCGTTCGGTGCGTCCTCAAGCCACAAATCGCCCTCGCCAAACAGCCCCCGGCCATCCTCTTTCAGACCCGACCACGAGCCGATGGGCGTGTAGCTGTCGTGCTGCCACAGGATCGGCAGCGCGCGCCCGCTCGCGGCAAGGTCCTCGAGACTTTTTGCGAAGGCCCCCGACGTCACAACTTCACCGTAGCTGTCGACATTGCCAAATACCGAGCCGTAGCCAGAAAACTGGCCCGCGTCGCCGACGCTCTTCACCTCGAGATCAAACGCGCGGACCCTGTACGCACTCCTGCCGCTCTTGCGATTCATGTCTGCTCCTGATTCAGCCAGTTCTTGAGCGCATCCTGCGCACTCGCGGCCGCCGTCTGCCCGCCCAGCCGGTCAATCGGCAGCAGCGCCGACTGCACCGTCAGAACACCCGCATTGCCGCCCATCGGCGGCAGGTTTTCCTTCGCGCGGCACTCGTCGCGCGTCATGATTCCGTTTTGCGTCATCGTCGAATAAAACGACGCGCGGCCCGCACTGTCCGCCCGCAGCAAGCCCTCAACCGAGAACTCCGCGTAGTAGCCAAGCCGCTCAACAGGAGTCAAAAGCGACCGTTTTACAGACTGTTCAATGCGAGTCAGCCACGGGCGCAGCGAGAAGCTCAGGAAGCCGAGCGTCTGCTGCTCAATGCCGGTTCCCCACGAGGTGCTTTTCTCGGAGTGACCAACCATGAACGGCGGGACGCGGAACCACCGGCATATTTCTTCGATGTTGAAAGCGCGCGTCTGAAGCAACTGCACGTCCTCCGGGTTCATCGTGATCGCCTGGTACTTCATGCCTGCTTCGAGCACCATCGTCTTGCCCGACGCCATCGCACCGCCAAACTGCTCGGCGAGATCTGTTCGAATTTCAGTACGCCTGTCTTTCGTCAGGATCTGGTCGGTTGAAAGCGCGCCAGACGGACGAAGACCGTTCCTGAAAACCGCGCCGCTCGCTTTATTGGCTGCAGTCGAATTGCCAATGACTTCGCGCGCATAGCGAATCGGCGTCAATCCCATCAGCCCATCGAGACTGAAGCCGCGAATGTGCAGAACATCGTCCTCTGACAACGTGCTGGATGTTCCGTCGAGCTCGTTGTATGTGTACTGAAGTTGGCCGTTTTGCAGCCGTTTCGGCGTGTTCATGCGCTGTGGCAGCAGCAGTTCGAGACCGATAATCTGCGTCGAGCTGCGCAACTTGCGCGCATAGCCATTCCCACGAAGCAACATGCTCGCAACCATGACTTCCCAGAACTCAACAGCCGTGTTTTCAACGTTCGGCTGCGTGTGCAGCACGTGATAGAGCGTGTGCTTCTTCGCCACTACGCGCGTGCCGTCCGCCTGCATCTGGTACAGGTTGAGCGGCAGCGTCGCAATGGTTTCCGCAATCAGGCGAACGCACGCCCAGGCCGCCGACAGTTGCAACGCCGATTCGACGCTCACGGACTCTCCGCTCGACGATTCGGCACCCGACCATGCAGACCAGAACGCGCCATCAGTCAGCGAAATGGGCACGCCCAGCCACTTCAGCACGCTCGCCTTGATGCGCCCAGGCGACTTTTGCCGGCTCTCTTTCATACGATGATCGGACTCGCAAGAAATTCACTCAGGGAGCCGGCCTGCCCTTCAAGCATCGCCCGGCTTATTGCCATAATCAGCGCGACCGCGCCATCAATCTTGTTGTCATTGCCCTGCTTGATCGGACGCACAACGTCGTCATTGCCTGGCAGATTCTTGCCGACCACGTTGCTCACGCACCAGGTCATGACTGGGTTACCGTCGTGATGCATCCGCCCCGACGTGATCGCCGCTTCCAGCTCCTTCATCGGGTCGGACAGGTTCGTGTAGTTCTGGATAATCGTGACCGGCGTCAGCCCCTCGTCTTCGAGCTGGTGTGCCAGGTTCGTCGCGCCGTGTGGGTCCATCGGCACGCACAGCACCGGGCAGATACGATTTGCCTCAGTGGCTTCGTGCTGGATGTCGCGGTAGTCGATCTCAGCGCCCGCCGTCTCCAGCAGGTGGCCCGTGTTGACCCACTTCTGGTAACGCTCGGCCATCCGCCTGTTTTCGGTGTTCCTGACCGTGTCTTCCGGCACCCAGAAACGTGGTGCCACGCTGTAGTAGTGACGACGCCCGTCAATGTCACGCCAGAAAAGCCGCGCCATGCTGTTCAGGTCGAGCTTGCGCGCCAGGTCCAGCGCCAGCATGCAGTCCTGCCCCTCAAACTGCTCAAGCGTGAGCGATACATCCTCACAGGATTTCCAGTCCTCAACGTTGAAAAACCCCGCTTTCGCCGACGTCCAGACGTTCAGATGCTTCGTCTTGAACGTGTTCGTGAAGCGTGCTGAGTTGATCGCGCGCTTTTGCTGACTCTCCAAATAATCCTGATAGACCGACACGCCGATATTCGGGTTAGCCTTCGCGAGCACGCGAGGGTCTGTCCACTCGTCATCCTCATCAATGGTCCAGATCCAGCCGAACAACTCGTCGTCGGGCACCGTACCTTCGAGCATTTCGATGACCTGACGCCGCTTGTCATAGCACGGCCCTTCGATGTTCGCGCCCGCGGTCGTGATGATGAACATCAGCGGCTGGCGCCTCGCGCCCATGCCCGTTAGCATCGTCTCGTACAGCGCCGAGCTGTCGTGCTCGTGATATTCGTCGACGATCGCACACGACGGCGAAGAACCGTCACCGGGGTTGCCGATCAGCGGCTCGAAGCGGCTACCGTCAGCCGGCTTATTCAGATTCGAGGCGTTCACCTCGATGCCCGCCGCTTCGATAAGCATCGGCGAGCGCTTCACCATTAACCGCGCGGGTCGAAAGACCTCCCACGCCTGCTTTTCAGTCGTCGCGCCGGCATAAACTTCGGCGCCGAACTCGTCATCGAGCACGAACATGCCGATGCCCACGCCCGCCGCGATGACCGATTTCCCGTTCTTCCGCGGCACTTCCCAGTAGCTTTCGCGAAAGCGGCGCTTGCTCGTGCGCTTGTTCAGCCAGCCGAACGTGCACATGAGGCCGAATTTCTGCCACGGCTCGAGCGTGACAAGCTGGCGCTTGAATGCCCACTCGCCTTTCGTGTGTGGCATCAGCTCGATCAACTGCAGCTTCCGCTCTGCGGTCGCCGGATCAAACTTCCACTTGAACTCTTTCTTGCGGCTCGCGGCCAGGTCGTCAAGGTGGCGCTGGCACGCGAGCACGACGAGCCTGCCAGCCGGGCGCTTGCCGCGCACGATGTCCCGCGCGAACTGGAGTCCAGACTCCACGCGCGGATAGTTCGTCGCCATGCGAGTCAGCCGCCGAGCAGCGCGCCGAATGGGTTGTCGGCCTTCTTGTTGCCGCCGCCGACAATGTTTTGTCGGCTCGACGGGTCCAAGCCGAGCAGCGCGCCGAACGTCGCCATCTGCCGCGAGGCCTCATTGAGAATGGTCGCAGCCGGATTTTTCATTGGCGCGCCTTGTGCACTGGATACGACGAGCCCGTTCGCGCGCAGATCCTGCTCAGCGAGCCGAACGCGGTCGTATGCCATGCAGAAAATCTCAAGGTTGTGGAGATCGGTGACCTGCATCACGCGCGCCTTGCATAGCGACGGCGCGACGCGCTCCCACATCTCTTTGCCGTGCCCCATGACCCACTCGGGGCACTCGATATTCGTGACCAGACCGTAATCTGGCTCGTCTTTATTCAGCGCCCGCTTGCCCGGGTTGCCGGCCAGTTCCTTTTTGGCCGTGGGCTTGGCGCGGCGCCCGGAGCGGCCTTTCACACCGGCCATTTTCTTCTCCGTTTGCAACCATTTTCGGCATTCTGCCGTTGTAACTTTTACTCGCCGCTGACCGCGTGGCGCGAAAACCGATTTTTATATTTCGCGGTCGTAAAAATTTGACGGAATGGTCGGTCCCGCCTTGAACAGCGCCAGACTTTTGACCCACCCCCGCCGCACCGAACCTCACCCTCAGCGCCGCTCGCTTCCGGTCTTCGTCTGGTGGCACGCGCGGCAGATCGTCTGCAGGTTGTCGTCTTCATCGCTGCCGCCCTGCGACTTTGGCACCACGTGATCAACCTCGGTGCCCGGGGTGACCCGCCCGGCGCGGCGGCAGACCTGGCACAGCCCGCAGTCACGGCAGAGGATGCGCACGCGCCGCCGGATCCACACACTGCCGTAGCCGCGGGCGTGGCGGTTGCCGCGCTGTGCATCAGGCTTCCACTTCACCTGCTCATGCGCGTGCTGCACGCAGTGCGTCCTGCCACCACTGGCGAGCGCGGCGCACCCACGATGCCGGCATGGACGCAGCGGACGGACAGGCATCGCAAATACACCCGGCAGCAAGTGTTTCAGCCAGTAAAAAACCCGCATTGCTTGCGCTTTGCGGGCTACGGAGGCAGTGAGACAGCCTTTCAGAAAGAGTACGGAAAACAGCCCAGAGTGTATAGCGCTATTTTGTAGACAGATTGGTCTACAGGGTTAGCCATTGCTCAGTGAGGCTAAACAAAAATTGCCAGCACAGGCCTCGATGAAAGGCCGGATAACCGCTCGGTTACCCGGCCTTTCTGCAGACGTCCTTAAACCAACGGGGGGCAACCCTCTAAACTCTCTGGGCCGAGCTGTTACTCAGTCAGCACTTGTCGGGCACGCAGCACCCACCTGAAAAAGCGTTTAGTCGCCGCTTTGTCGCAGCGCTTTTGCAGCAGCACGCCCAGCTCTGTTCCCTGTTCGTCAACCGCACGCCACAGCACGTACGGCTCGCCCTGAAATTTCAGGAATACTTCGTCGAGATCCCAGGTCGAGCCCGGCTTGCCGCGCACGGCTTTCACGCAACGCGCAAACTGCGTACCAAACCGGTCGCGCCAGTTGCGTACTTACTCATGGCTGACATTCACGCCACGTTCAAGCAACAACTCCTTCACGTCTCGCAGGCTCAGGTTAAAACGATGGTACCAGCGCACCACGCAACTGATGGCCGCTGCCGAAAAGCGAAAACCGTGAAAAGACGATTTGATCTTCTTCATCTCGCCATCTTACTCGGGCATGCAGTCGACTTGACATTGCCACCGCAATGCTTTTCCGGTTCACTGCGGCGGCAGTCATATCAGAAGTCCACTGCGTCGCGAATGATCGGGCACGTCATGCAATGGCCGCCCCCGCGTCCGCGCCCAAGCTCGGCACCGACGATGGTCACGACCTCGATGCCGGCCTTGCGCAGCAACGTATTCGTATAGGTATTGCGGTCATACGCGAAGACCACGCCCGGCGACGAGCAGACAAGGTTCGCGCCGCTGTCCCACTGGGTGCGCTCACGCTGGTAGTCGCTGCCGCCGGTTTCCACAACCCGCAGCTTCTTGAGCCCGAGCGCATCAGCGACAACGTCGACGAACGGCTTGCGCTCGGCGTGCAACTCCACGCCCGCAGGCCCGTCGCTCGGTCGATACGAGAACGTACGCGTTTGCAACATGAAGTCCGGCGCGACCAGCACGCAGTCGCGATCAGCGAAGGTGAACACGGTATCCAGGTGCATGGCCGCGCGAATCTTCGGCATTACCGCGACGATCACGCGCTCGGCCGCGCCGCGCTTGAACAGCTCGTTGGCCAACTGGCTTATCGCCTGCCGCGAGGTGCGCTCGCTCATGCCGATCAGCACGGTCTTGTTGCCGATCGGCATGACGTCGCCGCCTTCCAGCGTCGCCAAACCATGATCCTGCGTCGGATCGCCCCACCAGACGTTGACTTTGCCGGCAAAGTCCGGATGGAACCGGTAAATCGCGGTCGTAAGGATGGTTTCCTCATGACGGGCCGGCCAGTACAGCGGGTTGAGCGTGACGCCGCCATAGATCCAGCAAGTGGTATCGCGCGTGTACAACGTGTTGGGCAATGGCGGTAACAGATACTCAGTGGCACCGGCCGCTTCGCGCACGACCTTCAGCGCCGCGCCGCCATGGGTTTCGGGAAAGTCGTGAATGGACAACCCGCCGAGCAGCGTCTCGGCCAGCTTGCGGTTGTCGAGGCCTTCCAGATAGCTGCGCAGCTCGTCGATGAAACCAAGGCCGACCTGATTCGGCACGACCTGATTGTCGATAATCCATTTCTTGCCCTCGGGAACCGCGACGGTTTCCGCCAGCAAATTGTGCATTTCCAAGACTTCCACGCCTTTGTCGCGCAATTTGGTCATGAAGTCGAAATGGTCGCGCTTGGCGTTTTCGAGCCACAGCACGTCGTCGAACAGCAGCTCGTCGCAATTGCTCGGCGTCAGCCGCGAGTGCGCCAGGCCCGGCGCGCACACCATCACTTTGCGCAGCTGTCCCACCTCGGAATAGACGCCAAAAGGACTGTCTTTCACCGAAGTGCCTGCACCTGAACCTTGGGTCGTGGTCATGCCTATCTCCGTATTGGTCTCACTCAGTCAATAAATGGCGAAGCGCGACAGCATGGACACGGCGCTTCGCGAGGGCACTATATTCGGTCAAGCAGTGATAAAACCTGTGGCAAGGCCGACCACGCCGGCAACGGCGGCGATGACGGTCACGGCGAAGATACCGGTTTCGACCGGCCCCTGGAACACCGGCAAGCCACGCTCGCGCCGGGCCCAGACATACAGCGCAGTGCCCGGCGCGTAAAGCACGGCCGACAGCAGCACGTACGACAACCCGCCGGCAATGATCATGAAAACGGTGTAGATGACGGCGACCGCAGCGAAGGCCAGATCCCGCTTCCGCTCTTCAGGACGCACCTCGTAGCTCTTGCCACGCCGCGCCAGAATGACCCCATACGCGGCGACAAACAGATACGGGATCAACGCCATCGAGCTGGTCAGGTTTAGCATCAGCGTGAAAGCATCGCGGGAAAAATACGTGCTCGCTACCAGCAGCTGCACGATAATGTTTGTAATCCACAGCGCGTTGGCCGGCACCTCGTTGGCGTTTTCCTTGGCGAACAACGCCGGCATGTCCTTGTTCTTCGCGGCGGCAAACATCACTTCCGCGCAGATCAGCGACCACGCCAGGTACGCGCCCAGCACTGAAATCAACAGCCCGATACTGACGAACAGGCCGCCCCATGGGCCCACAACCTGCTCGAGCACTGCCGCCATCGACGGCTGACGCATGCCGGCCACATCGGTGCGCGCCAGCACGGCAAACGGCAGCATCGACACGAGCACCATCAGCCCAATGACGACGCAGAAACCGGTAATCGTGGCGAAACCCACGTCCTCACGTTTCTTCGCGTAGCGGGAGTAAACGCTGGCACCTTCGATACCGATGAACACGAAGACCGTCACGAGCATGGTGGCGCGCACCTGCTGAACGATGCTGCCCTCTTGTGCAGCCGACTGGATGTTCAGGGTGAACATATCGGCCTTGTAAGCCAAAATCATGATCACGACGAAGACGATGATCGGGATAACCTTCGCGAACGTCACTACCGTGTTGATGAACGCGGCCTGCTTGACGCCGCGCAGGATCAGAAAGTGGAACAGCCAGATGCCGACGGAAGCCACGAGAATGGCGACCACCGTATTGCCGTCGCCAAACACGGGAAAGAACGCGCCCAGCGTGGACTTGATCAGCACCCAGTACGAGACGTTGCCGATACAGCTGCCGATCCAGTAGCCGAACGCCGAAAGGAACCCCGGGTAGTCGCCGAAGGCTTCCTTGGCGTACATAAACACACCAGCGTCGAGGTCGGGCTTGCGCTGGGCCAGATGCTGGAACACCCGGGCAAGCGTGTACATGCCGATGCCGGCAATCACCCACGCGATCGCGGCACCCACAGGCCCGGTCGCATTGGCAAACGTGCGGGGCAGTGAAAAAATCCCCGCGCCCACCATACCCCCCACCACCATGGCGGTGAGCTGGATACGACTCATCTTCGCTGTCGAATTGGACATTCGTGGCCTCGTAGAGTTGAAGCATGAACCATGCTGGAAGTGCAAAACGTGGCGTCGAACAGTGCCTGGAACGAACACAGTGGCCCGCAGGCCGTTACTACAGAGACGTTTGTGCCGTGGCGAGACGACACGTTTCGGTGACGCCAAGGGCAACCGGTGGCGATTGCGAACCTTGGTGTTTGTGGGACAACCCGGGCATCAGGGACTTGTCGCGAGGGACAATGGAACGGCGTGGGACAGGATGAAGCGATACCACTGCAGCATTACGCAATCCATTCTCCTGAGAAAAAGAAGCCGCGCATCTTGCCGATCCAATCGGCCTCCGCGCAATCTGCCACCTGCCCATCAAGATCGGAAATAATAAACATTACCCAATCCGAAGCGGATTAAAAATTACACTAGACTTAAAATATCAATCTTGCCTCGATGGCAAGGATTCTATCGCTATAAGGGAATCCAGAAAAAACGAGGCATTATAAACAGAATAACTTGCGTAGCTAGAAAATAAAATTGTTCGGCAACTGAGCGCTTCGGTACAGCGCCATTGATCATCTGGCCTTTCATGATTATGTGCATGACCTCGATTCCACCCAGCAAGATCCGGGCGCAGCGAAATGTCTTGAATCCCAGCATGAGCCGAGTGCGACGCTTGATCGCACGACGGTCTTGCTCCACGATATTGTTGAGATACTTGAGTTGGCGGATCTTGATGGGCGTTTCACGCGCCGCGTAGAAAGTAAAGAGAAGCCCGAACGGCATCGCTGGGTGGTCGAGCGCACGAATGCGCAGTTTGCCGAAACCGGCGAACTAGGCGTGCGCGCAGTGCCACTAAAAAACGTCGGGACGTCGACGGAACTTTTGATACGTGTGCGTTACTTAAGCAACGTCGTTTTTCATAAACCCAACACCAACAATTTCTACAAACATTCCAAATTATGTCCAACAATACAATAACGCATCGTGGCACTACCCAGCCCCAGCCAGTAAATATTAATAATACCAATCAAAGAAATCCGGCAAGCTCTTCTACGATTCGCAATGCCAATCAAATACGGGCCACAGAATTACGGGCGGCTAAATTCGAGAACATGAAATTCAATCTAACTATAGCTGTTCTGGCCATAGCTACTGGATGTGTGAATAACCCCGATGTTTTTCCGATAGTTGGTCCCTTGGGAGAATTTGTAACCGAAACTGTTCCGGCTGCGGGGTATGTTCTGAGGATTGTTTCTTACGCAGCATTTGCGATCGCAGCGTGTAAATTAAATCAAGTGCGCCAAGAATATGCCGAATTGTCCAATATGGAATGAACTCAATTCGGAAAACATAAACCCGAGTGCTTTGAGTCGCGGCACGTTTTCGGACTTTGATGCTGGCTGAATTCGCTCTATTACACATGTAAATCTGACGCTTAACCTCGCGCATACACCTGGCGCTAGCAACGAAGTCCATTATTCGCTGCATGCCTAGCCAGATGGTTTTGACACGCGGCTCGCCGTCGCCTAGCCTCAGGGCATGGCGACGGCGAGCCGTACCACCTCTTTAACCCACGCAACCCTGTTCCCGCCCAGTGTGAGCGCCTCGCTTCATTCGCTCGCAGGCGGTATAGGCGTTCACCCTGAAGCGCTTCATCGCCTTGTAAAAGCCATCGCGCGTCATCCCGAGCTCACCGGCCATCCGTTTTGCTGGCCGGTCACGCCAGAGATAAAACGCGTGGAACGCCGCCTTGGCCGTGTCGTCAGGCTGCGCGCTCACCGCCGCATTGAACAGCATCATGTCCCGGTCAGCCAGCGCATCCGGTTCGGCCCCTCCTCCCGCAGTGTGCAGCCGGGCCAGCACGTTGCGCGGCGGGGGTGGCGCGTAAAACTTCCTCGTCCGGTGCCACTCGGCCCACTGCACACAAAGCAGGTTCAGCCCTACGTTATCCATGTCAGCGTCACTCACCGCTCGCTCCCTGTCTGGTTTGCGCTGCCGTACCGGTCGCATACGTCCGATGCGTCCGGTGCGTTCCCTACGTCCGATCCATTCGCTGTGCAATCCATCATCTGCCGCCCGGCCGCCGCCTCAGCCACCCGCAGCAGGCAGACCGCCACGAGCGGCGACGCATCCCGCTCAATGCCGTAAAACACGGTGCTCGCCTGCGCCTCCGCAATCCAGACGCCATCCGGCACCAGTGGATAAAGCGTGTAGCGCTGTCTTGCCAGCACCGGTCCCACCAGGTGCCACGAGCCGCTCGGCTGGTAGACCTGCGGCCCGCTGCCATAGACGTCGATCACGCAAACGCACACCCCACCTATGGCCTGCACCCACGCGTCATAGCCTTCGGCCCGCGCCACCCGGTAGTCCAGCCAGGCAAGGTCCAGATTCACTGGGGGATCCCGCTTCGCTGTGCTGCCTGCAGTACCTGCCGCTGTGCTGGCGTCTCTCATGCCGCCTCCGGGATATCCCATTGCGCGTCGCCACTGCCGAGAAACGGCGCGAGCGTCCGCTCATTGCCCCTGATCGCGGCCCGCGTTCGATACACCCCGGGCTCAACCCATCGCGGGTCCGTGGCGCGGATGCTGGCCCGATAGCGCTCAGGAATCCACGCATCGACCTCCACCCACTCCGGCGAGCCGGTGCGCCGGACGCGCCGCACCGTCGTACACAGCAGCCGGGTTTTCTCAAAGTCGGCAAACTCGCCCCGACCGCGATACCGCCGGTAATACGCCATGCCATCCGGGATGCGCACCGTCAGGATCATGCGTCGCCCTCCCCGCCCGCATTCACAACCGCGGCACCGGCACCATCACGCGCCGCCACCCAGCGTAAAAACGCCGCATCCCACAGCGCGCGGCGTTCGGCGCGCAGCAGCCGCCGCCCCTGGTCATATTCAGCATGGCATTCACCGCACGCGGGCACCGTCAGGCGATCTGGCGTCTTGAGCCCCATCCCCTTGCCCTCGTTGCGGTGCGCCGGCACGCTCGATGCGCCACCACCCGTACACACCCCGGCAATACGCAGGTAGCACGGCTGGTCGCGGCACGCGTGGCGCATACGCCTGTCGTCACCCGGCTTTGGCTTGCGGGCGCACCGCCTGAACGGCTGCATGAGCGGTGCCCTGAGCGCCGAACGGTGCAGCGCGGCTTTCCGGGGCACCAGCCGTGAGCACGGCGTGGCTCGCCTGCAGCGAAGTGCGGTGCGCGCCACGAGCGCAGTGCGCTTCATCGCGTCCGCTCCACCTCAATCCGGGCGATCTCGTCCTTCAGGTACTCACACGCCTTTTGCAGGTCCGTGAGCGCATCGCCCTTGAGTCCCGCCCGCCAGATGTACTTGATCGCGTTGCCCCGGTTGAAATTCATGTGCCGCACAATCTCGATGCACTCCACCCCGCTCGGATGCTGGTTGTAATGCGCTACGCGCGATACCGCCTCATTCATCGCCTGCTCCTCCGCGTCAGTTCAGTCACCCGATACTCGCGCAGCTCCCGCGCGACAACAATTGACCACTCGCCGCTGGACACCCGGGACACCCGAAACCCCCGGAGCCTGATCACGCTCCCCACCGCCTGCGCGTGACACACGCGCCATCGCATGCATGGCCGCGGCGATACCGGCCAGCCGCACACTGCGCGCCGCCCCCCGTGCCAGCGCTTTTGCCCGGGCGACCCGCCGTCTCGCATACACCGCGTTCAGCCGGTACGTTGCTGACGGCGCAAACGGCCTCCCACTCACCCTGAAGCGCAGCGGCCGGCGCGATTCCCCCGTCACCAGGTAGCCCCGCGCGACCAGCACCTGTGTCGCACACTTCACCCCGCTGCGGCTCAGCCCGCTCGCGCCAAGCAGCCCGGCACGGGTCACGCCCGGATGCACCGCCACCCATTCACAGATCCGCCTGTGCCCCAGACTCATTGTTTGCACCTTCGCCATGTCAGACAACCTCCCTGATGGAAATCCGGTGAAGCCACAGCATCAGCTTCCGCTTGATGCCGTAGGCCGGGTTTTTTTGCGTAATCTTTGACTTGACGTCCTCCACGACCAGCCCGCCCGCCGCGTTCCGGTACGTGAAGTCCGCGATGTACCCGGTCTGGCGCTCTGCTGTGCCGTCCGCGTGCGTCTGCTTCGGAATCAACACGAATGGCACCTGGCACTGCAGCTCCGAGATCTCGCCTTTGGCCTGCATCACAACCAGCTCGTTGAAACGCTTGAGCTCGCGCCGGCTGTCGAACTTCTGCCCGTCCTGCTCGCACTTCGTGTTCCGGTACTTCGGCGGCTTCTTCGGCTTTGCTGGCTTTGGCAGCACAGTCGGCGGAGAGTTATCCACCCCTGCCGCAATGTCATCGAACTCGCTCGCCGGCTGAGCACCGAGGCGACGCGCCAGCTCCCGCTCCGCGAAGCTGCGGCCAATCGTGCGGTCCTCACTGATTCGCGCAGTGCCAATGTGCTTCGTCCCCTCCGGCACGCTGAGCGGCCATCCCGTGCGCCGGCTCATGCCACCTCCGCCTGGAGCTGTTCCCGCGGGACCTCGTTGAAGTACGAGTAAAGCGCGTCATACGTGCCGTCCTTGAATCGCGCCTGTTCGCGCAACATGTCCTCCATCCACTCGCCCGGGCCCGCAGCCTTCACCACTCGTGCCTTGAATCGCATGAACGCCTCGCCATCCTTCTGCTGAACGCCAAGCTGCGTGGCACGCGACTCAATGCCGGATGTCGTTTTCCACCAGCCCGGGGCGGGTGCTTGCGACACGCCACCACCTGATGCCCCGGCCCTGGGCGGAAAGAGCCCCGTCCATCCGCGCAGCACCGCTTCTTCGATGCAGGCCGCCGCGTCGTGCCCCAGATCGCGCAGCTTCCCCAGCCGCCGGATCGAGACCGTTGCCGCCGCCTGCGTCCACGGCGCGTCTTTGCTTTTTGCTTCACGGTGCTCGCACCACATCGACCACGCATCACCCGGCAGCCAGTCGGGAGTTTCGCTTTGCCGAATTTTCGAATGCAACGACACTCGCGGCGACTGCCGCGCGGGTTGATGATTCAATGACGGTTCTTTTGATGGTTCTTTACGGTTAGACGGCATCTGGTGCGGGGGTCCCCCGCATATGCTGCGGGGGGGTGGTGCATCTCCTGCGGGGGTCCCCCGCATTTCCTGCGGGGGTGCATCCGGTGCCGGGGTGCACGTGGTGCGGGGGTGCATTTCCTGCGGGGGTGCATAAGATGCCGGGGTTATCTCGTAGCTCGTGTGACGCCCGTTTGCCCTGTTTGCCGTGACGATTCCAGCCGCCTCAAGCCATTTGATGGCGTTCTGCACCGCGCGCCCGGATGTGCAGCAGCGCTTGCCTATCGTGGCGATGGATGGCCAGCACACACCGCTATCGTTTGCGTTATCCGCAAGCGAAATCAGCACGACCTTCTGGACCGGCGACATGCCCTGAAGCGGCCAGCAAGCCGCTGAGATCATCGTGCTCACGCTGCCACCTTTGCGCTGTACCTGCGCTGCAACCAGACCTGTCCGGTGCCTGTGATGAGGGTTTTGAATGTCGGGTGTGGTTCGCCCGCAGCGTCGAACCACACAGTTTCGATCACGCGGAAATACCCGCGGTCAATGCAGGTCTGGTACGGGCGGTTACCGTCCATCAGGATCCGGTCATCACGCAGGCGCTGGAAGAACCGGTTCTGGCCGATGCCCAGCACGCGTGCCATGTCACCAACGGAGATCGCGTCCCGGGTCTGGCTGACCGCGCGGGCAAACGCGACGGCCGGAGCCTGCTGCGCCACCGCCTGCTCGAGTTCGATGACCCGCTCCGTGTACTGCAGCAGCGCCGTGCGCAGGGCCCGGGGGTCCGCGAGGCTGACGGACGAGGGCGCAGCCTGCGCCTCCAGCGCCTGCCAGCGGTCCACCAGGCGGGCGGTGAATTCCGGCGACAGCTGCGCGACCACGATGAAGCTGTCGCGCTTGCCGATCCGGTAGCGCTGCGTCAGGCGAAGGCGGCCAAGGGCGTCGGTTTCGGGTTCGTCCTCCACTGGAGGTTGAACAATCACGCCGCGCCCAGCCAGCCGTTCAATGGCCCGCTTGACGTTGTCGTGACGCGAATTGACCAGCTCCGCGATCTCGCGGCTGGACATCGTGAGCAGAGTTGGGATCAGGTTCATTGCATGTCCCTCAGTGTCCGCACGGCAGCGCGCCGCCCGGCTCGGGTTCCGCACCGCACGACAGGCAGACGCGGCGGGAGGGGGCCGGTGTGACGGGTTGTCCGGCCGCCACCAACGTAGCCACGGGGAGCCGGTCCGGGAGCGGGTTCTGGAGCAGATTCGGGGGTGTGCCGGACTCCGTGTGTGATGCGCGCAAGCAGCGCCCTCCCGCGCCGCCACGCCTGAATCGCACGGCCTGCAGCTGCACGGCACGGATACCAGAACAAACGCGGGCATATCTCATGTCCCCTCTCCCCGCCGCATCGCCGACTCCACCGCAAGCGCAATCGCCTGGCTCGCCCGGATCGACTCCATCAACCCCGCATGCAGGCGCGGCAGCTCACCCGGATCAACCCCGTCAAGCAGCGCCGTCGCATCCAACTCGGTGCGGTGATTCGACGCGAGAATGGCCCGGACAATCTCCGCCGGGTTGATCTCTGTCGCGCTGTCCGTGTGCAGCACCCGCGCGGCAAACCCTGCGGGCCCAAGAATTTCGTTGAGCAGCTGCGCCGCCAGGTCAGACGGAAGTGCCGCCAGAATCGACGGCAGCATGTTCACCGCCAGCAGGTTCCGGTCACTCTCTTCATCGTTCATCCAGCGGTAGACACGGTCCGCGTTCGTTTTTTGTCGCGTCGCCACGTCGTGGTGATGGCTGAAATGGATGCCGGTCCGCTGCGGGCCGCCTATGCGGGTATGAGCCGCGACCACCATTTCAGTGACCGTCTCACGCGACCAGCCGTGAAGCCGGCGCCATTCTGAAATAACCGCCTTGATCGCGGCAATCGGGCTTCTGTGCGACACACTGCGCATGATCCTTGTCTTCCCGTAGGTTAAATTTGAGACACTAAACAGGACTACTAATTCGATACCATGTGAAGCTGGCAATGTTGATCGCTGGGTGCCAGTTCCACCGTCAGCCAGATGAACTCATGGCGCTCGCGCCATTTTTTACACGCCAGTATTTCCCACTTGGTAATGCTGGCCGGGACCGCCCCCCGGAAACAGGGATGAGCATTTCTAGTCCCCCTCATCCTCCTTAAGTACCGGCGGTGAATCATGAGGAACAGGACATCGCTCGGCGTGCAGCGCGAGAAGCCTATCTCCAATGTCTTTCGAAATTCGCTTTCCGCGCGTACCCAGACAAAATGCAGAGATCGTTGGCTGCGCGCACCCAATCGTTCTGGCAACTGTTGCCTGGGTAAGCCCACTCTGAAGAATTTCGAGGACTATCAGTTGCGTGTTCATGCACACAATTTATCACAATCGTGTTTATCAATCAACACCTTGGTGTTTGTTATTTATATTACATTTGTGATATGAAATCACTAAAAACGTTAGCAGAACGCCTTGTCTGGGCTCGGACCAGAGCGAACCTTTCTCAGCAAAAACTGGCGAACCTTGCTGGGGTAAGCCAAAGTGCTATTGGAAATCTTGAGTCTGGCAGCCGGTTCGGTAGCACAAAAATGGCTGCGATTGCGTCAGCTTTGGGCGTGGGCGCGCTTTGGTTAGCGGATGGAACAGGTTCACCAACGAACGACTTAAGAACCGAGCACGTATCGACAGAACCAGGCCGAGTGATAAGCCCCAGCGGTGCAACGATGCGTCTTCTGCAAATGCTTGACGGCCGCAGTGAGTCCGAGATCACGGAGATCGTCGAGGCACTTGATGCGCTACTCCGAGCGGGAAAGCATTCGCCCCGGACACGACAACGACGAAGTAGCGACGAGCTTGACGAATCCAGGCGAGCCGCTGTCGGCGACGAGCATGCTCTAACGTTTTCAGTTGGACAAGCCAGAGCACACACCCGCATCAAAAACACATAACGCTCAATTCCATTTAAATAGAAAGGCTCGCCGCTCATATGACAACTCGCCTGCTCGTAGCAAAGGTCGGCGATAGCGGATGTGTACACGCCGTATATGGGCGCGTCCCGACTCAGTTCATGTACATCGCTTAATTTTGAGCCGCGTTATTTATGCTTGATAGATAAATCAGAAAAACTATTTACTCTGTCGTCAAGATTTTTTACGCCCACCTCTTTCACCCGTTTATTTCGAGTGAATAACGTCCATTTTCGTTGAGAAATAAACTTCCACGGCAGGACAAAATACCTCTCCAAAATAATGAGAGAGGCTGATTTGGACCAGAACTATAAAAATATCCGTGCAACGTACGGTGATAGTAAAAAACCTGCTGACGGCCGAAAATCAGCCCATGCTGGTAGCGCAGGTCAGTCTGCTGCAATCATTGATTTCGTGGCGCATCTTGATAGCCGCTCTCGCTCCTCCAACAAGATTGCGCACAAACCACGGCCGGATATCCCCAAAGACTGCGTGATTGTTGCACCCAAAACTGACGGAACGTACCAAGTCTGGCTTCTTGGAACTTGCCGTACCAATCTGTTATGCACAATAGGTGCACTTGGAGAGACGATCATCAGGCTATCAAGCCGTGAGTTCGATCAGCAATAAAAATCACATTTGTGTTGACTTAAATTAAACACTAACGTGATAATTCATCCATCAACTCACCGATGGATGACTCATGACTTTCGACCACGGAATTTTGAATCCCCAGCGTGCCAGCCGCAGTAACTCGTCCAACTTCGGGCGAGCCATGAAGTCGATATTCCCCCTGCTCCGTCAAGTCGTCACGCTGATGTGCCTCGATGCAGCCATCGATGTTTTAGCGAAGTTTCTAATAATCGCCCTCCTCGGCGGATCTGCCGGAACCATTTTTTGGATCGCACTCGCGGTTGGCGTTGGGCACCTCGATTAACAGCGCCTCACCGCAAAAACTCAGCATTTCGCGTCACCCCCGTTTAATGATCAACGCAGCAATTCACTCCTTTTTAATGCCATCATTTACGAATAGGAATACTTATGTCTGTAAGGCCGATTACCGACACCCTCCGGCAGATCGCTGGGGGCATGTTGCTCGACCACGCGAGTGAGCAGTTCGCCGAGCTCGTCCGCGCCATTGATGAGAACGGCGGCACTGGAAAAATCCTGCTCGAAGTTAGTGTGAAGAAAGCCTCGCGGGGCGGTGCCATGCTCGTGACCGGCAAATCGACGCTGAAGAAACCCGCTGACGAGCCCATGGAGGCGATGCTCTTTGCGACCCCTGAGGGCAACCTCATTGCTGACGATCCCCGACAGCAGAAACTCGATCTGAAGCGCGTTGAAAGCCCATCAGACACGCCGCCGGCGATGCTCAAAACGGTTTAATCCTCCCCACCCGTGCAACAGGAAACGAACATCATGGAATTAAATGAATCACCCAACTTCGCCGAGACGCTGGCGCGCGAGATCAAACAGCCACTTGAGATCGGCTCGAACACTAGCGCCGCGATTCGTCGCATCGGCGTGCCACCCGGCTGGAATCTGCGCGAATACGACGATTCGAAGCACCTCGCCACACCTCAGCGCAAGACGGCCTTGGTGCGCCTGCGGACTGCCGATGACTTTATCGGTTACGTGAAGCGCCACGGCTCGCTCACCGACTCGACAATCTGGTGCGAGGCCAACTATCCAAAGGGCGAAGTCGCCTTTACGTCCATCCTTAACGACAACGGTGAAAATCCCGAAGCCGCTGCGTGGCGAGACCACCGCGCCTATTTCCAGCCGGAATTCAGTGAGGAATGGCGGCGCTGGATCAGCGGCCACAAAAAAGCGATGACCCAGATCGAATTTGCAGCGTTCCTTGAAGAAAACCTGAAGGACGTCGCGGGCCCGTCCAGTGACGAAAATCTGCCGACTGGCGCACAGATGCTTGAAATGGCGCTGGCATTCGAGGCCACCCAGGACTTCCGTTTCAAAAGTGCAGTCCGCCTGTCAAACGGTGGCGTCAATCTCTCGTTCGTTCAGGACGACGATGACGCGACGCTGCAACGCATGCAAATGTTTGAGAAATTTGCGATTGGTATTCCGGTATTTCGTAACGGCGATGCATACCACGTCGATGCGCGGCTGCGCTACCGGGTGCGTGACAGCAAGCTCACGTTCAATTACGAGCTTGTCCGCTTCGACAAAGTGCTCGAAGCCGCGGCAAACGGCGTCATTGCGACGATCCGCGAAAAAACTGGCAATCCATTCTTTTTTGGCGATCCGTTTTCCTCGTAATTCCTCGCTGCCGCGCATCAAGCGCGGTGCTTTAACGGGCGGCTTGCATAGCGCCCGCTTTTTCCGGAGAAATTTAAATAAAAATAATTTTTGATCGAGCGGGGAATCGCCGTTGGCAGCGCTCAGCGCGGCAGCCCGCGTGGTCTGATTCGGGCCGACTGCGTCATCGGAAAATGGCGCAATTTGAGCGACGCTGACCGAGGCAGTCCTGATGGAACGATGACTGGTGACATGCGACTCGGGTCGGTCGCAATTATGCTTCAAGATGACGAATCGGATTATTCCATCGTCGATCACATCAACGATGCTCATAACGAATTCCCTGGGGCTTAAATGAACCTGAAAGCCACATATAAACATTGGGGTGCGGCATGGACATAGCAAGAGGAAAACGAATAAGCGCAACCGAGGCCGCACAAATACTGGGTGTGCCGCGGTACGCGATCAGCCGGGTCGACGGTGCCTGCAAGATCATCAAGCGATACAAAATCGGGCACAAAACGCACGTCTACGAACTCGAATCACTCTATAAATTCCTCGCATCATGCCAACCGAAACCATCACAAAAAATGGACGCAAACGTTTCCGCTGGACGTTCGAGCGCGTCATTGACGGTACACGAATCCGCAAAACAAAACTCATCCCTGCAGGACTTTCTGCGCGCGAAGCTGATGAACTAGGCAGAACGTGGGACGCAGCAGCTTACGCCGTCGCTACAGGCACGCGAAAACCAATTTTCACTATCGGGGATTGCGTTCGAGTGCACGTTGCAGACAAAAGCGCAGGCTGGAAAGATAGAAAGATACGGCTTCAAGTTCTAGCAAAATACGCACCGGAATATGAAAATCAGGACGCGCAGGATTTGTACGCCTGGTCAGTTAAATTTTCTGGCTTCATGCGATCAAGCGTCAGTCATCAAGGATTCCGGAAAAAACCCAGTGCAGACGGGACGATTCACAATGTGCTCGGGTATCTTCGAGCTGCGATCAAATATGCACACAAAATCGGTAAGATCGAATACGACCAAACTGCAAAAATGGTTATCCCGAAGCAGAGCGACGAGCGACACGTATACAAAGAGCGCCGCGAAATGCTGGAAATCGCAAAAGCATGTACCCACAAACAAGTGAGAGCGGCTATTCGAGTTGCGTTCTACTCGGGAATGAGAATGAGCGAAATTTTGCGTGCCGTCCCGACAAAGAGCGGATTTTCATTAGAACGCACAAAGAACGGGCAACCCAGACTGATTCCGATTCACCCGCGAATCGCCGTTATCGCGCGCCGAGTGAAATTTACGGTGTTACCGTGGAAAGTTAAATCAGAGTGGGTAAAAGCGCGAAAAAAATCAGGACATCCCGACGTTAGATTTCACGATTTGCGACACAGCGCAGCATCGGAAATGATTAATGCCGGAATAGATCTTTACACAGTAGCAGGCGTGCTGGGGCATAAAACAACGGCATCTACGAGAAGATATGCACATCTCGCAACCAGCAGCCTCGCCGCCGCCGTAAAAAAAATAGGTCAATCATAACGGGCAGAAAAACCCACACTATCACGCAATGCAGCGACGTCCGGCAGACCGCCGAAAACCCGCAAACCTCCATGGCGGAAGGCAGCAGGAATCGAACCTGCCAGGGAATGTCTGACACCCCCTACTGGGTTTGAAGCCCAGCCACACCACCAGATGTGCATGCCTTCCTGCGAAACTCGAAAAAACGTCAAACAGCGTTGTACAGCCAGCTATCCGTGCGCAACAGGTGAACTTCGCGCAGGAAGCGAGTATAGCCAACGCGGTCAAAAAACTCCAAAAGCTGGATCGCCCGTTTGCGTCCTAACCCCGTTGCATCGCGGAACGCTGCAGCGCTGATCCCTGCGCCGTCATGCTGTGCCACCCAGTACGCAATCAGTTGTGCCAGTTCGTGCACCGCTTCGGCGGAATAAAACAAATCGCGCACCACCTGATGTACCTGCGCTTGACGGGCCAGTTTGCGCAGCAGCGCTCGCATCGTGTCTTCCGGTACTTGCGTCACGCGCGCCAGATCTCGTACCCACGGCGGCTCGAAACGCCCTTGGGTCAGCATGGGCAGCACCGTCTGCGCCAGCGCTTGTTCGGCGGCGCTCAGCGCGGCGGTATGGCCTGGCAGATGGAGCCAGGGTCCGCTTCTGTGCACGCGCTGGGCGGCAATCTGCGCGTCCAGCACGGCGCGCCATAACGCGTCGGGCACCAGCGGGGCGGCCATCCGGCGCAAGCGCGCTGCATCTGCGCCTGGTTCGTCAGGCAAGCGTTGGTGAAACTGCTGCAAAGCGGCGACGAGGCGCTCGCCAAGCGCTTCCCATGAGTGACTGAGGATGACTAGCGCATCAGCGGCGGCCTTGCCGTGCAGCGGAATTTCACGGGCTTCGACGGGCAGCTTGAGCGCTGCTGCAGGCAAACCGCTCAGTTGCATCAGACGTGAGCGCAGCATGCCGTGTGGCGCGTGTTCCAGCAAATGTTCCAGACGGCCATCTTCCAGCCAGCGCTGTAACGCCTCAAGCCAGGCGAGGCGCGCAGGCGTGCGGCGTTTGCGCGCTAGGCCAAACGGGTCCAGCACCCGGCCACCACCGACGGTGCGGCTGGCCTGCGCGTTGCGCACGATAAAGCGCTCGCCAGGTAGCGCGCACACCGGCTTGTCGAACACTAACTGCACTCGCGCCGTATTGCCTGCGTCCAGCGTTTCGCCATCCAGCAGTGCCACCTGTGCGACCTGATGCAGGGTGCCGAGATGGACATGCAAGGGGACCCAGTGCCGTAACGTCAGCCCGCTCTCCGGCAACAGTGTGAGTTCGACGTCTAGCCGGTGCGAGGCTTCGCCGAGTGGTGACGCGACGATCCAGTCGCCGCGTGTCAGCTCATCACGTTCGATGCCGGTGAGATTCAGTGCGCAACGCTGGCCCGCCTGGCCGCTGTCGCTGGCGCGATTTTGCGCATGAATGCTGCGCACGCGCACGCGTTTGCCCGCCGGGGCGAGTTGCAGTGTCGCGCCTGTCGTCACTCGTCCGGCGAACACTGTTCCGGTCACGATCGTGCCTTGGCCAGGCAGCGTGAAGACGCGATCTACCGCGAGCCGGAACAAGCCGTCGTCGCGGCGCGCACGCCATGTCAGCGCGGCATGCTGGAGTGCCTCACGTAACTGCGCGACACCTGGATCATCGGACTGGGTCGCGCAGGTGTCGAAGAGCGCTGCCTGCGCCAGTGCGGTGCCCGCGAGCCATGTGCGAATCTCGGTGCGCACCTGATGTAGCCGCGCGTCATCCACCCGGTCCACCTTGGTTAGCGCGACAGCGCCATGGGTGACCCCGAGCAGTTGCAGGATCGCCAGATGCTCGGTTGTCTGGGGCATCACGCCATCGTCTGCGGCAATCACCAGCAGGGCGAAATCCATGCCGCAGGCACCTGCCGCCATCGTATGCACTAGCTTTTCGTGCCCTGGCACGTCGATGATGCCCAGCACCTCGCCGTTCTCCAGCGGGGTGTAGGCGTAACCCAATTCGATTGAAATCCCTCGGGCTTTTTCTTCCTTGAGGCGGTCGGTATCCACGCCTGTGAGGGCTCGCACCAGGGTGGTCTTGCCGTGGTCGATATGGCCTGCGGTGCCGACAATCATCGCGTCATGGCCTCGCATTGCGCGATCAGGTCAGCTTCATCGGCGGCTTCGAGGCAACGTAAATCGAGCCACAGCGTGTCGTCCTTGATCCGTCCCAGCACCGGACGTGGCCAGCCGCGCAAGGTCGCCTCGGCTTGCAGCAGCATCCGGCCGCCGCGCCGTGCGGCCGCGTGACGTACCGCCAGGCCGTAGCTCGGGAGTTGCTCGACGGGTAACGCACCGCTGCCAATCTGGCTCAGCATCGGCTCAACACTGAGCGCGTAACGCTCGCCCAGCGCGCGCTGCAACACGGGCAGCACGCGTTGGGCGGCGGCTTGCATCTCTGCGGCTGGGCGCGTCAGCAGACGCAACGTGGTGAGCCGTTCGCGCAGTTGCTCTGGTGCGCGATACAGCTGCAAAACCGGTTCGAGCGCGGCGAGCGTGAGCTTGCCGACGCGCAACGCGCGCTTGAGCGGATGCCGCCGGATCTGGCGAATCCATGCTTCGCGTCCGACGATGAGCCCGGCTTGCGGCCCGCCTAGTAGTTTGTCGCCGCTGAAGGTCACGATGTCAGCGCCCGCTTCCAGCGTGGCGCGCACCGTCGGTTCGGCGGGCAAACCCCATTGCGTCAGGTCAGTCAGTGTGCCGCTGCCCAGATCGACCACCACCGGCAAACCATGCTGCCGCGCCAGCGGTGCGAGTTCATCAAGTTCGACGCTTTTCGTGAAGCCGCTCATCGCGTAGTTGCTGCAATGGACCTTCATCAACATTGCGCTGCGTGCCGTGATCGCCTCGGCGTAATCCTTCAGATGGGTGCGGTTAGTCGTGCCAACTTCACGCAGCTTCGCGCCCGCGCGGCTCATGATGTCCGGAATGCGGAACGCGCCGCCGATTTCCACCAGTTCGCCGCGCGAGACGATCACTTCTTTACGGCTGGCCAGCGCGGCGAGTGTCAGCAGCACAGCAGCGGCGTTGTTGTTCACCACGGTCGCAGCTTCCGCGCCCGTGAGCTCACAAATCAGCGGCTCGATCAAATCGTCACGTTCGCCGCGGCGGCCGGTGTCGAGGTCGAATTCGAGGTTCATCGGCCGCACAAGTGCTTCGAGCACGGCGCGCACAGCGTCATCGGGCAACAGCGCGCGGCCCAGATTGGTATGCAGCACGGTGCCGCTCAGATTGAACACGCTGCGCAAACGGGGCTGGGCGCGCGCTGCGAGGTGCTGTCCGGCCTGCTGCAGCACCTCGCTGGCAGCGTAGGTTTCCGGGGCGAGCACCTCACCAGCCAGCACCTCGCGCCGCAGTGTGTCGAGCACGGCGCGCACGGCATCGAGCACTTGTGTGCGGCCATGCGCGCTAATCGCCGCAGCGGCTTCGGAGAGCGACATCACGCGCTCAACAGCGGGCAAACGGGCTAGCTGTGCGTTCAGATCAGGGACTGTATGACTCATGCTGAATGCCTTCGACCAGAAATGGCCGGGGTAACGTCCAGGCCAGTGAAGATGCAGGGCGTGCGTTGCTGGCTACTGACTGTTGTTGCCGGATGCATTGGCCGCACCGGATGCACCGGCAGCGCCCGTAGCACCAGTAACATCGTCCGCGTCGGCAGGAATTTCCGGCCATAACAGCGGGTTGGGCCCTGCACGTTGAAAACCCGCATCGTTCATCAGCAAATCGAGCGTGAGGCTGGCGAGATCATCTGCGAGCGGCTCGAAGTCGTAGTCCTTCTCCTGATAGCCGATCTTGCGATAGGTATGGCACTCGTCGCACGATTCGGCCTTGAGCGCGGCGCTGCCGCCGTCGATGCCGTGATACGCGATGCCTTTGGTCGAGGCGCAGTTCGAGCATGTGGCGCGAACCATATGCCATTCACTCGTACACAGGCCGCATTGCAGATAGCGATAGCCGTCGTACTGGCCGCCGACGCGCACCATGCTCGCCACCGGCATGCCGCCGCACACTGGGCACACGCCAGGAGTGTCGAGGTACGGCACTGCGCGAGGCTCAAGCTGGCTCGCCAGATCGGTCCAGACCACTTGCAACGCGGCCATGATGAACGGCGCGGTGGCCGGATCAATTTCGCTGTAACGCTGGGCCAGCAATGCATCGGCATGAGCATCAAGTTCGGCCGCGCTCAGCGCCCGCAGGCCGTCCAGCACCTTGGCGAGTGCCGGCGTCACCGCGCCTGCGGCTTCGACGCGATCCAGCAGACGGGGCAGCACAGCGTGCCAGGTGTCAGCGCGTTCGGGCGCGAGCGCGGGGATCAACGGCATCGAGTGCTGTTGCGCCTCGGCCAGCGCTGCAGCGCTCGGGAGTGGCGCGCTGACGTGTGCCAGCGCTTGCTGTTGCGCGTCGGCTAGCGCGGCCATCAGGCGCACGTAACCGCCGATGGGATTGCTGTCAGCTAGTTGCCGCAGACGCGCCGCGCGGGCTGAAAAAACCGTGGCGCGTTCGGGCAAGCGAATGCGGGGAATCGCGGAATGATCGAGTGCTTCGATCTGGCCGGGTTCGAGGATGCGTTGCACCATGACTGAAACTGCTCCTTCGTTGAAATTGAGCGGGCGGCACCAGCCCGTTTTGCGCCAGGCCGTGCCGTGGGTAAGTGGTGCTTCAAGCCCTACGCTGCACACCGGCCTGACGCAGATGCCTGCGCTGATTGCTGCAACTGCCTGTCAGCCTGCCAGCGTCCTGGTAAGACAAAAACTAGCGCCAGGCGCTCCCGACCTGAACATAAAACGCGTTCTGCCCAGGGCCATGGGCCACATCGACGCCAACGGCTAGCCCCAGCTTTTTGGCAATCAGATAGCGAAAGCCTGTGCCCACACCAAAAGCGGTCTGCGCCTCGCCAAAGTCATGCAACCGCCCATAGGCTTTGCCGGCGCCGCCAAAGCCCAGCACTGACCAGCGCGGCGTCACGTTCCAGCGCAATTCAAGCTCGGTGGTGATCTGGTTACGGTCCTGGAACTTCGCTTGCGAGACGCCACGCAGCGTCACATACGGCTGGGCGAAAAATGGAATGTCACCGCCTGAAAATCCGGTATCGAGCCGCATCCCGAGCACCCATGCAGGCGCTAACGGCAGCCACTTGTAGCCCTTGGCGGTAAGCATGCTGAAGCTCGATGAACTGCCCAGCGCGCCGCGCGCCAGGCTGGCTTCAACTTCGCCATAGGTGCCGTAGTTCGGAAAGAACAGATTGTCGCGGGTGTCGTAATCGACGATTAGCCCGGCTTTGCCGACGCGCTGCTCGCTGGAAATGCCTTGCAGGCTATTTGGCAAGACTGGGCCAAAACGCGTGCGCGCATCGAAGTAGGTATAGCTCGGGCCGACATACCACGGGCTGTCACCGAGACGGAACAGCACGCGCTGCGACAGCGCAAGGCCATCGAGCTGGTACGCGTGGCTATGGTTCGACGCGTCGTAGTAATTCAGATGCAAACCGACCTTGCCCACTGCACCGAAGTAGCGAATGCGATCGTCATCCCAAGTGTGGAAATGCATCAGCCCATAGCCATACGAATGAGTGCCGGTCGCAAAGCCGCCAATGCCGGTGATATTCGGCGGGGCACTGGCTTTCGGCGCAGCGTCGCTGGCGTTGGCGCTGGCGCTGGCATCAACGTTAGCGTTTTTAGCAGCCGATTCAGGCGAGGAAAAAAACAACAGGGCCAAACCCAGGCCGTAGCCTACGGCGGGCTCGGTAATCACCGTGGGAACCGGCAATGCGGCGTGGTGCGCGAGGCTATTGCCAAGGTCGAGCGCCCCTGATTCTTCGCTGCTCAAGGTGCTTTGCGCCTGTGCCTGAATAGCGCTGAATCCCAGCCACAATGCGGCAAACGTCATACCGCGCCGCGCTGCGAGCACATGGCGGTTACAACCTGGTAAGCGAGTTGATCGGTGCAATGCCTATCTCCGGTGGCGTTATGTTTCTTTTTCTCAAACGAGATTAAGCACGCACCAAGCGCACCAATCAGGCGCGATTGTAGGGGCTCGCGCCGCTTCGTCCCGCGCTTATCCGCCCCCTGGCGAGAAAAAGCCGCCCAGCGGCGGCTTTCATCCAGCGTCACGCGCGCTACTTCACTTTCTCGCGGAACCATCGCGCGTGATGTTTGCGCGCCCACCCCAGCGTCACGGTGCCGCGCACCATCGCGCCAATCGAGCCTTTGACCCACAGCGCGGCATACACATGCACGATGATCCCGACGATCAGCACCAACGCCGCCGCCGCATGCACGCCTGACGCCAGCCGCACCACGTTCACCGGAAAGTAAAACGCGAAGTACTGACGCCAGATCACCAGACCGCTGGCCAGCAGCAGCACGAGGCACGCCACCATCACGAAGAACAGCAGTTTTTGCCCGGCGTTATAGCGCCCTACTTCAGGCAGCTTGTCTTCGCGGTTGGCCAGCACGTCGTCCAGCTGTTTGAGCCATTGCACGTCGCTGCGGTCGAGATAGTTGTGATGCCAGAAGCGCAGCACAAGTATCAGAAACGACGCGAACATCACCAGGCCGACGAACGGATGCAGGATGCGCGTCCATTGCCCGCCGCCAAACAGTGTGCTCAGCCAGAACAGCGACGGATGAAACAGCGCCAGCCCGGAGAGCGCCAGCAAGACAAACGTGATTGCGGTGATCCAGTGATTCGTGCGCTCGTTTGGGGTGTAACGCACGATCAGGTTCGGGTCGTCAGGTTTCATCTGCGTGCTCCTCGGGTTGGCGCGCGCCGCGTGAGCGGATCCGGGCGGCTTCGTCGCGGGCGGCCTGTTCATCGGCTTCGCTCACTTCGTTGGGGCCGACCCGGATGTAATGGAACAAGCCGCCAAGCGCCGCTAGTGCAATGCCCGCCACAGCCAGTGGCTTCGACAAGCCCTTCCACAAGCGCACCATCGGGCTGATTTTCGGGTTGGCTGGCAAGCCGTGATAGAGCGTCGGTTGATCCGCGTGATGCAGCACATACATCACATGCGTGCCACCCACGCCCGCTGGGTCGTATAGCCCCGCATGCGCGAAACCGCGCTCTTTCAGGTCTTCGATGCGTTCGCTCGCGTGCTGCTTCATATCCTCCTTGGTGCCGAACACAATCGCGCCGGTTGGACAGGTCTTCACGCAGGCGGGCTCCTGGCCCACCGCCACGCGGTCGGAGCACAGCGTGCATTTGTACGCCCGGTGATCTTTCTGCGAAATACGCGGCACGTCGAACGGACAGCCCGTGATGCAATAGCCGCAGCCGATGCAGTTTTCCTCGTGAAAATCGACGATGCCGTTGGTGTATTGCACGATCGCGCCCGGTGCGGGACAGGCCTTCAGGCAGCCCGGATCTTCGCAATGCATGCAGCCGTCCTTGCGGATCAGCCACTCCAGATCGCCAGCGGGATTTTCGTACTCGGAAAAACGCATGACCGTCCACGAGTGTTCGCTCAAGTCGCTCGGGTTGTCGTACACGCCAACGTTGTCGCCAACCTCATCGCGCAGATCGTTCCACTCCATGCAAGCGGTCTGGCAAGCCTTGCAACCGATGCATTTCGTCACGTCGATGAGTTTCGCCACGCTACCCGTGACCGGTTCGCGCACCGACGGCGGCGTCACCGTCGTCGCCGACAGGCGTTTGATATCTAGTGATTGCAGTGCCATTTCGCCCCCTTAAGCCTTTTCAACCTTGACGAGGAACGACTTGAATTCCGGTGTCTGGGAATTGCCGTCGCCCACCACAGGCGTGAGTGTGTTGGCGAGATAGCCAGGCTTGGTCAAACCAGTAAAGCCCCAGTGGAGCGGAATCCCCACCGTCTGCACTTTCTTGCCGTCGATCATCAAAGGCTTGATGCGTTTGGTCACCACCGCCACGGCGATGAGGTGCCCGCGGTTAGACGACACCTTGACGCGCTCGCCCGCCTTGACCCCGATCTCCTGGGCGAGGTCTTCACTGATCTCGACAAACTGCTGCGGCTGAATGATCGCGTTCAGCCGGGCGTGTTTGGTCCAGAAGTGGAAATGCTCTGTCAGACGGTAGGTAGTCGCGGCATGCGGGAATTCAGCGGCCGTGCCGAACGCTGCGCGGTCATCCGGGAACACGCGTGCCGCCGGGTTGCTGGTGGCCTGGGCGTTCTTTGGATGCAGCGGGTTGTAGCCCAGCGGGTTTTCGAACGGTTCGTAATGCTCGGGGAACGGCCCTTCATTCATCTGGTCACGGGCAAAGAAACGCGCCACACCTTCCGGATTCATGATGAACGGGCCCATGCCGTTTTCAGGCGGCTCGTCGGCCTTGAAGTCAGGCACATCCGCCCCGCTCCAGCTCTTGCCGTTCCAGCCGATCAGCTTGCGGGTCGCATCGAACGGCTTGCCCGCGACATCGCACGAAGCGCGGTTGTACAAGATGCGCCGGTTGGCCGGCCAGGCCCACGCCCAGTTCAGCGTCTGGCCAATTCCGGTGGGATCGGCGTTGTCGCGCCGCCCCATCTGGTTGCCCGCCTGAGTCCACGCGCCACAGAAAATCCAGCAGCCGCTGGCCGTGGTGCCGTCGTCCTTGAGCTGAGCGAAGCCGGATAACTGCTCGCCGCGCTTGACCAGAACCTTGGTGGGATCTTTCGCATCGGTCAGGTCGGCCAGCGCGCGGCCGTTGTATTCCATCGCCAGTTCTTCAGGCGTGGGGCTGGCCGGGTTCGCATACGGCCAGCTCAGCTTGAGGATCGGCTCGGGATACTTGCCGCCTTGCTCCTGATACGCCCGGCGCATGCGCAGGAACAGCCCCGCCATGATGTCGAGATCGCTCTTCGCCTGGCCCGGTGGTTCCGCGCCTTGCCAGTGCCATTGCAGCACGCGGCTGGAACTCACCAGCGAGCCGCGTTCTTCTGCGAAGCAACTGGTGGGCAGGCGGAACACCTCCGTTTGAATCGCGGACGGATCAACGTCGTTGTACTCACCGTGGTTTTTCCAGAACTCGGAGGTTTCGGTGGCGAGCGGGTCCATGATGACGAGCCATTTGAGCCGGGCAAGGCTAGCGGTGGTTTTGGCCTTGTTTGGTGCCGACGCGAGCGGGTTGAAACCCTGCGCGATATAGCCGTTCATCTTCCCCTGGCTCATCAGCTCCAGCACTTGCAGCAAGTCATACGGGCGGTCGAGCTTGGGCAGATAGTCGTAGCCCCAGTTGTTATCCGCCGTCGCGGCATCACCCCACCATGACTTCATGAAGCTGACGAAGAACGCCTTGTAGTTCTTCCAGTAGCTCAACTGGTTAGGCCGCAACGGCTGTGGTGCGCGCTTGCCGATGTAGCCATCGAAGTCCTGTTCGCCTTCGTTGGGCAGCGTCATGTAGCCCGGCAGCAGGTTCGACATCAAGCCCAGATCCGTCAGCCCCTGGATGTTCGAATGCCCGCGCAGCGCGTTCATGCCACCACCAGCGATGCCGATATTGCCCAGTAGCAGTTGCACCATCGCGCCAGTGCGGATCATCTGCGCGCCAACCGAGTGATGCGTCCAGCCCAGCGCGTACAGAATCGTTCCGGCGCGGCCTGGCACCGCCGTGCTGGCCAGCATCTCGCACACTTTGAGGAATTTGTCCTTCGGCGTGCCGCAGGTTTTTTCGACCATCTCCGGCGTGTAGCGCGCGTAGTGCTGCTTGAGCAGCGTGTAGACGCAACGCGGATGCTGCAACGTCGGGTCGAGCTTCACATAGCCGTCTTCACCGCGTTCGTAATCCCACGTGGATTTGTCCGGATAGGCGTGTTTCTCGGCGTTGTAGCCGGAATACAGGCCATCTTCGAACGCGTAATCCGCGCGCACGATGAACGGGAAATCAGTGAAATTTTTGACGTACTCGTGCTGGATTTTGTCGTTTTCCAGCAGATAGCGAATCACGCCACCGAGAAACACGATGTCGGTGCCCGTTCGGATCGGTGCGTAAAAATCCGCCACGGAGGCAGTCCGGGTGAAGCGCGGATCGACCACGATCAGCCGCGCCTTGCGGTGCGCCTTCGCTTCGGTCACCCACTTGAAGCCGCACGGATGCGCTTCAGCGGCGTTGCCGCCCATCACGAGAATCACATCGGCGTTCTTGATGTCGACCCAATGGTTCGTCATCGCTCCACGGCCAAACGTCGGGGCAAGACCTGCCACCGTCGGACCGTGTCAGACACGCGCCTGGTTGTCGAACGCCAGCATCCCCATGCTGCGCACGGTTTTATGCGTCAGATAGCCCACTTCGTTACTACCGGCCGAAGCCGCCAGCATGCCGGTGGTCAGCCAGCGATTAACGCGCTTGCCGTCGGCGGTGGTTTCGATGAAGTTCGCATCGCGGTCTTCTTTCATCAGCTGGGCGATGCGATCGAGCGCATCACCCCAGGCAATCGGCTGCCATTTGTCCGAGCCGGGCGCGCGATATTCGGGCTGGGTCAGGCGGCTTGGGCTGTGAATGAAGTCGATCAGGCTCGCGCCTTTCGGGCACAGGGTGCCGCGATTGACCGGATGGTCGGCGTCGCCTTCGATATGAATGATGCTGGACACGGCATTTTTAGCGCCGTCACCCAGACCGTAGAGGAGGATGCCGCACCCGACTGAACAGTACGGGCAGGTATTGCGGGTTTCCGTGGTACGCGCCAGTTTGTATTGCCTGACTTCGGCGAGCGCCGGTTCCGGAGAAAAGCCCAGCATGGCGAGGCTCGATCCGGCTAGCGTACTTGCCGTGACTTTCAGGAACTGGCGCCGGGACAGTTGCAGCATGGTGCCCTCGGCTAAGTTGTTGTGGGGTGGGCGTAAGTATAAATGTTTTAAAACTGTGTCAACGGCGAGCTGGACACAAGCAGGTGGCATCGGGGTGCTGGGGTTTGCTGGGCAGGTGAATATCTAGCGCCCCCAGCCTGGCCCGCTCAACATACCGGGCGTGAAACGGCCAGGAAGCGACAAGCAGCGGCACAGCACACCGTTGAAAAAACATCTGGCGACGGTCTTGCTGCGCCGTTTTTGCCATTAGAATCTCCGGCCCCACGCCATGCGCCATGCGTCTCAACCACCCGCCGTAGCAGATTTCACGATCTGGAAATAACGAAACAACACCGAAGATGTCAAAGCTATTCCGCGCATGCGCCGTGCTCCTGTTGCTCCTGTTTGCAGGCTTATCCTCAATAGCCCAGGCGCAAACATACTGGGGTAAGCCATTGCCCAACCAGCCGGACAACTTCATTTTCGGCTATGGCTCCCTCATCAATAGCGCATCACGAAACGCCACAGCCAGCAAACCTATAGCGGCTATTCCAGTCCGCGTTTCCACGGCGTTTGGCTATATCCGCAGTTGGAATGACCGCTCCCCGTCGGGCTTCACTGCGCTTGGATTGCGCCGCCCTCTGCCGGGTGAACAGGCGATGACGATCAATGGCGTGCTCTATCCGGTCGAAGGCAATGACATGGCAGCTTTCGATGCGCGAGAGAAGGGCTATGTCCGGGTAGAGGTGCCGCGCCACGACATCGAGGCGATATCGTGGCAGCGCTTGCCCGAGCGAGGCCGGATCTGGGTCTACATCCCCGATATGGCGGGACAGGAGCCTGGCACGGGCCTACCGTCTGCTGACGCCAGATATCCCTTGCTGGAATCGTATGTTGATGTCGTAGTCGAAGGAGGCCTGGAATTTGGGGAAGCCTATGCCCGCGAACTCATCGAGACAACTCAGGGCTGGAGCGCCTTTTGGCTAAATGATCGTCTACGTGCACGGCGGCCATGGGTAGCCGACAAGGACTATCAGGCGGTCGACACCTTGCTGGCCGAGCATGTTCCCACCTTCGCCAAGCGGATGTTTTCCGAAGATTACGCAGCGAAGAATCTGCTGCCAATAGAAGAGCGCAACGGTCTGCGGTAACGAACACGAATTTCTCAATGCCTGATGGCCTTGCGGCACAGGCCTTTGCCGCAACCACTTCGCGCTGTGCGCTGAACCAGCAGGCACAGGCTGGGCGAATCACGCAGCGCGCCCACGCACAAAGGATGCATACGTCACGTTCAATGTCGCTGCTGGTTTAATGAGCGCTTAATGGCTGGCTTAACGACCGTTTAATGACCACTTAATGACCGGCTTAACGGCCACTTAATGGCCGCTTAATGGCCGCTTAATGATCAGTTTAATGACCGTTTAATGACCGTCTTAACGGTCACTTAACAGTCGGCTTAATGGTTGTTTAATCGCCAGCTTAACGCCCAGCGAACACCCCCGCCCAGGCTCTCCAGCTTGCTCATCGCGGACGCTCAACGGCTCAGGCCGCTACCCGGCCCGAGCCGTTGAGCGTTCTTTGCCTTACCGCCCGCCCCGTTGCCGTGATCCGGCCTGGCGCACCATCTGGCCTTGCTATAGTGGCGGCCAATTCTGGCGGCGCGGCCTTGCAGGACACACCCGAGACGCTTGCAGCAGCGGCAGAGCGCACCCGCATCCCAGCCCGCTAGCCAGACCATCGCCGCCCATCGCGCGCTGTTTCGCCTATGCCTACGCGTCCCAGCGCACCCGATCATCACGCTTGCGCACAAGGACAACATGGACCTGGACGCCCTTTCCCCCAGCAAACTTCAAACCGCAGCTCGCCAGCATGCGTCATGGGCCATCGGCGCACTCAAACAGTTTTCCGACAACCGTTGCGCCGCAATGGCTGCGGGCATCGCGTTTTACGCCGCGTTTTCGCTCGCGCCAATGCTGGTGATGGTGATCGCGGTGGCGGGCTGGTTTTTTGGTGCCGAAGCCGCTCGCGGCGAGGTCTTCAATCAGGTTCATGGCCTGCTAGGCAACGAAGCAGCCAGCGGCGTGCAAACCATCGTCGAGAACGCGCACCGGAGCGGCAACGCGGGCGGCATCGCGGCGTTGATCTCACTGGCGATGCTGGCGGTGGGCGCGTCGGCGACCTTTTCATCGCTCAACAGCGCACTCAATATCGTCTGGCCCAACACCCGGCCGCGCACCTCCAGCGTGCTTGCGCTGGTGCGCGTGCGCTTGATCTCATTTGGCCTGGTGCTGGGCGTGGCGTTTTTGCTGATCGTGTCACTGGTGCTCGATGCCACGCTGACGTTTGTCGGCCGGTGGCTGTGGGGCAATTCGCCGTATGTGGTGATCGGCAATTTATTGCAGTTGCTAATTGGCGTGCTGGTGCTGGCCGTCGCCTTCGCCGGGCTGCTCAAATTCCTGCCCGATGCCAGCGTGCGCTGGCGTGATGCGTTCGTGGGCGGAGGCATCGCCGCGCTGCTGTTTTCGGCGGGGAAAAAACTCTTTGCGCTGTATCTGGCTCATGCGGGTATGGCCAATTCATTTGGTGCGGCCGGGTCGCTCGCAGTGCTGCTGATGTGGCTGTATTTTTCGGCGGCAGTTTTGCTGCTTGGCGCGGAATTCTCGGCGGCACGTGGCCGGTTATACGATCCGCGCGGTGCGTGGGCGCAAATGGATAGCGCGCCACCACCTGGCAGCCGGGCCACGCTAGCGTCGGTGATCGCAGCGTCAACTGCGCTGCCGCAAAACGCTGACGCAGTTACGGCAGATTCAGCGCCGGCCGGGAATCACTCGGCGGCCAATGCAGCGCTAGTTGCCGCTGCCTCCTTAACCGCTGACGCAGCACCAACCAGCAGCGCCAACGCGGACACCAGCCCGCCCGGGCGCGCCAATCATCTGGAAGAAGTCGCGCGTGAGGTTGGCCAGCGGCTGGCTGACGCCGAAGCTCAGGCGGTGCGCGCAACCGCCTCGATGGTGGTGCAGGCGGGCCGTCATGCCGCCGATGCCAATCAACAAATCAAACGTCACCCGTGGGGGCCCATTGTGCTCACGGCAGGGCTCGCCTTTGCGCTCGCGGCCCGGGTCATGCGCCGCCGCTGATGCCTTTAGGGGCATAGCCGCTCAGGTGCGGGTAAGCCTGCGTCTGAGCTCCTGCGTCTACCCCCCTGCGTCTACCCCCTTAATCACACAAAAAACGCGCGTTTCAAACCTGCTTCAGCGCCATCCGGCGCTGGGTTTTTGATGCGCCTAGCATATTTTTTGGCCTTTGCAGCAGGGCCATGAGCAAGAAATTTTGCAAGCAGCGTCTGCATCGTTTAAAACACCATCCCAAAATGTCATGTGCCGCAAAAGTTGCGTCAAAAAGAACAACAATGCCCGCAATATGACGTCATTTGACATCCCCGACAGAAACAATTTCAGCCCTACCCTCCCTTCCCCGACAAACAGCTGTCACTTTTTTGAGACACTATTTTTTTAGTCTACTTGCATCTTCGGGCGCTGCGTTATTCTCCAGTCCGCAATAACGAAACCAATCATCTGCGTGGAGAAATGGATGAAACGAATCGCATTAACTAGCCTCTCGCTGGCCCTGCTGGGTCTTGCAGGTGTCGCGCACGCTCAAAGCAGCGTCACTCTGTACGGTGTGATCGACGAGTCGATCCAATACGTGCACAACGCCAACACTGCTGGCGACAGCCAGTGGGGCATGTACCAAGGCAACCTGTCAGGTAGCCGTTGGGGCATGAAAGGCTCAGAAGATCTGGGCGGCGGTCTGAAGGCCATTTTCCAGTTGGAAAACGGCTTCGATCCAAATAACGGCAAGCTGGGCCAAGGCAACCGGATGTTCGGTCGTCAAGCCTACGTTGGCCTGACACATGATGCATGGGGCACATTCACCGTGGGCCGTCAGTACGACCCGCTGGTTGACATGGTTCAAGGCATCACAGCTGACAACTACTTTGGCAGCGCTTTTGCAACAGTTGGCGACGTTGACAACAACGACAACAGCTCACGCACCAGCAACGCGCTGAAGTACGTTTCGCCGGTTTTCGCTGGCTTCCAGGTTGAAGGTATGTACGCTCTGGGCGGCATCGCTGGCCAGACAGGTGCAGGCCAGACATGGTCGGCAGCTGCGTCGTACAACAACGGCCCGTTCTCGGTCGCTGGTGGCTACTTCGCTGCATCGAACCCGGCTGGCAACGTGGTGACACGTGCAGGCTGGTCAACATCGGCCACGTCGGATGGCACGTTTGACGGCAGCAACGTCAACGCCGCTTACGCGTCAGCCAAGTCGATCAACATCGCTCGCGTGGCAGCCCAGTATGTTGCTGGTCCGTTCACGTTCGGCCTCGGCTACAGCAACGCGCAATACAAGACTGACGCTCAGTCAGGCTTTGCCAGCTCAGAGAAATTCAACACTGGACAAGGCTTCCTGAACTATCAGGCAACGCCGGCTCTGTTGGTGGGCGCAGGCTACAGCTACACGAAGTCGTCGGGTGACACGAGCGCGACGTACCACCAGGTTTCGCTGGGTGCGGACTACTCGCTGTCGAAGCGTACTGACATCTATCTGGTTGGCGCATGGCAGCATGCAAGCGGCTCGACACGTGACGGCACGACCGGCCTGGTCGTTGACGCTCAAACGTCGATCGGTTCGTATGGTTACGGTGGCAAGAGCTCGCAAGAGCTGGTCAACCTGGGCCTGCGTCACCGCTTCTAAGCAACGGCTGATACTGGGCTGAAGTTTGGTCCAGTTAGCTGTCGCATAGCGTAGTAGTAAAAAACCAGCCAGAGGCGTTAAGCCGATGGCTGGTTTTTTTATGGGTATTCGGGTTTGAGAATTGGGCGGGGGTTGAAGAATCGCTAACGCTGGGGTGATGGACTCATGCCTTCGCTACGCTGGTGGCTACCTTTGGTGGCTAGGCGCTAGCTGCGGATGCTGGCCTCGGCGTGCTGGATCTGCGCGTACCAAGCGCTTTGCTCAGACTGGCAATGCCTCAGAGAGAACCTGTTGGTGGCAGGCATCGAGTAAGGCTCGAGTGCCAGCACATCGGCCGGCATGCCCCGCAGGAGTTGCCATTCCACCTGAATCGCGGGCACGTCCATCAGCATCGTCTACGGCGTTGGATCAATGAGAGTGTCGCGGTCGCTACTGCCCGTATCCTGGCCATGCAAAACCGAGCCAAGCACCCGGACATTGCTCGCGCGATGAGACTCAACCACCTGCCGGATCGCGGCACGGTTCGCGGCTAAGGCTTCCGAGAGCTGCATGTTTTTTTCTCCCGCAACACAATCCAGTTTCACGTCAGGATGGCGCGGGCAGTCTAGCGCACAGCCACGCGCTTCAATCCTTTGCTGCACGCTTTATCTCCACCCTGCTTTATCTCCACCCTTTAGCGCGCGTGAAAAGTATTCACCCTCCTTCGGCCGCTTACTTGAGCACCTCATCCAGTACCACCTCAACCGTCTTGCTATCTCGCGCCTGCGGCTCGCTATAGCCGAGCAGATCGCCCTTCTGGCGCTGCGCCACGCCACTCGCCGATACATGCGCTTCAACCCTCACCCGCTCAAATGCCGACAGCCGTAGCTCGGGTGTCATGGCCAGCGCATCATCCAGCCGCACCACCGCCGGTAAATCCGCGACGCGCAGACGCTGCACCGCCAACGGCATGCGGGGCCCATCTACGGCCCGCGCCAGCACGAACACCGTGTCGGACGGATGCACGCGCGCCGCCATTTGCGGACTCAGGCGCACATGGACTTCAAGCACTCGCGGGCTCGTGGCCACGCGTGGCGTGGCGTCGGTTGCCGGCGCGCTTTGCGCTGGTTGTTGCGCTGGTTGTTGCGCTGGTTGTTGCGCTGGTTGTTGCGCTGGTTGTTGCGCTGGTTGTTGCGCTGGTTGTTGCGCTGGTTGTTGCTCTGGTTGTTGCTCTGGTTGTTGCTCTGGTTGTTGCTCTGGTTGTTGCTCTGGTTGTTGCTCTGGTTGTTGCTCTGGTTGTTGCTCTGGTTGTTGCTCTGGTTGTTGCTCTGGTTGTTGCTCTGGTTGTTGCTCTGGTTGTTGCTCTGGTTGTTGTGCAAGCCGTTGTGCTGGCTGTTGTGCAAGCCGTTGCGCATTAGCGATCTGCTGGCGGGCCTGAGCCGCGATATCTGGCGTCACGCCAGGCGCATGCTCCAGCCGCTGCCAGAAAGCCTCCGCCTGGGGATAGTCGCGCTGGTCCAGTGCCATAGATCCAGCAAGGGCCAGCGCCTTTAAATTGCCGGGATCAAGCGCTAGTGCGGCGTGTATCTGCTGAGCTGCGGCGGCATCGAAAACCCCGCCATTCGCACTCGCCAGCGCATCGGCATAATCCGCCAGCAGTAACGAATCGTTCGGTGTCAACGCCAGTGCGCGTTGATAAGCCAGCACCGCATCGCCAGCACGGCCCAGCACGGTGTACGAGCGTGCCAGCATCGACCAGCCTTGAGCATCATCGGGCTGGCGCGCGAGACGCGCGGCGAGGCGGGCAATCATCGCGTCGAGCGATGCTGGGGAATCCGCGTGGCGTTCAGCCTCGCTTGTATCCGTGCCGCTTTGCGCCAGCGCGGCGGCAGGATTGCCCAGCTTCAGATACAGCAGCAACGCGGCCGACGGCAGCAAGGCCAGCAGCAACGCCGCCAAACCCGCGCGGTGCAGCACGCTCATGCTCACGCTAGTCACATTAGCCCGTGTGCCTGGCATGCGGGCCGCGGCCGTAGCACCGTGCGCCATCTCTGCCGCCTGCGCGTCATCCAGCAGACGTCGTTCAAGTTCTTGCTGAACCTCGGCATACTGCTGCGCCAGCAACTGCCCATTAGCGAACTCACGTTCCGCTTCGGCCAGGTCTGCGCGATACAGCGCCACCGCCATCTCGGGCCGTGCCAAGTCTTGCTCCGTCTCCTGCGTGGCGTACCCGCCCGGGCGCAGCAATGATGGCAGCACACATAACAATGCAAGCAGCAGCATCGCGCCAAATATCAGCCATAAAATCATCACCGGTTGGAGTCCTGATCGAAAGTCTCAAGAAGGCGCTCTGCATGCTGGCGTTCCGCCACATCCAGCGTCTGTGGCACCTGGCGTGCACGCCGCCTGACGAGGCCACGCCAGAACAACACAGCAGCCAGCACCAGCGCGACAAACGGTCCAAACCAAAGCACCCACGTCACCGGCTTAAGTGGTGGCTGATACAAAACAAAATCGCCGTAGCGCTGCACCATGTAGGCCTCGATCTGCGCATCAGTCGCACCTTGCTGAACCTGCTGGCGGATCTTGTCGCGCAGGTCAGCGGCCAGATCCGCGTTCGAATCAGCCAGGGTCTGGTTCTGGCAGACAAGGCATCGCAAACGCGCGGCGAGTTGCCGCACCCGGGCATCCACGGCGGGCGATGGCAGGCCTGCATTCACGAGGCTGGTTTGAGCGGATGAGGATGCCGGTACCCATGCCCAGGCAGGCGTTGCGCTGAGCCCTAGCAATCCGGCCAGCGCCACCAGCGCCGCCAGCCAGCATCTGCGCTCACTGCGCTGAAGGAACAACAGCATCGGCCGCCTCCTGCTTAAGCTGCTGCACCAGCGGCAAGATCGTGGCATCGAGCATCGTTTGGCTCAACGGCCCGGCGTGGCGATAGCGCACGCGGCCAGCACGGTCGATCACGAAGGTCTCCGGCACGCCATAGACGCCGTAATCAATCCCGGTTTGACCATGGCGATCCACCAGCGACGCCGTATACGGATTGCCCGCACTGGCCAGCCAGCGCAAAGCGGGAGCGCTTTCGTCCTTGTAGTTCAGGCCGTATAGCGGCACCACCTGACGCGCGGCGAGATCGAGCAGCAACGGATGTTCTTCGCGGCACGATTCACACCACGAGGCCCAGACATTGAGCAGCCACACCTGGCCGCGCAGATCCTGCGACGCGAGACGCACATCTGGCGTTTGCAGCAGTGGCAGATCAAATGCGGGGGCGGGCTTGCCCAGCAACGCCGAAGGCAGCTTGCGCGGATCCTGCTTCAACCCCGCCGCCAGCAATCCCAGCAGTAGCGCCAACGCCAGCAGTGGCAACACAAAGCGCTTCTTCATAGCGCCGCACCATCTGGCCCGGTTAGCGGGCGCTTTCGCTCTGCCGCCGCTACGGCCACTGCTACTGTCGCAGCGGCCCGCTTGCGCCGCCCTGGCAACACGCGATAGCGCCGGTCACTCGCGGCCAGCAAGCCACCCGCGGCCATCAGCAAACACCCAGCCCAGATCCAGCGCACAAACGGTTTGAGATGAATCCGCACGGTCCAGCCACCGGTGCCAACCGGCTCGCCCAACGCCACATAGAGATCTCGCAGCACACCGTGATCTATCGCAGCTTCGGTCATAGGCATCTTCTGCACGAGGAAAATCCTCTTCTCTGGATGCAGTGTGGCAATCGTCCGCCCAGCCTGGGTCACCGTGATACTGCCGCGTTGCGCTTCGTAGTTCGGCCCGCTGACACGCTGCACCCCATCCAGACGAAACTGATAACGGCCGAGCGCCACGCTCTCGCCAGGTTTCAGGCTCACATCACGTTCACTCTCGTAACCTTTGACCAAAGTCACGCCGACGATAAACATCCCAATGCCCGCATGCGCCAGATACATCCCATAGCTCGCTCGCGGAATGCGCCGCAGCCGCGCCCACAGTGAACCACCGCCCTGGCGCAAACGTTCGCGCAGGCTGACGCCAATCGTCGTGAAGGTCCACAGCGCCAGCAGTAAGCCAAGGCTGACCAGCGCATGCCACTCGCCCATCACCCATGGCAGCAGCAGTGCCGTCAACACACTGACGAATGCCGCCCAGCGCAAACGCACCGCCAGCTCAGGCAGACGCGCGGACTTCCAGCGCGCCAGCGGTGCAATGCCCATCAGAAAGATCGCCGGGGCCATGAGTGGCACGAACACGCTGTCGAAATACGGCGGCCCCACCGAGATCTTGTCGAGCCCCAGTGCATCGAGCAGCATCGGATACAGCGTGCCAAGCAGCACCGCACCCAGCGCGACGATCAGCAACACGTTGTTCGACAGCAGCAGCGCTTCTTTCGACACGGGCTCAAAGCTCGCGCCTAGACCGATTTGCGGCGCACGCCAGGCAAACAGCAGCAACGCGCCACCCATCACCAGCCCTAAAAACGCAAGGATGAACACACCACGCGCCGGGTCGCTGGCAAACGCATGCACCGACGTCACCACGCCCGAGCGCACCAGAAAAGTACCGAGCAAACTCAGCGAGAACGTGCCCAGCGCCAGTAACGCCGTCCATGCGCGAAAGCTGCCGCGCTTGTCGGTGACCGCCAGCGAATGAATCAACGCAGTGCCCGCAAGCCATGGCATGAACGAGGCGTTCTCAACTGGGTCCCAAAACCACCAGCCGCCCCAGCCCAGCTCGTAGTAAGCCCAGCCGCTGCCCAGCATGATGCCGAGCGTGAGAAAGACCCACGCGGCAGTGGTCCAGGGGCGCGACCAGCGCGCCCAGGCCGCATTCAGTTCACCAGAGAGCAGCGCCGCCACCGCGAACGCAAACGCCACCGAAAAGCCGACGTAACCCATGTACAGCATCGGCGGATGAATCACCATGCCGGGGTCTTGCAGCAGCGGATTCAGATCGCGCCCTTCCAGCGCCGGGGGCAACAACCGCGTAAACGGATTTGACGTGAAGAGTAAAAAAAGCAGGAAACCTGAACTAATCCAGCTCATCACCGCCAGCACCCGAGCCACGAGTGCGGCTGGCAACTGGCGGCTAAAGCAACTGACGGCCACCATCCATAGCGCCAGCAAGGTCACCCACAGCAGCAGCGAGCCTTCGTGTCCGCCCCAGACTGCGGTGAAGCGATAGATTGCGGGCAACGCCGAACTTGAATTGCTGGCCACATACAGCAGCGAAAAATCATTCATCAGGAACGACCAGGCAAGGCAGCCGAAGGCCAGCGCGATAAAGCCAAACTGACCGCGCGAGGCGGGCCATGCCAGCCGCATCCAGCCCGCCATGCCGTAGTGCGCGCCAAGCAGCGGCACGACCGCCGTGGTCAGCGCGAGCATCAACGCAACGATCAGCGCGAAATGGCCTATTTCTGGAATCATGGGCGGCGCTCTCCAGCACTCAGGGATGACGCTCGCCGCACGGCTTCCGCCGCCTCAGGAGGCATGTATTTTTCATCGTGTTTCGCCAGCACTTCATCGGCGCGAAAGCTACCGTCTGGCTCCAGGCGGCCTTGCGCCACCACCCCAGCGCCTTCGCGGAACAGATCCGGCAGCACACCGTGATAAGTCACGGCAATCGCTTTCGCGGTATCGGTCACGCTGAAGCTCACCGTTAGCCCATCTGCGCTGCGCTTGAGCGAGCCGCGCTGCACCATGCCGCCCAGGCGAAAGCGCTGGTTCTGCGCTAGCTCACCCGCAGCAATCTGGCTTGGACTGACAAAGAACGTCACGTTGGCGCGAAAGGCATTAAGCACCAGCGCACAAACCAGCCCAAGCGTCAGCAGGCCACCTGCGATCCAGGCCAGACGCCGATGCCTAGCGCGCATCGTCAGGCCCCTGTCTACTCGCAGTCATCACCCGTTGCTGAGCAGACCACACTAACCAGGCCTCCAGCGCCAGCAACGCAAACGTGCCGCACAACGCGGCGCACAGATAAGGGCTTTGCGTCAGCATCATGCGCACTTCAAACCAGCTATTCATGCGCCACGCTCCTCAAGCAAGGCTTCCCATGGCGCGGCCTGAGCGCGCTGATGCAGCAGCGTACGCAAACGTGTGAGCGTCACCGCCAGGGCATACGACCAGAAACCCAGCGTCATCACTACGAGACCCCAGGCCATCGCTGCACTCATGGCCACCCCGCTACCAAACGACAGTGATGGCCCCTGATGCAGCGTGTACCACCATTGCACCGAAAAATAGATCACCGGGAGATTCACCACGCCAATCAGCGCCAGCACACCACAGGCGCGATCTGCACGCCGTGGATCATCGAGCGACGCATGCAGCGCAAGAAAGCCGAGATAGAGAAACAGCAGGATCAGCTCGGAGGTCAGGCGTGCATCCCAGACCCACCATGCCCCCCATGTTGGTTTGCCCCATAACGCGCCACTGACCAGCGCGAGCAGTGTGAACAGCGCGCCGGTTGGGGCCAGCGCACGCGCCAGCATGGCGGCGAGGCGCGCATTGAAAATCAGGCCGACCGCACTCCAGCCCGCCATCACGAGATAGATCAGCATCGACATCCACGCGGCCGGGACATGCACAAACATGATGCGGTACACCTCGCCCTGACGCGCATCGACCGGGGCGACCAGCAAACCTAGCGCCAGTCCGGCCAGCATCAGCAGCAGCGCGGCGAGCGTGAAGTACGGCACAAGCCGTGCCGCGAGCGGCTCGAAGGTGCGCGGTGAGGCGTAATAAAACCAGTTCACACGTGACATTGTTTCTATTCCATAGCAATTCTGAGCGCGGCAGCCGTAGCCCACGGACACAGCCAGATAGCTGCGCACAGTGCCGCGCCAAGCAGCGAAAAATTGGCTTGCGACCAGGCCGCGTTGCGCACGGGATCAGCGGCTGCCGCACCGAAAATCAGCACCGGCACATACAGCGGCAAGAGCAGCAGCCCAAGCATCGCGCCACCGCTGCGCACGCCTAATGTCAGCGCAGCACCCATCGCACCAATCAGGCTGAGCAGCGGTGTGCCCAGCAACAGCGATGCCATCAGGAGACCCGTGCTATGCCAGTCAAGGCCGTATTGCAGCGCCACCAGCGGTGTCAGTACGACCAGCGCGAAACCACTGCTCAACCAGTGCGCCAGAATTTTGCCGAACACGATCAGCGGCAACGAATGAGGCGACAGCAGCATCTGCTCAAGCGCCCCACTCGAAAAATCCTGCATGAACAAATGACCTGCGGCGAGCATCGCAGCAAAGAGCGCGCTCATCCACAGCACGCCAGGCGCGATCGTGCGCAGCAAGAGGGGATCAGGTCCAAGTGCGAGCGGAAAGAGACTGGTGGCGATGCAGAAAAACAGCAGACAACCCAGCGTGACGCTGCGCTTGCGCCAGCTCAACGCCAGTTCCCGGCGCACCACCAGCGCGATGAGCGCGCCCACGGTGCTCATTGGGCGGTCCGCTCAAGTGTGAAGCACTGCGTCTGGCTGGTGGGTGTCGAGAGCGGTTGATGCGTGCTTGCCACCACGATCCCGCCCGTCTGCAGATGCGTGGCGAGCATCTCGTGCAGCCATGCCGAGGCCGTGTGATCGAGCGCCGCCGCGGGTTCGTCAAGCAGCCAAAGTGGCTTGCGCTCCAGCACCAGGCGCGCGAGTGCGACGCGCCGACGCTGGCCCTGCGAGAGCTGCCCGGCCCGCATGTGACGTTGCCGTTCAAGGCCAACGCCCTCGAGCGCCGCTGTCAGCGCCACCGCAGCCCCCCGTAGGGCCACGCCGCTGAGCGCCGCGGCAAAATTCAAATGCTCCTGCACCGTGAGGTCATCGCTGACCCCATTCGCATGCGCGACATAGCTCAGCGTGCTGCGCCAGCGCGCCGGGGCAGCACGCGTATCCGCGCCATCCCAGCGAATCACTCCGGTGCTCGGTGCCAGCAGTCCAGCCAGCAGACGCAGCAAAGTGGTCTTGCCGCTGCCGTTAGGCCCGTGAATCTGTAAAGCCCAGCCAGGCTGCACAACAAATTCAATCTGACGCAATACCATCCGGCCGCCACGCCCCAACCCAAGTTGCTCAACCGCCAGCATCATTCATGGCTCATGGTTTATGGCTCGGTTGCACTTTGGCTTGCCGCGCGAGTGCATCGGCCTGCGCTTGCGTCATGTCTGGCAGATGGTGCGCAATGCCCTTGTGGCAATCAATGCAGGTTTTCTCGCCGGTACCGAGATAGCGCTGGTGTGCTTCTTGTGCACGCGGGCTCTGACGCGTGAAATCCATATAGTCAAACGAGTGGCAATTGCGGCATTCGAGCGAATCATTGGCCTTGAAACGGCTCCATTCATGCTCGGCCAGTTCGAGCCGTTTTGCCTCGAATTTCTCGCGGGTATTCACCACGCCAAACACCTTCGCCCAGACTTCCTTCGAAGCCTGCATCTTGCGTGCGATCTTGTCGGTCCAGTTATGCGGCACATGGCAGTCGGAACACTTGGCGTGGACGCCACTGCGGTTGCTGAAGTGAATCGTGCTCTTCAACTCGGCATAGGTGTTGTCGCGCATTTCGTGACAGCTAATACAAAACGCTTCGGTATTGGTCAGCTCCATCGCTGTATTAAATGCGCCCCAGAACACCACGCCAGCGATAAAGCCTCCTAGCGTCAGAAAAGCCAGGCTGAAATACGCGCTGGGCCGGTTGATGGTCCGCCAATAGCGCTTGATCAAATCACGCATGTCCACCTCACCCCTAGAGCTATTTTTTCTTCTGTGACTGAGCACTGGCCGGCAGACGGATATCAGCGACATCAGTGAAGGTATTGCCCACCAGCGGCTTGATATCGGCCTGTGGCACGTGACACTGGGTGCAGAAATAACGCCGTGGTGCGAGATGCCCTAGCGTCTGGCCCTCGCGGTCGGTGTAATGCGAGATCGCCAGTGGCACTGCGCCGCTTTCCGCTGCGCGGCTGCGGGCGTGACACGCCAGACAGCGGTTCGCATTGCGATCCAGCTGATAGCCGTCGATCTTGTGTGGAATCGTTGGCGGCTGTTGCGCATACGCCCGGCCGCGAATCACGTCGCGGTTTTCGGTCGGAGCGATCAACGGTGGCTTCGCCTCCTCATTAAGTGGCGTCGTGCCACGCAAGGTGTCGTGGAATGGCACAGGCGGAATGACCGGCTGTGCCTGCACAGTAGGTAGCAGCAACGCAATAGCAACGAGGACAATCCAGACCCGCATGACGTACCCCTAAACTTTGACGATTTTGACGGCGCACTTTTTGAAGTCGGTCTGCAACGAGATCGGGTCTGTCGCATCCAGTGTCACCTTGTTGATTAACTGGCTCGAATCGAACCACGGCACGAACACGAGCCCACGCGGCGGCTTGTCGCGTCCACGGGTTTCAACCCGGGTACGGATATAGCCACGCCGTGACACCACCTTGACCTCAACGCCACGGCGCAGCCCCAGCGCTTTCGCATCGTCGGGATGCATGAAGCACACCGCGTTAGGAAAGGCCCGGTACAACTCGGGCACGCGGCGGGTCATGGAGCCTGAATGCCAGTGCTCAAGCACCCGGCCGGTTGAGAGCCAGAATGGAAATTCCTTGTCGGGTGACTCTGCTGGCGGCTCATACGGCAGCGCGTAAATCACTGCACGGCCATCGGCATTGCCATAGAACTGCCAGCCTGTACCCGCCTTGACGTAGGGGTCCGAGCCTTCGCGGTAGCGCCAGCGGGTTTCCTTGCCATTCACGACCGGCCAGCGTAAGCCGCGCGCCTTGTGATAGGCATCGAACGGTGCCAGATCGTGGCCATGACCCCGGCCAAAGGTGGCGTACTCTTCGAACAGCCCTTTCTGCACGTAGTAGCCAAACGCTTTAGCTTCATCGTTGCTATAGCGGGCATCCACGTCCTTCAGCGGAAACTTGTCAACCTGACCGTTGCGATACAGCACGTCGTACAGCGTCTTGCCTTTGTATTCGGGCTTTTTAGCTAATAACTCGGCGGGCCACACTTCCTCAACCTTGAAACGCTTCGAAAACTCCATCAATTGCCACAGGTCAGAACGGGCTTCGCCTGGTGCCTTCACCAGTTGATGCCAGAACTGCGTACGCCGCTCAGCATTGCCATACGCCCCTTCTTTCTCCACCCACATCGTGCTGGGCAGGATCAGATCGGCCGCTACGGCAGTGACCGTGGGATATACATCGGATACCACAATAAAGTTGTCGGGATTACGGTAGCCAGGCAAGCCCTCTTCATTGATGTTCGCGCCAGCCTGTATGTTGTTGTTGACCTGCACCCAGTACGCATTCAGCTTGCCGTCGCGCAGCATGCGGTTTTGCAGCACGGCGTGGTAGCCCGGCTTGTCGGGGATCGTGCCTGCTGGCAGCTTCCAGATGCGCTCCGCTTCGGCTCGGTGCTTCGGGTTGGTCACGACCATGTCGGCGGGCAGGCGGTGCGAGAACGTGCCAACCTCGCGCGCGGTGCCACAGGCGGACGGCTGCCCGGTGAGCGAAAACGGGCTATTGCCAGGCGTGGCGATCTTGCCTGTCAGCAGATGCAGGTTGTAGACCATGTTGTTGGCCCAGGTGCCACGCGTGTGCTGGTTAAAGCCCATGGTCCAGAACGACATCACCTTGACCTTCGGGTCGGCGTAAAGCTCAGCGAGCTGGTCGAGTTTGACTTTTGGAATGCCGGACAGTTTGCTCACATACGCCGCGTCGTACTTCGAGACGAACTTGACGAATGCGTCATACGTCATGGGCTTCGAGCCGTTCGGGTCATCTGCGTTTTTCGCGGCTTTCTGCAATGGGTTATCTGGCCGCAAGCCATAACCGATATCCGTGTTGCCTTCCTTGAACACCGTGTGCTGGTTGACGAAATCGCGGTTAACCCGGCCGCTCTTGATGATGTAGTTAGCGATGTAGTTAAGGATCGCCAGATCAGACTGGGGCGTAAACACCAGCGTCTGGTCGGCTAGATCAAAGCTGCGATGTTCGAAGGTCGAGAGCACCACCACTCTGGTTTTAGGAGCGCTCAAACGGCGTGCGGTCACGCGCGTCCACAGCACCGGGTGCATCTCCGCCATGTTGGAGCCCCACAGCACGAACGCATCGGCTTGTTCGATATCGTCATAGCAGCCCATCGGCTCGTCCATGCCAAACGTGCGCATGAAGCCCGTCACCGCGGAAGCCATGCAATGCCGCGCATTCGGGTCGATATTGTTGCTGCGAAAACCCGCCTTCATCAGCTTGACGGCGGCATAGCCTTCCCACACCGTCCATTGCCCTGAGCCAAACATGCCCACAGCGGTCGGGCCTTTGGCCTTTAATACGCGCTTGAACTGGCTTGCCATTTCGTCGAAGGCGCGGTCCCATGACACCGGGGCAAACTCACCGTTCTTGTCGTACTTGCCGTTGGTCATGCGCATCAGCGGCGTGGTCAAGCGGTCCTGGCCATACATCACTTTCGACAGAAAGTAGCCTTTGACACAGTTCAAGCCGCGATTCACCTCTGCCTGCGGATCGCCCTGGGTTGCCACCACCCTGCCGTCTTTCACGCCGACACTGACACCGCAGCCTGTGCCGCAAAACCGGCAAGGGGCTTTCGACCAGGTGATGTCGCCCGGCCCGGCTAGCGCCGACGCACCCGGCAAGCTAATCCCAGCGGCGGAAGCGGCCGTGGCGGCCGCAGTCTGCTTAATAAACGCGCGACGGGTGAGCGTCATCGGCTAGCTCCTTGTTCAACGATTCGAGATCTTCATGGTGCTGATAAACCAGCGCGGCCGAATACACGCCCGGCAACACATGGATCGCCCCAATCTGCTGTGTGACATCAAATGCGCTACGCCCTTCAAGCGTGACCACCAGCTTGCCCAGCTCACTCACGGCGTGAACTTCGGCACCCGGCAGCAAGCCAATCGCCTGGCGTATGGCATCAAGCCGCGTTTGCTGCGCATGCACCACAATGCCCGCGATATGTAATTCGCCATGCGCTTCTTCTTTATATGACTGGCGTGGCTTAACAGTAATGGGACGAATTAATGCTTCAGACATGGAAGTCCCTCGGGTAAATACCCGTTTTATTGATCGAAGCAGGAGGTTTTATTTATGCGTAATCAGCCAGGCGGACCGCCTATCAAAATCTGGTAGAACCACACGGCAAAGCCATAGCCAGCAATGACCAGCACGGTCAAAACCGGCACCATTACGGCGGTGAGGAACAGAAAACTGCGTAGCTCTTCCGCTTTGCGCACATCATTGGCCATACGGAAACTCCACGAGAATGCGGGGACGAATTTTTTAATAATTACGAAATATTCTGAATGCTTTGAATTACATTCGTCAAGAAAAACTTTGCACTTGACTCAAGCAAAATTTACCAATTCCATGCGTATTACATCATTATTAATAGTTAATGAAAATGTAATTAAATTCATAAAAAAACCTCCTGCGCCTATTCAGACACAGGAGGTTTTTCAGGCATACCAGGCAAACTGCGAGGCAGACCTCAGATGGCCCAAGCGGAATTAAATTGCCGCGTCTTTCAGCTTCTTCAGCGGACGTGCCTTGATGCGCACGCTAGCTGGTTTGGCCGGGAACCAGCGCTCTTCACCCGAGAACGGGTCTTTGCCAAAACGCTTTTTCTTGGCTGGCACGGTTTGCACGATGATCTTCAGCAAACCGGAGAGCGTGAATTCACCTGCGCCCTTCTTGTGTACCGAACCCAGAATGGTTTCTTCAAGTGCGGCCAGCACAGACTTGACTGCCTTCAGTTCAACCTCGGCACGCTCAGCGACGTGAGCCGCCAGTGAAGCCTTGGTGAACGTTTCCTTGATCGGCGCAAGCGTACCGGCTGCCTTCACGGCGACTTTCTTTACAGCAACTTTTTTCGCGGCGACTTTTTTCGCTGGTACTTTCTTCGCGGCTACTTTTTTGGCGGGTGCGGCGGCAGCCTTCTTGGCCACCTTTTTTGCGGAAGTCGGCATGTTTCTCCTACCAGTTGTGTGATCAGTGGATGCACGAAACGCCTGCGGTATGCAGGCGTTTCAACCCCGGATTCTACAAGTGCCGCAACGATTCACGCGAATTCTTTATGCATATCCGCTGCCGTTTGTTGCGTGCTGCTGACTGTCGCGCATGGTTTTAGCGCAAGCGGCTATGCCAATGCGGGTAAACGCAACCTCGAAGGTCATTTCACCGCTGTTGGCGCAACCACGGCCACAGTCATTTCACTGGCTGCATATGAGGCGGCCAGGTGTGCCTGCGACAAGCGCCGCATCAATGGCAGCAGCAGCACTGCCACCACCGAACCCGCCGCCGCCAGCCAGCCAAGGCCGGTAAACAAGCGCGTATATAGCGGTAGCGACTGCAACGCGTCCATTTCGCCCGAAGGCAGTTCCGCCAAATTCGCCACCACGCTGCCCAGATACTGCGATACCCCAGTTGCCACAAAATACGCGCCCATCATGAAGCCGCTCATCCGCACCGGCACGTACCGCGCAATCATCGCCAGCCCAAGCCCGCTCACCAGCAACTCACCCAGCGAACACAAGCCGTAGCCTCCCACCATGAACCACGACGGCACCCGGCCATCCACGGCATAGCGGCCGCTCAACGCATACAAAAAGAACCCTGCCGCCACGCTGGCAAAGCCAATCGCGTACTTCACCGCAACCGGCACGTCCTTGTCGGATCGCGCCAGCCTCGCATACAGCACGGCGAGCAGCGGGCTCAACACCATGATCCAGATCGGGTTCAATGCCTGAAACTGCGCGGGCCGCCATGCGAAGAGCGGCACGCCAAACAGCGAGAATTCAGGGTTCACGTTACGCAACGCGAAAAGCGTCAGTGACGTGGAGGTCTGCTGATAAAACACGAAAAACAAAATCACCTGCAGCGTCAGGATCAGCGCGGCCAGTAATCCGGCACGCTCAGTTCGCTCGCATTTCAGCAGCATGTAGCCGAAGATTCCCAGAATCGCAACGCCCGCTGCATACACACAGGCCACGGCAATTTCTTTGTGCTGCAACACGTAAATCGTGACACTGCCTAGCACCACAGCCCCTGCCACAACCGCACCCAGATGCTTCCAGCGCACCGGCACGTCATCCGGCGGCGAACCAATGTGAGCGATATAGCGCAGCATGACGAAGTAATTCAGCACAGCCAGCAGCATGCCCGCACAGCACACCGCGAATGCCGCATGCCAGCCCCAGTGTTCTTTGATCCATGGCGTGACCAGCATCGACACCGTCGAGCCGATATTCACGGCCATGTAGTAAATGGTGAACGCGCTATCAAGACGCTTGTCGTCACCTTCATAAATACGCCGCACCAGATTGGCCGCATTCGCCTTGAACAAACCATTGCCGACCACGATCACGCCGAGCGACATATACATGTGATGCAGATGATCGTTCGGCAGCGCCAGCAATAGATAACCCACCGCCAGCACACAGGCACCGAGAACCATCGTGCGCCGGGTGCCGAGAATCTGGTCACCAATCCAGCCGCCAATGGACGGTGCGGCATACACCAGCGCGGCAAAAGCGCCCCATGTGAGATTGGCCTGGCTGTCGCTAAAGTCGAACCGGTCGATCATGAACAGGACCAGCAACGCGGCCATCCCGTAGTAACCGAAACGCTCCCACATCTCGATCAGAAAGACCGTCGAAAACGACCGGGTTTTAGATGCAGGTAAAGATGAACTCATTTGGAACCTCGTATACATCTGTGCATGCAAGCATGTGTTGCGCGTACGGCGCAAACGCCAGCGCGCAACACACGAAAAATGAAAGATACGAACGACGGGCAGCAGCTGAAACGGCGCTCATCATATAGCATTTCGCAGGCTTTCAAAATTCTTGCTGCATGCGCAAAGCGTTTTGTAGCGGGCCATTAAAGCTTTCATACAAATAATTAAAACGATCGTTTAAAAAACATCACAAAACTCGATAAAGAAAGCTAATTAAAATCTTGCAGTAAATCTTCAACCTGTCCCCGCAGGAATCTGCCAAAAACCAGTCAAGTCTTGCATACAACACTTGGTTCAAGCATCCCGCATACCGTTTTCAATATGCCAGAAACGAAATAAAAGTTACCTCCTTTATATCAATTCTTATTCAACTCACTCCTCCTGCACATTTAAACAAAGAGGCTTTGACGGGACAATTAAGTCCTGTTATGTTCTGCAAAATTTTAATCGGCCCGGGTCAAATTCCGAGCGCTGACACGAGAGAGACGATGTGTAATTTCAGCAGGGAAAAAACAGTTGCCTGGCGAAGGATTCCGATATCGCCACAGGCCATTAAAAACAAGCACGACAGGCCCCCCTGCATGCCAGACGAATAACCCCGGCCAATCCAGGCATGGGGTCTCCGGCAATGCTCCGCTACACCCAGGCCCGTTTTAGCTCCCTTCACTGTTCTAGCGATTTCAAACCATGAAAACTACGTTCGTCCGTGCGACGGTGCTGAGTGCGCTCGCCCTTTTGTTTCAGCCCACGGCTGATGCCGTCATGGTGCCTTCCGGCGTCACGCTATCCGCCAGTCAGGACATAACGCGCCAGGTGCCAGGAGAAGTCGAATCGCTCGACCCAGCCCATATCGAAAGCGCGACGGGCAACACGATCGGGCTGGATCTGTTTGAAGGACTCACGCGCATTGACGCCGCTGGGCAAGTGGTGCCGGGTGTCGCACTGTCATGGAGCCGCACCACTCCCGAGACATGGGTCTTTAAGCTACGGCACGACGCGCGCTGGAGCAACGGTCAGCCCGTGACTGCGGCCGACTTCGTTTATGCATGGCAGCGCGTGGTCGACCCCGCCACCAGCTCGAAGTACACCGTGCTGGTCGAATTCGTGAAAAACGCCAAGAGCATCATCGCGGGCAAAGCCAGCCCCACTACGCTCGCGGTGCGGGCCATCGATCCGTACACACTGGAAGTCACGACAGCGGTGCCGGCTGCATTCTTTCCTCAGCTCACCGCGATGGCCACGATGGCACCGGTGCACCACGCAAGCGTGACGAAATTCGGCAGCGCGTGGACCCGTCCGGGCAATTTCGTCAGCAACGGTGCTTACGTCCTTAGTGACTGGCAGCCCAACAACCGGCTGGTCGCGGTGAAAAACGACAAATACTGGAACGCCAGCAAGGTGGTGATTACGAAAGTCACCTATCTGCCGATTGAAAACGATGAAACCGCAATGCGCATGTACCAGGCGGGCCAGTTCGATTACACCTACACCATCCCTTCTGGCATCTACATCCAGACGCAAAAAACCTTCGGCAGCGAACTCAAAACCGGCCAGCAGATCGCCACTTACTACTACAGCCTGAACAATCAGGATCCGGCATTCAAGGACAAGCGGGTACGTGAAGCGCTCTCGCTGGTCATCGACCGCAATCTACTCACGTCAAAGCTGACCGCCAGTGGCGAGCTGCCGCTGTACGGCCTGATCTCGCATGGCACCGAAGGCGCGGCGGTGTACCAGCCCGAGTGGGCTGCGTGGCCGATGGACAAACGCGTCGCCTATGCCCGCACGTTACTCAAGGACGCAGGCTATTCCAGCAGCAAACCACTTGAATTCACCTTCACGTACAACACCAACGACCTGCATAAAAAAGTCGCGCTGTTCGTCACCTCCGAGTGGCGCACCAAACTGGGCGTCAACGCCAAACTGGAAAACGTCGAATACAAGGTGCTCATCAAGCAGCGCCATGACGGCAAGGTGCAGGTGTCACGCGATGGCTGGTTCGTCGATTACAACGATGCGATGTCGTACTTCGACCTGATTCGCTGCGGCAGTGTGCAAAACGACCAGCGCTACTGCAATCCCAAAGTGGATGCGCTGGTGACCCAGGCCAACCAGCAGCTTGATGCGGCCCAACGCACCGCATTACTAACCCAGGCGCATGAACTGGCGATGAATGATTTCCCGCTGATTCCGCTCTTTCAGTATTCCGCCGTGCGCCTGGTGAAGCCTTATGTGGGTGGCTACATGCTGTCGAATCGTGTCGACCAGCGGGCGTCGCAAGACATGTATCTGACGCGGCACTAGGCGCAGGAGCATCCGCCATGCTGGCTTACACCTTGCGCCGCACCTTGTGGGCGATTCCAACGATTCTGGCCGTCATCACCGCGTGCTACGTGCTGTTGCACTTCACCCCAGGCGGGCCGTTCGACACGGATAAACATTTGTCGGCGGCCGTGCTGGCAAACCTCAATGCGAAGTACCACCTCGACGAGCCGCTCTGGCAGCAATATCTGCACTATCTCGGTGCCTTGCTGCGAGGGGATCTAGGTGCGTCATTCAGGTATGCAGACTGGTCCGTTAACGACCTGGTGTGGAAGGCACTACCTGTGAGCCTCGGCATCGGCGGGCTGTCGGTGCCACTGGCGCTGCTGCTGGGCGTGACGCTGGGCACGCTGGCCGCCGTGCGGCGCGACAGTCTGCTCGATCATGCCGTGATGCTGCTGGGCAACCTCGGCAATGTGGTGCCGCCATTCGTGCTAGGACCCGTTCTGGTGTGGATCTTCGCCATCCTGCTGCGCGGCAGTAGCGGTCACGGCTGGCTTCCGGCCGGTGGCTGGGGCGAAGGGGAGTGGCGCTACCGGGTGCTACCCATCGTGTTGCTGACAATCATCAACATGGCCGCCATCGCCCGCGTGATGCGCGGCAGCATGATCGAAGTGCTCTCCAGCAACTTCATCCGCACCGCGCGTGCCAAAGGGCTGCCAGGCCGCACGATCGTGCTGCGGCATGCGCTCAAGCCCGCGCTAATGCCCGTCGTGTCACTGTTCGGCTCGGTCTGCATTGCCTCGATCACAGCTGCAGTGGTGACCGAATCGGTATTCGCGCTGCCAGGTCTTGGGCAACTGGTGGTGAATGGCGCGATCAACCGGGACTACACCCTGGTGCTAGGGCTGGTCGTCCTCACCACGGTCATCGCCGTGCTGTTCAACCTGCTGGTCGATCTCGCGTATGCGTGGCTCGATCCGCGCATCCGGTACTAACCATGTCTCGCACTCTGCATTCCGCCGACGCGGCCACTGTCTCGGCCGGCCCCCCCGCGCCGCCCGTAGCGGCCCGCTCACGCAGCCCGCTGCTCCTTGCATGCCAGCGCCTGGTGCGCAACCGCGCGGCACTAGTCAGCCTCGTGCTGCTGGCATTGATGGTCGCCGCGTGTTTTATCGGACCCTGGCTGCTGCCGCACGATGCACTAAGCAACGACTGGGAAGCACTGAGCCAGCCGCCTGGCTGGCACGGCGCGCATTGGTTCGGCACCGACGAACTCGGCCGCGACCTGCTGGCGCGCACGCTTGCAGGGGGGCGTGTATCGCTTGAAGTCGGCCTGCTAGGCACCCTCGTCTCCGGTGTCATCGGCGTCGCTTACGGTGCCACTGCGGGCTATCTCGGCGGCCGCACCGACAGCATCATGATGCGCATCGTCGACATGATGTATGCGATCCCCTACATGCTGATTGCGATCCTGATGATGACGTTTTTTGGCCGGGCTTTTTATCTCGTGATCCTGACTATTAGCACGTTCTCCTGGCTTGATATGGCACGCGTAGTGCGTGGCCAGACACTTTCACTGCGCTCGCGCGAGTTTGTCGATGCCGCCCGCGCGACGGGTGTGCGCTCCCGCACGATCATTGCGCGCCATATCGTGCCTAACCTGGTCGGCGTGGTGGTGGTCTACGCCACGGTCACGGTGCCCTCAATCGTGCTGACTGAATCCGTGCTGTCTTTTCTCGGGCTCGGGGTTCAGGAACCGATGACCAGTTGGGGCGTGTTAATCCAGGACGGCGCGCAAAAGCTCGAATCCATGCCATGGCTGCTGCTCTGCCCCGCATTGATGCTGTGTCTGACGCTGTATTGCGTGAACTTCGTCGGCGATGGCTTGCGCGATGCGTTCGATCCGAAGGAGCGCTGAGATGCCATTACTCGAAGTCAAAGATCTGAGCGTGCGTTTTACCCGCCGTGAAGGGCTCAGCGTTGCAGCAGTCCAGCGCGTGTCGTTCGCCCTCGAACCTGGCCAGACGCTCGGCATCGTCGGCGAATCCGGCTCGGGCAAGAGCCAGACGGTCATGGCGCTACTGGGGCTGCTCGCGGGCAATGGCACAGCCACCGGCGAGGCGTACTACGCTGGCCAGAATCTGCTGACGCTCGGCGAAGCTGGGCTCAACCAGATTCGCGGCAACCGGATTGGCATGGTGTTCCAGGATCCGATGACCTCGCTCAATCCGTTCCTCACTATCGAGCGGCAAATGACCGAAGCGTTGCAACTGCACGCGCGCGTCTCCCGCCGCGAAGCACGCCGCCGTGCCATCGAAGCCCTTGAGCACGTGCGGATTCCGGATGCCACGCGCCGTATTGGCATGTATCCACATGAGTTTTCTGGCGGCATGCGCCAGCGCGTGATGATTGCGATGGCGCTGCTGTCAAAGCCCGACATCCTGATTGCCGATGAACCCACCACCGCGCTTGACGTCACCGTGCAAGCGCAAATCATCGAGCTGCTGCGCGAACTGAACCAGACCTGCGGCACCGCGATCATTCTGATTACGCATGACATGGGCGTCGTCGCAGGCCTGTGTGACGAGGTGATGGTGATGTACGCCGGGCAGACCGTTGAACAAGCCGATGCACGCACACTCTTCAGCCGTCCAAGCCATCCGTACACGATGGGCTTGCTCAATGCGTTGCCGCGCCTGACTGATCCCGATGACGACACGCCACTGCGCACGATTCCGGGCAATCCGCCGCTGCCCGGTGAAAGCGGCGACGGCTGCGCCTTTGCCCCGCGCTGCGCCAGCGCAGTTGCGTATTGCCGCACCGCCCGTCCGTCACTCGCGCCGCTTAACTCCCTGGCTTCTCCGCTGGCCTCCTCATTTACCGCTCTAACTCCCGCGCTACGTGCCTGCCACCGGCCGCTGAACGAACTCCAGGAATTACGTCCATGAGCACCCCAGCCTTGCTGTGCGTCAGCGATCTGCACGTCCAGTTCAAGATCAAACGCGGCAGTCTTCCATGGTCCGGCAGCAGCCTGCTGCATGCAGTCGATGGAGTGTCCTTCGACATCAAACGCGGCGAAACAGTCGGCCTAGTTGGTGAATCGGGTTGCGGCAAATCCACGCTCGCGCGCGCCATCATCGGTCTCACACCCGTCGCCAGCGGCCACGTGCGCTGGCTGGGCGAGGACACCGTGCAAGGTGCAAAACGCGAACTGCGCCAATTACGGCGCGACGTGCAAATGATTTTTCAGGACCCGCTCGCCTCACTCGATCCACGCATGACCATCGAGCAGATCGTGGCCGAACCTTTGCGCACGCATCAGCCTGAAGTGGGACGCCATGAAGTACGCAGCCGTGTGCGCACCATGCTCGAACGCGTGGGCTTGAGCGCGCAGCATCTGCGGCGCTATCCGCATGAATTTTCAGGTGGGCAATGTCAGCGCGTCGGCATCGCCCGGGCCTTGATCGGTGCGCCGCAATTAGTCATCTGCGATGAACCCGTCTCAGCGCTCGATGTGTCGATCCAGGCGCAGATCGTCAACCTGCTGCGCGACCTGCAACGCGAGCTGTCGCTCTCACTGCTCTTCGTCGCGCACGACCTCGCCGTGGTGAAAGCCATCAGCCAGCGCGTGCTGGTGATGTACCTCGGCCGCGTGATGGAGTTCGGCAACCGTCACGAGGTGTACAGCACCCCGCAACATCCGTACACCCGTGGGCTACTGGCGGCAGCACCGGTGCCCGACCCGGTGCTGGAGCGCAGCCGCGAGCGCCTGCTGCTGCGCGGCGACATCCCATCGCCACTCAATCCGCCATCGGGCTGTGCCTTTCGCACACGCTGCCCCGATGCGCTTGCTGCGTGCGCCAATGAGCAACCCGCGCTCATCCGTCACGGGGCTCATGCATCCCAGGTGGCGTGCCTGCGGGCTGGCGCGAACGCCCTTTAGCAACCCACACGCCGGGCTCCATCCAGACCCTATGCCGTACTCAGGAAACGCCGTGCGCCGCGTGGCAGCCACCCACTGCAATGCAGCCTGCGGCATAACGTTGGCTGGCCCAGCACCAGCCAGCAGATTCATCGACATCAAAAACGAGACCTTCATGAGACACCAAGGACATACATCAGGAGCACAAAACGTTCTATGGCTGGCATTGGGCCGGCCCATGGTTGCCACCGTCGTCGCCACCGCCGCCACCGCTGCGCTGGCTGACGAGCCCCCCGCGCCGCCCAACCCGGCACCGTTGACGCAGCTGGCGCAGGCAAACCCCGGCGCACCGGCCACCTCCGTTGCGGCGGGCATGCCGGACATGAATAGCCCGCTTATCAAAGTCGAAAAAAATCGCGTCAACCTGCCCGAGCCAACACTATCGAGCCAGGCGAAGAGCCAAGGCCTGATCGGCGATAGCCACCTCAACCTGCTATGGCGCAACTATTCGGATTACATGGAGGTGAGCAATTCAAGCCATCGTCATGCGTGGATACAAGGTGTTCAGGCTAACTATGAATCCGGCTATACCCAAGGGTTGATCGGCTTTGGCTTCGATGCCTCGCTCTTCGCTGCGCTCAAGCTGGACGGCGGCAAAGGGGCTGGCAACATGGTGCATGTCGGCAAAGACGGCGATGGGCAAAACCAGCTGGCCTGGGCCTACCCTGGGATGTACGACATCAAGGGCCGTATTTCCGAAACGGTGTTGAAGTACGGTTTGCAAATCGTGTCGAATCCCTTTCTTGATCCGCACGACAACCGCGCGTTGCCCCCCACCTTCCTCGGTGCTTCGCTGGTGAGCAAGGATGTGAAGGACATGTCGCTGGAAGCTGGCAGCTTTACCAAAGTCGACGCACGTGGCCACACTAATCTGAGCTCACTCTCCACCTCGTATGGCGGAGTGAAGTTCAGCCGCCTGAGCTACTTTGGCGGCAGTTGGGACTACGCCCCCAGCGGCACGCTGTCGCTCTACGCCGACCAGGCCGACGATATCTGGCGTCAGTACTACGCCTCGGTATCGCACTCGATTGGCGACCCGCGCACGGTGAAATGGAGCGGCATGGCCAACGTCTATTCCACCCACGACACCGGCGCAGCCCGTCAGGGGCATATCAACAACAACGCCTATAGCCTGACGCTCTCCGCGCAACATGGCGCAAGCGGTTTGTTGCTTGGTTACCAGCAAGTGCTGGGTGACCAGTTTTTTGATTACGTGAATGAAACCAACGGCATCTATCTGAGCAACTCCATGGACGTTGATTACAACGCGCCGCATGAACGCTCATTGCAATTGCGCTACACGCTGGACGGCAGCTATCTCGGCGTACCAGGTTTGCGCGCGATGCTGTGGGGCGTGATGGGATGGGATGCGGATGCTTCAGCAGGGGCCGCGGCAAATGCCTCGGCCTCCAGCCCGTTGCATGACCTGTACTGGAAGAATGGCGAACCGGTGCACGGCCGTCACCACGAAATTGGCTTTGTCCCGAGCTATACGCTGCAAAGCGGCCGTTTCAAGGATACGAAGATCACCTTCATGGCGATGTGGCATGTCGGCCAGGCTCACTATTCCGACAGCAACAACATGGAATACCGGCTGGTGGTCAATCTGCCGATGAAGGTTTTTTAATGAATCAGTTGCACATGGCTACGATTGAGCGCCGCCATGCGCAACTGACGAACTGGCAAGCCAGCAGATAGCGGCAACGGGTGTGGGGCATTGCATTACCCCTATCCGGTGTCGCTATTTTTCATTCAATTTATTAGCCAATTTTTGACTCAGTGCCGCTCAAACCATGACCATTTAATTGCGCTTTTTAATCTACTGGCAACGCTTCATTCCGCAATTATTTCCGCTGCTGGCATATTCTGCCCAATAGCTGCTAACGTACGCTCGCGTATTGCATCAGTCATGCTGCTAGACTGGCAGCCCTGACCCCCGGCACAACATGACGCATACTTGACCGGCACTTATCGGAGTCAATCAATGCCAGCCAGCCCGATCCCTCCCCAAAGCACCTCACAGCACTCTGTGCGACATTTATCTGCTTCAGCCAGCGGCCTGAAGAACCTGCAATCAAGAGCCATCAAGACGATTACCTGGCTGTTATTCCGGCAGCGTCCACTGCGCCTGAAAGGCCCGGTCCAGGTAGACAGCAGCATGACACGCCGCAGCGATCCCTCTACAGAGATGGTCGCTGAACTATGGAATCAGCTCCCGGCCGAAATCATAGACTCCATCAAACCAAAAAGCCTGCCACTCACGCAGGCCGAAATTATCCGCAATATCCGCTTTAAACCTGACTATCAGGATTGCGCCCGTCATCTCCGCTATTTATCTGAACTTAACCTCGAACCCGAAATTTATGCACAACATGTTGCTGCGCTTTTTTCTAGCCCGGTACCGCAACAGACATTGAAAAAAATCGCAGTCGATCTGACTTTACTTAAACCTCATGAAATCACTACGCTGCTCACTTTTTTCAAAAATCAGGCGAGTACCACAGTCGATGGAATCAAATTAAAGCTGAAAGTCACGCTAAAAACCCTATTTGATATGGTTAAACAGGATGAAACGATTCCAGTGGCTGAATTTTTAACCTCTAACCTCTGCCATGAAAAGCTTTTGGCGCTATCTTTTGAGGCAAGTATTTTTTCCCCTGACACTTGGGATCAATACATTTCGAATACCAAATTTAAATCCTTAAAAAAAATCTCTCTGACGCAATGCGTGATGCACAAAACCGCCCAGACTGCGCCAGCCCCCGAGCATTTATGCTCAAGCGTCAAAGAGCTTGAAATCAGAAACACCTGTGATAGCCGTGCCTATCTCCTTCTCTGCTTTCCAGCAGCTGAGCGCATCACGCTGAGTGCTTCCAATGTAGAAATGGCTCATCTCAAGGCGCTGCAGAAAAATAAAAATCTGAAACAGCTCGATTTCGAATTTTCATCTGCGTCAGATCCCGCCAGGCCGCCCGCACTGCATACCTGGATGAGTCTCTCGATGATGGCTACATTGCGTTCCATCGCAGCGCGTGGCTGCGTAATCAATCAGGGGGCGTTTGACCCCGACTTGCGTCTTTCACCTTCGTCTGCCTCCCCTTCCTTACCTCCCGGATAAAACGCAGGTCCGGCCAACGCATCCGCATCGGGAAGCGTGCCGTAACACCCTCCCCATGCAGCAAGCCAGCGCTTAAAACAGCACTTAAACAGCCGCGCCGCTCTCAGCCGTGCCACGGTTCTTCAAATCATCCAGATGAAATCCCGCCACCCGTTTGTACTGGTTCGCAATCTCGCTTAACTCAGCGGCACTCGCCACATCTTCGATGCGCTCGAAACGCTCGCCCTGGGTGCGTTCATAGATCACTTGCAAGATCCGGTCCGGGGGGGCCTTGCGATTCATCAGCACCACGTCACCGGTTGCTTTCACCCGCGCGTGGTCGTATGCCATCAGCGCAGCCTCACTCACACCCAGTTCGGCGCAGCGTTGCGCCAGATACTGCGCATCCAGAATCGCCTGCCCCGCGCCGTTCGAGCCACGCGGCACCATGGGGTGCGCCGCATCGCCTAGCAGCGTGATGCGGCCGAAAGTCCAGCGCGGCAACGGGTCTTGATCGACCATCGGATATTCATAAATGGCTTCACTCGATTCGATCATCGCTGCGACATCGAGCCAGTCGAAATGCCAATCCGCGAACGCCGGGAAAAAATCGGCCAGACGTCCAGCGCCATTCCAGTCGCGCTTAGCAGGTTGCGGCGCTTCTATTTCCGCCACCCAGTTCACTAGCTGATTGCCTGCGTCATCGACGTTGTTCCGGATCGGATAGATCACCATCTTGCCGTGCGTCAGCCACCCGGCGCGCACCATGCTGGCACCAGTCAGAAACGGCGGTGCCTTGATCGTGCCGCGCCACATGTTGACGCCGGAATAACGTGGCGCACCTTCGTCGGGATAGAACTGCTTGCGGATCACCGAATGCACACCATCGCAAGCGACCAGCGCTGCACCATCCACGCGATAGCTCACTCCGGTGCGATCGGCAAATTCAACGCTCACGCCCTGGCCGTTCGCTGTCGCACCCAGGCAGCGGCGATCAGTCAGCACCCGGTCGGCTCCCAGGCGCTCAAGCACCGCATTCAGCAGCACCGTTTGCAGATCGCCCCGGTGAATCGAAAATTGCGGTTGCTCGTATCCGGCAAAACGCCCTGCGGGCTCCCGATAAATCAGTTGGCCGTGACGATTGAAGAATGCTGACTCTTGCGTTGTCACCGCAACCGCAGCCAACGCGTCGATCAAGCCCAGCTCTGCCAGCACACTGGTGGCATGCGGCAACAGGTTGATGCCCACGCCTAATGGCTTGATCTCCGGTGCCGCTTCGAATATCCGGCACGCGATACCCGCTTTATGCAGCGTCAGCGCTAGCGTCAAGCCGCCAATCCCTGCGCCAACGATGATGACTTCGTTGCTGTGTTGCATCTGTCTCCTCCTTGTAGGGCACGTGCGCCGCGCCGGTATTGCCTGAATTCAGGCTCTTGCGACGCCGCCTCAAAAAATACGCAGACGTCTGTTGAATATGCAGCGAAATATAGTGAGCACAAATCCGTTCGTCAAGCGCGGCATGCAGCGCAAAAAATTCATTTGACAGCCAGGGCGAGATTCACTATTTTCGGCAGACGTCTGCGTATTTACAGAAAGAATGGTGTAGCGACTGCCACTGCGCGGCACAGAACCAAACCCACCATGAAGGAGACAGCATGACCACCCGCCCCACCGGCTCTGCCCGGCAAGCGTTCTATGAGCAGATTCGCGCGCTCAGCATGACGCCGCTCTGGGAGTCGCTCAGCACCCTGGTGCCTCACACGCCGAATGGTCCGTGCGTTCCGGCGCTGTGGCGCTGGCAGGACGTGCTGCCGTATATCGAGCAGGCAGGCACGCTAATTACCGCCGAAGAAGCGGTGCGGCGTGTGCTCGTGCTGGAAAACCCGGCCCTGCCTGGGCAATCCAGCATCACGCAATCGCTCTACGCGGGGCTGCAATTGATCTTGCCTGGCGAGGTCGCGCCCGCGCATCGTCATGTGCAATCCGCGCTGCGCTTTATCGTGCATGGCCGTGGGGCGTATACCGCAGTGGATGGCGAACGCACCACGATGTTCCCCGGCGATTTCGTCATCACGCCAGGCTGGACCTGGCACGATCACGGCAATGACGGGCTGGATGGCCACAGTGAGCCGGTGGTGTGGCTTGATGGCCTCGATATCCCGATGATCCGTTTCTTCGACGCGGGCTTCGAAGAAAAAAGCGCGGCGCGCTCACAGCAAGTCTCTCGTCCCGAAGGCAATGCGCTGGCCCGTTATGGCCACAACCTGCTGCCGGTGGATTACACCCCTGGCTCACCCACCTCGCCGATCTTCAACTACCCGTATGCGCGCACCCGCGAGGTTCTTGACCGGCTATACCGCGACGGCGAAACAGACGCATGGCACGGCGTGAAGCTGCGCTATGTCAATCCCGTTACCGGCGGCTGGCCAATGCCTACGCTCGCCACGTTCATGCAGTTTCTGCCAGCGGGCTTCACGGGCAAGCCGTATCGCAGCACTGACGGCAGTGTGTTTTCAGTGGTCGAAGGACGCGGTTGCGTCGTGGTTGACGGTCAACGTTTTGTGTTTGGCCCGAAAGATCACTTCGTCGTGCCGTCATGGAAAAGCTTCACGCTGCATGCCGATGAAGATGCCGTGCTATTCAGCTTTTCGGATCGCCCGGTGCAAAGCGCGCTGAATATCCTGCGCGAAGAAAAACTCGACGCTTAACGTAGCGCACCACCTGCATCATCTGCACTATCTGCGCCAAGTTAGCTACTTTTGCTACTCACACATTTAATGGAGCACTTTCAATGACTCTGGTTTTTCAGGCAGCCCCTGTGGTCACGGTCCCCGTCGCGGGTTCAGACGATGCGTTTCCCGTGCGCCGGATTTACTGCGTAGGCCGGAACTACGCCGCCCATGCGCGTGAAATGGGTTTCGATCCAGAACGCGAACCGCCGTTTTTCTTTTGCAAGCCAACTGACGCGATCGTGTATGTCGCGCCGGGCACCACCGGCCAGTTCCCCTACCCCACGCAAACCGAAAACTGCCATTACGAAATGGAGCTGGTGGCCGCGATTGGCAAAGGCGGGCGCGACATCGCGGAAACAGAGGCGCTGGAGCACGTCTTTGGCTATGCACTTGGGCTCGACATGACACGGCGCGACCTGCAAATGGAAATGCGCAAGATGGGCCGGCCGTGGGATATCGGCAAAGCCTTCGATCATTCCGCGCCAATTGGCCCCCTGCATCGGGCAGAGCAAACTGGGCACCTCAAGCAGGGCGCGATCTGGCTGGAAGTGAATGGCATAACGAAGCAACGTGCAGACGTATCGCAACTGATCTGGTCGGTAGCTGAAACCATTGCGTACCTGTCGCGCTATTTCGAGCTGGTGCCGGGTGACCTGATCTATACCGGCACGCCGGAAGGCGTAGGCGCAGTGGTGAAAGGCGACACGATACGCGGCGGCATCGACGGCCTTGGTGAACTGCTAGTGGACGTGGTTTAAACGCTTGAGGCAAACGCTTGAAGCAACCACCGGTGCGCTATGCGTGAGGCACCGGTCACCGGGAACAACCTGTGCAACTCCATAACTTCTTTCGCAGCTCGGCTTCGTACCGGGTGCGCATTGCCCTCAATCTGAAAGGGCTGGCTTTTGATTACCTGCCCGTGCATCTGTCACGTGATGGCGGTGAACAGTTCGGTCCGGCTTACCGTGCGCTCAGCCCGGAAGCACTCGTACCGGTATGGCAAAACGGCGAGGTGTCGTTACATCAGTCACTGGCGATCATCGAGTATCTGGATGAGCGTTACCCCACTCCGCCGCTGCTGCCAGGCGACGCGCTCGGGCGGGCCTGTGTCAGAGCACTAGCGCTGGATATCGCCTGCGAAATTCATCCGCTGAATAACCTGCGGGTGCTGAACTACCTGAGCGGACCAGCGGGCTTGTCGGCTGAGGCGCGTCAAGCGTGGTACCACCACTGGATTCATACCGGCTTTGGCGCGCTCGAAACCCGTCTGGCCACCGCACGCACCACGGGCCGTTATTGCTATGGCGATACGCCAACGCTGGCTGATATCGCGCTGGTGCCGCAGATATTCAACGCCCAGCGTTTCGAGGTTGATTTGAGCGCGTATCCAACTCTGATGCGCATCAACGAGCAATGTCTGCAACTGCCCGCGTTTAGCCAGGCCGAACCAGCGCAACAGCCCGACGCCCAGCCGTAATACGCACGTAGTACACCGCCCTGGCGCAACACTCGCGCCAGGCGATAATGGCGCCCGCTCATCAAAACCCGATTCACGGCGCTGCGCCGCCCTCACTCTTTCGTTTTCGCCATGGCCAAAAATCCTGCTGCACGCGAGCCACGTTTGAGCCCGCTTGACCGTTTGTATACGCGCCCAGGTTTTATGATTCGGCGCGCCCATCAAATTTCAACCAACCTTTTTATCGAGGCCTGCGCGGAGCTCGATATCACCCCCAGTCAGTACGGTGTGCTCTATATCCTGTTGCATGAAGAGCCGCTAGAGCAGGTTGGCATTGCCCGTCTGATTGGTCTGGACCGTTCGACCACAGCGCTGGTAGTTAAAATTCTGGCCGAGCGTGGCTGGTTGGATAAAACGAAAAGCGTGACCGATCAACGCAAAGTTGAAATCTCGCTAACCGAAACCGGACGGCAAGCGCTACGCCAATGCGAGCGTTATGCGAAAAATTCGGTAACCACGCTGCTCGCGCCGTTCGATGAAGCGGAACGTGAACAGTTTCTGGGCCTGCTCGACAAATTTGTTTCGCACTTCAACGAGCACACCAGAGTGACGCTGGGGTAAGTGCTCAGATAAGCGGCCAACCACCCAGCACGCAAAACGGCGGGCAGTTCAAAACCATTGAACTGCCCGCCGTTTTTTACCTGCCTGAAACTGGCCGCAGCTTACTTCGCCGGGGCAGCATCAAAGCCATACATCTGTGAATCAATCCGTGGCACGACATGAATGCCGGCCCGCGCCGCAAAAGTGGAAACCTGCAGGTGAGTCGGAATAATCCCGACTTCGTCATGCAGCACCTTCGAGGTTTCACGGTACAGCGCTTCACGTTTCGCGTTATCGACCGTAGCCAGGCCCGCATTCAACGGCTTCCAGAAGTTCGGTGAATCGTAGGTCTGGATGTTGATCTTGCGGAACGGGTTGTTGGTCGGGTTCGAGAATAACGACTCAAGCTGAACGCCCATGTCACCCGCATCCGCACCCCAGCCGATCATGAAAAAGCCCATCTGCAACTGGTTCACCCGCGAGATGAAAGTGCCCATCGGCTGGGTTTCAACCTTGGTGCGGCAGCCAACCCGGGTCAGCATCTGCGCCACCGCTTGCGCCAGTTGCGAGTCGTTCACGTAACGGTCGTTCGGCGCGAACAGCGTCAAGGAGAAGCACTCGGGATAACCGGCTGCGGCCAGCAATTTCTTCGCTTCCTCTGGCTTGTACGGCTCAGGCGGCAACGCAGGGTTGTAGCCAAAAACGGTGCTCGGCACGCTGTTTTGTGTCGCTACCCCAAGGCCCTTTAACACCCGCTCAACCAGCACCTGGCGATTAATCGCCAGCGAAAACGCCTGACGTACCCGCACATCCTTGAACGGATTCTTGCCCAATGGTTTGCCGTTGTTATCAGTCACATACGGCGCGTTGTCGTTCAACTGGTTCATCACCCAGAACACCATCAGCGTGCTCGGCTTGGTGTACACGCTCAGGTCTTTGTCCGCCTTGATCCGCGCGACATCAGCACTCGGCACGTCGATCACGGCATCGACATCGCCCGACAACATCGCGGCTACGCGTGCCGCTGAGTTCGGCAAGATGCGGACCGTGACTTTTTCATAAGCAGGCTTGCTGCCCCAATAGCTGTCGTTGCGCACCAGCTCCACCCGGTCGCCACGCTGAAAGCGCGCGAACTTGTATGGCCCGGTTCCGACGAGACCCTTACCAGTTTCGAAGTCCTCACTCTTCAAGCCTTGCGTGTCCTTCTTTGACAGCATGAAGATCATCGACAGGTAATTCGGCAGCACCGCCAGCGGCCGCGCCGTGGTCAAGCGCACGGTGTACGGATCAACCGCTTGCACCTTGATGATGTCTTTGGTGAACACGCCGAACGTGGCTGGCGAATTGGTCAGCGTATCTGGGCGCGCGAGCGAATAAATCACGTCGTCAGCCGTAAAAGCTTGCCCGCTCTGAAACTTGACGTTGTGCCGCAGCTTGAGCTCCCACGTTTTGTCATCCAGCGGCTTCCATGATTCGGCCAGCCCCGGCTGCAAACGGCCATCCGGCGACATGTCGATCAGCGGCTCGAACACATTGCGCGCGACATTGCGGTTACCCGGCAAGTTGGCGAACTGTGGATCAAGCGACGTCACATCCGCGCTCACGCCGTATTTGAATTCAGCCGCACCGGCCTGTTGCTGCATCAATGCTGCAGCCAGCGCTCCAGCTGCTACCGCCAGCCGGGTCCAGCTCCGCAAGGTTGTTCCCATCTCCGTCTCCTGTCTGTGCGCAAGCCCACGTAGAGCTTCCGCTTTATTAAGGGGGCCGCATGCGGCCCCCGCCTGAAACACCTGTTGCGGATCACGCAAACGCTGCTTGTGGGGGCGCTTGCGTGTTTACCATTATGCAATAGACATAAATTTATTTCTGTATAACTGTATTATCGTTATACACTTCAATCGAAGTCAAGCGTTGCTCAAACAGATCTCAGGGGAACGCGAAACCGGCATACGGTGCACCGGGATGGAGGGGTGCACTGTGTGGAATACATGCGGCGCGCGAACACTGCGCACGACGCGCCGCAAATACCTGTAGCACTTTTAAAACCTGGCGCAGACTATCCACGGAATGGAGACAAAGAAATGAGAAAGTCCCTTGCGGCACCCCTCGCCGCCGCATCGTTGTGTGTCTTTGCAGCGACCGCGCAAGCCCAGAGCAGCGTCACGATCTACGGGATCGTCGATGCTGGTCTGACTTACGTCAACAACAGCAACGGCCACGCCGCATGGCTCACCGACACCGGTGTCCAGCAAGGCAACCGCCTGGGCTTCAAGGGCACTGAAGATCTGGGTGCCGATCTCAAAGCGCTATTCGTGCTGGAGAGCGGCTTCAATCTCAGCACCGGTGCGATGAATAACGGCGGCATCTTCGGCCGCCAGGCGTATGTCGGTTTGTCCAATTCGATTGGTACGTTGACGATGGGTCACCAGTACGACTTCATGGGTGACGTGATCGGCAATTACTCGATAGCGTATGTCGCGGGGGTCTATGCCTTCCACCAGGGCGACTATGACCGCATCTCGGGCGACCGTCTCGACAACACCGTGAAGTTCGTCAGCAAGAGTTTTGGCGGTTTCACCGCAGGCGGCATGTATAGCTTTGGCAATGTCGCGGGCGATTTCCGCAAGAACAGTGCAATGAGCTTCGGGCTGACATTCGATCAAGGCCCGTTAAGCCTGGGCGCGGCGTATACGGGCATCAACAATTTCCGTATTAACCCGGCCAATGACCTAGGTGTGAACAGTTTGTTCGGCCAGCCGCTGAACGGTACGGCTTTTGTCGCCGACAGCATGAAGACATGGGGCCTAGGTGGCAGCTATTCATTCGGCAAGTTCGGCCTGATGGCGAACTACACCGGCACACGGATCTCGTACCTCGGCAATGCCGCTACGCTGACGTCTGTCGAAGGTAGCTTGCTGTATCACTTCACGCCAGCGCTGGTGGGGGGTGCGGGCTATACGTGGTCGAAGCTGGAAAATTCACGCTGGGGGCAAACTGCCATTGGCCTGGATTATTCGCTCTCGAAGCGCACTGATGTCTATGCGGAAGCGAACTACCAGCAAGCCAGCGGTGATGGCACGCAAGCGGTGGTGCTGACGTTGCCAACCTCAAGCACCAACAAGCAGCTGGCGATGCGAATCGGCATGCGTCACCGGTTTTAAGCACAACCCCGGCGAGCGGCGTGGGTGAGCCATTGGCCGGGGAGTGTTAGCGCAGATTCAGTTTCTTTCTGGTTTCGAATTGCGGAGCGTGAGGTGCCGGACAGCAGTGGGGCACCTCACGCATTACGCCGGCCGATGTTGGCCGGCTTTTTTTCGTTGTGGTGATGTGCCGGTGACGTGCCCGCGCCCTAAATTTATTTAAGTGAGTTATTCAGCGAGAAAGACCTTATCAACTTGGAAAAAAACTTCGGTTTTTCCTTTGAAGACGACGGCACTGACAACTGCGGGGAACTCGATTGCTGCGGGCTGCAATCCGTTGCCTCCTGGCTCAGGTTAGGCGAGTTGGTATCCAGTGGCACGTTCTGCATCTCAGGCGTAACTGCAGGAGGCGTAACTGCAGGAGGCGTAACTGCAGGAGACTTAACCGCAGTGGACGTGACTGCAGGAGACGTAACCAGCACGCTTGGTGCACTAGGGCTTCTCCCCCTCCTAGCCTCATTGGCCTCATCTTTTTTCTCATCCAGCACGGGATTTTCATTCACTGTAACCGTGACAACCGGTATCTCTAGAAAACTCGTTGCTAAACTGCCTTGCCTCATTGCGTCAGCCAGAGGTTTCACCTCAAACAGGTCTGAATAATCGTGATCCAATTTGGCGTTGTTCTGCATCACGCCCGGCAAAACGGGAAAGGCTGGATGCATTGAACCTGGGCTCATGGCCTCTTTCTCGAACATGAGCTCGGCAGAAACCAAAAGCTTCTCTGAGGGGACCTGGGTCCAGCTACTGCTGGCACCATTTTGCATCGGCTGGCCAGGATATAAATCGTCTCGCGAGCTCAAATATAAATCGTCTAGTGATCTTGATAATTCGCTTTTGTAATCGTCTAAATATCCGGATCTTCTGGAGTTAGATTCACCATCAATTTTCTCCGGACAAACCTGCTTTTGCTCATAAACCATTACAGGGCCAGATTCAGAATTACTGCCACCTGCAGTGACATTTTCACCTTTCTGAGTCGCGTTATTAACCCGGTCCGAATTCAGGCTTACTTTACCCATATTGCGCAAATTAATTCCATTACCTGGATTTCCATTTCCATTTCCATTTCCATTACCCGAATTAACCTGCTGGACCTTCTTTCCAAGCACCGATCCGACCGGGTTACCTCCTCCATAAGACACTCCCATTCGGGTACATGCTGCCCTAAACTCAAGAGAAGAATTATTCATTTCATGTCTCCAAATAAGGCGGATTCTCCTGCTCTCCAGACAAGCATGTCAAGCCTGATTCATAAATATTCCATTTGCATTGAATGATTGCCTTAATCAGTAAATCTTGATTAATCAGGGACGCATGCAAAATGCTAAAATTTCAAACAAATGTTTAAAATAAATCGAATAAAGCAAAGGCCGTCGCATACCGCCGACGGCCTGTTTATTCAAACGGCCTTAGCCGTGTCTGGTCTCAGTCAAGCAAGTGACACGCCGCGAATTGCCCCGCCCCCACACTCCGTAATTCCGGGGCCAGCACTTTGCATATCGGCAACGCATGCGGGCAACGCGTATGAAAATGACATCCCTCCGGTGGCTTCAGCGGCGACGGAATTTCACCCTTGATCCCCATAAAGATCTTCTTGCGCTTGTCCAGCGCAGGCACCTCAGCCAATAACGCCTGAGTGTATGGATGACGCGGATGTTGATAGACCTCTTCGGTTGGCCCGGATTCGACGATCCGCCCCAGATACATCACCACAATCCGGTCGGCGATATGCCGCACCACGCCCAGGTCATGGCTGATAAACAGGTAAGTCAAACCCAGTTCTTCGCGCAGCTTGATAAAGAGGTTCAGCACTTGGGCCTGAATCGACACATCCAGTGCCGCAACCGATTCATCACACACAAGAAATTTCGGATTCACCGATAACGCCCGCGCAATCCCGATCCGGGCACGCTGCCCGCCTGAAAACTGATGCGCGAAGCGGTCCATCGAATCAGGATCAAGACCCACTCGTTCAAACAACCCAGCGACAAAATCACGCACTTCATCGCGCCGGATAAAACCATGCACGTGTGCGCCTTCGGCAACGATATCGGCCGCCCGCATACGCGGATTCAGTGAGGCATAAGGGTCCTGAAAAATCATCTGAATTTCCAGCCCGCTGCGCTCACGTTCACGCCGCGCCAGCGTCGCCATGTCCGTGTTCTGCCAGTAACGCTGGCCGCTGCTGGGCCAGTACACCCCTGCTGCGAGCCGCCCCACCGTCGATTTGCCGCAGCCCGATTCACCAACCAGCCCCACCACTTCGCCCGCATTCACGCTCAGGCTCAGATTGCTGACGGCTTGCACGCCTTTCGGTTTGGCGCGGCCAGTCAGTGCGCTGACAAGCCGCCCCGTCACATCCTGACGAGCGGAAAAGGTCTTGCTGACCTGACGCAATTCAAGCAACGGGGTCATGCGATCTCCTGATGAACGTCGGCTGCGTGCAGCTCACGCGCGGGGCGGATGCAGCGAACCATATGGCCTTCTTCAGCGCGGACTACAGCAATCTCCTGAGCGCATTCCGGCACCGCCGACGCGCAGCGCGGACGAAACGCACAACCACTGCCCAGCGTCAGCAATGATGGCGGCGCACCGGGAATCTGCCGCAGCATCACGCCTTTCGGATTACGGCTGGGAATCGAGTTCATCAGGCCCTGGGTGTAGGGATGCAACGGCGTATCCAGCACCTGATCAACACTGCCGTACTCAGCGATACGCCCGCCGTACATCACGCAAACCCGATCCGCGAGCCCCGCGACCACCGACAAGTCATGGGTAATCCAGATCAATGCGGTACCCGAATCGCGGCAGAGCTGCTGGATCTCGCCCAAGATCTGCGCTTGAATCGTCACATCGAGCGCCGTGGTGGGCTCATCGGCAATCACGACTTCAGGGCGGTTAATCAGCGCAATCGCAATCGCCACGCGTTGCCGCATGCCGCCCGAAAGCTGGTGCGGATAGCACTTTAAACGCTCGTCCGGCGCGGGAATTCCGACTTGCGCCAGTGCCCGGCGTGCCTCATCCAGCGCAACCCGCCGGCTCACTGAGCGATGTGCCAGCACCGCTTCGATCATCTGGGTATCGACGCGCAGCACGGGGTTGAGCGTCATCATCGGGTCCTGGAAAATCATCGCAATCCGGTTGCCGCGAATCTTGCGCCACTGCGCTTCATTCAAACCCGCAAGCTCATCGCCCGCCAGCCGGATGCTGCCGCTCACCACCTTGCCAGGCGGATCAATCAGCCCCATCACCGAATAACCTGTCTGCGATTTGCCCGAGCCTGATTCACCCACCACACCGAGAATTTCGCCGCGCCCGACGCTAAAACTGACCCCGTTCACCGCCTTTACGATGCCGCGCGGCGTCGTGAAATGCGTCGAGAGGTTGTCCACTTGCAAGACTGGCTGAGTCATTTCTTCAACCTCGGGTTGAGCACATCGCGCAGGCGATCTGCCATCAGGTTCAGGCACAGCATCAGCAGCAGCAGCGCCACGCCAGGAAACACGCTGATCCAGTACGAGCCGGACAGCAAGTAGTTATAGCCATTCGAAATCAGCAGCCCAAGCGACGGCTCGGTGATCGGCAGGCCCAAGCCGAGAAACGACAGCGTGGCTTCCAGTGAAATCGTGGTCGCCATCTGCACCGTGGCCACCACCAGCAGCGGTGGGATGCAGTTCGGCAGCACGTGGCGAAAAATGATGCGAGCGTCACTCAGCTTCAGGCAGCGCGCCGCCTCAACGTATTCCTTGCGCAGCTCGACCAGCGCCGAGCCGCGCGCAGTGCGGGCATACACCGCCCATTGCACCAGCACCAGCGCGTAGATGATCTTGTCCACGCCCTTGCCGAATGCGGCGATGAACACCAGCGCGATCAGGATCGACGGAAACGACAGCTGGATATCCGCGAGCCGCATGATGAACGCATCCACTCGACGGCCATAGAACGCCCCGGTGAGCCCGAGTGCCACGCCAAGCGCGAGCGCCAGCACGGTGCAGATCACGCTGACATACAAGCTGGTGCGCATGCCGTACAAGATCGCCGAGAGCATGTCGCGCCCTTGGTCGTCGGTGCCCAGCCAGTAGCGATGTGCGCCGGAGGCAGCATGAGCGAGCGGCGCGAGCTGCGAATCGCCAATGTCGATCTGCGCCAGGTCATAGGGGTTCTGTGGTGCGATCCATGGCGCGAACACGGCAAGCGCCGCGATCAGCACGAACAGCACGAGCCCAATCAATGCGAGCTTGCTCTGATAGAACTCATTCCACAGCGCGCTTAGCTGCCCGCCCATGCGCGCCAGCCGGTGCGGACGCTTGACGGGTTGCTTGATGGGTTGAGTTGCGGCCCTGGCCGGGTCCGGCTTGATACCTGTTTCAGCCACGGCGGTTCCTGTTGTCTGTGCCATATCAACCCTCTTGCGCTGCAACTGAAATACGTGGATCTAGCAGCGAATACAAAATGTCCACCACTAGGTTAATCAGCATGTAAATCAGCGCGACCGTCAGCAAGTACGCAATCACCACCGGCCGGTCCAGCGCATTGATCGAATCGATCAGCAGCTTGCCCATGCCGGGCCACGCAAACACCGTCTCAGTGACGATCGAAAACGCAATCAGCCCACCGAGGTTGATCCCAATCACGGTAATCAGCGGAATCATGATGTTCTTCAGAATGTGCACACCGACGATGCGTGAAGCACGCAAGCCTTTGGCGCGAGCAAATTTCACGTAATCAGTGAGCGCCGTTTCGCGCGTGGACGAATACGCGAGCCGGATAATCAGCGCGATATTGAACAGCGCCAGATTGAAGGCTGGCAAGATCAGGTGACGCCAGCCATCGAGTGTCAGAAAGCTCACCTGCATGCCCAGCCACGCGGTGGTGGTGCCGCGCCCGCCTGAGGGCAGCCAGCCGGTTAACACCGAACACAGCAAGATCAGGATCAGCCCGACCCAGAACGTGGGCAAGCTAAAGCCAATGGTGGAAGACGCGGTAATCAGGCGCGAAGTGAATTTCTCTGGCCGCAGGCCTGCATACATGCCGAGTGGAATCCCCAGCACCATCGCCATCAGCATCGAGATCAGCGCCAGCTCCATGGTGGCGGGCATGCGAGCCAGGATCATTTGCGCGACCGGCGCACCGGTCAAAAATGAAGTGCCGAAATCGCCGCGCACGGAGTGGCTAAGGAAGTTCCAGTACTGCCGCCAGGCGGGCTGATCGAGCCCGAGTGAAGCGATGATGCGGGTGCGCATTTCTGGCGTGGCGCTATCCGGCACCATCAGCGCAATCGGATCACCCACCACATACACACCGGCGAACACCAGCAGCGACATGACCCACAGCGCCAGTACGCTCTGGAATAGTCTGCGCAAAATAAACTCAAGCATGGAATGTCTCGCTCCATCGGGGGAATGGTTCTAAGCGACAGGACGGAATGCGCCTGTTTGTGATCTGCCGCAGCCAGAGATGCGCGCAGCGGACCGAGCTTTTTTGCCAAGTATAATATAGTTTATATTTATGTTCGTTCTAATCTCAAAAATAAGACTGACGCCGGAATCCTTGCTGCATGGGTCCGGCGTTATGCGTTACCGCTTCAAGCGCTGACCGTCACCAGCTCGCGCAACGCGGCAAAAAAGCGGGCGTTTTCTTTTGGCAACCCGACCGTCACGCGCAGCCATTCACCTAAACCGTAGTCGACCACCTTGCGCACGATGATGCCGCGCCGCAGCAGCGCATCGAACAGTTCGGCCGAGTTACCGACCTTGATGACGACAAAGTTGCCCTGGCTTTCGACATACGTCAGCCCAAGTTCCTTACACAGCGCGTAGAACTGCACGATGCCTTCGCGGTTGAGGCGATATGACTCGTTTAGATAATCGTCGTCGCTCAACGCGGCGATAGCCGCAGCCTGTGCCAGCGAATTCACGTTGAAGGTTTGACGCACGCGGTTGAGCAGATCGGTGACGTAAGGCGTGGCCAGGGCAAAGCCCACGCGCAGCCCCGCCAGGCCAAAGGCCTTCGAGAACGTGCGCGACACCACCAGGTTCGGATAGCGCCGCACCAGTTCAGTGCTGTCGTAGCGCAGCTGCGGTTCGAGGTATTCGTTGTATGCCTCGTCGAGCAGCACCACCACATCGCCGGGAATACGCTCGAGAAAAGCGCTGAGCTGCTCCAGCGAAAAGAACGTGCCAGTTGGATTGTTTGGATTGGCGAGATACACCACCCGGGTTGCGGGCGTCACGGCTTTTGCCATCGCATCGAGATCGTGGCCGTAGTCTTTTGCCGGCACCTGGATCATGCGTGCACCGGTCGCCTTGACTGCGTTTTGCCACGCCATGAATGCGTATTGCGACGACACCGCGTTGCAGTCCTGCTCCGGTTGCGCTGCCTGCAAAAAGGCCCGCGCCACCAGCTCAAGAATGTCGCTTGAGCCATTGCCCAGCGTGATCCAGTTCTTTTCGATCTTGTAGCGCTGCGCCAGCGCGGTTTTCAATGCATGGCCGTTCGGATCGGGATAACGCGCCCCACCCTGCAAAATCGCGTCGATCGCAGCCCGTGCTGCCGGCGGCATGCCCAACGGGTTTTCATTCGAAGCCAGCTTGATGATGCTGGCTTCCGGCAAACCGTATTCACGGGCTGTTTCTTCGATAGGCTTGCCCGCCTGATACGGTTTGAGCGAACCAATATAAGCAGGAGCGACGGGGCGCAGTTCGGTTGTCATGGAGAGGCCTTGTTAGCGAGCTGAAATACGGTGAGAACGTGTGGTGGCAGCAACCGTGGTTATAAAAACTTCGTCGGCCAGATGATGGTGCGCCAGATATGAGCCGACGGACTGCCGTCAAAACCCAGACCTTCTTTGGGCTGCCTGAAGTTGCGGCCGATGATGTCGGTGAAATCTTCCAGGTTGACCACCGCCTTCGGGTCGAACGAATAAATATCGTGCAGCGTGATCGAGCGGCTCGACATGTACCACTTGTGATTGCGTGCAAGCTCGTAATCGCGCTTGATGTAATCCTCCGGCTCGTACTCTTTGCCGAAGTAGCGCAGATACGCTTCCGGATAACCGTAGCCCACCGATTCATCAGCGAAAAAGCGCAACGCCTGGTGATACTGGATCGCCCAGCTCACTTCTTCATCAACATATGGCGCGATCATCTGCGCGCCCCAGTAACCGTGGTCACCGCGAATAAAACCCGCCACGCTGATGTCGTGCAGCAGGCACGCCAGCACCACCTTCTCGCTTTGGCCCGCTTTGAGCGCGTGCGTCGCGCTTTGCAGCACATGATTGGCCGGGCCAAAACGGTATTTGAAAAAATCAGCGAGGGTCGGCGCGGCAGGCATCTGCTGCAAACGCGGATCGTGGCCCATCATGAAGTGGCCATTGCCCGGCGGCGGTGGCACTGCCTGGGTCGGATCACGCTCGCCCGAGGTGTAGATCACAGACTTCACCACGCGCTGGTCCAGCTCCGCGATCATCTTGTGTTCGAGCGCATCGGCACGCTCGGAAAGGCTCAGCGGTTGGTCCGCCGTTGTTGTGGGGTGGCTCATTACAGTGGCTCCAGATTCCAGATGTGAGGTGTTGCGCGCTGTCGCTGCGCGGTGCCGGAGCGTCTAGCGATTCCAGCCGTAAATATCGAGGGTCAGCTCGCCCGCCGTAATGCGCTCCAGTATCTGCGCTTCGAGGTCTTCGCGCTCACGCGCTGCGCGCAGGGTTGCGCCCAGCATTTCCTGCGCCAGCACCACTACGCCATCCGCATCACCCACCACCAGATCGCCAGCACGCACCGGCACGTCCCCTATCCGCACCGGATGATTGATCCAGCCGCGCGCGCCGAAATCTTTGGTCGTGCCGCGAATGCACAGGCCACGCGCGAACACCGGGAAGCCAATCTGCGCCAGTAAATCCGCATCGCGCACGCAGCCGTCGATCACGAGGCCAGCGATGCCACGCTCTTTAGCCGCCGTGGACATCACTTCGCCCCAATAGCCCGCTTCATGAAAATCGCTGGTGTACACCACCAGCACATCACCCGGCTGCGCCACGACCATCGCCCGATGCAACCACAGGTTGTCGCCTGGCGGCGAATGCACCGTGACGGCCGGGCCACAGACGCGGAACGTCGAGCTCACTGGCTTGATCGCGGAAGGCAACGCGCCAGTCTTGTTCGCGGCTTCCAGCAAGGTCGCCGTGGGGAAAGCGCGAGCAATGTCGATCACGGCAGCAGCGGGCCGCTCGATGGCGGCGCTCACTAGCGGCGACTCGATGAAGGGATACGGCATGGTGTCTCCTGATGGATAACTTGATATGGACCCGCCACCTGCGGCGGGTGCGCCATGGGCCATGGGTCAGGGCTTAAGTCTTGGTTTGCAACGCGTGATAGCGGTGCTGTGCCCGGGCCTCGTCCAGCCTCATTCCCTCGCGGGCGGCGGCACGGATCGCGTTTTCCGCCTCGTGAATTTCTTCAGCCGCAGCCAGCACGCGTGCTTCGTGCGCTTGCGGAATCACGATCACACCGTCCGCATCACCAATCAGCAAATCCCCTGGTGTGACGCGCACATGACCGATATTCACTGGCACCTGGGTGCTCTCTACCTGCACCCGGTCTTTGCCGGTGCGCATCCAGTGCCCCTTGCTAAACACCGGATAACCCAGCGACAGGCACAGGCTGACATCGCGGCAGATGCCGTCAATCACCGTGCCCGCAATCTTGCGCCGGTGCGCGATCTCCGTGAGGATGTCGCCCCACACGGTGCAGTCCTCACGGCCTGCGTTATCGAGCACCACCACGCCCCCTTCCGGCACGTCGTCGATGTAATCGCCCACCGTGCCTGGCGGCGTCGAAGGCGGGCCGTAGAGAATCGTAAAAGCCCGGCCGCATAGCTTGAAAGACGGGTCGCGTGGTTTGATTCCGGTGCACTGGCCAACGATGCCCAGCCGATCCAAAGCGTCGCTCAAGGTCGCCGTATCGAGGCGCTGGGCGCGTGCTGCATTCGTATCGCTCATGATTTATCCGTGGTTTTCCAGCATGTATTCGTAATCCGCGCCCATCACCTGAGCAATCGGCACACCGTTCAACAGCTTTTTCGCCATCGCGGCTTCCTTGCCCGCGATCTGCTCGGCGGCGGCTAGCACGCGCTCGATCTCCTGCGCGGCAATGAAGATCACCGCGCTGTTGTCGGCAATCACGTAGTCACCTGGCTGCACGCTGACTGAGCCGACGTTGACCGGCACATTGGTGCCGGCTTCCGCGACACGGTTGCGGGCAGTAAATGCGGTCAAGGCGCGGGCGAACACCGGAAATTCGTATTGCCTGGCTTCGTCGATATCGCGCACCGGGCCATCTGCAATCACGCCTTCTATGCCGCGCAGCGAAGCGCCCAGCGACAAAATTCCGCCCCAACTGCCAGCATCCAGCCCGGTGCGCTGCTCCACCACAATCACGTCCCCGGGCCCAGCGAATTCGACCGCCGTGGTGCCCAGATGACGCGGTGCGCCGTTCGTAGCAGGGGCAGCGGCGAGCGCCACGGCATGGGCTTTGGCTTCGACCAGCTTGACCGTGACGGCGCGGCCCGCGATACGCTGCGAGCCCGAACGCTGGGGCAAGCCGGTTACGGTTCCTGGCAGCCCGAGCTTGTCGAGCGCGTCCGAGACCGCGCAGCAGTCAAGCCGCTTCAGGCGTCGGGTGTAGTCGTCTTGTTGCGCTTGTTGCTGCATGTTGCCCATCTCCTGTGCTTCAGTTTTTGTGTGACTTGATGTGGTTTTGCGTGACTTTTGCGTGACTTGGCATGACATGAATCCGGCTTCGTCCAGCGCTCATCCGGCGCTAGCGCTAGCTCCAGCTAGCGAAGGCCATGCCCGAGCCAGTCCCCGCTGGCGAGCGGTAGCACGCCACGTAGTCGATCAGGTTCATCGTCAGTCCAGCGCTTTGCGCAATGCCCACCAGCGGCAGCCAGCTTTTGATCTCAGCGGTATTGCCGTTGAAGTACGGCTCCGCGATGCCGCACAGCGTCGCTTCATCACCTTGCGCCAGCGCCTGCAACACCATCTGGTCGAGCGCTTCATCAACCACGAAATGGCTCATCCCACCCGAAGCCACCACCGCTACCCGCAACTCATCGGGCAGGCTTTTGAGCGCAGCGCCCAGCGCATGCCCCAGCGCCAGGCAGCGCGCCACGCGTGGCTGATTCGGCGCGACGCCGACGTTCAAAAAGAGCGGCACCGAGGGCGGTGGCGCATCGCGCATCACCCGGCGATAAACAAAACCAAACGCATGCGGAATGCCGTGCTGCCGATCCTCGCCTTGCGGCAGACGGTGCGACACGGCTGGATCAAAACCCGCATCGCACAACGCGGCGGCCAGCTGCAATGCATGCGCCGGTGCGCCTGGATAAACCGCACCTTCCGGTGGGCAATGGCCGTCTTCCGCTTCAGCGACACCTGGCGGCAAGCGCAGCCGCTGCGCTTCGGACAACGCGATGTTGTCGATCTGCGCGCCGCTGTACAGCGTGAGCGCGGGCGTCAGGTCATCCTTGAACACTTCGCGCTGATCGTTGCCCAGCACCAGCACCAGATCAGCCTGAACAGCGGCAAAACGCTCGGCCAGCGTATCCAGCGCCACCTGGCACGCGGCGAAACGCGCCTGCATTTGCGCTTGCGTCACCGCGTCAGCAAAACCGGGAGCACGCGCTTCGAGCAGTTCGGCATAGCTGTACGCCCGCCCCTGAAACCAGTGCGATGGATTTTTCATGTCCGCACCTGCACGCAAATGCCACAACTCAGGCGGCATCGACAGCAAAGGGCCATGTGAAGCTGCAAACGCACCGACGATCGTCGCCATGCGGTTCTCCTGCGGGTTTAACTAATTTATTAACTCAAGATGCCTAACGATGTTGTTATCCAGCGCGCAGTACAAAAGGCACTCACGCCGGCAAATCAAGGCGGAACACCTTGCGCGCATTGCCCGAGAAGATCTGCTGTTTCTCCACCGCGCTCAGCCATTCGAAGTTTTCGATCACCGGGCGGATATCGTCGAGCCAGCGGCCGGTCTGCGGGTCTTGCACCGTGCCCACCCCAGGACGCTCCGCACCAAAAATGCAGCGATCCGCGCCAACGGTTTTAATCAACAGACGCAACGCTTCTTCCGAATACAGCACGGTGTCGTAATAGAGCCGGCGCAAGCTGTCGAGAAACGGCTCGCTAGCACGTCCAGGGCGCAGCGACGGTGCCTGGAAGCGGCCAAACTGATACGGCACCGCGCCACCGCCGTGCGACACAACGATCTTCAGCTGCGGGAAATCTTTAAACACACGCGAACGCGCCAGCGCCATCACTGCAATCGTTTCTTCGTTGATGAAGTGCAGCGAGTAGTTATGCCGCTCTGAACGGCAGCCCGCCGAATGCAGATAGGCTGGCACATCGAGCTCCACCAGCTTTTCGTACAGCGGATACCAGTATTCGCTGCCCAGATCGGGCACGTCATTGGTGGCCAGGCCTTCGCTTGGATCTGTGTTGAGCAGCACGCCGACCAGACCAAGCTCCTTGATGCAGCGCTCAAGCTCAGGCAGACAACGGCTGATGGGTTCGCCATACGCCTGCGGCAAACCGCCCACGCCACGAAACGTCTGCGGCACGAGGCGCGCTTGCTGGGCAATGATGTCGTTGGTTTCTTCCGTAAACCAGTGGACGATTTTTGCTGGCTTTTCGCTGTGCATCATCTGGTACGGACGCGGCGAAATCAGTTGCAGGTCAGTACCGATGTCGCGCAATTGCTCGATGTGCGATTTAGTGCCGAAGGTGGGTGCGTTGAGCACCGCGAGCATTTCGTCGTCGCTGATCTGCGCGCTGCCCCGGCCATGTGCACCGCGATGGGATACAAGGCCAGACTTCCACACATAGAGGGAATCGGGGGCTGTGACGTGCGCGTGCGCATCAATAATCATGAGTGTCTCCGTCGGTTTATGTTTGTGGGTTAGATGCTGTGCGGTGCTGTTCGATGCGGTGTGGTTCTGAGTTACTACGCCGGGTTATTGCGCTGGACTGCCGGGTCATCGCCCTGACTGGCGCGGCGCACGCTCAAAGCTGCACCTGGCGTATGCGGCATACGTTCCGGCCACAGCGGAAGAAAGCTGGTGCGCACCACTTCGATTCGAGCACGCATCAATTGCCGCGCTAAAGCCACCTCACCGCGGCACACCGCTTCAAACAAAAGCCGATGCGAGGCCACCACACGCGCAGCGGTCGCCGCACTGGTATAGGTCGCCAGCAATGGCGTCAGCATGAAACGCAGCGCCTTGAACTGGGCCAGCAACAACCGGTTGCCCGACGCTGCAACCAGCGCTTCATGAAACCGCAGCGAGGCTTCGGTAAAAGTGTCGAGTTGCGTCCGCGCAGCATCAACGGCATGCAACGCGGCTTCCAGCGCGTCACGCTGCTGGGGCGTCAGCCCTTCGGCAGCCTTCTCGGCGGCCAGCACTTCGAGCGCCATTTGTGCTTCGAAGACTTCCGCCGCACTCGCACCCATCAAGCTGAGCTGAATCGAGAGCGCATCAGCAAAGCGCTCGGGATTGGCCCCGGCGATCCATGCACCGCCTTTAGCACCCATGCGAATTTCTACAATGCCCACGGCTTCAAGCGTGCGCAGGGCATCGCGTGCGGCGGTTCGGCTCACATGGAACTGCTGCGCCAGCGAAGCCTCGCTGCCCAGGAAATCCCCCGCTTTCACCTGATGTGAGAACAACGCGCTGCGCACTTGCGCAGCAATGCGCCACGACAGTTTTTCCGTTTGTACGGATTCCCAGGCGGCTGAAGCCAGGGCGGGGACTTGCTCATCGTGACGCGTTTGAACGGCTGTCATGGGGCTGAACGTAAAGCAATCGTGGGGATGCCTGAAACCTGCTGCGGGCTGCACCGTGCCTCCCCGAGGGCCAAAACTTAACTATAATATATATAACTATATTGCGTTTGCCTACCAGGGTTCGCCATCAGAGCGCAGAAAACCAACAACCGCCAGTGGCGCTAAAGGCCTGGTTTGCAGAGCGTTACAAAACGGCTTGCTGCACGAACTTGGTCACCAGATACGCCTGCAAACCTTCCACGCCATTTTCTGAGCCAATGCCGCTTTCCTTGACCCCGCCAAACGGCACTTCAGGGCCCGACACCAGCATGCTGTTAATGCCGATCATTCCCGCTTCGAGGCCATTCGACAGTTGCAGCGCGCGCCGGTCCGAGCCGGTGAAGGCATACGCTGCGAGGCCGTAATCCAACCGGTTGGCGCGCGTCAGCACTTCTTCGATGGTGTCGAACGCGCTGATGGGCACGACCGGGCCGAAGGGTTCTTCATTCATGATGCGAGCGCTTTCTGGCACATCGGCCAGCACCGTCGGCGCATAAAAGAAGCCTGGCCGTTCGAGCCGGTGTCCGCCTAATGCGAGCCGTGCGCCATGCGCCAGCGCGTCCTGGACGAAAGCATCCGCCGCCGCCAGGCGCCGGGCATTCGCTACAGGGCTGGCTTGCACGCCGGGCTCGAAGGCCGAACCGAGTTTCAGCTTCGAGGCCACCTCAACGAACGTTTCGACAAACGCGCCGTACACGCCGCGCTGGATATAAAAACGCGTAGGTGAGATGCATGCCTGACCGGCCTGACGGAACTTGGCGGTAGCGGTTAGCGTGGCGATGCGCTTCACATCGGCGTCATCGCAAACGATCATCGGTGCATGCCCGCCCAGCTCCATCACCAGTTTTTTCAGGCCGTTTTGCGCGGCGAGGCTGGCCAGGTGTTTGCCCACCGGAATCGAGCCAGTGAAAGCCACGGCCTTGATGACATTCGATGCAAGCAGGTAGGCAGACACGTCCGCAGGCACGCCGAACACCAGGTTCAGCACCCCTGGCGGCACACCGGCATCCTCGAAGCAACGCACCATCGCCACGGTGGAACCGGGCGTTTCTTCCGCCGCCTTCAGGATCACTGAACACCCAGCCGCCAGTGCAGCCGCCACCGTGCGCGCAGGAATCCGCACCGGAAAGTTCCAGGGAGTGAAGGCCGCGACTGGGCCAACCGGCACTTTCAGCACCAACTGGCGTGAATCGGGCAGCGGCCCAGGCACGATCCGGCCATATGCCCGCCGCCCTTCTTCGGCAAACCATTTGACGATATCGGCTGAGCTATGGGCTTCCTGCAAGCCATCGGCCAGCAACTTGCCGTGCTCGAAACTCATGAGCTTGCCGATCTGCTCAGCGCGTTCGTGCATCAGCGCCGCGGCTTTTTCCAGAATGCCTGAGCGCTCGAACGCGCTCATCCGCGACCATGTTGTAAAGCCGCTGGCGGCCGCCGCCAGTGCGTCGTCCAGATCAGCCACGGTGGCCAGCGGCAATTGCGCCAGTTCGGTTTCGTCAGCCGGGTTGATGACCGCCTGGGTGGCACGGCCGCTCGTGCGCCATTCGCCATTGATGAACAGCCCTAGTGGGATGTCGTAGTGTTTGCTGTGCATCTGCGTCTCCGATAAGTCAGATCAGGCTAGCTGGCAGTACCGGTCGTAACCGGTGTTGCGTCTTGCGCCACAGGCGAAGGTGATGGCGAACCATCGGGCTCAATGCCCATCGCCTCAAGAAACGCGCGCCGCACACTTTCAGGCTGCCCCGCCTGAAAGCGGAAGTCCTTCAGATGATGCCGCCAGAGCGGATGGTTAGCGACTTCGGCACGCGTCATGCCTTCTACGAAGGTTGCCCGGGCTGCGATGGGCAACTCTACCGACTCATTGAGTTTGGGGTCGCGGATGATGCCCTTCGGCTCGCCGCCATTGGCGATCACTTCCAGCTCTTCGAAGAAGCGCCGCCGCAGCATCACAATGCCGCGATCACTGCTACCAAGGTTTTCCTTCGTGCGGTCAGCGATCACCCCCTGCCCGGCCCACGCGACGAAATCCTGATTCATCACGTGGCTGGTGATCCACAAGCCGGTTTTCGGATCGGTTACCGGGCCATGCCAGGTCGGAATACTTTTCTGCACGAACGGCTCGCTTTCTTTCGGTACCCGCGTAAACGCCCAGGTCACGCTGAGAGTGCGGAAGTCGTCAATCGGCACACGCCATTCGAAATGCTCACCAAGGAAAAACGCATTCGGCCACAGACATACCCGGCCAATTGACCAGAGCGGATCATTTTCGTCAGCATCGCCACGCAGGCGCTTGTAGATAAAGCCGTACTCGAATTCGTCGAAATCGAGCTGTTTGTGCGTGGGAGAGTACGGGCCCGTATCGCCATTCAGGCGAGTGGTCCAGTTGTTGTGCATCCATTCGAAATGAATCGGATCAATCGAATTTTCCTGACATTGCAGCCAGTTGCACGGCACTTCTGAGATCACGATTTGCATAAAACCGTTTTCCCATGAAAACGGCTCCCAGTTCGGCACCAGCGGCGCGGGCTGCGGCCCGAGATAAGCCCACAACATGCCCGCTTTTTCCTGCACCGGATACGCCTTGATCTTCACTCGCTCCTTGAGCTTGAGCTGTGGATGCGCGACGTCTTCATACGGCTGCTCAGCGCATTTGCCATCCTGTTCATACAGCCAGCCGTGGTAATTGCAGCGCAGCCCGCATTTTTCAACGAAGCCGTAAGCCAGATCGGCTCGGCGATGCGGACACTGGCGGTCGATCAAGCCAAAGTTGCCACTCAAATCCTTGTACAGCACGAGGTCTTCGCCTAACAGCCGCACCGGCTTGACCGCCACCTCATCAAATTCGCTCACGCCCGCAATCGGCATCCAGTAGCGACGCAGCAGCTCACCCATGGGCTCGCCAGGGCCGACTTTCGTCAAGAGTTCGTTTTTTGCTTGGGACAACATTTTTTAAGTCTCCATTGTTATCGCATGGCTCGGCTTGTGGGCATCGTGCGGCCAGCTCTAGCTACGGCTGAATAGTAATACACATTAGATATATAGAGATGCTGGGCAGAACCCCTGGCTTCCTGGCTTCCTGGCTTCCATCAAGCAAATCTGTTTCTGCCACTTTCTCTGGGACGGCAAATGCTTGCCCGCACCGTGTTGGTAATATATATTATATATACACAGATGCGCAACAGAATTTACCAGGCGAAACGCGCCCGCATCAGGGACGGCATACAGGAAGGAGACTATGACTACGCTACAAGTGCGGCTTCACGCGATCAGCTATGAAGCGCCCACCATCAACACCTATGAATTACGCACACTCGATGGCGCAGCGCTGCCCAGCTTCAGCGCAGGCGCGCATATCGACGTGCATTTGCCCAACGGCATGACGCGCAGCTATTCGCTGTGCAATGCGCCGCACGAGACCCATCGCTATCTGCTGGGTGTCAACCGTGATCCCGCCAGCCGGGGTGGCTCGCAATGTGTGCATGAGGATCTCCAGGTTGGCACGACGCTGGAGATCAGCGCGCCGCGCAATCATTTCCCCCTCGTCGAAGACGCGCCGCACACCGTGCTGGTGGCGGGCGGAATTGGCATTACGCCTATGCTCAGCATGTTGCAGCGGCTCGAAGCGTTGGGGCGTTCATGGGAGCTGCATTACTGCAGCCGCACGCGTGCCGTCACTGGTTTTATCGCCGCGCTGGCACAGTACGGCGCACGCGTGCAATGGCATCACGATGCCGAAGCCGATGGCGTCAGACTCGATCTGGCCGCGCTGCTGCAAAGCCATGACACGTCAACGCATTTTTATTGCTGCGGCCCAAGCGGCATGCTAAGTGGCTTCGAGGCTGCCGCTGCGCAATGCGCAGGCGCGCCTGAGCGGTTTCACGTCGAATACTTTGCTGCCAAGGAAGCCAGTGCCGCAGAGGGCGGCTTTACCGTGCAACTGGCGCGATCCGGGCGACTGATTCCAGTGAGGCAAGGCAAAACCATTCTGGATGCGCTGGTTGATGCAGGGGTGGAGGTCAGCTACTCGTGCTCACAAGGCGTGTGTGGCACCTGTGAAACCCGTGTGCTGGAAGGCGTGCCCGATCATCGGGACATGGTGCTAACCAAAGGCGAGCAGCAAACCAACCGCTCGATGATGATTTGCTGCTCAGGGAGTAAAAGCGCTTGCCTGGTGCTAGACCTATAGCACCAGGGAAAACACCGGAGCAGGTGATGAGGTGAACTGAACCAGAGCGCCATAACCTGGTTAGAGCCGGTTGTATATATCTAGTAATAGATAATCTATATAAACGTATGATGATTGGTTGACTATGCTAGGATCCCGCCTGCTTAATCAAAAGGATGACGCGAGGGCCACGTACACAAAAACCCGGCATCTACTGCTGCGTAAATGAGTTAACGCGGTGGCTTAACGCAGCGGGTTAACGAGGACTGGCGAAAATTGCCAAACCATCGTTAGACACAGCGCCCCAGGGTGGCCGCCCTGGTCCCTCGCTTCAGGTCTTTTAAGCTGCCCGGGCTGCTTTTTTAGCTTTAGGCTAGTCCGCTCCACCCAGGCGTGAGCGCGACACCCCAAGCCACCCGATTCATTTAATGCAGCCACACTCAGGCTTTGGAGAACTAATTTGAAAAATAAAATAAGCAGTTTCACCCCGCTCTGGGAGCCAGTACAAACCGAAACTCTCTCCTGGCGCATCGTCTCACAAGTCAGAAGCGCCGTTTTTTCTGGCCAGATCAAAGCCGGTGATTTTCTTGGCAGCGAGACCTCCCTGTCAACCCAGTTCAACGTCAGCCGCATGGCCGCGCGCGATGCGCTGCGCTCACTCGAAGCAGTCGGCATCGTGCAGATCCGGATGGGTGCCAAAGGTGGCGCATGGATTGCCCAGGGCAACCCTGAGCGTTTCGCTGATGCGCTAGCGATTCAGCTGCATCTGATCGGCGTCAGCGCCGAAGAAATTTTCGATGCGCAAGTCGCCATCGAAGTCACCTCGGCAGAACTCGCCGCCAAAAACGCCACCCCCGAAAATCTCGCCAAACTGCATGCGCTGCTCACCGAGCTTGACACGCTGCGCGCTGATCCGCTGTTGTTCACCGATGCCTCCATGCGCTTTCATGAAGCGATTGTCGAAGCCTCACAAAACCGGGTGCTGCTCGCGCAGTTTCGCGGTCTGCGTTTCGTGCTCCAGCCGCTGCTCGCGCCCAACACCACCCACGCTATCGCCACGCGCGTGATCCGTTCGCACAAATCCGTACTGAGCGCGATTGAAGCGCACGACGATGCCAAAGCACGTGAAATCATGCTGCAACGGGTCAAGGCGATCCGCTCACGTGTGCTCTCCGGCACAGCGATCCTCCATCCTGACGACGACGAATAACGCGCCTGACACGCTTGCCGCCCGATGACTGATATTGCCTCCACTCCCCCCACACCCTCCGCGCCACTGCGGCAACTCGCCGATTTGCCCTGTCCTGCCGGATTGCCTCTGCTAGGCAATCTGCATCAGTTGGCCCCGACGCAACTACATCTGACTCTCGAGCGCTGGGCCGCTGAGCTAGGCACGCCCTATCGCTTCCAGATTTGCGGCACACCGGTCACGGTATGGACCGATCCTGAGTTATGCCAAACCATTTCGCGCGAGCGGCCGCATCGCTACCGCCGCTTCACGCCGATTGAAACCGTGCTGGAAGAAATGGGCTGCAATGGCTTGTTTTCCGCGGAAGGCGTGGCATGGGAGCCGCAACGCAAGCTCGTGATGCAAGCGCTATCAATCCCGAACATCAAATCGTTCTATCCCACGCTGAATGCGATTACCGAGCGGCTATACCAGCGCTGGCAACGCGCCGCCGCAAGCGGCGCAATCGTCGAAATGACGCAAGACCTGAAGCGTTATACGGTCGATATCACCAGTGCGCTGGCCTTCGGTGAAGACCCGCGCACGCTGGACCAGGACGGCAGCGCGATTCAGGAACCGCTGGCGCTGATCCTGCCTGCCGTGATGGCACGCATCAATGCACCGTTTCCGTACTGGCGCTATCTGAAGCTGCCAGGCGACCGGCGCGTTGACCGGGCGCTCAAGGAAGTGCATCAATACGTGCGCCAGATGATGCAACGCGCCCGCGAACGCATGCGTGATGACCCCGCCGAAACCCCACGCCATCTGCTCGAAGCGATGCTGCGCTTGCGCGATGCGCCAGGCTCGGAGATCAGCGACGACCAGGTGGCCGCGAATATCTTGACGCTGCTGCTAGCAGGTGAAGACACCACCGCCAATTCCATTGCATGGGCTCAGTTGTACATCGCCACTCAGGCACCGCTGCAACAGCGCCTTGCCATAGCAGCACGCGCAGCGCTGGGTTCGCACACGGTGTGCCCCGACTATGCCGGGCTAAAACAACTCGATCTGTTCGAAGCCGTATGTACTGAAGCCAGCCGCCTGCGTCCAGTAGCCGCAATCAGTTCGTTCGAGCCATTGGAAGACGTCTGCCTGGATAACGTGCATGTGCCTGCTGGCACGACGATGTTCTTTTTAAGCCGGCCCTCGATGCTGGACGAACGGCATTTTTCCCAGCCAGAAATCTTCGATATAGACCGCTGGCTGCGCGAACGCGATACCCGCACCGGCAACCATGACATGCGCGCGTACCTGCAGTTTGGCGCGGGCCCCCGAGTGTGCCCGGGACGGCATCTGGCCAGCGTGGAAATGCGTCTCGCACTCTCCACGCTGCTAGCCAGCTTCGAGATCGAACTGATGACGGACTCCGCCAGCATCAAGGAGATCAGCGCTTTCACGATGGTCCCGGACACCATGCCGATGCGGCTCAAAGCCCGCCATTAGTGCACTAGCTAGCGCACCGAGCCAGCACGCTAAGCCAATGCACTAAGCCAGCACACCTTCGCTCAAGCCACGCCCGGCGCACTCCGGGCGGTCTGCGACTGAACCAGTTGGGCAAGAAAACGCCATAGCGCATCGTCCGTTGCATACGGCACGTTGAAACGAAACCAGGCGCTCGGTGCAGCCGCAGGACGGAAATAAGCACCGGGTGCGAGCCAAATGCCTGCGGCTAGCGCTGCATTCGCCACCGCCTCCGCCCCGGCTGGTTCGAGCAGCAAGCGAGCCCACAGAAAAAGCCCCGCGCGCGGACGGTGAAACACCTCGAGCCCCAGTTCATCCAAGCGCTCTTCGACTCTTTCATGAGCCCGGCACAAACGCTCGGTGAGCGTCTCGACATGCCGTTGATGACGCCCTTCAAGCAGCACCTTGTGCACGATTCGCTCGGTCGTTTCTGAAGAAGTCAGCCCAACCGCCATCTTCACCCGCGCCAGTTCGCGCAGCACCTCGCGTTGCGCGACGATATAGCCGCAGCGCAATGCAGGCGTGATCGTCTTCGAAAAACCCCCTACATACAGCACCCGCTGCAACCCATCCAGCGCCGCAAATAACGGTGCGCCAGCTGGTGCGAGTTCACGGCTGACGTCATCTTCGATCAGCCACATCTGCTCGCGCTGAACCAGTTGCAGCAAGCGGAACGCCGCCGCCATGCTGTAGCTTGCGCCAGTCGGATTTTGCAGCACGGTATTGACGAAGATGGCTTTAGGCCGATGCCTCGCCACCAGTGTTTCCAGTACTGCCAGATCGACACCGGTTGCCGTGCGCGGCACGCCATGCACCACCAGCCCCGCCAGTTGCAGTATCTGCAGCAGATTGCAGTAGCCTGGATCTTCCACCAGGACGCTATCTCCCGGACGCAACAGCGTGCGCACGATCAGATCCAGCGCCTGGGTCGCACCCTGAGTCAGCAGCACATCGGACACATCTAGCGGCAAGCCACAACGGTCGAGCTGCGCCACGATTCGTTCGCGCAACGGCGCAAAACCATACGGCTGGCCGTAGTCGCCCAGCCGCACCGCAGGCACCCGGCCCACCGCGCGCAACGCATGTTGCAAGCCACTCTGGTTGATCCATTCATCCGGCAGCCAGCCGCCCCCGGCCTTGACTGGCATCGAATGATCCGCGAACACATCGGACAACAACCACGTCGCCGTCAGGCTAGGGGGTTGCCACGCCACCGCGCCAGGCGAGCACGGCGTGACAGCACGGGGCAGCACCCGGTAAGCCGAACCGCGCCGCGCCACCACCAGCCCTGCGGCCACCAACCGGTTGTAGGCCTCGACAACCGTGAAGGTGCTCAGATGATGCGTGCGAGCCAGTTCCCGCACCGACGGCAGCCGCGCCCCCGCCCGGAGCGTCTGCTGCTCGATTGCCTGGGTAAAGCACTGCACCAGTTGCTCAACTAGCGTTTGAGACGCGTCAGCGTCACGCCGTAATTCGAAGTCGATCATCGGGCTCGTGAACGTTAGAGAAGGGATGAGTCGCGTTATCGCGTTAGGGAGAAAGCACGCGGCGCTTAAAACACACCATAAAAAAAGCACCCGCATACCAATACAGTTGAGGCGTTTTTACCAGCACAGTAAACAGCGCCAGCGCGCCAACTGTTTATGTCCAGCATTTAACCCCGGGCGCTACAGTTGCCGCTACCACTTCGAGGAAATAAACCATGACTTCGCGCCCCGTTAGCGACGATCTTTCGTCTTTCTGGATGCCTTTCACCGCCAATCGCCAGTTCAAAAGCGCCCCGCGCTTGCTGGCCTCAGCCAAGGGCATGTATTACCGCACGACAGATGGACGCGAAGTGCTCGATGGCTGCGCCGGGTTGTGGTGCGTCAACGCAGGCCACGGCCGCGACGAAATCATCGCCGCCATCACCCAGCAGTTGGCTACGCTCGACTTCGCGCCCACGTTCCAGATGGGTCACCCGCTCGCATTCGAAGCGGCCAGCAAAGTAGCCGAGTTGATGCCTGCTGGGCTCGACCGGATTTTCTTCACGAATTCGGGTTCAGAGGCGGTCGATACCGCGCTGAAAATCGCGCTGGCCTATCACCGGGCGCGCGGCGAAGGCCAGCGCACCCGCCTGATCGGACGCGAGCGCGGCTACCACGGAGTTGGCTTCGGGGGTATTTCGGTAGGCGGGATCTCGCCTAACCGCAAAACTTTTTCGGGCGCGTTACTGCCTGGCGTCGATCATCTGCCGCACACCCACAACCTTGAGCACAACGCGTTCTCTCAGGGGCAGCCCGCCTGGGGCGAGCATCTGGCGGACGAACTAGAGCGGCTGGTCACACTGCACGACGCATCGACCATCGCCGCCGTCATCGTTGAGCCCGTGGCCGGATCGACTGGGGTGCTGATTCCACCTAAAGGCTATTTGCACAAGCTGCGCGAAATTTGCACCCGGCACGACATCCTGCTGATTTTCGATGAAGTGATTACCGGTTTTGGCCGTCTTGGCACCGCCACTGCCAGTGAATTTTTCGGCATCACGCCAGACCTGCTAACGATGGCCAAGGCCATCAACAACGCAGCGATTCCAATGGGTGCTGTCGCGGCCAGCCGCAGCATTCACGACACGGTGGTCAATCATGGCGCACCGGGCGCGATTGAGCTGTTTCATGGCTACACCTATTCGGCCCACCCAGCGGCAGCGGCCGCAGCCGTAGCCGCGCTAGCGCTGTATCGCCACGAGAACCTGTTCGCCCGCGCGGCAACGCTCGCACCCACATTTGCCAGCGCCGCTCACGCACTCCGTGATGCACAGCACGTCAAAGACATCCGTAATCTCGGGCTGGTGGCGGGTATCGAGCTAACGCCCCGTGATGGTGCACCGGGAGCACGCGCCTACGAGGCATTTGTTAAATGCTACGAAGCCGGTGTGCTGGTGCGTTTTACCGGCGACATCCTGGCGTTTTCGCCACCGCTCATCATTGACGAAGCGCAGATTGCTCACCTGTTCAATACGGTGCGAGCCGTGCTGGCGACGGTTGAATAGGCTGGGTTTTGCGGTGCGGCGAAAGGAGGGGATTGTCCGGTGGAAGGGGGATGCTGGCGGTGTGGGATGAGGGGGGGCGGCGGGGTCTTGCGGCGGGGGGTCTTACGGCGGGGTCTTGCTGCGGGGTCTTGCTGCGGGGTCTTGCTGCGGGGTCTTGCGGTGAATGCGGTGCCTTACGGCGGGTGCGGTGCGGGTACGGAGCGCAGCACATGAATGAATCAGACTGCACTAATGCCAGGACAAGCGCGCCAGAACAACCACACCGCCCGTGTGCCGCTGCCTGACGAGCGACGTAGCGCTACTTGAACAGACGCCGATCCAGTTCAAAGCGCTGCTTGTACAGCACCTTGACCTGCGTCATGCCTGCATGCACCGGATTGAGAATCAGGTTGTCATCTGTCGGGCACACCACCGACGGCACCCGCATCACCAGCCGTTTGCCTTCTTCCAGCCATTGCCGCGCCAGCGCAACCGTCGAGGCGGGATCGTGATCCAGCACGTTCCAGTCGTCAGGTAACGCAGGAACATACGCAGCCGTCACGGCCCGGTCTGGCACCTCAAGCGCCACCAGATAAAAATTGGCAACCGGTAAAAGACCTGCTGCATGCACCCGCGCTTCAAGCACGGCAGTCGAAGCACTGCAGCAGGTGTACAACACGGGCAAGCCCCGTGGATTCCAGCGCCCGCCTGTGAGCGCCGCACCATTGCCGCTCAGGTCATCCGCCCGGTAACGCCCGGGCTTTTCTTTTGCCAGGCGAAACACCTTCATACAGTGACGCCATGCTCAAGGCGCAACAGAATGTCGCGGACCCGGTCGAACCCCGTTTGGGTATCCAGCAGATTCAGCGGCCGCTCGTCACGCAATTGCGCATTCGGGCGCATGAGCCATTCGGCGGCCAGTTTTGGATCTTCCAGCACGTCAGCCGCCTGGCCATAAATCAGCATTGCGCGTGCGGCGCGGTCGGCCTCGCTGGCACTGAGCCGTTCACGCTGGGCGATCTTGCGATTGATCGTGCTTCCGGGCAAACGCAAGCTGGCCAGCAGCGATTGCATCGGAATACCTAATAACTCACTAGCAATGCGGTTGATAATCATCGCCTCCATGCCATCCCGAATCAGTTGAGATTGTTCAATCGGGTCGAGATCGAGAAAGAATCTGAAATCATCCTGCTCTAAACCCAGCCCATGTGTGCCGATCTGCGCGAGCCTTGCTGCCACTGCCAGCTTGACTACCGTTGCGCGGCTCCGGGCCCCGCGCGGCCCCTGTTCTTTTTGAATCGTATGTAGCGACATAAAGTTTCCCGGAGGGGTCATGTGCTGGTTTTATTCTATGGTCTTCCCAAATAAATAACAAGCCCCTCCCATTTGGGATATTGCTATTTGCAACGGATAGGTGAATAGGTGGATAGGCCCAGAGCATTTATCCAGCTCGAGCCCGCATCACAATGCCTTTGACCAGCAACGCGGCGGCGGCGGCCAGCGAAGGCAGCGCCAGCCAGGCAAAAATCGTGCTGAAGGCAAAGTTCGCCTGCAGCAGCAACCCGCCAGCGAAAGCGCCCAGAATTCCGCCAAGACGTCCTACACCTAGCATCCACGCCACCCCAGTGGCCCGCCCGCTCGTTGGATAAAATGCCGCCGCCAGCGCAGGCAATGACGACTGCGCCCCGTTCATGCACACCCCCGCCACGAAAGTCAGCAGTGCCAGCCACATCAGATGGCTGGCTTGCTGCCCCACCATCCAGACGAATAGCGCTGTCAGCGTGAATGCCAGTGCGATGACCCGGTGCGGCTCAAAACGGTCCATCAGCCAGCCCATCGCAATCGCGCCAATGCCACCGCCCAGCGGAAACAACGCGCTCACCAGCGCCGCTTCGCGCGCGGCATAACCCACGTCGTGCATCAATGTAGGCAGCCAGCTGGTCAGCAGGTAAAACACCAGCAGCCCGCAAAAATAAGTTAGCCAGAGCATTGCAGTGCCGCTTCTGAAACGCGGCGACAGCACCACTGAAAGCCCGGTTTGCTGCTGTAACGACACCTCTTCCGGCAGCACAAAACGCATCTGCCCAAACGCCATGCCTGGCGCAATGCGTTGCAGCACGGCTGCGATTTTCGCCCGCGGCCAGTCACGCAACACCATGAAGCGGATCGACTCCGGCAGCGCCAGCAGCACGACCACCAGCAACAGCGGAAACACCCCGCCAGTAATAAACACACTGCGCCAGCCGTAATGCGGCAGCAGCAGCGCGGCAACCAGCCCCCCCGCCGACGCACCGAGGGTAAAGCCGCAAAACATCGTATTCACCACCAGCGAGCGGCGACGCGCTGGCGCGTATTCGGCCATCAGCGTAGTGGCATTGGGCATCGCCGCACCCAGCCCGATGCCGGTCAGAAAGCGCATCACGGTCAACTCCGTTACCGACGATGCAAAGGCACAGACGATGCTGAACAGGGCAAAGATCAGCACCGAGCCAACCAGTACTTTCTTGCGCCCCATCCGGTCTGCCATCGGCCCGGCCATGAGCGCGCCCAGTGCGAGGCCAGCTAACGCGGCGCTCATTACCGGTGCCAGCGCGGTTTTCGACACCTGCCATTCCACCGCCAATGCGGGCGCAACAAAACCAATCGCCGCGGTATCGAAACCATCCGCCGCGACAACCAAAAAACACAACACCAGAATGAACCACTGATACGGCGAGAACCGCCGTTCGTCGATGAACTGCTGCACGTCAAGCGTGTGGGGCCTATCTGCCATGCGGATCTCCTCCAGATTTTTTTTCTGTTTTCACCAGCCTGCTGGATGCAGGCCCTTCATTTCACACCCGCATCAAAACCATTACAAACCAGTGCCGGTGTGAGCCCCCTCTGCGAATAGCTTGTCGGCCAGATGAAACGCCGAATTAGCAGCAGGCACACCGCAGTAAATCGCGGTTTGCAGCAAAACCTCCTTGATTTCAGCGCGAGTCACGCCGTTGTTTTTCGCCGCGCGCAGATGCAACGCCAGTTCTTCAGTGCGGTTCAGCGCAACCATCATCGCAATCGTCAGCAGGCTGCGCGTATGACGCGGCAAGCCGTCCCGGGTCCAGATTTCGCCCCACGCGTAACGGGTAATCAGATCCTGAAACTCGTGATTCAGCTCCGTGCGCGCGGCCAGCGAGCGTTCAACGTGAGCCTCGCCCAGCACCGCGCGGCGTACTTCTAGCCCGGCTTCATAACGTTCGTCGTTAGTCATGGCTGTCTGCTCCTTGAGAAAATTCAGCACCGTCCGGGTAAACAGTGGTGCCTGTTCAAGATTCGATAAATGCGCTGCGTCGAGTTCGACATAACGCGCGTCGGCAATCCGCAACGCCAGATCCCGGCCTTGCGCGGGTGTCGTCGCCAGATCATGCGTACCCGCCAGCACCAGCACAGGTGCCGTGATGCGCGCCGTGTCAGCGCGCAGATCCGCCGCATTGAGTGCGGCGCAGTTCGCCGCGTAACCTTCAGCGCTGGTATGCACGAACCCGTCCTGCAACGCAGCCAGCACGAGCGGTTCATGCGCTACGAAGCGAGCCGTGAACCAGCGTGACAGCACCGCATCGGCCAGCGCGGCCATGCCTTCGCTACGGGCCTTCGCGGCACGCGGCAGCCACACCTCAGGCGAACCAATGCGTGCCGCCGTATTGCACAGCACGACGCGCTCAAACCGCTCAGCGTGACGCGCGGCCAGCGCGATGCCGGTCAGGCCTCCCATCGACAGCCCGCAAAAATGCGCTCGTTCGATCCCCAGCCGATCCATTAAACCCAGCACATCGCTGCTTAACTGCTCGATGGTGTAGGGCCCCGGTGGAGCCGATGACTGGCCATGGCCACGCGTGTCGTAACGCAGCACACGAAACTGCTGCGCCAGCGCGCTAACTTGGGGGGCCCACATCGACAGGTCGCAACCCAGCGAGTTCGATAGCACCAGCCACGGGGCATCGGTGCTGTCACCATCAATCCGGTAATGAAGCTGAATGCCGTTAACGGTGAGATAAGGCATGCGGTTTTACTCCTGCGGTAAATGCGATGAATGCTGCGATGCGCGGCTAGCACGCGTGGTGTAAAGAGCCAGCACAGCGTCAACGCTGGCGCTCGCCTGGCCGGTGTAATGAGTGGGCTCAAGCAGCCGCTCAAGCTCGGCAAGCGGCAGATGCTGCGTGACCGTAGCGTCATCGGCCAGCACCTCGAACAACGTGCGGCCGCTTTGCAATGCGGCCCGGGTGGCCTGCTCCACGAGATGGTGCGCCTCAAGCCGGCCAGTCTGGTCCGCCAGCGCGAGCATCACCGCTTCGCCAAGAATCAGGCCATGCGTAACGTCGAGATTCGCCGCGAGGCGGGACGTATCTACTTCGATTCCGCTAATGATCTGCGCGGTCTGGGCCAGCGCGCCGCCTGTCAAGCGGGCAAGATCGGGCAACACATCCCACTCTGCCTGCCAGCCCCCCAGCGCACGCTCATGCTCCTGCACCATCGCGCTCAACATGGTCGCCACCAGCCCTGGCGCGCGCGTTGCCGCGCTCAGCACCGCAGCGCATCCCACCGGGTTGCGCTTGTGCGGCATGGTGGACGAGCCGCCCTTTCCTGGTGCGGCGGGTTCGGCCAGCTCACCGATTTCGGTTTGCATCTGCAGCGAGATATCGCGGGCCATCTTGCCCAGCGTACCCGTCAGGATGCCGAAGAATGCCGCAACCTCCGCCACACGGTCGCGCTGGGTATGCCACGACACGGCCGGCAGTGCCAAACCGAGCTCAGTGGCAAGCGTCTGCGCCACAGCCGGTGCGGCCTCGCGCAAGCTGGCCAGCGTGCCTGCCGCGCCGCCAAACTGCAGCACTAGCAGCCGCGCCCGCAGACCATCGAGCCGCTCGTGATGACGCAGCAACGCATCCAGCCATTGTGCAAACTTCAGCCCAAGCGTGAGTGGCAACGCCTGCTGCAACCATGTGCGGCCGACCATTGGCGTCGCGCGATGCTTGTGCGCCTGGCCCGCGAGCGCGGCGCAAAGCGTCTGCAAACCAGCATCCAGCAACGCGAACGTATCGCGCAGTTGCAGCACCATGCCGGTATCGAGAATGTCCTGACTGGTCGCCCCCCAGTGGACGTACTTCGCCGCTTCAACGTCAAGCTGCCTCACCTGCGCGGTGAGCTGCTGCACTAATGGAATAGCAAGGTTGCCGCCTGACGCGGCATCGCGCGCCAGCATTCCCGCATCAATCAGGCGGACAGCGCAAGCGGCCTCAATCACACTCGCGGCGTATGCCGGAATCACGCCGTGCGCCGCACAGGCGCGGGCCAGCGCGGCCTCTACATCGAGCATCCGTTGCAGCGTCACGCGCGGCGACCAGACCTCGTTCATCGGTTCGGTGCCGCAAATCAGGCTAGTCAGACGGACGCTGGAATCGAGCATGGAAATGGCTTCTACAGAACAGCAGCGCAGGAAAAAAGCGCGGGAGAGGAACGTGAGGGAAACGTGAGAAAAACGGCAACACAGGGGTAAGCAACACAGAGGCAAGAAAATCAGCGTGGCATGGGCATGGACATGGCTGAGGCCCCGGGGTGGCCGTAACCACGATCCGGCATCAGCCATGCATTTAATTCACCTGCTCCACTGGGGACGCACCGGTTGCATCAATCAGCGGCACACCGGTCAGCCGGGACAGCTCAGCAAAATCAATATCCGAAAATATCTCGCGCACCACCAGGCCATCGGGAGTGAAATCCAGCCGCGCCAGATCGGTATAGATCCGGTCCACGCAGCCCACTCCGGTCACAGGACAGGTACAGCTCGCCGTGATCTTGCTTTCGCCTTGCCGCGTCAAGTGCTCCATCATCACGTACACCTGCTTCGCGCCAAGCGCCAGATCCATCGCGCCCCCTACTGCCGGAATCGCATCCGGCGCGCCGGTGTGCCAGTTTGCAAGATCGCCAGTAACTGAAACCTGAAATGCACCCAGCACGCAAAAATCAAGGTGACCGCCGCGCATCATCGCAAACGAATCCGCATGGTGGAAATACGCGCCGCCAGTCAGCAACGTGACGTGCTGCTTGCCCGCGTTAATCAGCTCGTCATCTTCTTCGTTGGGGGCCGGTGCCGGGCCCATACCCAGCAGGCCATTCTCGCTATGAAGAAAAATTTCGCGGCTGGGGTCGAGATGATTGGCGACCAGGGTAGGCACGCCAATGCCAAGGTTCACATAAGCGCCTTCAGGAATGTCCTGGGCCACGCGCTGGGCCATTTGATCGCGGGTCAGTCGTTTCATGGTTTGAAATTCCCTGGTCGAACAGAAGTAGTCTGACGAAGTGCCGCTGCGCGCTCCACCGCCTGAGCGGCCTGAACCGCCTGGGCCGCTTGACCCACCTGCGGCACCTCAACCACACGCTGCACGAAGATGCCCGGAGTCACGATCGCTTCAGGGTCCAGCGCGCCAAGCAGCACCACCTGCGACACCTGAACGATCGTGGTCTTCGCCGCGCTCGCCATGATCGGCCCGAAATTACGGGCGGTTTTGCGATACACGAGGTTGCCCCAGCGATCGCCCTGATACGCCTTGATCAGCGCGAAGTCGGCAGCCAGCGGCGACTCAAACACGTAGTGACGGCCGTCGATCAAACGCGTTTCCTTGCCCTCAGCGAGCTGCGTGCCATAGCCCGTAGGCGTAAAAAACCCGCCGAGGCCCGCGCCAGCGGCACGAATCCGCTCAGCCAGATTGCCTTGCGGCACGAGCTCCAGTTCGATCTCGCCAGAACGATAAAGCGCGTCAAAAACATAGGAATCCGTTTGACGCGGAAATGAACAGATGATCTTGCGCACACGCCTGGCTTTGAGCAACGCGGCCAGGCCAATTTCGCCGTTACCGGCGTTGTTGTTCACGATGGTGAGATCACGTGCGCCCTGATCGATCAGCGCGTCGATCAACTCAGAAGGCATGCCCGCCGTGCCAAAACCACCAATCATGATCGTCGCGCCGTCATGAATGTCAGCGATTGCCGCCTGAAGTGAAGCGAATATTTTGTTAACCATGCCGAATCCCTTCTAGAACGCTGCAACAGATTGTTCGAATACGAGGTTAATTCTGTTCGACTAATGAATGAATCTGAAGCACGTTTAACGAACGTGCTGCGCATTATCTTAGTCGCGCAGAGACGCTGTCAAGGCAGTGCCCACGGCCGTCTGGCAAGGCATTTTGCATGCCAAAAGGCAACCCGGCGTAGTCTTCTGCCAGCACACGTGCGGCGGCTTGCGAGCGTGTGATTTGCCGGAGTTCTGCGAGGCGCAGACGCTGGGTGAAGGGTGTTTCGTCAGGGGTGGCATGCAGCAGATTCGTCATGCGCAAGGAGAAATGCTCCGCACGCCAGACCCGCTCCAGGCAAGTCGCTGAATAAGCCTCCAGCAAGTCCGTGCGATTGTCGCGGTAACGCGCCCCGAGCGCGCCCGACAGCACCCGGACATCCGCCACCGCGAGATTCATGCCTTTAGCGCCCGTGGGCGGCACGATATGCGCGGCATCACCTGCCAGAAAAAGTTGACCGTACTGCATTGGCTCGGTGACAAAACTACGCATCGGCGTCACGCTTTTTTGCATGATCGGCCCCTGAGCTGGAGTCCAGCCATCCGCGCTGGCAAAACGGGTACGTAATTCAGACCAGATACGGGCATCCGGCCAGAGCGCCAGATCTTCATGGATGCCGCATTGCAGATAAAGCCGCGTCACACGGGGTGAACGCATGCTGTAGAGCGCAAACCCGCGCTCGTGATGGGCATAGATCAGCTCATCGGCAACGATCGGAGCGTCCGCCAGAATGCCGAGCCAGGCAAACGGATACGTCCGTTCATATGTGCGCAGCACCTCTGATGGAATCGCCGCGCGGCTCACGCCATGAAACCCGTCGCAACCGGCGATGTAATCGCAGTCAATCTGCTGCCGCACACCTTGATGAGTAAATTGCACGGATGGCTGCCCAGTCTTGAGTCCGTCCAGTGCCACCTCGCTGACCTCGAAGTACATTTTTTGCTGCTCGCGCGAAGCCGCCGCCAGCAGATCGCGCACCACTTCATGCTGGCCATACACCGTAATCGCGCGCCCCCCAGTCAGCCCGGCGATATCGACACGATGCCGCTGATGCTCGAACAGCAACTCGATGCCGCGATGCACCAGCCCTTCGCTACGCATCCGGCAACCCAGCCCAGCCTCGTTCAGGGTATCGACCGTGCCTTGTTCCAGCACCCCCGCTCGCACCCGGTTTTCGCAATGCTCGCGCGAGCGGGCTTCAATCAGCACCGACTCGACACCCTGCAATCGCAGCAAATGAGCCAGCAGCAATCCTGCCGGACCCGCACCGATGACCGCCACCTGAGTACGCATGTCTTCTCCTCTCTTTTATTAGTTCGGACAACATGCGATTGTTCTTGCTTCTTTCTGGTACTGCAAGAGGGCCAATGCAATACGGGGTATAGAACGAAATTTCCCCCGCCTGAGCAGACAATTCCATGACCCGCCTCACCGTGAAGCGAATCACGTCCCAACAGCCGTGGCCAAAACATGGAACAATGCGCGATCTTTTGCCTCAGATTTTCTACAGGAGAACCCAAATGAGCCGCGATGCGCAGCCTGCGAAGCCCATTGACACACCCGAGCGCCCCACCCGTGAAGAAGCCGAAGCCGCCGTTCGCGTATTACTGCGCTGGGCCGGTGACAACCCGCAGCGCGAAGGGCTGCTGGATACGCCAGCCCGGGTTGTTCGTTCTTATGAAGAATTTTTCGCGGGTTATTCAGTAGAGCCGCGCGAAATTTTGTCGCGCACGTTTTCAGAAGTCGAAGGCTACGACGAAATGATCGTGCTGAAAGATATCCGCTTCGAAAGCTATTGCGAGCATCACATGGTGCCGATCATCGGCCGCGCTCATGTGGCGTATCTGCCCGAACGACGGGTAGTGGGCATTTCAAAACTGGCACGGCTGGTAGATGCCTTTGCCAAGCGTCTGCAGATTCAGGAAAAAATGACCGTGCAGATTGCCGACGCGCTCAACGAAGTGCTTCAGCCCAAAGGCGTAGGCGTCATGCTCGAAGCGTCGCACCAGTGCATGTCGACGCGCGGCGTGCATAAAGCCGGAGTGGGCATGGTGACTTCGCGCATGCTCGGCACCTTCCGCACGGACGCCTCCACCCGGCGCGAATTTCTGGCGATTATCGGCAACCCGATCGCCATGAGCGTATCGAATACCTGAGCTCCCGCGACCATCCTGGGTGCCCTTGCCAACGCGCCCCGCACGGAATCCGTGCGGGGCGCGTTGTGCTTTGCTGGCCTCACAAGGCGGGCCGGTCGTTTGCAGCAAACCGCTGCAAACCCGCTACCTCAATCGCTATGGCTGCACTCTGGAAGAAACCGCATCGGCACGTTCACCCTCTCGAACCTTGCCTTGGGAAACACTGCTGCCCGGTGGCACGCTATGCGTCAGCCAGACATTGCCGCCAATCACCGAGCCCCGCCCGATAGTCACGCGCCCCAGGATGGTCGCCCCGGCATAGATCACCACATCGTCTTCGACCAGTGGATGGCGCGCATTGCCTTTTACCAGCGAGCCGTCGATATCAGCGGCAAAACTCTTTGCGCCTAGCGTCACGGCCTGATACACCCGCACCCGCTCGCCGATGATGGCGGTTTCGCCAATCACCACGCCGGTGCCGTGATCGATAAAAAAGCTCGGTCCGATCTGCGCCCCTGGGTGAATGTCGATCCCGGTTCCGGAATGCGCGATCTCATTGATAACGCGCGCCAGCAACGGCACGCCGAGCCGGTACAACGCATGCGCCATGCGGTGATGCGTCATTGCACAGATGCCGGGATAGCACAGCAAAATCTCCGTTATATGCTGCGCGGCCGGATCGCCAGCAAACGCCGCCTGAATATCGCTGACCAGCAACGCCCGGATATCAGGCAACTGCCGGCCAAATTCGCTGGCGATCGCATAGGCGTGCTCGCGCAATTCGGTTTCGGGCGTATCGGCATGCTCGGGTAAAAAGCGCAAGGCCCGCCGAATCTGTTCAGCCAGCAGACGCAGCGTGCTTTCCAGCGTATGGCCGACGTAGTAATCGACGGTTTCATCGGTCAGGCCAGGCGCGCCAAAGTGGGTGGGAAACAACGCCGCACGCAAGCCATTGATGATATTGGCCACAGCCTCGCGCGACGGTAGCTCACGAATCCCCCGTGGATGCCGCGTGCGGTGGAGCTCTTCACGCGAAGCACGCAGCGCAGCAACGATTGGCTCAAGGCCCCAATGATGGGAAGGTACGTTGGACATAGTCAGAACGACAACCGTGCGGGAACACGGCTCAGAGTGAAATGTCCCGAGAGATTACCGTGTTTCCCTAACCCCCGCGCGAAGGCCCACTCCGCTCCGTTGCCATGAACCCGATGAAGTTGAGCGCCGCGTTGATCTCGCAGCGATGGGCATTCGTCGGCCTTAAAACCAGCCGCTATTAACAAAACAGCCATAGATCAATACTCAAAATAAAAACCCTAATGAGATAAATTGATCTTATTAAAGAATAACCGTGAAACTCCCGCTGACAATCTGTCAGGTTAGCGTTTTTTTTAGCCTTTTTTGGAACGAAAGCGTCTCTTCTAAAACTTCACAAAATTACGACAGTTGAGCCCGATCTCGCTCTGTGCCTGGAACAAACAATGCTAGATTATTGCGATACAACAAAAGGATGACAAATACGAGGTGTTAGACGCTTAGACGTCGGCTATACCTGCAGCGTAGCCTGCTGCGACTTCAGAGAATAATAATGTCGCTAAATTTCATTGAGCAGATGTCTCCGATGCTCAACGCGACCGACGAAGCATCGTGGTTCGACGCGGTGACGCAGTTAGCAGCAACATGGGGATTCGATCAGGTTCTGGTGGCCATTCTGCCGCGCCCGGGCTTGCGCCTTGAAGACGCGTTCGTGCGCACGACCTATTCGGCATCGTGGCGGCAAGCCTATATCAAGCAGGGCCTGGCGCACATCGACCCAACCGTTCAGCATTGCGCGACCAAATCGAGCCCGCTGATCTGGTCACCGACGGTGTTTTCAACTTTGCCGCAGCAGTCAATGTATGAAGAAGCTCGCGCTCATGGCTTACGCGCAGGCATCACGCTGCCCATCCATGGCCCAAAGCAGGAAGCGGGCATGTTGTGTTTCGTCAGCGACAGCAACCCAACAGAAGAATTCTGGAATCATCTGGACAAGGCGCTACCAAATCTTGTTTTATTGCGTGATCTGATAATTGATAGCAGCCAGCAGCATTTAAATACGCACGCTCAGGCTTTATTACCCAAACTTACGCCGCGCGAACGCGAATGCCTTAAATGGACAGCGCGCGGTAAATCCACATGGGAAATTTCGCATATTCTGAATTGCTCGGAAGCCGTGGTTGACTTCCATATGAAAAATATCAGAACGAAATTCGGTGTGAATTCACGGCGCGCAGCTGCAGTAATTGCAACCCAGCTTGGACTTATCGACCCTGGCTGACCATTGAAGCTGGCCCCCAGCTATACAGCAACCGTTCAGCGCGACCAAGATCGCCATCGGAAACTGTTTTCGTAAAATACAAACCCAATAGAATTGAAACTGGAGCCGGGATTTCTGCGCCCGCTTCAAAACGGCTGCCGCGCGACTGCGTCACGCCAAAACGCGCCCAAAAGCGGCGCTGACTTTCTTTTTTCTTCTTCCTGTACTCGATGATTCGGGCGCGATCTACCGCGGCAGAGGACCTGTCCGAGGGTACGATGGGCATCACCCGGTTATGGGTGATCTCTTGCCGATGCATTTCTACTAATTCCATATAACCCTCGCCATTTAATTTAAGTGTGGTGTGTCTGTGTTTGGCTGCTCTCAGGGCGCATTCTGCTTGAGCCTTTCCGGCTGCACACCTACCCATGTGGATAGGTGTGCAAGTCACCCAAAATGCATAAATTTCTATGCGTGTCAGATCACTAACACGCACAGGAGAAAATGATGCAAACGGCTATCCGGATTGGCATGAGACAAGAATTCGACAATAACGACATTAATGAAATGTACCGGTTGCGAGCCCGGGTCTTTCAAGGTCGGCTTGGATGGGAAATTCCAATTATTTCCGGCATGGAAATTGATGGTTATGACGCGTTAGGGCCCTATTACATGCTAATTCAAAATGCCGCAAAAGAAGTAAGAGGTTGTTGGCGTTTAATGCCAACTGAAGGCCCTAATATGTTGAAAGACACTTTTCCGCAATTACTGCATGGCGCGGATGCCCCTAAAGCGCGCGATATCTGGGAATTAAGCCGCTTTGCCATTGAAGCCGAAGGCGATCATGGCTTTGGCTTCGCCGATCTGACCATTAATGCAATCCAGCAACTCGTCACCTTCGCTGATCGCATGAGCATTACGCGTTACGTCACCGTCACCACCATCGCCATCGAGCGCATGCTGCGTCGCACCGGGATCGAAGTCAGCCGGCTCGGGCCACCGGTGCAAATCGGCGTCGAACGAGCGGTCGCGCTCGATATCGCGGTCAGCCCGCAAACCCGCCTCGCGCTCTTCGGCCCAATGCCACTCGCCGCTTAACGCTGCATCTTCACTCCTGATCCATTAAGCTCCTGTCAGCAACCGCCGCGGCCATACCCATGGCCTGCGGCGGATTTTCTGGCCGAATCGGGGAGCTTTCCATGTACACACGCATTCTGGTTGCAGTCGATGGTAGTCACACCTCTCGCCGGGCATTCGCTGCGGCACTCGATCTCGCCCGCTCCATGGGCGCGCAGTTGCAACCGTTTTATGTGGTCGAGAACACCCCGGTGTATTTCGAAGCGCCGGGCTACGATCCCTCCATCCTGCGTAACAGCTTGCTCGCACAGGGCAAAGAGCTAGCCGCGCAATTTGGACAAAACATGCGTGAACAAGGGGTGGAAGGTGCGCTCGCCACCGGCGAGGCGTCGTCGCTGGAAGATGTGGCGACGGTTATCCTGCACGCCGCCGCGCAATTTGGCGCAGATTTGCTGGTGCTCGGCACGCATGGCCGGCGCGGTGTCCAGCGGCTGATACTCGGCAGCGTCGCAGAACGCTGTGTGCGTCAGGCTACGTTGCCGGTACTGCTGATTCCTGCTGCTGCGGCAGCCAGCGAAGAAGAAACGTCAGACAAGCCTGCGGTTGCCTGACTGAGCAGCAAGAGCAGAAAAAACAGAAAAACCCTCTGTCGGCAGCACTCGCTGCCGACACGCTGAGAAATATCCCCATCCCCGCTTACATCCAGGCTTACCGTAACGCCGGCAGTTGTCCAGCAACTGCGGCGGCGATGGCTACCCCATGAACGCACTTGCTCCTACCCGTGCTTGAGCCCATTGCCATTGAGGCAACAGACGGCGGCCTCTCTGCCGCCACCCGGCACTGGTTCAACGCATCAAGCAACGCATGTGCCCTCTTTCTTTCACCAGTCGTACCGGGCCGTCGCCAGCACCGTGCGCGGGTTGCCATAAAAGCAGGTCGCAGCGCTCTGGCAGCCGGTCACGAAGCGCCGGTTGAACAGGTTCGTGGCGTTTACCGCAAAGCGCCAGCTGCGCACGTCGTAATGCAGCGCCGCGTCATACACGGTGTAACCCGGCACGCTTAGCGAATTGTCCTGCCCGCCTGCGCTCGAACTCGAATAACGCAGGCCCAACCCTACCCCCAGCCCGCTCAGCACGCCGCTGTGCCAGGTCCAGTCGCCCCAGAGTGAGGCGCTCTGGCGCGGCAGCGGAATTGACACTGGCCAGTGGTTCAACGAGGCGTCGTTGGCGGCGATGTTCTTCACGTCCTGATACGCATATGACGCAATCAGGCTCAACTCCCGCGTGAGATTGCCAACCGCGCTGAATTCAATCCCGCGTGAGCGCACCTCGCCAGTCTGCACGCTAAACGTGCCGGTTGGATCGGTCGGGTCGGGCGTGGTCACGTTGGTCTGGTTGATCTGGTACAGCGCGGCATTCAGCATCAGGTTCTTGCTGAACGGCTGCCAGCGCAGACCAGCTTCAATCTGGCGGCCCCGGGAAGGCTTGAAAGGCGTGCCGCTTTGCGTCACGCCAAGTTGCGGATTGAACGAGGTGGCATAGCTGATGTAGGGCGAAAGACCGTAGTCACCGAGATAAACCGCTCCCACCCGGCCAGTAAACGCATGGTCGTCTTGCTGGGTTTGCGTGCCTGCGATCAGATCGTGAGTCGAGCTGCGGCTCCAGTCCTGACGGCCGCCCAGTGTCACTACCCAGCGTGGCGTGAGCTTGATCTGGTCTTGCAGATACAGGCCAAAGCTGTCGAGCGCTTGTTGGGTCGATGTCGGTGAATAGGCGTTGGGGCCGGAGAAGATCGCGGAGGTGACTGGCGTATAGACCGGGTTGAAGACGTTCAGGCTCGGTGCCAGCGCCAGTTGTTCGCTATCGGTGGATTGCTGGCGGTTGTATTCGAAACCCGCTAGCAAGGTGTGCTCGACCGTGCCGGTGCGGAATTTCGCTTGCGCCTGGTTATCTATGTCAAACCGGCTGTAGTTCGGCTGGAACAGGCCAGCGTAGCGCGTGATGCTCGCGTCGGTCGGGTCGGATGTATCGAGGCCGCCGCCATAGACCGTCGCGTTGTTCAGCGACAGATGCATGTAACGGGTGTTCTGGCGGAAGGTCCACACCGGGTCGAAATGATGTTCGAACTGGTAACCCACCGACCATTGGCGTTTGTCGTAACGGGCAAAGCTGGCTTCGCCTGTATACAAACGCTCCGAAATCGTGCCGTTCGGATTGGGCAGGATCGTGCCAGAAGCCGGCAGGAAGTTATCCGATACGTCAGCGTTATCGCGCAGGTAGGTCGCATAGACGGTCAGCGAGGTGTCAGCTGTCGGCTGCCATTTCACCGAAGGCGCAAGCAGCAGGCGCTGATCGGCATGTGGCCCGGTCGCCATGTTGCCATCACGCCCCACGCCAATGAAGCGGTAGGTCAGAGTGCCGTTCTGGTCAATCTTGCCGCCCAGATCAAGGCCGATCTGCTTGCGCGCGTCAGTGCCAAGCTGCAACTCGATTTCGCGCACGGCGTCGGCCGTCGGCTGTTTCGTCTGGATATCAACCAGCGAGCCGGGATCGCCCTGGCCATACAGCACCGAAGTGGGCCCGCGCAGCACGGTGATGCTTTCAACCTGATACGGATCGACCCGCCAACTGGCGAGGTTCATGGTGTTCGGCACTTGCAGGCCATCGACAAACACGCTGGGCGTGAAGCCGCGCAATGCGGTGTACCAGTCTGAGCGGGTGCTCGCGCCATACGAGGAAAACCCCGGCACATAGCGCAACGCCTGGTTGATCGTGGTCGCACCCTGCTGCTCGATCTGCTCGCTGGTCACGATATTGACGGTTTGCGGCACTTCATCGAGCGGCGTATCAGTTTTAGTGCCCGTGCGGGTGCGATGCGCCACGAGCCCAACCGTGCCGTCGTCATCCGCTGTTTCTTCTACCTTGATAACCGGCAGGGTGCTGCCGGGAGTGGCTTGGCTGACCTCCGTGCGGCGTGCTGTGTTTGCCTCGCTGCTACTGCTACTGCCGCTACCACTGCTACTGCCAGCGCTACTGCTACCACCACTGGTCTGCACGCTATTTTGCTGGGGCGCTGCTTGCGCGTTTGCATAGCTTGCCGCCAGCGTCAGAAACGTCAGGCTGACAGCCGCCGCTATCGCACGCGGGGGAAAGTTGCGCCTTTGCGTGCTGGTTACCCACTTCATTGCTTCACTCCGTTCACGATAAAAAAAGCGGCACCTCTGCGCCGCTGACGATCAACCGTTACAGCATCGCTGCGAGATGGGCTGCGCCGGCATGGCTCGCCGTGCAGCGCTGCGCGCTGCTTGCGGTTGCGCTCACCGCCTCATCCGCATCCAGCGACAGCGCGATTTCATCGGCACGGCGGGCCAGCACCGACAGCAAGGTGTCGCTCAAACCATGGCTGTCCTCGCAGCAGCCTTGCAGGTAAATCCGTGGCTGAAAATGCGCTGGTGTGACGAGCTGGTAGTCACGCGCTACATCGCATTGCTCGACCGTTTGCCCCAGCGCTGCGTCAAGGCCGTCCAGCAGCACGTGATGAGCGTCACGGCGGTAACCCGTGGCCAGCACGACGACATCGAAGTGCTCGCTGCTCACCGTATGGTTCAGACGGTCGCGCAGGCGCAGCGCCAGCACGCCACGGCTGTCGCCGCTGTCGTGCTGCACCGCTTCAAGCGCGCAGTTCGGCAACAGCCGGTGACGCGGCGACTGGCTCACGCTCTGCACATACAGCAGCTCGTAGATCTGCTCGATCAGCGGCCGGTCCACCACCGAGTAATTGGTATCGCGGAAGGTGTCGATCAGCGACTGGCGGGCATCTCTCGGCTGGGCATAGACCAGATCAGTAAAAGCCGGACTAAAGATTTCATTGACGAACGGACTGTCGTCGGCAGGCTTCAGCACGGGGGCGCGCATCACCAGGGTCGCATCCACTTGCGGATAGCGGCGCGTCAGGTCGATGAAAACCTCCGCTGCGCTCTGGCCGCTGCCAACCACCGCCACCCGCTGACGTCGCACCGGGTTGCCCAGGTACTGGTCGATCTCCGTCAGATAGCGCGATGAATGCAGCACCGGGGCTTCGCGCAGCGCCGCGAACGCGGGGGGGATCTGTGGCGTGCCACCCATCCCGACTGACAACGCGCGCGTCAAACGCTGCCGTTCGCGGCCGTCGGCGGCGCGCGAGAACACCCGCAACTGCGTCACCACTGAAGCATCGTGCGCCGCCATCACCGGCTCAATCGCGGTAACACGTTCGCCGTAATGCACCTGGTCGTCGAAGGCGTTCGCCACCCAGCGCAGATAGTCATGAAACTCAACCCGCGTCGGATAGAAATTCTTCAGGTTCACGAAGTCTTGCAGGCGGCCGCGCTCGAACAGGTAATTGATAAACGTGAACGGGCTTTTCGGGTCGCGCAGCGTCACCAGGTCTTTCAAAAACGAAATCTGCATCCGGCTGTCATCCAGCAGCATGCCGCGATGCCAGCCAAATTCGGCTTGGGCTTCGATAAAACAATGTGCCGCTGGCGCGGCGTTGCGACGCTCCGCCAGCCGTACGGCCAGCGCGAGGTTGGACGGGCCAAAGCCCACCCCAATCAAGTCATGAACCGGCTCTCGTTGAATCATGTAGCTCTCCCCTGATACGGCTAGCAAATCGTTTCTGGAATAGGCATGGCAATGGCTACGGCGGGTTATAGATGCGTGCCGCCGAAAAAATCTGCGCGTCTGGCACGCATCAGCCGGGCGCGTTTATGCGGGAAATCAAAGTGATGAAGCGCGGTGAAACCGTGCTGTGTCATGTAACCGATCATGCGGTCGTTGTCGTGGCGCGGTTCGCTGAACACGGCTTGCGTGCGCGGGTCGTCCAGAAACAGGTAATGCAGCAACGATGGCAGCCACGCGGCCACGCACCTTGGCCCGCGCCAGCGGGTATCGCCCACCAGCATGTGGATGCCACGGTCATAGGTGCCCGGTTCGGCAAACGGGGCAATCCGGTCTTCAATCGCCCAATAACCTTCGAAATAACCGAATGGTTCGCCATCAAAGGCACCGATCAGCGGATGCATATGCGGCGTGGCCAGCACCCGTGTGAGATACGCCTGCAACGCCAGGCGCGGCCCGGCTTCGCCCCAGAACGCGTTGACGCGCGGTTCGTTCATCCAGGCATGCAGGTGCTCGACGTCATCCGCCAACGTCGCGGTGCGCAAGGTGAAGCGGTGGCCAAAGGCGGGGATATCGCGGGTGTAGACGATGCCGGATGGGCGCGGCCGCTGCGACGACGGCAAAGCGGATGAGGACGGCGCATCTGCGCTCAGCAGGTTGTGGGCGTTAGCGGTGTTAGCGGTGTTAGCAGCGTTAGCGGTGTTGATTTCACTGGCGGCACTGGCAGGTGCCGTAACTGGGTGGGGCAGCCAGAGCAAGGCTTGCTGGGCCCAGGCCGCGCGCTGGCACAGGCCTGTCTCGCTCAACACGCCGCTGTGACGCAACGCGGCACGCGCCAGAGGCTGCAGGCCGGGGGCGACGAGCCGCACCGCAGACATCCCGGGCGCGTGAGCAAACACGCCGCTAAGTGCCGCGAGCACGGCACGTGGCTGAGCCTCGGACGAAATTCCGGTGCACCAGTCGCTCACGCTGAGGCCCTCTTCTTCGCTCAAACGAGCGCTAAGCACGATGCCATCGGCGCGCCCATCCTCGGCAACCCATAACGCCGCGCCTTCGCGCAGCACGGCCAGCGGCGGCGAGCCGCTCAGCAGCAGCGGCGCAAAGACCGGCTGCGGGGCTGTCATCGCGGCATGACTCGCAACATGACTCGCGGGATGACTCGCGGGATGACTCGCGGGATTACTCGCAGCATGACTCGCAGCATTACGACTGGACATCACGCACCTCCTCTGTTGCATGACCGCTGGCGGTGCTGGCCACGAGCCAGTGAGCGAGGCCTGCGAGCGTCTGATGCTGGAACACATCGGCAATCGACAGGCGATATCCCAACGCTTGCGCCGCATCGACCAGGCGCACCACATCGAATGAACTGGCTCCGGCTTCAAACAGATTCGCGTCGAGCGCCAGCGTGGCGCGGCCGAACACGCTCGCCGCGAGACGCTGTAACGCGCTGGCGGCTTGCTCCGCGTCTGGTGGCAGCGATGCCAGCACGGGCACAAGCACAGATGAAACATCGTTCGCATGTTCTGGCTGACGTTCAAACGGCAGTTCGAGCAGTGCCTGAGGTGCTTCGATGAAGCATGTTGTCAACGCCAGATAGGTCTGTAGCAACTGCTGCACGAATGCTTGATCAACCCGTTCACTGGCATAAGAAAACGCGCCGCTGACATGGCCGTCGGCATGTTCGACCAGATCGAGTTCGAGATCGAACACCACCCGGTGACGGACTTCTTCGTTAAAACCTTCCAGCGTCAGGCCGTCCCAGTCGCACGTGCTGCTGGTGCCTGGGCGCAAATAATTGAACATCACCTGAAACAGCGGATTGCCATGTGGCGTGCGTTCGGCGCGCACTGCTTGCACCACTTGGGCGAAGGGCGTCGCGGCGTGCGCGTAGGCCTCAAGCGCGGCATCGCGCACGGCTCTCAGGATGGCCTGTGGTTGCAGCGTTGACGGCATCACGGTGCGCACCACCACCGCGTTGATAAACAGCCCGAGGGTTTTGGCTTCACCGCTGTCGCGTAGCGAGGCCAGCACGCCTACGGCCTGGTCGCGCACGCCCGTGGCGTGTAGCAGCGCGGTATTCAGCACCGCATGCAACAGCATCGGCAAGGTTGCGTGGGCGCTGTGCGCCAGCGCTTTGGCGCGTTGCATCAGGCTGCTGTCGAAGCTAAAAGCGAAGCGGCCCGCCTGCCATTGCGGCGCGATGCTGGTGCTGGTGCTGGTGCTGGTGCTGGTGCTGGTGCTGGTGTTCGCGTTCACACGTGCCGAAAGCGGAAGCGGCAATGGCAACCGCGTCAGATCCGCCAGCGTGGTGCGCCAGAACTGCAAGTCATGGGCATGGTCATGAGCCTCATATCCGTCTAGTAAAGCCACCGGCTCTGCACGTGGCGTCACGGTCTCTGGTAGCGCGCCACTCAGCACGGCGTGGTACGCCTCGCGTAATTCGTCGAGCCAGGTTTCGAGCGACTGGCCATCGGCCACGATGTGATGAATCACCAGCGATAGCACGTAGTCCTGTGGCCCCAAGCACAGCACGCGCACGCGCCATAACGGCGCGGCGTAAAGATCGAATGGCGCTAGCGCGTCGGCATCCGTCAGGCGAGCCGCCTCGGCTTCGCGTTGCGCGAGCGATGGCAACGCCCGCAGGTCTACTCGGCCTAGCGCCAGCGTGCTAACTGCTTCGCGCTTTAGACGTGCGCCCTCGCCCGGCACGGGCACCAGACACGCCCGCAGCACCGGATGACGGCGCGCGCTGTGCTCGAACGCCGTTTGCAGCGCATCGAGCTTCAGCGGACCGCGCAAACGCAGCGCGAGTGGAATGTTGTAGGCGGCGCTTTCCGGCTGGTTGCGCCAGAGAAACCACAAGCCGCGTTGAGCCGCGCTCAGACGTACGCTGCCATCGGCATCGGCATCGGCATCGGTGTCGGCATAGGCCTCGTTCGCTGCCGCGTGCGGCACGGTTTGATCCGGCGCGGCCGAGCCAGCAGCAGAAGCCGTGAGCGATGCGGCAGCCCGCGCCACGCGTGGTGCTTGCATCACGTGCTGGGCATACAGGCTGAGCGTCGGCGCTTCGAACAGTGTCCGCACCGCGATCTGGTGCCCCAATCTGTCGGCCACGCGTGTGGCCACGCTCACTGCCGCGAGCGAATGCCCGCCTAGTTCAAAGAAATGATCGGCGCGGCCCACGCGCTCAAGCCCTAACACCTCACACCAGATATGCGCCAGCGCAGTTTCAGCACCAGCTGCGGGCGCGATAAAAGCCCGCTCGGCGCGCACTGGTGCGGGCAGCGCGGCGCGGTCGATCTTGCGGTTGGCGTTACGCGGTAGTGCCTCGAGCACCACGATCTGGCTCGGCACCATGTAGTCCGGCAGCGTGCAGCGCAGATGCGCCGCCAGCGTTTCACCATCGGTGCGTGAGACGCGCCGCGCGGCCTCCGCAGCCAGTTCGACATATGCCACCAGCAGCGCGTCGCTGCCGTTGCCGCGCACCAGCGCCACGGCATCGCGGACGTCAGCGTGCGCAGCGAGCCGCGCTTCGATCTCGCCCAGCTCGATGCGCAAACCGCGCAGCTTCACTTGGTGGTCGATGCGCCCAACAAACTCCAGCACGCCATCCATGCGCCGTCGCACGAGGTCGCCTGTTTGATACAGCCGGGCCCCTGGCGCACCAAACGGATCAGGCACAAAACGCTCGGCGGTCAACGCAGCACGCGCGTGATAGCCGCGCGCCACACCGGTGCCGCCCAGATAAAGCTCGCCCGTCACGCCAGGTGGCAGCGGCTGCCCCTGGGCATCCAGCACATGCGCGGTGCGCTCACCAACCGGCGTGCCAATCGGCAAATACGCAGCGTCGACACCCGAGGCATCGGCGTGCGCGTCGATCATCCATAGCAACGGGGTAATCACGGTCTCAGTTGGACCGTAACCGTTAACGATGCGCGTCTCTGGAAACGCACGGCGCAATGCAGCGAAGGCTTCACGTGAGGTGGCTTCGCCGCCGACAGTCAGCGAGCGCAGCGCGGGTGGCGCACCATGAACGCTGGCCCATTCGCCCATCTGCACCGCGTAACCCGGGGGAAACGCAGCCATCGTCACGCCTTCCAGCGCCATCGTCTGGCAGGTTTGCGCGGGCGACCAAAGCTCGTCATCGGTGATACGAATTGGAATGCCCACCGTCAGCGGTGCCATCCAGCATTCATGCGCGCCATCGAAATTGATCGACATGAAATGCAGCACCCGGTCATCGGCGCGCATGCCGTAACGGGCGACGATAGCGGCGCTGTGCATCGCCAGGGCGGCGTGTTCGACCACCACGCCTTTGGGCTTGCCGGTTGAGCCTGAGGTGTAAATCAGATACGCCGCCTGCGTCGCGCCAAAGTGCGCGGGCAATGGCGTGGCCTGGCTGGCAGCGGCGGTGCGGGAATTGACCTCGGCCTGAGCCTGAGCCTCCGCCTCAACGGCAAGCTCGGCATCGGCGTCCGTCAGCCAGACCCGGATGCCGGGGCGCAATGGCAGCTTCGGCACGTGGCGGCGTTGTGTAATCACTTGTTCAATGCCCGCGTCTTCGACGATATAGGCGAGGCGTTCGCGCGGATGAGTCGGGTCCAGCGGCACGAACGCGCCCCCTGCTTTCAGGATCGCCAGCAAGCCGATAAAGAGCTCCGTCGAGCGGCCAACTGCGATGCCAACCCGAGTCTCGGGCCGTACCCCGGCTGCCACCAGACGTTGAGCCAGGCGCTGAGCCCGGATCTCCAGCTCAGCTCGCGTCAGGCTGCCTTGCGCATCGCTCAGCGCCTGCGCCTCGGGCGCGGCTTGCGCGAGGTGCGCAATCTGTTCCTGCACCGTGAACCACGGCGCGTGATTGGGACGGTAGTGATTCCATGCATCAAGCTGCTGCCGTTGTGCGGGACTGATCCAGTCGAGTTCGCCGATCCGGGTCTCTGGCTGCGCCAGGGCATGGCTCACGAGCTGGGTGTACTGGGCCGCAATCTGCTCGATGGCTTCGGCCTCGAATAAATCAGTGGCATAGACCAGCGTGGCGTCCAGTGCGCCGTCTTCGCGTTCTTCCAGCCCCAGGCTCAGATCGAACTTGGCGTAAGGAGCGCCAACCGGCATCTCCGTCACCTGCACCTCGCCCAGCGCAGGCAACGCGCGCCGCACGGCATACGTGGCCATCACCTGAAACAGCGGGTGGTGGCTGGCGCTGCGGGTCACGCCCAGCGCTTCGACGATCTGCTCGAATGGCACGTCCTGGTGCGACTGGCCTTCCACCAGTGCCTGCTGTACGGCCTGCACCAACGCCCGGAAGCTCATCTGCGGCGTCACCGCCACGCTGATGACTAGCGTATTCACAAAGAAACCAATCAGCCCGACGGTCTCGGGCCGCTCGCGGTTGGCGGCGGGCACGCCAATCTGGATCTGGCGCTCGCCGGTGGCACGGGCCAGCCATGCATGCAACGCGGCCAGCAGCACGGCGAACGGCGTCGCGCGCTGCGCCTCGGCCAGCGTTCGCACCTGGCTAACAGCGGTAGCTTCGAAGGCAAAGTAGTGACGGCCGCCTCTGGCGCTGCGCTGCGTTGGCCGAGGGGCGCTGGCGGGCAACGCGGGCACGCCCGCTTGCGGATCCAGCCGGGTGCGCCAGTACGCGAGCTGGCGCTCGCCCTCGCCTGCGCTTAACCAGCGGCGCTGCCATAGCGCGTAGTCGGCGTACTGCACCGCCAGCGGTGCCAGCGTCACGGGCGTGCGCTGTGTATACGCGTGATAGAACCGCGCGAGTTCTTCGAGCAACACCTCCATCGACCAGCCATCAGCTGCGATGTGATGCAGCGTCAGCACCAGCCAGTGCGCGCTCGCGCTGAGGCGCACCAGATGCACGCGCAGCATCGGGTCATGCGCCAGATCGAAAGGCTGTGCCAGATCAGTGGCGGCGGCCTGACGCGCGGCCAGGTCACGCTGGGCCAGTGGCACCTGGCTCACATCGGTGCTGCGCCAGGGGCAGCGCACCGGTGCCTGGATGCACTGCTCAACACTGCCGTCAGGGTTGGCTGCGAAGGTCGTGCGCAACGCTTCGTGACGCGCCACCAGCGCATCGAACGCGTAGCGCAGCGCATTGAGCTCAAGCGGGCCATCCAGCTTCAGTTGGCCTGTGATGTGATACGCCGCCGCTTCATCGACGATGCGCGCGTGCAGCCATAAACGGCTCTGGGCGAACGAAGCAGGCACTGGCAACGCACGTGCCGCCCGCGGCGGGATCGGCAGCAGGCGAAAGTCGATCCCTGCTGCGTCGAGCTTTTGCATAAACAGCGCGCGCTGGGTCTCGGGCAACTGTGCGAAGCGGCTGGCCAGCGCCAGCAAATCAGGGGTGTTTTTCATGCAACGAATCCTTATTGCGCTTCAAGTTCGCCTAGCAATGCGTCGATGGCACTGGCGGCGTCATCCAGTGCTTGTGCGCCGCGTGCATGCAGCGCGTCATCAATCGCTGCGGCGTACTGCCGCAACGTGCGGGTGTCGAACAACACCCGTAACGGCAAGGCCAGCGACCAGTGCAGGTTGACCTGGGCATTGACCTGGGTAGCCAGCAACGAATGGCCGCCCAGGGCGAAAAAATCGGCGTCACGGGTGAGCTTGGTGCTGCCGGGAAGGCGCAGCACGCGCTGCCAGATCGTGCTGAGTTCGGTTTCGGTGACGCTGTGCGGTGGTAGTGCTTCGGCAGACCTCGCGCCATGCGCGGCATCCGGTGTATGCGGTGTATCCGGTGCATGCGCCACCGCGCTGAGCGGCGTGGGGGCGGGCAGCGCGGCGCGGTCGCATTTACCGTTCGGCGTGACCGGCAAAGCGTCGAGTTCGATCAGATGAGACGGCACCATGTAGGCCGGCAGTTGTCCGCGCAACGTGTCGAGCAGTGCCGCTTGATCGAGCGTGCCGGGTTGACGGCAGGCGATATAGCCCAGCAACTGTTCGTCGCGCACGATCACCACCGCGTCGTGAACGCCAGGGGCCGCGCGCAGCAAGGCTTCAATCTCGCCTGGCTCGATACGCTGGCCGCGCAGCTTTACTTGCTGATCGGCGCGGCCCAGGTAGTCGAGCACGCCATCGCTGCGACGCCGCACCAGATCGCCAGTGCGATACAGCCGCGCCCCCGTCTGAAACGGATCGGGTACGAAGCGCTCGGCGCTCAGCGCGGCGCGTCCCAGATAGCCCCGCGCAAGCCCTGCCCCGCCGAGATACAGCTCGCCTGTGGCACCCGGTGGCACCGGCTGCCAGGCGCAGTCGAGCACATGAAGCTGGAGATTGGCGATGGGCTGGCCGATGGGGATCGGTGACAGTGCTGACACGTCCGATGGCACGCCAGTCTCAGCCGTTGTTGCGTGTTGCATGCAGTGCCAGTGCGAGACGTCGATAGCGGCTTCGGTCGGGCCATACAGATTGAAGAGCTGCGCCTGCGGCAGCAGCGTGGCGGTGCGGGCTGCGAGTTCGGCGGAAAGCGCTTCGCCGCTGGCCACGATGCGCGTCAGGCTGGCACAGCGTGCGGCTGCGCCGAAGTCGTCGAGATACGCGAGGAACACGCCCAGCATCGACGGCACGAAATGCAGCGTAGTCACCTGCTGGGCTTCGATGATCGCCACCAGCCGCGCAGGATCACGATGGTCGCCCGGTGCGGCCACCGCGATGCGCGCGCCCACCGCCAGCGGCCAGACAAATTCCCACACTGAAACATCGAAGCCAAATGGGGTTTTATGCAGCACCACATCTGCGGAGCTCAACGCGTAAGCCTGCTGCATCCATGCGATGCGGTTGGCCAGCGCGCGGTGGGTATTGCCCGCGCCTTTTGGTTTGCCGGTCGAGCCCGAGGTGTAAATCAGATACGCCAGTTGTTCTGGATGGATCTCGGGTGCTGGGGTGGGTGTTGTTGCTGTTGTTGCTGTTGTTGCTGTAGCTACTGCAGCCGCTGTAGCCGTTGTAGCCGTTGTAGCCGTTGTAGCCGCTGCCGCGACGGCCAGGTTCGCTGCGCTCTCCAGCCAGTCTTCGATGCACACCACCTGCGTGGCGTGGCTGTCCGCCACGGCGTCCCGCACACGCGGGTACAACGCGCGCTGCGTCAGCACGACGGCAGGCTGAGCGTCGTGCAGCAGATAAGCGATGCGCTCAGCGGGATAGTCGGGATCAACCGGCAGATACGCCGCGCCAGCCTTCAGCACGCCGAACAGCGTCGCTACTAGCGCCACCGAGCGCTCCATGCAGAGCGCCACCACGGTATCCGGCCGCACCCCGGCCGCGCGCAGCGCAAGGCTTATGTGAGTGGCGCGCGCATCGAGCTGGGCGTAACGCAACGACTCCCGCGCCTGGCCATCCAGCCCTTCAGCGGCGCTCATCTGCACAGCAATCGCGTCAGGCGTGCGTTGCGCTTGCTGCTCGAACTGCTGCTGCAACGGTTGCCATTGCGCGGCAGGCCAATCGTGAGCGCTCTGGTTGAAGCGTATGAGGTCGCGGGCTTCGCTCACAGTCGTCACGACAACGCGGCCCAACGGCGCAAGCGGGTCCAGCATGAACGCCTCAAGACAGGCGGCGAAGGCCCGTTGCACGGCTTGCACGCGAGCCAGATCAACTCGCGCCGTGTCGAAGCCGTAATCCAGCGTCAGAGTCGTGCCGTTCTGGACCAGCAGCGTCAGCGCAAAATCCGTGGCTTCGATGCTGCGCACTTCGCTCAGGTTCAGCGTGCGTTCGTTACGTTCGTTCCAAGCCTCATCGACCGGATAGTTTTCGAACACCAGCAAGGTGTCGAACAACGCGCCGCCACCCGAGCGCGCCCAACGCTGGATCTCGTATAGCGGGGTATGCGCGTGTTCGGCACTGGCGACGTTGTCGCGCTGCAATTGCGTCAGCCAGTCCACGATGCGCATGGCTGGCGCGGGCGTAGTCAGCACCGGCAGTGTGTTGATGAACAGGCCCAGCACGCTTTCGATGCCGGGCAACGCATCGGGGCGGCCCGCGACGGTCGCGCCAAAGGCGACGCTCGATTGATACGTGAGGCGTTGCAGCATCAACGCCCAGGCACCTTGCACTACGGTGTTGAGCGTCAGCTTCAAACGCCGTGCCAGCTCCACCAGGCGGGCCGTGTCCGCTGCGCTGAGCTCCACGCGCCAGGTGGCGTGAGGCGCGTCGGTGGCCGTGCTGCGCTCGTTGTATGCGATCAGCGTGGGCTCATCGAACTGCGCCAGACGTTGTTGCCAGAACGCCTGATCGGCTGCGGCATCGCGCCCGGCCAGCCAGTGGATGAAATCGCGGTAACGCAGGCCGGTGCTGGTGCCTGTGCCTGTGCCTGTGCCTGTGCCTGTGCCTGTGCGCCGGGCGACTGTTGTGAACCCTTGAGCGCGCGCCTGGCCAGGCGGCAGTGCTTGTTGATAGTCGCGCAGCACTTCAGCAAACATTTGCGCCGTGCTCCAGCCATCCAGTAGCAAGTGATGCCTAGTCCACACCAGATGCCAGTTGTGCTCATCAAACTGAATCAACGTCACACGCATCAGGGGTGCCTGGGACAGGTCGAAACCAGCGGCACGATCCGCCTTGAGCCACGCGTCAAACGCGGCCGCGGGCTGGCCGCGCCAGTCGAGGATCTGCACCGGCAAGGTGGCCTGGCGATGCACCATCTGCAATGGCAATGCGGCCTCATGCCAGAAGCTAGTGCGCAAAATATCGTGCTGCGTCATGCGCCGGTTAAACGCGTCGACCAGGCGAGGAATATCCGGACGCTCCAGCCGCGCGACCAGCTGGTTCACGTAGGTGGCTTGTTCCGGGGCGTACAACGAATGGAACAGCAAGCCTTGCTGCATCGGTGATAGCGGGTACAGATCCTCGATTGCGCGGGTGTCGTGCGCGAGATGCTCAAGCATCGGCTGGGTCAATCCTGCTTGCTGCGCCTGCGGGAAATCGCCCGGTGTGGCACCCGCGCCGCGTTGCGCCAGCCGCTCGGCGCAGGCAGCGACGAGTGCGCGCAACGTGGCGTCAAAGCGCTGCATCAAGGCTTCGAGCGTGGCGCGCTCGAAGCGGGCGCGGCTGTAGACCCAGTGCAGCGTCAGCGTGCGGCTGGCATCGATATGCGCGTGCAGTGCCAGCTCATTCGTCAGTGGCCCACTGGGATCGCGCTCGCAACCGGTGCCGCCAAACTGCGGCTGTAACGCGCCTTCGCGCGCGGTGTCGAATTGCCCGAGATAGTTGAAGGTCACGCGGGGGCGAGGCAAGGCCGCAAGCGCGGCGCGCGTCGCGGGCTCGCCGAGGTAGCGCAGCACGCCAAAGCCCAAACCCTTATGCGGCACTGCGCGCAAGGTGTCTTTCACGGCTGCTAGCGTGTCTTGCGGCCGCTCGCCCACCGGCAGCGCTACCGGATAGTGGCTGGTCAGCCAGCCGAGGGTGCGGCTCAGATCGAGTTCCTCGAACAACGCTTCGCGGCCGTGGCCTTCAAGCTCCAGCAGCAAGGGGGCGGGGTGGGGCGGTGTCTGTGTCTGTGTTGATGCCGGTGCCGGTGCCGGTGCCGCCAGCGTATGCGTCAGTGCTGCTACCAACAGCTCTAGCGTCTGGGTCCGCCATGCGGCGTTGGCCTCGGTCAGCAGCTGGCGGGTGAGGTCGGCGTCGAAGCGTTGTTCCAGGGTCTCGCTGTCGGCGCAAGTCATCGAGCCGTGCGGATGATCGCAACGCAAACCGGCATCAAGCCCTTGCAAGCGCGACCACCATGCCAGCTCGCCCGCAAACGGCGCGGCGGCATCGGTGCGGCGGACGGCGTCGCTCAGGCGCGCGGCCCAGTCATTTGCACTTGAGCCGGGCGCGGCGAGGCGGATGGGCCTGCCTTCACATGCGCTGCGATAGGCCTGTTCGAGATCGTCCAGCAACACGCGCCACGACACGCCATCAACGATCAGGTGATGCAGCGCGATGAAAATCCGCGCTTCGCCGTTACCGAGCCAGGCGATCAACGCGCCCGCCAGCGGGCCGCGCTCAAGGTCAAAGCTGCGTTGCAGCGTATCGAACTGCGCCAGCGCATCGGCTTCGTCACGTGCCTCGCATACCACCAGCGGCAGCGTTTCGGCCGCGCGGGCGGCGTGACTTGCGTGCCAGATGAGGGTGGCTGGTGGCGCTGTGCTTGCTGTGCTTGCTGTGTTTGCTGTGTTTGCTGTGTTTGCTGTGTTTGCTGTGTTTGCTGTGTTTGCTGTGTTTGCTGTGTTTGCTGTGTTTGCTGTGTTTGCTGTGTTTGCTGTGCTTGCTGTGCTTGCCGTGCTTGCCGTGCTTGCCGTGCTTGCCGTGCTTGCCGTGCTTGCCGTGCTTGCCGTGCTTGCCGTGCTTGCCGTGCTTGCCGTGCTTGCCGTGCTTGCCGTGCAAGCACTACTGGCAGCCGCCTGAATGAAACGCAAGCGGAACACCTCGTGATGGGCCAGCAACGCATCAAACGCCTGGGCGAACGCATCAGGCTCGAAATGCCCTGCTGGCCGCAACGCAATCGCCTGGTTCCAGTGCTGCCGCTGCGGTATCTCCAGTTCAAAGAAGCGCTGCTGCGCCGGAGTCAGCGTCAAGGCAGGAGTAACTGCGGTGTGATGCGTCAGGCTGGCCGCTGGATCAAACACGGCCGTAGCGGCGGAACCAACAGAACCAACAGGAGCAGAAGACCCAGCCGAAGAAACCGCCGCTACGCTCGCCACCTGAGCCACCTGAGCCAGTTCAGCCACGCTCGGGTGCTCAAACAACTGCTTCGGCGTAAACCGCACGCCGTTCTTGCGCGAGCGCGCAATCACCTGCAACGCCAGGATCGAATCGCCACCCAGTTCGAAGAAATTGTCGTCGCGGCCGACCTTTGGCACTTTCAGCACGGTTTGCCAAACATCGGCCAGCACGCGTTCGATACCTTCACCTGGTGCTTCTCCCGCTGCTGCAACCGGTGCAGGCTGTGCCGCCCAGGCGCGCAACTGCGGCCGGTCGATCTTGCCGTTCGAAGTCACTGGCAGTGCTTCGCGCACTTGCAGCAACGCCGGAACCATGTAGTCCGCCAGACGCGCCGTCAGCATCGCGCGCAGTTGCGCTTCATCCAGCCTCGCTTGACGGCCCGCCGCGTTGAGCACGACAAAGGCGGCAAGCCGAGTGCGGCCATCCTCATGCAGCGCCAGGGTTTCGGCTTGCGCCACGCCGTCGATAGCCCGCAGCACACCGCTGACTTCACCCGGCTCGACCCGGTAGCCGCGAATCTTGACTTGATCGTCCAGACGTCCGAGGTAATCCAGCGCGCCATCGGTACGCCGCCGCACGCGGTCGCCGGTGCGATACAGCCTGGCACCGGGTGGGCCGAATGGGTCTGGCACAAAGCGTTCCGCGCTCGCAGCGGGGCGCCCGAGATAACCCCGTGCCACGCCTGGGCCGCCCAGGTACAGCTCGCCAATCGCGCCGAGTGGCACCGGTGCGCCATAGGCGTCCAGCACGCAGGCCAGCACATTCGGCAAAGGCCGGCCGGTCGGCACGCCTGACGCAGCGCTGGCGCTAGTACGCAGCCCAGCGTGAGCGGCGGCGGTGGCATCGAAGGTCAGCGCGCCAACCGTGGCTTCAGTCGGGCCATAGTGATTAATGACGCGGCAAGCGGGTGCGAGGGCGGTGATGCGCTCGACCAGGGCCCATGGCAGGGGCTCGCCGCCTAGCACCAGCGCATAGGCAGGCAGGACATCGGCGGCATGCTGCGCTTCGAGCAGCGCCTGAAGATGGCTCGGGACGATCTTGAGCACCCCTACGGCACGTTCGCGCATCGCCTCAGCGAAACGGTCGGGATCGAATGCGCATTCGGCGGGCAGCAGATGCAGCGTGCGCCCGGAGCAGAGCGCGCCAAATAGCGTCGTATGGCCCAGGTCGGCGGCCACCGTCGACACCATCGCCATGCTCGCGCCGGGGGCGAACGCCAGCTCCGCCAGCATGCCTTCGACGTAATCCGCCAGCGCCCGGTGTTCGACCACCACGCCCTTGGGCACGCCGGTTGAGCCGGAGGTGTAGATCAGATAAGCAGCCTGCGCGGCCGTTGGACTCGATAGCCGTGGCCGGGCGGCAAGCGTGCGCTGCGGCAGAAGAGTGGCTGGAGTGGTGGCTGTGTTGACAGCGTGGGCAAAGCCGCCAGTGCTAATGCCGGTAGCCACAGCCGCAGGCGGCAACGCAGCGAGATCGAGCCATTCAAGCGCGGCAGCGGGAGTAGAAGCAGCAGAAGCAGTAGAAGCAGCAGCCAAATTAGCCTGCACACCCTGCCCCCCTGCGCACCATGCACCAGCACGCAGCGCGCCGCACAAGCCTGCAACGCGGCGCTCAAGCGCTCAACCGGCGCAGCCGGATCCAGCGGCACCGCCATCGCCCCGGCTTTCAGCACGCCCAGCAGCGCCACCACAAACGGCACCGAGCGCTCAATACATAACGCCACCGCCTGCTCCGGCATCACGCCACGCTGCAACAACACCTGCGCGACCTGGGTCGAAGCCGCATCGAGCGCGGCAAAACTCAACTGCTGTTGCGCATCCGTCAGCGCCAGTTGCTCCGGGCTCGCCTGGACGTAGTGCGCGAACGCCTCCACGACCGTGTCAAAACCTGGCCCCCTGGCGCTGCCGCGCAACACGGCAGCAGAAACCGGAGAGGTATTGCGCCCCACCGCCAGCGTGGCCAGCGCCTGCGCTGGTTGCGCCAGCAGCGTTTCCAGCAGCGTCACGAAACTCTCTAACCAGGCCTGGCCGGTCGCGTCGTCGAGAACATCCGTGGCCCATGCGGCAACCAGTTCGATACCGCGCGGGTCATCGGTGAAATCGAGGGCGAAATCAAAGCGGGCAGCCAGATCGGGGCCTGGTGTGAGGGTCGCGCTGGCACCGGGCAGCGTCACCGGCGTATCGAATACGAACTGCTGCGCGAACTTCACCCGTAACCAGTCTTCGCCGCGCCGCACTGGAGGAGCGGCCGCGTCGAACACCTGCTCGAATGGCACGTCCTGATGCGCGTAGGCCTCAAGCGTCGTCGTGCGCACCTGGTTCAGCAAAACGGTGAAGGGTTCGAGCGGATTCACCCTGGTGCGCAGCGCAACCGTGTTGATAAAGAGCCCCAGCAGCGGAGCGACTTCACTGCGCTGACGGTTCGCCACGGGCAGCGCGAGCACTAGATCGGTGGCGGCGCTCAAGCGGTTCAGCCAGGCGTTGAAGGCCGCCAGCAACACCATGAACGGCGAGGCCTGATGCTGCCGCGCGGCTGCGCGCACGGCGGCTGACAGCGTAGGCGTCAGCCGTTGCGCATGCCGTGCGCCGCGCAGCTCGCGGCGCAGCGGCAAGGCTCGATCCAGCGGCAACGGCAACGGGCCAGGCGCGTCACGCAACGCCTCGCGCCAGTAACCCAGTTGCCGCTCACGTTCGCCCGCAGCCAGCCAGGCGCGCTGCCAGCGCGAGAAATCTGCGTATTGCAGCGGCAGCGCCGCTAGCTGAGGACGCTCACCGGCGTGCAACGCGGTATAGGCCAGTGCCAGCTCAGCGAACGCGCAGCGCGAAGACCAGCCATCGCTGATCGCGTGATGGGTGCTCAGCAGCAGGCGATGCTCGGCCTCACCGAGACGCAGCAGCGTAGCGCGCAGCAGTGGGCCACGGCTCAGGTCGAACGAGGCGCTGGCATGTTGTGCTGCCAGCGCGTCTGCTTCACGCAGACGCGCGCTGGCACTGGCGCAGCCGCGCAGATCGTGCTGCAGCAGCGCCACCGGCAACTGGGCGTGCACCCGTTGCAGCACGATGCCGTCATCGTTTTCCCGCAACGTGGTGCGCCAGGCTTCGTGACGTTCGATCACGAGCGCCAACGCGCGTTCGAGCAACGCGGGGTTCAGCTCGCCGTGAATGCTCCAGTGGGCAGCAATGTGGTACGCATCGCCCGCGTCACGGGTTTGCGCCAGCACCCAGAAGCGCTGTTGTGCAAACGAGGCAGGGTGATCGGTAAAGGTGCTGCTGTCTGTGATGGCGCTTGTATCAGCGCTGCCTGGTGTAGTGGTGGCTGTGGCAACAGCGGCGGGCGCACTGGATGTGGCGCTGAAAAGCGGCGTCAGTGCTTCATCGGCTGGGCTGCGTTCCACCAGGCTGGCCAGTGCAGCAAGCGATGGATCATCGAACAAGCTATCGAGCCGCAGATTGACCCTGCACTGCTGACGAATCGCCGCTTGCACTTGCATCAGCGCCAGCGAATCTCCGCCACGGGCGATGAAGTGGTCATCGAGACCAATGGGATCGAGGGTATGCGAGGCGTTGATCGCGTAAGCAGCGTTCCCTGCCGCGGCCTCGCTCGGGCCGCCTGTGAGGACCCGCTGCCAGATCGCCGCGAGCGTCCGCTCCAGCGTGCTGACCGGGGCGCGGTAACCCTCGCGGGCACGGCATTCAGGCTGAGCCGCGAGCAGCGCGCGCAACGCTTCGCGGTCGAGTTTGCCGTTCAGCGTGTAGCGCATGGCCGTCACGCATACCAACCGGGAGGGCTGCAAAGCCGCTGGCAAATGCTGGGCGAGATGCGCCCGCAAGCGGGCTTCTGTCTGTGCGTCAACGTGAACGACAGCGGCCTGGATCGTAGCTGTAGCCGCTGTAGTTGCTGTAGCCGTTGTAGTTGCCGTAGCTGTAGCCGCCACATCCTCCGCCTGCAACACCACGCATGCCACCAGCCGCACCTGCCCCGCTACGTTTTCAACCAGCACCGCCGCTTCACGCACCTGCGGATGCGCACGCAGGCAATGTGCCAGCTCACCAGGCTCTACCCGCACGCCGCGAATCTGCACCTGGTCATCCACCCGGCCGAGGTATTCATATGGCTGCCCAGGCGGCGCGGGCTGAACCCGCGTCAAGTCGCCCGTGCGATACACCCGGGCACCTGGTGCGCCATGCGCGTCTGGAATAAACCGCTCAGCCGTTAACCCAGCGCGGCCATGGTAGCCACGCGCGAGACACAAGCCGCCCAGCAGCAGCTCGCCGGCCTGGCCCCCAGCCAGCGCCGCGCCGTCGGCCGCATCAGGCCGCGCCACTCGCGCCGTGCGGAGCCCAATCGGCCAGCCAATGGGTAAGGCGTTGGCATTTGCATTTGCATTTGCATTTGCATTTGCGTTGGCAATTTCAGCATCAACATCAAGCGGCCACAGCAGCGGCGAGATCACCGCTTCAGTCGGCCCATAGCCATGAATCAAGCGCACCGCAGGCAATCTCTGGCGCACCTGGGCAAACACCTCGCGCGGCATCGCTTCACCGCCAAACGCCACGATCTTTAACGCGGACGGCACACCATCACGCACCGCCGCTTCGGCAAATTCGCGCAGATAAGCCGGTGGGAAAGCCGCAATCGTCACGCGCTCACACTCCACCAAATCACGCACAGCAGAAGGCGCGACAGGCGGTGGATCGGTCAACACGACGCTCGCGCCTGCGAGCAACGGTGCGAGCCAGTACTCATGCGCCAGATCAAAATTGACCGAGGCGAAATGCAGCACGCGATCCGAGGCGCTCATCGGATAGGCCTGCACCACCGCCGCGCAATGCGCCGCGAGCGGGCCATGTTCGACCACCACCGCCTTCGGTGTGCCCGTAGAACCCGAGGTGTAAATCATGTAAGCCGCAGCGCGCGGATGCACGGGCAGATCCGCGAGCGGGTCTCGTTCTGCGCCAGCACCTGCCGCCAGCCCGGCCGCAGCCTCCAACTCAAGTTCAAGTTCAAACTCGATACAGTTGGCAAAACCCACCTTCAGCCCAGCCGGAGCATCACGTCCCACCACACCGTGCTGCAAGCCCGCGTCACGCATGATCCATTCGAGCCGCGCCGCAGGATGACGCGGATCAAGCGGCACAAAAACACCGCCCGCCTTGAGCACCGCCAGCAACGCCACGATCAGCTCGCACGAGCGCTCGATACACACTCCCACCCGCACTTCAGTGCCCACGCCCGACGCACGCAACTGCTGCGCCAGACGCGTCGCATGACGCTCCAGCGCACCACGTGAGAGCCGGACCGGAGAAGGTGAGAACGAGGCGAGCGCAGGCGCGTCGGGAGCGCGGTGCGCCAGCTCACGAATCTGCACATGCAAGGCGGGAGGAAACGTCGTCATACGCGGGTAATCCTTCGGTAGAGCCACCACGCTGCCAGGTTCAGCCTGGTTCAATCGAATTCAGATGCAATCGGATTCAACCAGGCTGAAAAGCGGCAACGCCAACCTCACGGGCCAAAATTAATGCACGCCGAATAACAGCGGCTTCACTCAGGTGACGAACTACATGGCGAAATATTTACCCCTGTCATGCAAATACTCCTAAATACTTATTCGTTTCGCATAACGTTATAAAAGCCGCTCTCGCTCAATGCCTAGTCATGGCAGCGCGCTGGTACATGCATTGGTTCCCGTTCGCGCTGAATTCCTAAAATTCCAGGCCGCTCACTCGTCTTACTGCTTGAACCCCGCGCTTTTTTATCTGAGCGCCAGACCCTGTGGGTTTGTGCTGACTCCGCTGCGCCCTGGTGCCACGCCGTTTCTGCAGCGCGTTGCTGGGCTGTTTTCTGTTTTGTTTGCGCTTCTTGCCCTGTGCCCTGTGCCCTGTGCCCTGTGCTTCGTGCTTCGTGCTTCGTGCTTCGTGCTTCGTGCTTCGTGCTTCGTGCTCTGCGTTTCGCGCCCCATGCGTTCCATACGCTTCATGCCTGACTCAGGTTCCTGCCTTACTCGCCCAACTCATGCCGATGACTGCCACTTCTGCCCCGCCCCGCCCCGCCAACCCCGAGCGCCCCGCGACCCGTTTGCTGCTCACGCTGCTGCGCCGCTCACGCGGCACGCTCGCGCTCGCACTGATGGCGTGCGTGGCGAATGGCGCTTCCAGTGTGTTGCTGGTCGCCACCCTGAACCAGGCGCTGAGCGCGCCCAGCGCAGCCAACTCATCGTTGGCACTGCGCTTCGCGGCTTGTGCCGTGATCGCACTGCTGGCGCGGATTCTCTCGGGTGTGCTGTTTGCCGGGCTGTCGCAAGACACCATGAGCCAGATGCGCCGCCATGCCGCTGAGCGAGTCGCCGCCGCTGAGCTGCGCGACGTCGAGCGGGTCGGAGCCGCGCCAGTGCAGTCGATCCTGACCGACGACGCCACCAACGTCTCCATGCTGTTTTTCGCGCTGCCCAACATCGTCATGCACGGCTCCATCGTCGTGGGCTGCCTCGCTTATCTGGCCTGGCTGTCCTGGCCAGTTTGCCTGCTGGCGTTGAGCGCCATCGTGATCGGCTCGCTGGGCTACCGGCTGGGCGACATCCGCGCGCTCGCCGCGCTCGAAGCAGCAGGCCACGCGCAAGACCGTCTGTTTGGCTATCTCGGCTCGCTCTTTGCGGGCGCAAAAGAGCTCAAGCTGCATCGCGCGCGCGCCGCCCAGTTCGTTGATGGGCAGCTAGGCGCGGCGATTGCCGAAGTGCGCGATCACCGGCGTCGCGCGTTTATCGCGTATGCGGTGGGGGTCGGCTGGATCGTGTTTCTGTTTTATGTCTTTCTCGGCCTGGCAACCTTCTGGCCAACCATGGGCACACACGCCAGCCCGCAGGCGGCGGCCAGCTATGTGATCGTGTTTCTGTTCCTGCTAATCCCGCTCGATGGCCTGTTGAACAACCTGCCCACCGTCAACGCCGCACGCGTCTCGCTAGAACGGATCGAAACCGTGCTGGCCGAATTCGATCCACCTGCATTAGCGGCATCAGCCGCATCAGTTACATCAGCCACCTCAACCGTCACCAGCGGCCCCACCCACGGCAGCAACAGCAGCAACAGCAGGACCAACAGCGCGGCTGAGGTCACACCATCCGCTGAGTTTTCCACGCTGACGCTGCGTGGCGTGACGCACGCGTATTTCCACGAACGCGACGAGCGCATGTTTCGCATCGGACCGATCAACCTGACCTTCAAACCAGGTGAGCTGGTCTTCATCGTCGGCGGCAATGGCAGCGGCAAAACCACGCTGGCCAAAGTGATTACCGGTTTGTACGAACCCGAGGAAGGCGTGATCGAAGTGGATGGCATCACGCTCCCAGCATCCGGGCGGGCGCAATACCGCGAACGCTTTTCGACTGTGTTCAACGACTTTCATTTATTCGATGCGCTGCTGGGCATCGTCGATCCCACCGAAGCCTCACGCGCCAGCGCCGATGCCCGAGCCAATGCACTGCTGGCCCAGCTCGCGCTGGAACACAAAGTTCAGGTGGTGGATGGGCGCTTTTCTACCCGGGCGCTTTCGACTGGCCAGCGCAAGCGTCTGGCGCTGGTGGTGGCCTATCTCGAAGACCGGCCGTTTTATTTGTTCGACGAATGGGCGGCCGATCAAGACCCTGCGTTCAAGGCCGTGTTTTATGAACAACTTTTGCCGGAATTACGCGCTCGCGGCAAAACCGTGGTGGTCGTGACCCACGATGACCGCTACTTCACGCTGGCCGACCGCGTGCTGAAACTCGATAACGGTACGATCGTCAACGAAACTCGCGGCATGCCGCACAGCCTTACGCCACAAGGCTCTGCGCCGCCAGCCTACCAATCCGCCCCCTCATCCCGGCAGCACTGAATTATTTACAAACCTTTCAAAATACGGATGTAAATGAGATCTGTCTTATTGATTAAGCCTCTCGATCTTGAAAAGATCAGGCCAGTTCTATTTCCTGATTCCCTGACAGAGGCCCCTTAAAGTTATGACGCAAACAAAAACTGCTGTAACGGAAGCAATTAACACCACTGAAGCCATCGCCGAACATTACGACGCTCTTCCCTACACCTCCAATCCGTTTCCACAAACCGCGCCTGAGCAACTCCATAGCGTCGCCTACCTGTTTGGTCTCGATCTATGCCCCCGGCAAATGCACGGGTGCTAGAGCTGGGATGTGCGGCGGGCGGCAACATCATTCCGTTTGCCGCACGCCATCCGGGTGCCACGGTAGTCGGCATTGACCTTTCCGGGGTGCAAGTTGGTGTGGGGCAGCAAGCCATCGAGGCCACCGGCCTCAAGAACATCACGCTGAAGCAAGGCAGCATTGCCGATCTCGACAAAAGCATCGGGCAATTCGACTACATCATCTGCCACGGCGTGTATAGCTGGGTGCCCGAAGACGTCCGTGCGGCGATCCTGCGAATTTGCGGCGAATGCCTGAGCACCAATGGCATCGCGTATATCAGCTACAACGCCTATCCCGGCTGGAAAGCCAAAGAAATCGTGCGTGATGCGATGCTGCTGCGCGCCGCTGGCCGCCCTGAGAGCGAGCGCCTGGCCTATGCACGCGGCCTGGTCGACTTCATGCACGACAACGCGTCGCCCGGAAGCCTGCTGCAGAAAGTCATGGAAGACAACATCAAGAGCATCCGCGAACACGACTCGTATTACCTCGCCCATGAATATCTTGAGCGCTGCAACAACCCGTACTACTTCCAGGATTTCATCGCAGCAGCCAGAACGGAAAAGCTGGACTATCTGGCCGAGGCCAATATTGTGTCGATGTTCCTGAGCAACCACCCCAAAGAAATAGCTGAGCCGCTGCTGCAGGAATGTGGCGGCAGCCAGGTGGTGCTGGAGCAATTGCTCGACTTTATTTCGAACCGCACGTTTCGCCAGACACTGCTGGTACGTCAGCAGCACGTCCCCAACATTGCCTACCGGCTTAACTGGGACCGGATGCGCAAGCTGCACGTGGCATGCGTGTCAACGCCTGACCCTGAAAATCCGGATACCTGGAAAACACGCTCTGGCATCTCGCTCTTCACCTCGCGTCCTGTTCCCGCGCTGGTGGTCAAGATGCTTAACGATGCATGGCCTTCCAGCGTGTCGGTCGACGAGATTGTCAAGCACGTGTCGCAGCACTATGAAGACCAGCCCGCGACGCAACCAGTGGCCGAAGCCGTCGCACTCGAAACCATCCAGTCATTTCTGACCAGCGGGGTGCTGAAGTTCCGTGTCGATCCCGTTATGCTCGGCACGCTCACGCCTTCAACTCGCCCGCACGTCGATCCCGTCATCCGCAAGCTGGCGGAGTTCACTGCTGACAAACAGTTGCCGCTTAGTATCTCAAACGGCTGGCACGAACCCCTTGCCAGGTTCGATTCAGGTGAGAGAGACCTGCTAGCGTTACTCGATGGCACACGGACAGTTGATGAACTGGTCGATGCGCTCTATGCCTCCTACGCGGCAACCATTCAACTGCCAGCCTCGATTGGTACGCACGTGATGAATACGCAGGAAGATCTCAAGAAGACGGTACGAGACAGCGTAAAACTGTATCTGGACCAGTTTGCAAGCATCGCGCTCCTGACGCCGTCAAGTGATGAAAAAGCACTCGCCGCTAAACTCACGCCAAAACCAGCGGCCGCACCAGCCACGGCGGCTCAAGCTGCATCTAAAAGTGAAAGCAGTAACGGCAATAACAACGGATCAAACGCAGGAAAAAAGAACAAGAATAAAAAATCTTGATCTGCGATAACGCCGGATGCGTTTCATCCGGCTGTTTTTTTTCAATGCCCAGTGCTTAAGCTGGGCATTGTCATTTTTGCGTTTTCACTTTATTGCTGATTCAAGCAAATACTGTTTCGGCAGGTAATTAATCCTGCTTAACACTCAATGGAACGATTCCGACTCTTTGCGTTACTTAGGGGTTTCACTGGCGCGATCTCCGGGCCACAACCACGAAACCCTATGCCGATATCCATTCATCCTCAATGCTTCAAGAACCCACCCCTCTTCATGGACGAACTCATGCCGCAGCAACCAGTGCAGCCGCATGGCGCTCCTGGGATGCAACAGGCCATCGTCATTCCAGTCGTGAATGACCGGCCCCGCGCAGGCAGCTCGGGCACCGCTCTCTTAACACATGAACTCGGCAGCCCCAATATCGCAGCGCCGAATGCCACGCTCACGCCACCAGCAGACAACAACGCCACCGAAACGCAAAGGCTTGTCGATCTCCCCCCCACTGAAGACCGGAATGAGATGCGTACACAGTCCGACTCCACAACGGTTTTCCACCGCTTGATGTAAGCAAACCCTGCAACGCAATTTCATGAAACGGCTCCGGGATATCTTTCATCCAGCCCGTGACACCCGAGCGTGGCCAGATCGTCATGTCACTCCCTATGCAAGTTTCACCTCATGCCAACAGGTAAACAGCAAATGAAAAACAAAAGCGATCGAGACCCCCAGGCCATCAACAACGGCAGCCCCTCTGCTGCGCTCACTCCCACCGCCCAACCCGTTGCTGACAACGCTGATTGCAGCTCGCCCCGGCGGCAATTTCTCACCCGCGCCACCGCGTTACTAGCAGCAAGCACAGCCCTCAGCGGCTGCGCCTCCCTAAGCGCTGGTGCATCTGATTCATCTGGCGCAGCCAGCCCAGGCCCAGTGGCAGCGACCCGGGGCGCAACCCCCGTTCCCCGGCTCAAGGCCGGCGGCCGCATCGCCATCGTGGCACCCGCGTCGAGCGCGACCGACAAAGTGGATGAAGCGAGCCGCTGGCTCAATGCGCTCGGCTTCGAGGTGCGAATCATGCCCGCGTGCCGGACGACGCTACCCGCCCCATTCGACTATCTGGCGGGCACCGACACCGCGCGGCTGGCCGACCTGCACGCGGCCTTTGCCGCACCGGATGTGGATGCGGTGTGGTGTCTGCGCGGCGGCTTCGGCTCCACTCAGTTACTCGACAAAATCGACTACGCGTTGCTGCGGGCGAACCCCAAGCCGTTCATCGGCTATAGCGACATCACCGCGCTGCACGCCGCGATTCAGCGGCATGCCAACTTCGTGACTTTTCACGGGCCGATGCTGTCATCGGATTTACTGATTCCGAAACAAGCGCCTACCGAAGAAAACGTGTTTGCGATGATTCAAGGACGCGTCGCGCCAGGCGTCTGGTTCAAGCCGCCAGCGGCGTTCCCGCTAACCGCACTAGCGCCAGGTGTGGCAGCTGGCCGCCTGGTGGGCGGAAACCTGTCCTTGCAATGCAGCGTGCTCGGCACGCCTTACGAAATCGACACGCGCGATGCCATTTTGTTTATCGAAGATGTTGGCGAAACGCCGTCAAGAATTGACCGCCTCCTGACGCACCTGCGGCTGGCAGGCAAGCTGGCCAGCATCAAAGGCGTGCTGATCGGCAATTTTTCTGATCTGGGTGAACATCCGGATGAGGTGGTCGATCCGGTGGTGCTTCAACCGCTGTTCCGGCGGATCTTTGAACCGCTTGGCATACCGGTGCTCGCGGGCTGGCCCAGCGGACATTGCGATCCGAACCTGACCTTGCCGCTAGGCGCGTCAATCCGGCTCGATACCGCGCGGGGTGCGTTGCTGCTCGAACGACCTATAGTGGTTTGAGCACGCCGTGCTTTGAAGCGCGGTAACGGCGGGTGGTTTGAGACACCGTGCTTTACAACGCAGCAACGGCTAGTGGCTTAAGACACCGCGCTTTGCAACGCAGCAGCGGCCGATACTCTGCTGCCCCTGGTTCCTGGCCCTGGCCAGTAACAAGGGGCAGCATGTCCAGCCCGCTAACTAGAAGCGATAACTCAACGACATCCTGAACGCCTGGCCTGACACATTGCCGGTATGCAGCAGCGTGTCGTAGCTCGCGTTCAAATCGAGGGCCTTGCGCAGTGGCAGCTTGACGCCGACTCCGGCACTCAGCATCCCTCGTGACGACGTAGTGCCCGGCACCACAAAACCCGTCCCGTCTGCCGCCGTCACCGCCACGGCGCGTGACGGATCAAGCGTTTCGTAGGCATAGCCGAGGCGCACTTCCACCAGGCCCGGCCGTTCACCCATCATGAGAAATGGGTAAGCGGCCGTCACACCGAGATACGGCTGCAAACTTTTCAGGTTCTGCATCCCCACGGCCAGGTTCTGGTTCGTCGGGCCGGATTCGTCAAACGCGTGGCCATGAAAGTACTGATAACGCACGCCCGCGCGCGGTGTCACGACGAAGCGCCCGAGGTTCAGCGGCAAGCTGGCCTGAGCCGCCAGATGAAACTCATCCCCCTGACTATCGCCATCCGCATCACCAAAGCCAGTGAAGTTGCGGCTCGATGTCAGAAAGTCGTGAGCATAGCCAAACGTCCCGGCAAGATTCACCGGCCCCAGTGCGCGGCCGCCGTAGGCCGCGATGCGCAACGTATCAATCGTGCCGCTGCTCCCGGTCTGGTCTTCGCTCACATCGGCATGGCTATAGCCTCCGGCCACCCCTGCAGTCCATGCATTGAATTGCCGCTCAACCCCCGCCAGAAAACCATACCGGCGATCCGTGTAGCCCGGCGCGCCATGATTGCCACCAACGCGCGCCACATCACCCGTCGCCTGGACCCAGGCGTGACGGCCCAGCGGCTGACAGTTCGCAGCGTTTGAAGTTGAATTTGAGCCCGCACCAACACTCGCCGTGTCATGACAGACATTGCTCAAGCGCTCCAGCAGCACGTCATTCACCCGCTGGCCTTCTCGCATCGCCGCTGAACCCAACGCGCCAAACAGCGTCGCGTTAGTCGGCGCGAGCACCACGGGTGTCGGTGGTGGCGGCTCTGGCTGCGGTTGCGGCTCTGGTTGCGGCTCTGGCTCTGGCTCTGGCTCTGGCTGCGGCTGTGGCCCATCGCTGTCATTCAGTGCCAGCACTACGCCAGTGCCATTCACCTGGACGTTTTGTTTCAGGTTCTGCGGCACGCTGCCGCTGGCGGTGATCGTGTCGAAATTGCCGGTGATTGCCGCTGCGCTCACCAGTTGGTATTGCGTTGCGCTGTAAGTGCCGGGGGCATACAGCAGCGCCAGCTTTCCGCCCAGATTTGCACTGCCGCCTACCGCGAGTTGCGATGCGCCGCTGGGACTAACGTCGAGCCTCAGCGTCGCGCTCGCTGCCTGACTGTAGTTGCCGCTTACCGATAACTGGCCAATCGAGCTGCCCGGCCAGACCGTGCCGGTGCTAGACACATCGCCCGTCACGGTGCCGTAGCCCCGCAGCGTTGCACCGAGTCCAACCTGCAGGTTGCCTGGGACGATGGCGTCAAGGTGGCTGCTATCGCCAACCGTCAACGTGCCATTCAGCACCCTAGTGCTGCCGCCGTAAGTGTTATGTCCGTTCAGGATCAGCGTGCCGCCGCCACTCTTGGACAATCCGCCATCGCCCGTCACCTGGCCGTTCAACACGGCCTGTGTCGCGCCGTCGGTCTGGATCGTGCCATCGCCCTGCAACACAACCTGACGCGCCGAGTTCAGGTTCGCCGTGGTTTGCAACGTCGCGCCATTCAGCGTCAAGGAACCGGCTAAAGCGCCGAGACTATCGTCACTGCCAATCGACAGCGTGCCGCCACCGACATACCATGGCGTCAGCTCCGAGGTCGCCCCGGTCAGCGCCCAGCGGCCCACGCCGGTCTTGCTATACCTCTGAAAACCTACGAACTGCTCGCTCGCACCCGCCTTGAAGCCAAGCAAGCCCGCATTGAAGGTGTTGTTCGTGTTCGCCACGCCACTGAGAATCAGCGCATTCGTGCCCCGTCGAGCATCCACACCACCCCTGATCTGCGCGCCATCTTCCAGCGTGAGGGTGTTGTTGCCACCCGTGAACTCGATTGCATTGGCCCGGGTTGTGCCATCACCGTTCAGCCCGCCGCTAACCGTCCCGGCGTTGGTGATCTGCAAATTCATTCCCTTGATGCCAACGCCACCTGAGCCCGGCGTCATATTGCTATAGGCAGCACCGCCATCACCGCCTGCAATCGTCGCGCCTGCCAGGTTATAAATCACGCTGGTCGAAGTGGTTCCAGTGACCAGCAGCGCCGCGCCACCATTACCACCGTTAATCACGCCATTCTTTGAGTTGATGCTGCCACCCGAGATTGAACCGCCATTGATAACCGAGCCCTGAACCATACTCACCCCATCGCCCCCGCCACCACTGCCACCGTTGGAACTGGACCCGGCACCGGCACCACCGGCACCACCGGCACCACCATGAATCGAACCGGAACTGGAATTGGTCAAGGCAAGGCCTCCGCTCGTGCTGATGACGCCATCGCCACCGCCGCCGCCGCCACCACCGCCGCCGCCTTCATCACTGGTATAGGGGCTGCTCCCACCTGCGCCGCCATCTCCGCCCGTCACCGTGCCACTGTTGTACAGCGCGCCGCTGCTCATCAGCAAACCAGCCCCCCCCCCACCGCCGCTGCCCGGGGACAAGACGTACGCCACCGAAGCACCATTACCGCCATTACCTCCTTTCACCGATTCCGTATTCTCGAAACTCACGCTTATAGCCGTCGAATACACGCCCGCGCCGCCACCACCACCACCCGGTCCATTTCCTAAAGAAGGCGCTTCGCCGTTAGCGCCGTCACCACCGGCAAGTGGACCATCATCCTTGTTCACGGAAGTGGCACCGCGGGCGCCGCCGCTGCCGCCCGCGTCCGCACCGGACGTGGAGCCAGCGCCGCCATTGCCATCGGAAGGTGCGCCCGGGGGAAGGCCATAAACCGCAAAGCCGCCATAGCCATTGCCTGCGCCACCCAAATAAATGCCCGACTTGTAGCTCACGTCACCGCCCGCACCCGCCGCCCAAACTGGCCCGGCGACACCCGTCAGACCCACGATCAGCGTGAACGCGGCTGCCTTTGTAGTTCCAATTGCATTTGCACTAGCGCATGGCAGGCGCTGCTCAAGCTCAGCTTCAGGGCGATAGCTTGCGCCATGCGATGCCGCTGCTTTCGCTGAGCGCCGAATGCGCTTACGGCCCGGCTGGCCACAACAGGAGCGAACCTGTTCTGAAACGACTTGCAACACGCCCAGGGTGGCGTTCCAGACAACGCTGTAGATACGGTTCATAAGGATGGTCTCTGCTTGCGGGAAAAATCCATTGCCTGCTAGCTAACGCATGACTTTTCAACCGCGCACCGGTTGCGCTGTGACATCGGCACAGGCATGGATGCTGAGCTCGAACGAGCGTGAGAAGCCACGCTCAGCTCCCCTTTTGGCTGAAAGCAATTTGTTATTCAACAGGCATATTTCTCGTTCTGTAACAAACCGCTTAATTCAGTTCCGTAAAAATGAAATTAATTTCCACAAGGCCTTGCCTGGCACATGCCGCGGCACTCGGATATCAGACTAGAAGCCTTATTGGGAAAGGGAAAAAGACGATCTGATGGCCTTTGCAGGCGGGACAAAAAAGCATCAAGGCATACGCGGCAAGCGGTCTACAGAGAACCTGCGTGAGCCTTATTTCTTTCAAAACAGACCCTAAATTTCTTTCATATTTAATCGGCGCGCGTGACTGGCAACGCATCCTTTGAGTCGTTTTCAACTGGCTCTGCGCGTGGCGGCCTCATGCAGCGCTCAACTGTTCGTACACCTGGCCCGAGGCAAAACAAACCAGGCAATCAAGTGTTTGATCTGGCCACGGCCCACCTGAATGAACACAAAAACCGCAACGCTCACGCACTACGTTTGCGGCGAAATGGCGCCACCTCCTGGCTCGTTGAGTACACACTCATTACGCACTCGCGCAGTAACAAGCACAGCGATTTTGTTCCAGCCTCGCCAGATAATTAAATACTTACCCGTGGGAACGTTTCACCTGGCCGACGTTACTTAGTGTTCCGTATCGCGCTACTACCGCGTTGATACCTCTCTATGAATACCAGGTCCAGAAATTGATTACCCGCTACTCCTCTCGCGCTATTTACGCTGTTATCTGCTCCGCTCTTCACTCGCCAAGCAAGGCTGAAATAACACTGTCAGCACTGTTATGACGAAGATTTTCCGGTAGCGCACAAGCCGCTATTTGACCGCTTCGTAAAAAGACACTGCCCTCTCTGCGACAGAACACGCGCCAAGGCTTTCCGCTCAGCACGCGTGACCTGGGGCGGCTCACGCACGCCTGCTTGTGGCGAACACGTCTTGCATTGCCCTAACGCTTCTCCGGCAAACCGGAGTTGAGCGGGCCACTGTTCGCCCATTTTTTATTTGATTTATCGCGCCGACTTGCGCATTTATTTCAGGAGTTTTGAAGTTGTTCTCCGGCTCATTGCGTCAAAGTTTTTCCCTCCGTCCCAATCCATCGGCTAATTCACAGGACGATTCACTATTAGATAGCGTCCCCAAACTGGCCAAAGTGGACGCGAAGAAAAAACGGGGCGATCAACTTGTGCCTCAATTTCTGCCAAAAACTATTAATGCCCAGATTGAGCTATCTCGCGGCGAGCCACGATCAACGCAATCAACGCCACTCAACAACGAATCATCGCCCCAGAGAGCAAACCCGCCGAGCAACACCTCTGCATTACCGATGACGGCGTATCCATCTGTCCGCCACTCGCAAGGGAACCAATATTGGCTAGCGCTCCAGTTGCAGTGCGCGATTCTTGGCCGTGATGCGATGCGAGTCGGGCCGTTACTCAGACAAGGTGCGGACCCCAGCCTCTGCGTCAAGGAAATTACTACAGCGCTGCATACTCGCAGCAACAGCAAAGCGCCAGAAGTGGATTTCGATGTGCTGCTTGATATGCCTGACCCTATGGACGAGAGGCACCCGGCGCAACGCACGATTCATGGGCATGGTGACGCACCGAGCGACCTGTTAAACGGAACAGAGACCGCGCTGTACGTTGCGATCAGCAACGGCGCGTCAGAAGCAATTCTCGACCTGCTGTTTAACGCGCCAACCATGACGCTCAGCGCAGCGGGACCGAACGGCTTCGCGCCGATCCATGCAGCAGTAGTACACAACAACCTTAACGTCCTCAACCGGATAGCGGTCGCGCACAAAATTCACATCAACTTGCCCGACTGCAGGGGCAACACGCCGCTGCACTATTCAGCTGTTACCGGCAACTTTGCGGCAGCCGCCAGATTGCTGGCGCTGGGTGCCAATCCATGGCCGCTGAACCACAAAGGCTCGACGCCGCTGGATATCGCCCAACGGCGCAAGCCCGCAAGCGGAGCCACGCGCTTGTTTGAGGTTATCGATAAATATCAGCAATGCGCATCGCGCGGCATGAGCTTGATCTCGAACGCGGCGTATTACGGCGACGGTAATCTTGTGGAATTGCTGCGTAGCCAGATTATTTTTCCGCATGAATTCCTCCACATCCACCATCTGGATGTGTCGATAACGTGCGAAATCCTGCTCAAATACGACGATCCAGAGCCGCTACAAACAGTCTTACGCTTGCATTCAGCATCAGCATTAATCACCTACCTTGACGCAATACTCCGCAATCTGCCGGGCTCAACGAGCACTGCGCAGTTACACAGGCTTTACACCGAATTAATGTCTCATGCGACTACCACCATGCCAGATCAAGAAGACCGCATCCGCTTTCAAACATGGCTCGAAACATGCATGCCGCAGCCGTTTTTATCCAAGGTGTAATGCCACGCTTTACCTGGAAGCGCCGATGCCGTTAGACAGTATTCAGCTGTGATATCTGGCAGCGGCTGAATCAAGATCTGTCCATCAAGCTCAAGCACCCGGAGAATCGCAAAACGTTTGACGACTACCAGGCAGTTAATCGGCTTAACTCCGTGCCTCGCGGCAGGTAATGCCGCTGCATCGGGTCAACGCAGCGGGCCCACTTCATTCAAACAATGCTAGCGGCCGTTTAGCTTGTGCATTGCTCTGGCAGCACTTATCTCTACTCCATGCAAAAAATTTTGTGGCATGGAACTGGGCATGCACTACCCGTTACTTAGGCTATTCATAAGGCATAGCATGTGCTCGCCAAGTCAGGAATTTCACTTTCAATGCGATATCTCGTTTCTGAATCAATCCAGCCACCTTCTGCAACACCAAGTCAAGCAACACATTCGCAGCCTCCTCTACGCGTCACCATAGATTCACCACCACTACTCGTGCGAACCACTGGCGATCTTCATCGCCCCTCTCCGTTGTCAATGTTGAATCTCTCGACCGAAACCACAGGGGATCATCCAAGCCCACCACTCCTGCAACGGACTGGAAACCTGCTAACGACCACTAGCGTCAGGGCGAACACGTGGCTGTATCAAGGGATTCAAAGCAATCGTATTGAATGGGTGCGCGCTGCACTTGAAGACCCCACGCTAGACCCAAACACGTTCTTCAAAGAAAACCCGCCATTGCACCTCTCCATCTTCCTGGGACGGGACGAAATTTTTGAGCTTCTGCTCAATGACCTGCGTATCGGAGGCAAGATCAACCTCCGCGACAGAAACGGCAACACTGCGCTTATCAGCGCATTCAAATTCGAACGACATGAATACGCCGGCCCGCTGCTAGACGCTGGTGCCGATGTAAATCTGCTCAACGGGCAGGGAGAAGCAGCGCTGCTGCTTGCACGCGAACTGGCAGAGAAAAATGTTAAAGGAAGCACTGAAGCACTTCAGCTATTGCTCAATGCAGGTGCCGACCTGAAGTTCGCATGGCGCACAACCGATGAGCACGAACCCGTTGCGCACCACATTAATTCTCTGCTTCTGTCTTATGCGATTGTGCGCGGAGACGTTACAGCACAAGAGAAAATTGAGACTCGCACGTCTCATCAATTTTTCCCGGAATGCTATTTACGCAATTATTTTGAAGTCGACGCATTAGGTCAGGAACGACTTAGAAATGATCTTTTTAAAAAGCTTTCCACACCAGAAAGATGGCGATCCCTAGTGCTGATCCTGTTCCCTCCTTTCATGAATTTCTATTCATTCAGCCAGTTTGAGCGCGTAATCAAACACCATCAGACAGATTTAAGCGCGTTTGCCACGATCCTTGAGCAGTTGCAACTCCGTGTGCCTGACACGTTAGACAGCGACTTCCTCAGCAACAGCCTGATCAACCTGCATGCAGCATGGCGGCTATCTGATCTGTATCAGAATCATTCTTCGCATTATGTAAAAGACTTCCCTTATCCATACGACCTGAATCGTCAGCACCTGAACGAGCAGTACTTGCAGAAGCACTTTGAAACGATGGTGCATCTGATTGGACCGGACTCACCCGACGAAACATATGAAACGCTCGATCGGCTGCTCACCATGGTGGTCGAACTGGAGCAGATCCATGCCGATGCGCTCGACGGTCAGCGCGCCGACATCACGATGAGAATGGTTTTTCTGGCGAGATCCATCGCAGCACTGATTGAACAATCCAGTTATCTGGAAGCCGAAGGCTATTACTACGATCCGCTGGCTATCACGGCACGGCTGGCAGGTTTATCCGGCCAGCCAGGCCCGGTCAATCCTAAACGCTGGTTCGACGACCCCTTCTGGCTGACGAGAAAAGATCTGGCATTGTCGACGTTACCGAAATCAGGCGAAAACGTCAGAACATTTATCGAGTCGCAGCGCAAGAAGTTCAGCGAGCAGATGCGGGCTGCGTCAGTCTCTTCACAAGACAAAGCCTGGTTTCCCTATATCCCTGAGCAAGCGCAGATCATGATTGAGGACGAGCCAAAACTTGACCCAATGGAATAATCCGCAGCAATGCTGCGGCACAAAGCCAGGCCGCTTAAGGCTGCTTGCCGCAGCAGTTTACAAATCCCAGCTTTAAACTGGAATTGCTGCATCAAGCTATGCACTATCCAATCAGATCAAGCTCTTCATGGTGGTCCATGCCCGCCAGGTTGCGCGTGACCTTGCTGGCGCTCTCCAGCCGCCGCGAAATTTAGAAAGTGTTGCGAAATAAAATTTTGGACCTAAGCAGGATCCGACAAACCGAACCATTACGGCAGAGTCTGCAGCCCGCACTTCCAGATTCACATCCCAAAGAAATTCGGATCACGTGTTTCCAGATAGCCGATCCGAGCCTGCGCAGGCGAGCATCGTGAGAATTTCTTGTGCGCTTCCCGGTAAGCGGGATGAACAGGATCCAACCGGATTGGCTCGTTCCGGAAACGTGATTCGCCCGTGGATTACGTTAAAAATGGAACGAATTTCAACATCAAGTTACTTATCGTTTTTAATTTTCGACAAAACCATCATGCCGGATAATTTTTCAATCAAAAATAAAACTTATAAAACCGAAACGAAAACCATTGAATCCGGCAAAAGTATTTCAAAATTTTCCACCCAGCCGGCTGCTGCCCCGCGAAGCAAAGAGCAATCGGTGTTTAATTTTTTTGAAAAATTTATCTCATCAATATCTCTGAAAAAGAAAGAAAAAATCACACCTGCAGCACTCGAAATTTCAAATCTGGATGGCATTTTCAATATTAACGATGAAAATTTTGAAACCAAAAAAACACTAACCAGAATATCAGACAATAAAGAAACGTCATTTATAATAACCAATGAACACATCATGCAAAAAATAATTGGGGATGGCGACGCTCAATCCGTCATCAATTATTCCCTGGTTTCAAAACAGTTTGAGCGGCTGGCAGCAAAAAAGATAAACAAAAAGAAGGAAAATTCAGGCTGGAAAATTAGCGAAGAAATTGTTCACAACGCAAGAAAAGTGACTCAGAAACATACCATAACCGGGCTTAATTACTGGACAAGTTTTTCCACAGAAAAAGAAATTTGTGAAGTTATCGCCAAGACTATAAAAAATCGCAAGCTACCTCATGTTGAATTGACCATTCAACCGAATTTATTCAAAGATGATTCCCAGGATGAATTTTCTGGCGATGACTTTGAACACCAGTTCAAAACTGGCTTGGCAAGTTCCGTATTCAATCGCGAAATATCAGGCAATCAGGAAATTACGCTCAACCAACCGGGCAATTCGTTTTATCAAACGAATAGTTTACTCAAAATAATGGAAGAAAATCAGAGCAACCCGTCGAATCTTGTTGCACTTAATCTTGAAAATTCCAGATTCCACCCGGATACATTTATTTCAATCTTAAATCTCCTTACCCAATACACGTCACTTAAATCATTAAATATAAACAAATTAAAGTTTCAATCCGGCCCATTAGATCTCCCCGTAAGGGCCTCCAAGATGCGCCAGGTCTTTACAGAATTGCTCAAGGCCCTGGCAAACTTGACCATTATTCACACTCAGTTCCCCCGCCTCCACCAGGCTCATGTTGTTCACCCTAAGACTGTTTAGCCGACCTGAATCTCCTGCATGCAGTCGCCCAGTGTTTAGCCAACGGCCAGCGAATAGCCGCGTGCAACATCCATTTGCGTTACTCAGGTGCGGTGTGGCGTATTGTGCGCCGCTACCACCATCGTGATTCCACAGGTTTAAATCACCCGTTTTAGCCCAATCCTGGGTTCGGAAGCCAACCCGAAAAGCTCAAGCAAGATATGGCTAGCGTTGTATTCAAACGCCAGCCATATCTTGCAGACGCACTCCTTGTACAGGTTTTCATTCTGGCTATCCGAGCTTGAGATTTTTCTACAAGGATTGTTATGGAATCAGCCCAGTTTCACAGGCAAAACCCTTCTGGTTTTCAAGCGTCAACGTTTCAAGCACCCGAGCACAACAACGCAGTCTCTCCGCATGTCCAGGTGAACGGCCTCAACGGAAACCCCCACTCCACTGGATCAGCGCGATACGTGCAGTTAATTCAGCCACGCATGCTCGACCAGACTGTTTCTGTAAGTCTGCCGGACATGATCCGTCATGCAGGTAATCAGCAAACCGAATATCGCGTGCCCGAATTAAACGGCGATGAAGTGCCATGGGGCGATCTCTGTCAAGTCGGCGATGCCGGGCAAACGCCTGACTGGACGAACCGGACGAACGTGATTGAAGTGCCGCAGTCGTTCAACACACCGCAGCAATGCCCCAATCTCCCCCCTCAACTTGGGACCGGACAGCTAAAGCAGTTGGCGCAGGCCATCGTCGAGAGGCGTCCCGATGTCGTCGCCGGGATACTGAAACAAGGCACCCCACCGATCCAGAACATCAGCCCGCAAGACTCACTGCTTCATCTCGCGCTTCAATATGGCTGCAACAGCACCTTCGAGCTGCTGCTCGACGTCCCTGGCATGGATCTCGAACAAACCGATACCAAGGGCAGGACGCTCATGCAGCATTCGCTTCAGTTGGGCACACTGCGCCGGACGAAAATCCTGATTCAACGAAATGCTTCCTTGTCGCAACTGGAAGCCATGCACGTGATCTCGCAGCGCATCGACCTATGCCATGAAACAGCCCAGTTGCACGCATTGTGCGATAGCGCCATCCACGACGAAAACACGCTGCCATTGCGCGAATTTTTGCGTACGTCGCAATCTTTAATCCTGGCGGAAAGTCTGAACTTCTACCTGCGCAACTCTATCGAGCCGCTCAATTACGCGATCGCGCAAGAGTTCATGTTCCATGCCATCGTCCATGGCCTGAAAGAATTACACGACCAGATTGAAACGCGCGCGCATTGTTCCTTTTTCCCCGAGGTGTACAAAAGGCCCGGCTACACCATCAACCTGATAAATGAAATCGTCACACCTGAGATACGGAGCTTGCGCTCCCATTGGCTAATGAAAATGGACCCCGAAAAAAACGGTCAGACTCAAACGCCGAAAAGCATCCCCATGTCACATCCGGACAACTTCGTTCCGTCCGTCCATCACTACCTGCCCTGGTCAGAACCAGAGCTGGGGCAACGCCACGAGGGCACAACACCGGGCAGCGCTTAATGCTGTGGCGGTACAACCGGTGGTGGCAACGCCAGTAGCGCATCAGTCATGGCATTCGCCAGCCGCTGTGCCGACATCGGTCCGCCAAAACCCCAAATGTTGCGCTCCAGCAGCGCCACGCGTCCCGCACGCCGCGCCGGGACAAAGCGCCAAACCGGCGCATCCAGCTTCGCCGCCAACGTCATGTCCGGGCCGGTAGCGCTCACCATCAACACCGTCGCGCGCGGCTGGTGCAGCAAATCTTCGGTGCTCACCAGGCGAGTGCCTTCACGGCTCGGCTGGCCAGGCCATAAATTCAACCCCAGCTTGCGGGCGATGCCGCCAGCCATGCTGTTTCCGGTATAGGCCCAGTAACGCCCTGGCAAGCCCAATTCCTGCAGCAGCACTAACGTTTCGCCACGACGTCCTGCGGCAGCGAGCCGTTGCGCATCACGGGCGAGCGCGGCATCCAGTTGCTGCTCCACTGTCTGCGCCTCTGCCTGACGGCCTGTCAGGCAACTGATGGTGCGAAAAATCTGCCGAGTCCATTCGAGCTGGGTGGTGCTTGCAGCGGCGGCGGTATGCACGTTTTGCACGGGTAAATCAGGACTGAACTGAAACAACACCGTAGGCGCAAGCGCATCCAGCGCGGCAAAAACAGGCGTGTGACGAAAACCCATCCCCAGCACCAGATCAGGCTTGAGCGCGGCAATCGCTTCGAGGCTGGGCTCCTGGCGTGTGCCCACATCTGGCACGGTGCGCAGCCGTGCGTTGTCATAGTCGATCCAGCCGGGGTAGAACGCGACATCAACCATGCCGGCTGGGGTGAGATCAAGCGCCGCCAGCGCTTCAGCAAACATGAACTCCAGCACCACGACCCGCTTGGGCCGCAGTGGCAACCTTGCGCTGGCTTGCGTGACGGTGAGATTGCGCGTCAACGGCTCGCAGGTGAATGGGGTGAGGTGGTTTGGGGCAGTGGGTGATGTTGTCGCTGTTGTCGCTGTTGTCGCTGTTGTCGCTGTTGTCGCTGTAGCTGATGTAGTCGCTACAGCCGAGACCAAAGCAAGCGATGCCGCAACCGGTGGTGCCGCGGCCACGGCATTAAACGGCAACACCCCACCCAGCGCCAAACCACACACAAGCGCCAGCGGCACCCCTCTTAAAGCAGTTGCCCCCCAGCCCCATCCCCGGCCACGCGCCGCCACCATCGCGCCATTCATGACATCGCTCATTTCACCGCCTCCTGGCGCGCGAGTTCGTCCTCGCTCAACGTAAGCAGCAGTGGGCAACTTGAACACAGTTGTTCTTCTCCAGGGATTTCATAACGCACACAGCACACCCGGCGAACCCGGAACGGTGTGGGCAGACATGCCGAACGTGGCGTCACCCAGCGCACCGGGCAACGCAAAGGATTGCGCTCGGTGTCACCAGCGAGCAGGCGCGCGCCAAAAAGCCAGGCGGCATCACGCCCGGCCTGCGGCAGCGTCGCGGCTTGTTCAAAGAACCAGTCCAGCAAATTGCCCGCGTTGCTCCAGAACACACGCGGCGCAATCTGCGTGAAGCTGGCCAAAGTCTCAATGACCCAGGGCAGATGTTCATCGCACAACGAGGCATAACGTTGCGCTGGGTCGTCGGTGCATGGGCCGAGCGCATCGGCGCTGAGATACAACGCCTCGGGCATGCCAGCGCGCAACACCAGGGTGCATTGCGATGGCGCCATGGCGAGTGGCCGTTGCAGCTCCAGTGCCGTCACCAGCGGGGCCAGCGCCACGAGGCGAAAGTAGTATTTGCTCCATTGCGATAACAGCGCGCGAGCGTGTTGTTCCTGTTCGCCGCCGTAATGCCGCACCATCGCGTCAAGCAACGCTGCGCGTTGCTGCGGTAGTTGCGTCAGCGCAATGCCGCAGCAATCGGGCTCATCGCGCCAGCGCTCAGGCACCGGACCTAGCCACACACCGTCGACAGACGTTACCCACGGCGAAACATCAGTTAGCCATGCAGACAATGGCAAAGCAGGGGCTAACACAGATGCACCGGGCATCTCAGCACACAGCGGCCGCACTGCTGCCACGGCGGAACCCGCAGAACCAGTGGAACCCGCAGCAGAACCAGCAGCAAGCCCAGCGTTAGACCCAACCACGGGTCCCGCCACCATCGCAACCGCACCACTCCGCCCTGGCAACCCGGCCGTCATCGGCTACGACCACGTTCGCGGCGCGTCTGCAGCACTAGCAGCGCGAGCAGATAAGGTGCGCCAATCAACGCAGTCAAAATCCCTGCCGGAATTTCACGAGGTGCCAGCAAGGTCCGCGCGCCAATATCAGCGGCGGCCAGCAGCAGCGCACCACATGCCGCCGCCAGCCAGAGCCGCACGCGATGCGTTCGCGCCCCCAGCAGCGTCGCCAGATGCGGTGCCATCAAGCCGACAAAACCAATCGGCCCGACTGCGGCCACAGCGGCACATGCCGCCACCGTCGCCACGCTCAGCGCCAGCGGGCGTAACGCGGCCACTGGCAAACCCAGTGCGGCGGCCTGATCGTCGCCCAGTGCCAGCAAATCCAGTGGCCGGGCCAACAACGCGAACACCGGCAACGCCAGCACGCACCACGGCAACAAACCGCGCACATCAGCCCAGCTTCGGCCATACGTGCCGCCCACCAGCCACACCACGAAGCGCGCGGGTTGCACGCTTTCCTGCACGATCAGCCATTGCGCCAAGGTGGTGCACAGCGTGCCGATGACAATCCCGCTCAGCGCGACCGCGAGCGGTGCATAGCGCGTGCGGCGATTCAGCATGAGCGTGAGCAGCAAGGTCGCCCCGCCCCCAATCAATGCCGCAGCCGCCAGCGTGCTGTGTGCTGCCAGTGGCCACAGCACCAGCGCAACCAACGTCGCCAGCGCTGCGCCTTGCGTCACGCCGAGCACTTCCGGGCCCGCCAGCGGATTGCGCACCACGCTTTGCATCAGCACCCCGCTGCCAGCAAGCAGTGCACCCGCCAACAGCGCGCAGAGCAACCGGGGCAAACGCAAATCCAGCACATTCCGCGCGACCTGATCGAAGCCATGGTGGCCCCAACCCCAACCGTCTATTCCGAACGCTGCGAGCCAGCGTGCCGGGCCAATCAGCGTCGGCCCTAGCGAGCCGCCAAGCAGCAGCACCAGTGCCGCGCCAACGCTCAAAACGGCAATCACCGCCACTGGCGGCAACGCCGTCAGCCACGCGGCGAAACCACCACGCACGGGCGGCACCACGGGCGCTTCGACGGCACCCGGCGCGCGCAGCCACACGCCGCCATGACGAATCATCGCCAGCATCAACGGCGTCCCCACCACGGCAATGGCGACCCCAGTCGACAACGTGCCATCCAGATCCAGCGCCAGCACCACGCTATCGGTGGCTAGCACCAGCACCGCGCCCACCAGCGCCGACAACGGCACCAGCGTGGCCAGCCGAGCCGCACGCACACCGCGCCAATGCCGCAGCAGGTTTGGCGCAATCAGCCCGACATACGAGAGCGCCCCCGCCAGGCTCACTGCAATGCTGGCAAACGCCACGGCCACCATCAGCCCGGATAAACGCGTCGCCGGAATCTGCACGCCAATCGCCTGCGCCGCGTCATCGCCCAGCGCCAGTGGGTCCAGTGGACGCACAAGCAGCGGTAGCGCGAGCAACGGCAGCACCAGCCACGCAGCAGCGCTCAGCCAGCCCGCTGCACCCGCTTGATACAGGCTGCCGCTAGCCCACAGCGCGACACCTGCGATGCTTTGCTCGAAGAACGCAAGAATCAGCGTGGTCACCGCCGAAAACAGCAACATGCAAATGCTACCCGCGAGTACCAGCCGCAACGGGCTCGCACGCCAGCCCCCCGCCGCCGCGCCAACGCATAGCGCCGCCAGCAAACCGCAGCCAAACAGCAGCGGCACCGATGCCGCCCCGGCGAGGGCAGGCACCAGCATCGTCGCTAGCAAACCCAGCTGCGCTCCACCAGTAATCCCAAGCAAATCGGGCGATGCCAGCGGATTACGGGTCAGCGCCTGAAACAACGCCCCTGCGACACCGAGGCAGCCACCCGCCAGCACGGCCGCGAGCACGCGCGGCAAATGCTGCTCAAACAACAGCACTTGCGCCAGCGCGCGGGTCGCGGCGGTGTCGAGTCCAGTGAGTGACATGGCGGATGCGGCGGATGCGGGACGGAGCAGCAAACGCAGATCAGGGCCTAAACGCCAGGCAGCGAGCGCCACCAGCGCCAGCAGCAGCGCCAACCCAAGCGTGCCCGCGTAGCCAGGCGGTGCGGCACGCCAGCGCGGCGGCGTAATAGCAGTGGCAGCGGCATCAGGAGAGGAAGTCGTTGTGATCGTCATAGTGGCAACGGCCTGGCGTGAACGACGGTGCGGCGGCACGGCGCACAAACCGTCATGCGCTGCGCTTCATCGCGGGGGGTACGACGGGCGCTACCGTATCGGCCGCAACAAACAAGCCCGCGTGATTCGTATGGCTAACTTCTTGCCCCCCCGCAGCTGCATCGTCCCCGGACGGATGCGCAGGCACGCACATCGGCGTGCCCGTCTGGGGATGCGCCATACGCAGCATCGGCACGCCAAACGTCGCCTCCAGCGGCTCGGGGTTGATGATCGCGTCAGGACTGCCCTGGGCGATGATCTTGCCCGCGCGCATCAACACGATCTCGTCGCTAAACGCCGCCGCCTGATTCAGGTCATGCAGCACCCAGACCAGCGTCAGCCCACGCTCACGATTCAAGCGCCGTAGCTCAGACAAAATCTCCAGTTGATGATGCACATCGAGGTAAGTGGTGGGCTCGTCGAGCAACACGATCGGCGCTTGTTGCGCCAGTGCCATCGCAATCCATGCGCGCTGCCGCTCGCCCCCTGAGAGTGCTGTGATCTCGCGCTCAGCGTCATCGCTCAGCCCGCTCGCGGCCAGCGCCTCATCGACAGCCAGGCGGTCTGCCGCCGACATCCCACGCAACCAGCCGCCATGCGCATAACGGCCATACGCAACCAGCTCGCGCACACTCAGCCCGGCTGGAATCTGGTTGAACTGCGACAGCAGCGTCAAAGTGCGCGCCAAATCGCGCCGCCGGTAAGCGCTCAACGGCACGCCCGCTATCGTGACCGAGCCAGCCTGCAGCGGCTGCAAACCCGCCAGGCTGCGCAACAAGGTGCTTTTGCCGCAGCCATTTGGCCCGCACAACGCGGTCACGCAGCCCGCGCGCAGCGCAATCTCCAGCCCGTCCAGCACTACGTAATCGCGGTAGCCCACCGTCAAGCCGCGCGCCGCCAGCGCGATCGAAGCTGCATTGCCGTCCAGTGGCCTCATCGCGCCATGACCGCGCGTTGCGGCGCACGTGCTGGGGTATAGCTTTGCGCCATCGCCACCACCACTTTGCGCGGGCCTTCGAACGGATCACGAGCATGCGCGCTCAACATGTTGTCGAGCATCAGCACATCACCATCGAGCCATGGAAACACCACTCGCTGCTGCTCTAGCACCGCGCGGATCTGCGCCAGCGCCTCGGCTTCAAGCGGCGCGCCGTCGCCGTAATACACATTACGCGGCACGTTTTCCAGGCCCACCGCATCCACCAGCGCGTCTTGCATATCGTCATCGAGTGCCGACAGATGGAACAGATGCGCCTGGTTAAACCACACATCGTCACCCGTGCGTGGATGGCGTGCCACAGCCTGGCAGCGCTCGCGCGTGCGCAGCAATTGCTCACCATCGTCACCGGTACGCCATTCGCACTCAATGCCGCGCGCGGCGCAATAGCCCTCCACCTTGGCCCGGTCCGCAGAACCAAAAACCTGCTGCCACGGCAAATCGAGCCCCTGGCCGAAGTTGCGCACATACAGCAACTCGCGCTCAGCAAAGCGGCGCACCAGCGCCGGATCGAGCGCGCGATAAATCGCCCGGCTGTCCGCAATCGGCGTCGCGCCACCCGCACGCGCCGCCAGCGCGCAATGGAACCAGATGCGCATCGGCCATTCGCGCGTGTACGCCTGCTCGTTGTGCAAGGGGATCGAACGGTGCGGCGGGTATTCGGTGGAGGTGTACACCGCGCCTTCCACCTGGCTGCGCGGTGTTGAAGCAAACTCATAGCCAATCAGCGGCTCGCCAAATGAAGCAGCAAAGCGCTGAAACGCGTCAATGGAAGGCACGGCAAAACCGGTGAAACGCACGCCACCGGCGCGCTCAAGACAGTCGTCAACCACCGGGCGCAGCGCAGGAGTGGCTTCTTCAAGCGTCAGCGTCACACCCGCGCGCGGCGAGATCACGACGGGAAAACCCGGCTCGATACGCAGATCGTCGCGGGCCGGTGAAAGCGATGACATAAGGGTTCCTTACGACGTGAACAAACGGAGAGTCTTGAGCAGCCAGAAAGCAGCAATGATGCGGCGGCCAGCACGAAGCGAAATGACTGGGGCTAGCTGGCGTAGCGGGAAGACCCGAGGCGCGGCAAGGCTGCCGGTGCGGCGAAACCTGACGGCAAACCTGGTGCAACCCTGGCTGCGCCCTCAACGGGCCACGGGCCACACGCGCTTCAAGCCGCGTCGCCTAGCCCAGCCAGATAACGGCGCAAGCTGGCCGGGCGCATATCAGTCCAGACTGCTTCGATATGCTCAAGACACATGGCTTTCGCGCCACGGACCCCCACCTCGCGCCAGCCCGCGGGCACTTCGCGGAACGTCGGCCAGATTGAGTACTGCTCCTCGTGATTAAGCACCACGGTGTACTCAAGCTCGGGCTCACCGGCAACGGCTGAGGCTGAGCTAACGGTGGAAGAAGAAACGGGAGGAGTAGAAGAAGGCTGGTTCATCGTCTCTCGGGCGCGGCCAGGCGCGCGCAATGAATGAATAGAAAAATCGGCAGCACCTTGAGCCAGTGCGGCCTCACACCCCGGCTTCAGCCTTCACCCATGCGATCCATGTGGTGTGGTGTGTCGCCGGTTAATCAATTGACGTTTGACGCCTGGGTTTTTTTACCCCGCGAGCGTGGCCGCGACGCACATGCGTTGTGCGAAAAGCTGCCCGCCGCGCAATTGGCGCAATGCTGGGCCGCGTCACGCACCATGAAATGCACCAGCGTTTGCGACACCTTGAGCTGGCGTGCGGTTTCCTGCAGCGTCTCCTCGCTCAGGCGCACCAGCTCGAAAGCCGTGCGGGTGCGCTCAGGCAATTGCGCGAGCGCATCAAACGCCTGGCGCAGCGCGTCGCGCGTGACGAGGGCAGTTTCAGGGGTGGGTTCGGGCGAAGGGACTTCAAAGCCATCCTCTTCGCAGGCATGCCAGGTGTTTTCCAGCGCCTGGCGGCGGCAAGCGTCGATGGCAGCATTGCGCACCATCCGCGTGACATAAGCCTGAGGCTGGCGAATCGCATCCTGGTTCGGAAATCCGCTCAGTTTGATGAAGACATCGTGAACCACGTCCTCGGCACGGCTGCCACAACCGACAAATGAACGGGCCAGATTCACCAGCATGTGCCGCTGGGCAATCAGGACCTCAGCCAGCAAACCGTACTGCGCACCACAACGCACAGAAGCCTTGCCAGAAGCGGGTGAGGGAAGACACGGGCGAGGTTGCCGGGTAAGACTGGGGGCCGCTTGCGCGAATACTTCAGCCATCGGTGCAACTCCGTCATCAGGTCAGAGGAGCGCAATCTAACACAAATGCGAATCATTCTCACTTAGAGAAAAATTACAGTTTTGCTACGTTTTTTGCGTCGCTGTCTGACCTCGAACGCCGGCTCATGTTGGGACTTCACTCGGAGGCAATGCATCGCTTTTGCCCAGCATCGGAAATTCTGCAGATTCCGCGGTTAAGGCCGCCCCTGCTCCTAAAAACGATCGCGCTGCGGCAAAACATCCAGGGACATTTGCAATACCAGTTTCTGTTTTCAGATTGATCCAATACCGAAGAGTTGTGAAATGCACACATGTACTCGCCTTCGGTGTGTGCGCTTCGAAGAGACACGGTACCGGTTTGCACTCGTCCATTTAAAACTGGGAGACTTCAGGATGTCAGATCAGCAGAACCATGAAACGGCGTACTTTTTGTAGCCAATGGTTTGCGCATTCGGCGCGAAGGGCGCATCACCCATGACAGGCCACCGCTTCTGGCCACGGCCACGAACGGAGAGCGCCATCATGCGTAAAGCGGCAGTCCGGCACGGCGACCCGGCCACAACGGGCGGTTTTGTTATGTTTTCTGGATTCCTGGCTGGAATTATTGCTGCCAGTTTTATTTGCTGTGGATCACTGATTTTTTATGGAACAGTTGTATTGCAAGGAAAAGGAAAGCAGAGTCTTTTCTACGCTTCCAGGTAGGAATCCCGCAAATAGTGAATCCTCTGTCATGCTTAAGAGGCCGGCGCGACAACCTGTACTCAGACTTGAGTCAAGCAAAAACAATTTTATTTTTTGAGTTTGGATGAAATGAACAGAAGTGTTATCGCCGCTCCTGGTTTTATATGGGGACTATTTATAGTCTGGCTCTTGCTTTATGTGCTAAGCCACATCCCCTTGGCACCAACAGCTAATCTGCCATTTTCAAGCTGTTCTGATATGGAGTATTGCAACTCAAAATGGCTAACCACCTTGACGTTGAGCGTTATATTTTTATTTCCAGCATGATTATTTTTAATGCTAAATGCAATGGCATGGGCGCATTGGACAATGAAGAAATGGATAACTACATTTATCCTTCTTAACGCACTCATCACACTCTTTTTCTTATCCGGCTATATCGCACCTTTTATCAATCACAGGTGATAAAGCCCTTCTGCAGCCATCCAGATTTGAGGCCCGCAAACCCTCACCTCACAATCTTTCCGACCATGCCACACAGGCCGCGTATCCGTCAGGCATCGCCACCCAGGCGGCAGCAAACTCAGGCCAGCGGGCTCGCGCCGCGGCGCACCACGCGACTTGCTCGCTGGTGCGCGGTGTCAGCGGTGCGATATGCAAGCCTTCCACCACGCCGACGCCAGCGGCTTTCAGCAACGCTTCCTTCGCCACCCAGCTGTCATAAAACGCATGATTCTGTGCCGCAGGCGTGGCGCAAGCGGCCAACGCGACCTGCTCCGCGTGGTCTAGCGTCAGCGCGGCCACCGCGCGCCAGTCAAAATCCGCACGGCGCTGCTCGATATCAACCCCAACCCGTCCCACCGTAGAAAGCGCAATCAGCCCGTAGCCACCTGAATGCGACACATTGAAATCCAGTGCCGCAGCACCAGAGGCTAGCTGCGGCCGGCCATGCGCATCACGCGTCAACACCAGCTCATGCGGCGTGCAGCCCAGCAAGCGGGCCAGCAAAACACGTAACGCAGCGCGCACCGCCGCAAAGCGCGCCGCATCCTCATGCCGCAAAAAACGCTCTGCATGCTGCCGCTCATCCGCCGTTAGCATGGCAAAACATCGGGAATCAAGCGCAGCGTCCAGCGCGATGGCAACGCGCCATAGCGCCACGCCCGATGGCCCTGCATGCGCCACACGCACTGGCTCGCCTGGTAGCGAGTCGAGAAGCAGGTCGAGACTCATCCGCGGTCACTCATTGCTGGCCACCGCCCAGCGCCTGATACAGCTTCATCTGGTTATTGAGCCGGTTCAACTGGTTCGATAACTGCGCGCTCTGCGCATTGCGCACGCTTTGCTGCATGTCGATCCATGGCTGCACACCGGTTGCGCCAGCGCGAAAACGCACCAGCGCCAATGCTTGTGCGCGGCTCGCCTGGGCCAGCGTCAGCGTGCGCTGCTGTGCTTCGGCCTGCAATTGCGCGCGCGCCGAGAGCGTATCTTCCACTTCAGCCAGTGCACCGTACAAACGCTGACGGAAATTCACTAATGCTTCGTCATACTGGCTTTGCGACACCTTCAGATTGAGCTGCGCCGTGTTCCATTGAATAAACGGCAGCGCCAGGCCCAGCCCAACCGCCGCCACCGGGTTTTGCAGCACGCGCACGAGGGTGTCGCTGGCCGTGCCCAGACTGCCTGTCAACGTAAAGCTCGGATACAGACTACGGCGCGTCACCGCGACATTCGCCAGCGTCGCGCGCAAACGTGATTCGGCTGCCTGCAAATCAGGGCGGCGGCTCAAAAGATCAGCGGGCAAACCAGGCTGCACGGGCGGCAACGCGGTAACCGCAAGCGTGCTGGGTTCAGCCGCGCGAGCTTGCGGCGGCTGGTTAAACAGCAGCGCCAGCGCGTTACGGTTTTGCTCGCGTTGCTGCAGCCACTGGGTTTGCGCGGCGCGCTGGCTCGAAACGTTCTGTTCGGCTTGCGCCAGATCCAGACCCGACACCGCGCCTGCCGCATAACGTGCCTGCACCAGCTCAAGCGTGCGCTGGGCATCAGCGATATTGGCCTCGCCCAGCGCGATTTGCTGGTTCAGATAGCCCAGTTGCCAGTACACCCCAGCGGTGGTGCCGATCAGCGTGAGCCGGGTCGCTTCGCGGTCTTCGGCGCTGGCGTGGGCTTCCCAGGCAGCGGCGTCACGCTGGGCCGCGAGCTTGCCCCACAGGTCTAATTCGTAGCTCAGCGAAGCATTCAGGTTGCTGCTGCGGCTTGTTTGATGCTGCTCTAGCGAGCGTGACATCTGGCCGCTCGCACCCACCGTCACCGTTGGCGTCAAGTTGGTATCGACCAGCCCAGCCTGCAAACGGGCGCGATACGCGCGGATGCCTGCCGCAGCCAGATCGTTATTAACCTCCAGCATGCGGCTGATGAGCTGATCCAGCACCGGATCATTGAAGCTGCGCCACCATTCGGCTTGTAGCGTGGCCGTGGCCATAGCCCGTGCCGTGCCCGGATCGGGCTGGCTGACAGACGAAGATAGCTGCGGCGTTAGCGTGGCTAACGCGGTGGCCTCAGGCTGCGGCGTGGACCACTGCGGCGGCAGCTCCACCGTGGGCAGCGCCGCGCCACCTGGATGCGCGCAGCCCGCCAGGCCTGCCAGCGCACAGGCGATGAAGCAGCCGGTGAACGTCATAGTTTTTGTTGAAATCATCAGCTTTCCTGATCTAATCACGCGACAGCGCATCGACCGGATCGAGCCGCGACGCGTTGCGCGCCGGGACGAAGCCAAACACGATGCCAATCAGCGTCGAGCAGAAAAACGCCATAGCAATCGAATACCCCGAAAACACCATTTTCCATTCGTCCACCAGCAGAGAAAACAACACACCAAAGCCAAACGACAACGTAATCCCCAGCGCGCCACCGATCAGGCACACCAGCACCGCTTCCACCAGAAACTGCTGCATCACGTCACTCTGCCGCGCTCCCACCGCCATGCGGATACCAATCTCGCGGGTCCGCTCGGTAACCGACACCAGCATGATGTTCATCACACCAATGCCGCCCACCACCAGCGAGATCACAGCGATCAGCGCCAGCAGCAAAGTAATCGACTGACTGGTGCGCTGCATCGTTTTGGCAATGGTGTCCATGTTGTAAGTGAAAAAATCCTTGCGCCCGTGGCGCTGCTCCATCAGCTTCACGATGCCCGCTTCGGCGGCGGCCGTTGGCTGGCCGTCACGCACGCGCACGGTAATGCTGTCGAGCGACGTCTGACCAAACAAGCGGCTGCTCGCAGTGGTGTAGGGCAGCCAGATGTTGAGATTTTTATCGCTGCCAAACATGCTTTTCTTTTCGCTCGTCACGCCGATCACGGTGCATGGCAGGTTATCTACGAGGATCACCTCACCGAGCGGATCTTCGCCATGGGGAAACAGCTTGCGCTGGGTATTGGCGTCGATCACGGCCACCTGGGTCTGGCGGCGCAGCGCCTCTTCACCAAACGCGATGCCCTGCGCGAGCTTCACCCCGCGCACCTGGAAGAAGCTCTCGCCCACGCCGCTCACCTGAGCACTGACATCGACATTGCCCCGGCGCAGCAGCAGTGAACGGCCCACACCCGGCGTCACGCTGTCGACGTAATACAGGTCGCGCAACGCCTGCGCATCAGCGGGAACCAGTGTCTGGATCGAAGCGGCGCTGGTGTCGCCCCAGTCTTTGCCCGGATAAATATCAATCGTGGTGGTGCCAATGCTGCCGATTTCGTTGAGCATGTACGCCTTCGCTCCCGCGCCAATCGCCACAATCGACACCACCGAGGTAATGCCAATGATGATGCCCAGCATCGTCAGCAAGGTACGCAAGCGATGCGAGAGCAGTGCCATCCACGCCATGCGAAATGCTTCGGCAAAGCGCCCAAGGCTCGCGGTCAAGCGTCGTTCGTGCGGTGGAATATCCACTTCAGGTGTGCTCACGGGCACGTCTTCAGTTGGTGTATTGGCGCGGTCGCTAACGATTTCGCCGTCGCTGATTTCGATGATGCGCCGGGCGTTAGCCGCGACCTTTTCATCGTGCGTGACGATGATGACGGTGTGCCCTTGTGCGTTCAATTCGCGCAGGATGCGGATCACGTCCTGGCCGCTTTTGCTGTCGAGTGCGCCGGTGGGCTCGTCGGCCAGAATCACTTCGCCGCCGTTCATCAGCGCGCGGGCAATGCTCACGCGTTGCTGCTGGCCACCCGAAAGCTGGCCGGGGCGATGGGCTTCGCGGCCACTCAGGCCAAGGCGCGTGAGCAGCGCTTGGGCGCGCGCATGGCGTGCACCAGGTGGCACACCGGCATAGATCGCGGGCATTTCGACATTGCCCGCCGCGCTCAGATTAGGCAGCAAGTGATAGCGCTGAAAAATGAAACCAAAATGCTCGCGGCGCAAACGCGCCAGCTCGTCGCCGTCCAGCGTGCCGGTTTCGCGCCCACGCACGCGATAGCTGCCCGCGCTAGCGTGGTCGAGGCAACCCAGCAGGTTCATCAGCGTCGATTTTCCGGAACCCGATGCGCCCATGATGGCCACGATCTCGCCCGCATGAATCGTCAGATTGATCTCGCGCAGCACGGTGACTTCGCGTTCGCCCGAGAGAAAACTGCGGCTCACGCCGCGTAGCTCTAGCAGCGGCTCAGCAACAATCGCACTGGCAGGCACGGCCGCTGGGGCCGGGGAAATCTCAGTAGCAGCCCGATGCATCAGGAGCCCCCTGCCCCAGCGTCACCGATCACCACTTGCTCGCCTTCGCTGAGTCCTGCCAGCACTTGCACCCGGACGTTGTTATTGATGCCGGTGCGCACCGTGCGAGGTTGCGCCAGACCATCCTTGCCAATCACGCGCACCGTATAAGCGCCGTTTTTATCTTTGATTCCCAGCGCAGCCACCGGGATCGTCAGTGTCTTTTGCGCCGTGGCCTGAACGATGCCCACCTGAGCCGTCATGGCAATCCGTAGCCGATGGCCAGGATTCGGCACGTCGAACAACGCGTTGTAAAACACCGCCGTATTGCTGCGGGACGAGCCGCCCACGCTACTGCCTTGCGTCTCAAGAAAATTCTGCGGCGCGGGTTCGACCGCACGCAATTTGGCGTAGTAGCGCTTGTCGGCTTCGCCAAGGATCGTGAAATACACCGGCTGCCCCGGCTTGATCTGGATCACGTCGGCTTCCGACACCTGGGCCTTGACCGTCATCGTGTCGAGATCAGCCAGTTTGAGAATCACCGGTGCTTGCTGCTGCGCGATCACGGTCTGGCCTTCCTGGGTGACGATGGCGACGACTTCGCCGTTCATCGGCGCAACGATCCGGGTGTAGCCCAGATTGGCCTGAGCCGATTCGACCTGGATCCGCGCCTGTTTGACCTGGGCATCGAGCGATGCCAGATTGGCGCGCTGCACGTTGAACTGGGCTGCGGCGTTTTCGAAGTCAGCACGTGAAGTCGCGTCGGTGGGCAACATCTGCTGCTGGCGGCGGTAGGCCAGCTCGGCCTGCTGCAATTGCGCGGCAGTGGCGCGACGCTGGGCGATCAGGCTATCGGCGCTGACCTGCGCCTGGCGCAGGCTGTTCTGCGACAACACGGGGTCAATCTCCGCCAGCCACTGGCCCTGGCGCACGGTGTCACCCAGTTGCACCTTGAGAGACTTCAACTGGCCGGATACCTGCGCACCAACATCGACTTGCTTATAGGCCTGCAATACGCCAGTGGCGAGCACCGCGCTTTCGAGATTGCCGCGCGTCACCTTGGCGCTCAGATACTGCGGCGCGGATTTTTTGCCGAAAAAATGAAAGGACAGCCCAACGAGTAACAGCAGCACAATGCCGCCGAAAACATAACGGCGCCAACGGCGCGGATTTTTTTTCATAACCCAGCCACACACAAAAAGAATCAGAAAACCTCAAAAGACGGCCAAACCACGCCGCCCAGCAGCATAAAGCTGGTTTGAGAATCTCGCTACTTTCGGTACAACGTTGCCCGCAGCGCGCGGCCAGACCGGTCTGGCCCTGGGGTTTGTGGGTTGCTTTTGAATGTTAACTGGCAATTAACTTGCAGTTGGCAAGAAATTAATGACGTTCCGGCGGACGCTGCATTTGAATGATTTTTTATGCCAGAGCGGCATTTGGACGTGATGCTTTTCTACGGAAGGGGTAATGCGAGGGGGCGGGAATAATCCGCACGCCAGTCAATCTCAGGCGCAACGGCAATCGCCGGTTAGCCCAGAAATGGCAAACCGGCTTTAAATACCGCCAATACGCATCTGGTATTAACGGGTAATGACAAAAGCCCCAATCACTTCGGCTTGGAATCCTGATTCGCACGCGGATTACCTGGAACCTGCTCCTTAAATTTGCCTTCTAGCAAACACCGCGCGAAATTGACACCTTCAAGCATCGCCCCTACATGCGCGAGCGCAGTGTTTGCAATCTGCTCCGCCAGTTTGTCTCGCGCCGTAGCAGGCTGCGTCATCGAAGTACGGCTACTCATATTTTCAGCGTTTGTAACTTTGTTCATTCCACGAATATTGCTCATGTACTACTACCCTCTAAAAAATCACTGACCAAATGTATGGGCCGGCAGAGCCTGTCCGCCGCTAAAATTCCTGCTTCCTGCTTTCTATGTAACAAGCCGTCACAAAACGTTCCCGGTTTATTGCTTGCGGCATCGAATTGTGTGCTGGCAAACGCCAGCACACAGGGGCAGGACGGCCGATTTACAGATGCAGGAAAGACAGGATCGAGTGTTTCAGGTAGCTCACTTTACTTTTCTTCATCGACTCTGAAATATCTACCACCACCTCGACTTTCAGATCACTCATATTGCGCAATATCGCTCGCTGCGCTTTTTCAGAAAATCCATTGTCTCTGATGTCAAGTACTTCAAGATGAGAAAAATGCCGCAGATAGCTTCCGAAGCTTGCTTCGTCATTCATTTCAAATTTATTACTTCTAAGATCAAGCGATTTCAGATTTATCCCGCGACCCAGATTCAGTACGTTTCGAGACGTTATGCCTGCGTTTCTGATTACCAGATCCGTTAAACCCTGCATTTCATTAATATAGTCAATATATATATCACTAATTTCTATATTAGAAATATCCAGCTTTTCTAGATGTTTCAGCTTCGGCAACAATCGCTCCGGAAACTGCGCGCCACTTTCCTTCAGAGGATTTCCACTTAAATCAAGTGATTTCAGATTTTTAGATTCAGCTAGTTCCAGCAAAACCGAGCAAAGTGCGTGAGCGTCAATGCCCGCTTTGTTTGCATTAATTTCAACTTGCTTGAAATTTTTCGTCGCAGCAACCAGGTCTTTAAATTTGTCACTAAAAGCCGCCGAACCGTCCCCGGCTTTTCGGCCTGACATATTCAGCATCAGCGTTTTAGTTTCATCGGCATTTGCGCTCAGACAAGCAAGCACGGCAGTTTGATAAGCATCATCAAGCCCTGCCAGATCAATTTCGATGTCGCTAAACGGTGCAATGATTTTTTCGACGCTTTGCTTAAACACTGCCTCACTGTCAGCGTTTTTTGCCGCCGCCGCGATTTGCTCACGACTAAGGCGCTGCGCATCGCTTCGTGAATAGTGCTGAACGGGTGTTGTCGCCACAGCGCAATCGGATACACCTGGTTTCTGCAGTGCCTGCGGTGCCCATTGCCGCGATTTCGCCTCAACTTTGGCACCCTCGCCTTCAAACTTGGCTACCTGATTGGGCACCGCAAGCTCAAAGTCTCCCGAGCGACGTTTAGCACCAGACAACGTACCCAGCGAGCAACGCCCAAACAGGGCACAAATATTGTCAAGCAGACTGTCCAGCACGCGCGACACGCCCGATTGCGTAACGGACATCCCTGAAGAATTCGCCGATTTTTTGGACGCCAGCACTGACTCATCAAACGTTACATCAGGTGCCGCATCAATCTTTACAGAATTTACAGAATTTACAGAATTTACAGAAAAACCCATACCCCTTTCCTCCGCGCATGTCCTGTGACACACGACTCAACTAGCCAACAAAAATTTACGGCCAAAAAATGACAACCCAAGCCCGTTAAGTAACCATTCGCGGCAAAACGTCGGCTAATTTCCGTTTTTTTTTTGAGCACCAGCCAAACAAGACCCCCGCGCCGTCTACACCAACCCGCCCTCAGTCCTTCACCAACGAGGCTTTCTGCCAATCCAGCATGCGCTTCAGATAGTTGAAGCGCTCCGTCCTGCCTACGCCTAGCCACTCCATCTGTTGGCACAAGGCCAACAGATGGCTGATGTGCTCTTGCCGGCCCGGCGTGCTCTCGCGGCCACTTAGCGTGATCGAGATCTCATAAGCGCACCGCACGAGGCGTTCTTCCTGGCATCTTTGTTCCATATAAAGAAACGAAGACGGCCGCGACCAGACCGTGATAACAGCGCACAAGCAATGCCGCAGCAGGCCCTCCGCCACTGAATCAAACGAACGGCTAGTCAGCCAAGCCTGCGAGCCCATCTCCAGCAGCGCCTGTAGCCGGCGCGCAAGCATACTCAAGTCCGCCACCATCGACTCGGGCGTAGTAGCGCTGCTGGGCAAAATCTCGTGAAAACTGTCGATCACTGCCTGCTGAGCGCCCGGAACATCCTGGAGATACCGGTGAAACCGGTGCAGCAAACGCTGCTTTCCTGGCTCGCTGGCATCTGGAAAAAACATCAGATAAGGCACCGGATCGAAGCAAGTCTCGTGATCCAGATGACGCTCCGCCCAATCCGCCATGGTTTCATCGCCATGACCTCCCCCCGAAAAACCGTAGCGGCGAGAAGTAGAGATTTCTGGCAAATTTGAAGCCCTGACGGGCGGGAGGTTTGCATGAAGAAATCCAGGTACACGGAAGAACAGATCGCGTTCGCGCTGAAGCAGGCCGAACTGGGTACCCCGGTGGCAGAAGTGTGTCGGAAGATGGGTATTTCCGAAGCCACGTTCTACAACTGGAAGAAGAAGTACGGCGGCCTCGGCGTTTCGGAGTTGCGGCGCCTAAAGCAACTCGAAGAGGAGAACGCCCGACTCAAGCGCATGGTGGCCGACCTAAGCCTCGACAAGCAAATGCTTCAGGAGGTGGTGCAAAAAAAGCTGTGAAGCCAGCCCGTAAGCGCGAGCTGGCTGATTTTTTGATTCAAGCGTATCGGGTGAGCATCCGGCGTGCGACAGCACTATTGCAGCTACGCCAGGCCACGTACTTCTATGTGCCGAGCCCACGTGATGACCGTGCCGAGCGCCGGCGCATCCGGGAGATTGCCGAAACTCGGATACGTTACGGCGTAGAGCGCATTCACGTTCTGCTGCGCCGCGAAGGCTGGTTGATCAATCACAAGAAAACCTACCGAATCTACTGTGAAGAGGGGCTGAACCTGAGGCGTAAGCGGCCTCGCCGTCGTGTCGCTGCCGCACACCGTATGGAGCGCCCCGAAATCTCTACGGTGAATGCGTGCTGGAGCATGGATTTCGTGGCCGATCAGTTGTTCAACGGGCAGAAAATCCGGGCCTTAACTGTGGTCGATAACTTTAGCCGGGAGAGCTTGGCGATTACCGTCGATTACGCCTTGAAGGCTGCCGATGTGGTGGCAACGATGGGACATCTAAAAGCGCTGCGAGGTGCCCCGAAACGGATACAGGTCGATAACGGGAGCGAATTTATTTCTCATGCGCTGGATCACTGGGCGTATGAAAATGGCGTAACGTTGGACTTCTCCCGTCCTGGCAAACCCACGGACAATCCGTTCATCGAGTCATTTAACGGCAGTTTTCGGGATGAATGCCTGAACGTGCATTGGTTTCTGTCACTGGACGATGCCCGAGAAAAGATCGAAGGCTGGCGACAGGATTACAACGACTTCAGACCGCATAGTTCGCTAGGCGATTTGACTCCGGGTGAGTTCCGACTTGCCCACCTTGAAGCCGGAACTCTCTAGGCCAAAGTGCTCGGTTATCCGGGGGGAGGTCAGCCAAGCGCCAGCGCATAAGGGAGAAACTGCTCGGCCATCAGGGAAGGAATCTTGCCCTGCGGATCACTGTCTTGCCAAGCCGACTGGATCAGGCCAGCCGCAAGCAAAGTGCGCAATGAAGAAGCGCAGAAATGAGCCTTCTTGTCACAGATGCCAGGCAGCCTGTCTGGCAGCAGCGAACCCAGCTGATGTTGCGCACCAAACTTCACCAGCGCCTTGACGCTTGCCTCATCCCCAGACCGGGCGGCCAGGAGCACCAACTCACCGCCTTGCTCCCGAGTGAAAGCGCAACCGCCCTCCAGCAATGCCCAAGTCAAATCTCCGCGCCGATGCTGGTAGGGCTCACTGGCACGAAGGAATTGATACAGCGCCGCGCCAACCGGCTCATTTTTGGCCCTCGCCCGGTTCGCCAGGAGATCGACCAGACCGCGCCCCAGGGTCTCAGGCAACGATCGCATCAGCCAGTGGAGCGAAGGTAGCCCGTCGATGACCCAGCGGCCATCCTCCAGCTGGTACAAATTCGCGCCAGGAATGTAGCCCCGCAGCACTTGCTCTTTACCGTCAAGCACCGCGGTGCAAATGTTGTCCCAATCAGTGGCGTAAAGATGCTGAAACACCGATGGCAAAACCTGTTGCGACGACAGCGCCTTGGGTTCGATGATCTGCGGGAGCGTCACCCGGGGGGTGAGCAACGGGGGCGCTCCGGTCAGGCCCGGGGCACTAGCAGAAGAGTTGCAACCTTTGCGCACAAAGAGCGCGAAATCCCAGGACATAGATGAAGAAGGCACGAAAAGAATGCAATTTCGTAACATCGGCACCCGGAACGTTCCAATTTTACTCAGTGCGCGTCAGTATTTACCCTCGCATAACGTCCGCAGCTATTCCGGTTATATGCGGCGGCCAAATCTGGTGCCTGGCTGCGTGGGAACTAAGCACATGCCGTTGTTACTCAGTGTTCTGTTGAAAAGTTAGCGATTTTAAATGGCACGCACCATTGCCAATAAATATATCGATACTTCTGGACGCGCGAAACCAGATGAAATAGCAATTAAATAATCGCACATGACACAATAACTTTGAGTTTTTCAACAGCGCAAGCCCCAATGATAAAAATAACAGGAGATGAAAATAAAATACAGTAGCGACACGCTATATTATTCAATTTAATTTCCACCAAAAGTCATTAATAAGTATATTTTTGAGAGATTGCATAATGGACACTAATTTCAAATATGACGAATTATCTGGCAGTGCAACGAATTGGGGCGTTGTTCCGAGCACTCCAGCTCAATCCCCATACGAAATGTTGCCGACTACCGGCATGCAGATTCGGAATAATTTCCCCCCAGCACCATTCGTACCAGTAAACGGTGCCCATTTTTTACCTGTAGATGGAAATCAGGTGGTTCAGAACCATTCGCAGAATTATTCTGGCGTGCCCGACCAAACGGTTTGGCAAAATCAGGGCTTGATGACTTCACCGCTTGTTAGCAACCCGCCTTTGTGCCTGTGCGAAGCTTGTAAGCCGTCAAATAACCAGAATCAAAATCCAAGCTATCAGGGGATGGAAATGCAGATTCAGCATAATCCTCCTCAAGCATCGTTCGTATCAGTCAACAGCGGACATTTTTTGCCTGTAGATGGAAATCAGATGATCCAGAATCATTCGCAAAATGATTTTGGCGTGCCCGATCAGGCGGCTTGGCAAAATCAGAGCTTGATGACTTCACCGCTTGTTAGCAACCCGCCTTTGTGCCTGTGCGAAGCTTGTAAGCCGTCAAATAACCAGAATCAAAATCCAAGCTATCAGGGGATGGAAATGCAGATTCAGCATAATCCTCCCCAAGCATCGTTCGTATCAGTCAACAGCGGACATTTTTTGCCTGTAGATGGAAATCAGATGATCCAGAATCATTCGCAAAATGATTTTGGCGTGCCCGATCAGGCGGCTTGGCAAAATCAGAGCTTGATGACTTCACCGCTTGTTAGCAACCCGCCTTTGTGCCTGTGCGAAGCTTGTAAGCCGTCAAATAACCAGAATCAAAATCCAAGCTATCAGGGGATGGAAATGCAGATTCAGCATAATCCTCCCCAAGCAACGTTCGTATCAGTCAACAGCGGACATTTTTTGCCTGTAGATGGAAATCAGATGATCCAGAATCATTCGCAAAATGATTCTGGCGTGCCCGATCAGGCGGCTTGGCAAAATCAGAACTTGATGACTTCACCGCTTGTTAGCCACCCGCCTTTGTGCCTGTGCGAAGCTTGTAAGCCGTCAAATAACCAGAATCAAAATCCAAGCTATCAGGGGATGGAAATGCAGATTCAGCATAATCCTCCCCAAGCATCGTTCGTATCAGTCAACAGCGGACATTTTTTGCCTGTAGATGGAAATCAGATGATCCAGAATCATTCGCAAAATGATTCTGGCGTGCCCGATCAGGCGGCTTGGCAAAATCAGAACTTGATGACTTCACCGCTTGTTAGCCACCCGCCTTTGTGCCTGTGCGAAGCTTGTAAGCCGTCAAATAACCAGAATCAAAATCCAAGCTATCAGGGGATGGAAATGCAGATTCAGCATAATCCTCCCCAAGCATCGTTCGTATCAGTCAACAGCGGACATTTTCTGCCTGTAGATGGAAATCAGGTGATTCAGAATCATTCGCAAAATGATTCTGGCGTGCCCGATCAGGCGGCTTGGCAAAATCAGAGCTTGATGACTTCACCGCTTGTTAGCCACCCGCCTTTGTGCCTGTGCGAAGCTTGTAAGCCGTCAAATAACCAAAATCAAAATTCCAGCTATCAAGGGACGGGAAATCAGGAAATAACTTACGAGCAATTTTTGTCGTCATTCAATTCACTACCACAGATAGAGAAAGAGAGATTGCTTGGCATACAACCGGGTACTGGCATCCAGAATCAGGATTTTCTGGCCATAACAAATACGTCCCAGAATACAGCCGGTTATATCAGCGAAAATATCAAAACCTTGCCCCAGTCCAGTATTAATAAACGCCCCCCTTCCCAGAAAAACCAGGCTTCAGACAAAACAAATAACTCAGACAGGCCTCATCAAAAAAAATATGAGTCAGTATTAAAAAAATACCGTATGACGGACCCAGGACCTGAAGTTAGTAACGATATCGTTGCCAAAAGAGATTATCTCGCAGAATTAAAAAATATATCCCCCGGAATACTGGCTGCCGGAGGCGAGAAATTGGTTGACCACCCAAGAAATAACGAAATAATTACTTATCTGGCTGCAATATATTCAGAATTCAAATGGGTCGAATTTTCCGATGAAAATATCGTCGCCCTCGCATCTCATTATTATGGAGATATGATATTACGCCTAATCTATAAATATTATGATCAAAGTCCATTTTTTGCAAAAAACACGTTGCACGACGCGATAGAGACATTGCTTAAGCATTATTCCGCCATATCAGACAAGGGGGAAGTTGCTTACTTATACCAACTTTGTCTTATTGAACTGGAAATTACGAAAAATATCGAAAATATGTTTCAAGATATTGACGATATTCCGTATGTGAAAAAATTTTATAATGGCAATTATCTTGCGAGTCGAACCAGGACTTTTATCAATGATGCAAATACCGGTAATATACTAAAAAATCATGTAACTCCGTTGCTTGAAGCTGGATTTAGTCCAGTGCAAATTATGCACACCATCTCATATGACTGGTGCAATTCAGGAATAAATCACCTGCTCACCAAAGGCCGCCGCCTGGTTAATCTGGGATATCATCCAATTGCTATTGCGTATGTTATCTACCAGGGAAAACAAAGGAATTTTATGCAATGGTGGAGCGACATGGAAGCAATGCGGAGCAAATATAAAGGAGATATCTCCGAACTGCAAAAATTGATGATTGAAAATTCAAATCGTAAAAAAATAAAATCCATTGACATCCGCAGTATAATTGATGCCTACCGCGACACATTGATAAAGAACAGTACGCTATCTGTCGCCCACAGAAATCTGACAGATAACAAATAAACTGCCCATCAGCCTGCGAATTAAATTCGCAGCGCAGCCGGGGCCGCAGAGACTATTTTGCAGCCCCGTTTAAATAATTACTGAACAACCTGGCAACAGGATTATTCTATTTTAAGGATGTACTGCTCGATGAATTCTATCGATGGGCTGTCTGGTTTCGAGAGCATAGATATTTCTAATTTAATCCCGTCCTATGACCATGAATATGACCAGATATTCTCCGGGATATTACCAACAAATAATGAAGAAACCCGCGCTAATCTTCCGCAGCTAAGAGCGCAGCCGCTAGGCACAACGCATTGGCTTCAAACGGAAATAACCATTGATGCGATGCCAGACACTGCCTCAGCACGCCATGATTTAAATGAAGCGCAGCAGCGCGAAATTTCTTATCCCGCTACCAACCAGCCGGACATACCTTGCACAAACACCAGCCAAATTAATCAAACTACCGTGACACATGGCAATACAAATACACCAATACCACAAATTTACAGAAATAATTTTCGGCTAATCAATGGGCATTTAATAGAAAGTGGCCCGCAGAATAAACCGAGTACAAAAGTCCCTCATGATTCATCCGTTTTTATTTCTGTTTCTACTTTAGATACGAAGCAGAAAAATCGGCCAACGCGCTGGAAAATTCACCGTTTTGACGCGTCTAAAAACATAGTCAAGCAAAGTATAAGCACGAGCCAGACGCTGAATTTTCCGGATTCCAGTTTAATCTGGGCCAAAAACTCTCCAGCCTGGTCGATATCCCATGGCAACCCTGCTGCTTTAAAAATCTACAATGGCCGCCCGCTTTGTAACGATAATCTAGTCAGCAAAAAACTCCGCTTTTTTCCTTATCCAGGAAGTTCAGGCAGGGAAATGGCTACGATCGAATCGTGTATCAGCCAATTAACCAGCGAACTCCCTGGGTTTTCTGCTGATGCTTTTTCATACAAGCAGGCCTGTCCACGAGGCGTACATTTTTTTAATTGCCTTGCCGCAGTACTCCCCGATCTTAAAAACTGGGGACATTCTGATCAAACAATCCTGAATTTAATTGCCGCCCTAGCACCAGCTTATTACGGCGATCTGGCTTTAAAAATACTTTATGAAAATAATGGAGAAATTAGTAGTGGCATTATTTGCAAGCCAGATCAACTATATAAAGTGATTAACTGGTGCGCGGATAATTTCAAAGCAGGAGAAAAAACAACGCTGGAACGTTTTTTTGATATTTGCCAGTTCGAATTAAAATTTCACAGCCATCGCCCACCTGGCTATATAAATTTTCTTTCCAACAGGCATTTAAACGGAATTTATCAACCAGAAAACGTCAATGGCAGCATTAAAGCTGTTCGCAAATACAAAAATTGCAATGAATTTCTTCAGGAGAATTTTGACAAAATTATTAGCACCGGATTTGATCCGTTGCAAATTTTATGGATAATTCAGGGTTCTAATTACCGCCGCGGCATCACGCAGCTAGTTGATTGGGGTGGCACTTTAATTACGCGAGGATACGCCAGTGACGCCATCACTTATGCTTTGTCCAGAAGCAATAATCACTGTAATTATCTGACGTGGTGGGGAGAAGAAGATCAAACCTGGTTTGCGAATAATTTTCGGCACGGTTCTCACGCCGCTCTGGAACATGCGATCGTCACAGAAATAAAGGAAACCAATCTTTCCCGAAAGAAGCTGGAGGAAATTTTTCAAAAATATAAAACCTGACAGAAAAACAGCACAACTTCATGGCAGCCCAGGCTTGGCCAGTTGTCCGCGCTGCACGCGCAAAAACCAAGCCCGAGCGAGCCACTGAGCCGCGCCGTCCAGAATCAAACCAGCATCAACCGCGCCGGGGCCATGAGCCTCTGGAATGGCGCGTCGCACATCAACGAGGTGTCATGCAGCATGTCTGTCAGATGCGGCTTACCACGTCATGCCGCGGGTGGACCTAAAGAAAACGCCTGAGAACCAGCAATCATATTTGCCGGGCCGCTAATGGTAAGCACGGGTAGAACTGAAGAAAACATCGGAAAAGCCAAAAGCCGGTTGAGATAAGTACTTCGCCGCTCCCCTGTGCTGTCCTCCTCATCGGCCAGTTCCGGGGCCGGGTCCAAAACCTCATCACGCAGCCAGTCAAGCTTCTCGTAAAGCTCTATCCGCAAAGTTGCGCTGCTGCCTTCGCCCAACTCAATTGCCGACTCAAGCAAGCGGCGTAACATGCGCTCCTTGCGCGCGTGGTAGGCCTGACCAGCCTCCGCCAAGGTCCCCATCCAGGAAGACTCCAGAGGCACATAGCAGTTCGCCAGCAGGTTTTCCGCACAGTCTTCCGGCAAAAACGGAACATCCTGGGTAGCTGCTACGGCTTTGATAACCTTCAACGCGGTGAGCCGTGCCTCAATCTGGCTCAGGCGCGCTTCGGTTAACTGACTAACCTGCACGGGCCAGTCAACCAGAAACACAGCATTAATCAACGCCTGCCTTTGCCCGCTGTCGAGCACCGCATTCATGACCTGGTCGTGCAGCCATACTTTTTCGCTATCCCCCGCGCTTTGATAAAGATCAAGACAAGCGAGCGCATCACAGTATTTGTTCCTCTCCTGACATGCCCATTCTTCTAGCGGCCCATCCTTGTTCGAGCGCGCATGGTTAAGAAAATGCAAAGCCATCTCCGGCGGGATACGCTCCTTAAGTTTTTTGGCAAGCCAGTTATCCTTTGGCGGAGCATCAAGATCCTCTCGTCCCAACCGATCTCGAACAACATATTCACAGACCCGCTCTAGCGGCGAATGACCCTCACTAGCCAGCGCGGGAATAGACACACCATATGCAAGCAACAGCGCCACGCTTTTGTAGTCGGCCAGACGCAACGCTAGCTCCAGCGTGCGATGCGACGGCACGAACCCTCCGGCCTTAAGCAGCGCCTGCGTAATATCTGAGCGCCGCAGGGTAAAAATCATGCCGCTATCAACCAGCGTCCGTTGAACCTTGCCACGGCTCCCGGCGCAATCCATATCGAGATCAATCAGCACCTCCACCGCCTGCTGCACATACTCCAGTGGCAAGTTCTTCAGAAACCACTGGATGACGGGCACTTCGTTGCTCTCCAGAACGTCTTTTCGCAGCGTCAGTTGCCATGGAGAGCACATAACGCTGGACAAAAGGCGTGCCAGCTCGGCACAAGACTCTTGCGAAGGCTCGCTCTGTATGAGGATGGCCAGTCTGTTCCAGACAGCGCCATGATCAGGCGGTGCCGCTCGCTTGCTCGTGGCGGAGAAATCGAGCACGGGGAGAACAGACATCGGGCCAGCACAGATTTCCTGCCCTTGTTGCAACGCCCGGGGCTGTACAGGCTCAACAACAGCGCCAACGTCCTCCATCGAAATGTCCTGCTTTGACGCACCGCCTGATCGAGATACACCGTTTAAAGACATAAAAATTTATTCAAATTGGACCACTATTCGTAACGCCCATCAGGCAAACGTTCCGCTAGCACATTCTCTATTGCGCTCTATTTCTGGTGTCATACACTTCGTCAGGCCAACCGCTGAGCAGGGCAACCATTTCCCTCTCGCGTGTTGTGCGTCTACTCCATCTAGCGCGCTCACCACGGCCCGCGCATCCCGCTTCGATTAACCCGCCCCACCTCAAGGAGCACCTGATGTCCTCATCTTCCGTCAAGCCCATTCCTGAAGGAATGCACACCATCACGCCCTATCTGGTGTGCGGCGGTGCCGCTCAGGCAATCGAGTTCTACAAGAAAGCCTTCGATGCGCTCGAATTAATGCGCATGGCAGGGCCAGGCGACAAAGTGATGCATGCCGAGCTGAAAATTGGCGACTCGGTGCTTATGCTCGCGGACGAATCTGCCGAATGCGGCATGCCTGGGCCCATCGCACTCAAAGGCTCGCCAGTAGCGCTTCATCTGTATGTCAAAGACGCGGATGCGGTATTTGCCAAGGCCACCGCAGCCGGGGCCACGGTCAAGATGCCGCTGACCGACATGTTCTGGGGGGACCGTTACGGTCAGGTGCAAGATCCGTTTGGCCATGTGTGGTCGATCGCCACGCATGTGCGCGATGTCAGCGAAGAAGAAATTCAGGCCGCGAAGGCCGCGATGCTAAAGCAATAGGCTTCTGCCAGCGCGCACGCCACGGTGGCGTGCGCCTGGTTTAACAGCGGGTTTTAAGCGGGTGGTTAAACCCCGCGTTTGTGATTGTGACAAGCCGGGCAAATCTCACAGGCCCCGGCGCGAGATGTCGGCGGCAGCGCCGCAGATACGGCTGTACCGGCGTTAGCTTTTGCACCTGCACCCATGCCCACGCCCGTGCCCGTGCCCGTGCCCGCCTCAGCTTCAGGCACGCCGCTTTGCCGCAGCAACGCGCGCAACTCGTTAATCACCGGGAACACCTCGTGATTCCAGTCAGCGCCCTGGCGGTCATGCGCTTGCTGCTCCTGCTCAACAATCCAGCGATCTTCCTTGAAGATGCGTTCGGTGAACCACACCAGTAGCGGCCAGGCCAGATCCAGCACCAACGGCATGCCGGGCCGCTTGATCGACAGCAGTCCAAACGTGCGGTTAGTGCGCTGCGCCGCATCGAGCGGCACGTAGACAATCCACAGATCCATCACGAGCGTCGCATCGGCCGTGCGGATTTGCAGCGTCTGGTACGGATACTGCGTGCGGATCGTCATCACGTCCTGATCGTTCTGCTCTTTGCCTTGACGGTTCTGGCCAAACACCAGCGCTTCGCCCAAGGGCTGCTTGCCCTTCATCCGCGCGAAGGTGTAATCGACTTCGACCCAGCCTTCGCCACGCCTGCGTCCCAGCGAGCGGGCCCGCATTTGGCCCATTTGCCGCCGGTGCAAAAACTGGTGGTTCATGTCCATCAAGTTCTCGTGCATGAACGAATAGTGACAAGCCACTTCACGGCCAAAGCGACGCGTCTTGTAGGCCTTGTCACCGGCCGAACCCAGTTCGGGCAACGCGCGCTGGGCAGCCAGCGCAGCGTTGCCCGGAAATACAAACACCAGCCCTTGCGCTTCACGGCACGGATAAGCCCGCACGCCATTGGGCAAACGCTCGCGGCCCAGATACGGCACATCGGTGCAACGGCCGCTGCTGTCATAGGTCCAGCCGTGATAGCCGCAACGCAGCGACTCTCCATCCACCACGCCAGCGTGCAATGGCACCTGCCGATGTGCGCAGCGGTCCTCCAGCGCGAACACCGCCCCGGACGCGGTGCGCACCAGCACGATCGGCTCCCCCGCAAAACGCACCCCATGCGCCTTGCCACGCTTGACTTCGCGCGACCACGCCAGCGGATACCAATGATCGGGATGCAACGGCACCCGGCGTAAATCCCGCACAGCGGCAGATGCAGATTCAGGAGTAGAAACAGATTCGGAAACGGGCTCGGTAGCGGGGCTTTCGAGCGGATGAACGATATGCATGGGTAACGCCTCCAGATACAGCAGCACGTAACAACGCGTATTGGAACTGAGGGAACTGAGCTTGATACACCACGGAGAACGACGAAAAGACAGGAAGACAGGAAATGACAAAAGAAAAGCGTGGCAAAACCGTGAGCGCCGCCCAGTCTACTCGAAGCCTTGTCCCGCGAAAGCGGCTGAAACCACGCGATGCCTCACACCATCCTTGCATGCAGCAGGTTCTTTCCTAGACTAAGAAGCTAGCGCCACCGTTTGCTCAAGGAGCCATCATGCGTCTGACGATTTTGCTCAAAGGACCGGACCCCGGCACAGCACGCGATTACGCCGTGCTCTGGCTAGATACCGAACAGCATCGCTGGTCGAGAGAGGCTCACGATGGCGTTGATTTACCGGCGTGGGGCAAGCTGCGCGAAGAGCATGGCGTCACGATGTTGTGCGCCGCAGGCAATGACGTGCCGTTGTGCACGCTGTATGACCTGAATGTCTCCGCCGTCGACGATGCCCAGGCGCGCGGGCCTGTGGCATGGCCGGGGCTCTCAGGGCACCATGCGCCACCGGGCGGCTCGTGGCGGCTGCAGGCCATCGACCGCCAGCCAGTCCGCGCCGAACGCAGCCTTTTTGCTCATTAAGTTTGCTCATTCAGCCCATGCATTAATTTCGCTCATTAATTTCGCTCATTAAGCCGATCGAACTCACTCCCGCCACTGAACTCGCTACGCGCTCCAGGCCTCGTCCCGAGCTTGACGCCAGCGGTGAACGGAACGCTATACTCTCGCCCCCGTTCACCGCTCGTCTGCTCCGTCTGATTCATGAAGAAATGGCTTGTCTGTTTGTTGCTCGCGCTGGCGGGCCATGCGGTGGCGGCACCGTCATGCACCGAATTCACGCCCAATGGGCAATGGCCGGTTCTGACCAACCCGAAGATGGTGCCCGGCACGCGCCTGCTGTGCTACAGCGATTTCGCAGTGCTGCATTCCGGTATCACGCATGGGCCGCTCTGGTCGGCTGAACACCTCAGCCGCGCGCATATCGAAGCCGCCAAAGACATGGTGCGCACCAACCGCTTTTTTGAGGATGCTCGGCTGCCTGAAAGCGAGCGCGCGACGCTGGCCGATTACCGCCGCAGTGGCTTCGACCGGGGCCATATGAGCCCGGCGGGGAATCGCTGGAATGCGGAGGCGATGGCGCAATCGTTCTCGCTGGCCAATGTCGTGCCGCAAAACCATCTGCATAACCAGCAGTTGTGGTCACGGCTTGAAACCGCTGTGCGCAAACTCGCGCTGAAAGATGGCGAAGTGTATGTGCTCACTGGCCCGATGTTTGTCGGTGAACAGTTGCAAACCATCGGAGCCAATGGCGTATTCGTGCCGACGCAATTGTTCAAGCTGATTTATGTGCCGTCACGGCAACTGGCGTTTGGCGTGGTCAGTGACAACGCCGCCACACGCAGCTATCAGATCAAAACCGTGCATGAGCTGGAAGCCGCGAGCAATCTGCGTTTCCCAGGGATTCCAGAGAATCTGAAAGACCAGCGTCCAGGAGGGCTAAAAGGTGTTTAACGCGTATTCGAACGACGATGTGCTGAACCTTCAGGGTGACGCGCTCACGGTCAGCAATAGTGCGACCCAGGTTGAAATTAGCGGCACGCTGGTCTTGACGCGCGACCAGCGCAGCCTGAAAGCGGCGCTGGCGTTAAAACAGGCGCTGGATAGCGTGGTGGCCACATTGCAGGCGCAAGCAGAACTGCCCGAGCGCCGGGCAGCCGAACGTGAGCACGAACGCGGAGAAAGCGGGCATACGTCAACGCCAGAGCTGGTGAAGAACCCGTTCAAGCGCTAACTAGGCATTCTTGCCATGAACTCTGAACTGGATATCTCTTTCAATGACGAACAACCGCTCCAGCCTCGCATAGGCATCGTTCATCAATTCAGGATCAAATTTCTTGCACGCTGTGATCAGTTCGAGGTCTTTCAGCGATTCTGCTGGCAGCCATTTGTGTTTATTTTCCAGATTTATCACTAGATCGGTTATCAGCTTGCGATATTGGGCCCGCGCGTTGAGGGCCAGCGCTTGTTGCTCACTGGTCTGCTTTAGTACATAAGTAATAATATCTCGCACCGCCTCGAAATTCTGGTTGAATATGGAACTCATATAATCAAAAATCTGGTATGCCAGATCATTCCATTCGTCGTAGCGAATATCAATATTCTCATCCTTCAACCGATTTAAAATATCCTCTCTTTTCTCATCCGTCAATTTGACGCGATCTTTTTTCATTAAAGCAAACATCTGCAGCAAATCATCTTTGTTTTTCCTGCGAGCGCTCTTCAGCACACTACCACGCTTAATAGAGTTCGAATAAATTCTGATAAATTCCAGGCTATCGGCTACTTCTTTTTCAGTGTCACCCGGATGCGCGGTTAGTTTTAGCGCCAGATTTCGAATGAAAATATCATGCTCACCAAAATTTCCTGCCTCTATTTTGTCACTTAACGCCAAAAATATCTGGCACAAAAAAACTGAAGGGTATTGGGTATTTTTTAGCTTACGTCCTTTTTCTTCAAGTTCTTTGAGAAAATTGTCAGTCAACTGGTCAAATGCAGCAAAATTCGGGGGTTTTTCCCGTGTCGCCTTGATAATATTCAGCGCGCACTGCACCGTATCTTGTTTGATTGCCGGATATTGGCTAACAATACGCTCAAGCATCAGCACCGCACTTGAGCGTCCGTTGTGATCCTTCTGGTGAGGGTCCGCGCCCTTGCCCAGCAGGTGCCGGGCCATGCTGTCATCGCCGTTTTCCAGTGCGAGATGTAACGGTGCCTGGCCGTTCTTATTAAGCTGGTTGAAATCAAGATTATCTATATCAGCCAGAATTTTAAGAACGAGTTGATTACCATTGCGCGCAACTTCATGCAGCGGTGTATCACCGTTATCCGCAACCACGTTACAGTCGACATCATAATTTAAAAGCTCCCGCACTATTTTGCGCACTCCGGGGAAATTATTCCTGATTACCAGATGCAGCAGCGTATAACCATCTGAAAATTTTTTCTCAAAAGTTAAGTAATTTGAATTTTTAATAAAATGGATAATATCGGCACAAGTTCTCCGGTTAAGTATTGTTTTAATATCAGCGGAATCCCCCGCTTCAATTTTCTTAAGCTCCGCTTGCAACTCAGTATTTCTGGAAACGCCTGGCATGCAGTTATTCCATACTCTGCCAGATGAAAGATGATTGATTTCCTGCTTATGCAGATCACTGCGTGATGCCTCAACAGAGACATTAGCTAGATATAGTTGTGAATTTTCCTGGGCTCGTGGCATTTGCCGCATGCCAACCAGATTTCTGAAAAACTGCTGTATCTCTCTCATTTTTATACTTTCAATTTAGCCAACCCACCTCCCGAATGCAGTTTTACATTGCGAGAGCCTCTATGCGCAATAGATAACACGTCAAAATTAAAATCACAATTAATTTATTATCTGCATGCGGCAGATAATAAATTTTCAAAACTGGTTTTAAACAAGCCACAACGGCAAAATACAGCGCACGGCAACCACCAAGCGAGGCCTCGCCATGAAAACGCTGACCAGCCAGTTCGCGCAATACGCGGCCTACCATCAGGACCGGCGCAATCTCGTCACGCACTTCGTCGGCATTCCACTGATTGTGCTGGCGCTGGTGCTGCTGCTCAGCCGTCCGGCGCTGCCACTGACGCCATGGCTAGCCCTCTCGCCTGCGTGGGCGCTAGTGGCTGGCGCAACGCTGTATTACCTGCGGCTCGATCTCGCGCTCGGCCTGATGATGGCGGGCATCTTGCTGCCCTGCCTCGCGTTTGGCCAATGGCTGGCCGCGCACGCCACACTCGCCTGGCTCGGCAGCGGCATCGGCCTATTCGTGCTGGGATGGATTTTTCAGTTTGCCGGGCATCTCGCTTATGAGCATCGCAAGCCCGCCTTTGTCGACGATCTGGCTGGTCTGCTCATCGGGCCGCTGTTTGTGCTCGCCGAAGCGCTGTTCAGTTTCGGCTGGCGGCCCGCGTTACGCGCGGCCATCCATGCTGAACCCACGCGCCGCGTGAGCGGGCCATCCGTTGATTAGTGCTGGTTGACTAGTGCTGACTTAACCGCTATTACCGCTGCGCCCGTCGCAACCCGCCCCCAAGCCCAGCCGCACCTTAATGCTGTTCGAAGCGGTCGTAACGTTTTTCGCTCGCCCGCTCTTCGCCGCTGACCTCCGTCACCCGCGCCGCTGGCGGCCCATGCCGCAGCCACGACAGCATCCGGTCCACCTGGTTGGCCGGCCCTTGCAGCAGCGCTTCCACCGAACCATCTTCGAGATTGGCCACCCAGCCGCCCAGACCCAGCGCGTGAGCCTGGCGCACGGTCGCATGACGAAAGCCCACACCCTGCACCATGCCGCGCACTTTCACGTAATAAGTTTCGATACGTGTATCCAGATCCGGACCGCTCATGCCTGCTTCTCCTGACAATTTTTCGTGCGCGCATTCTAGCGCCAGCGCGGCCGCCTCGCGGGCACTGCCGCGCCGCCACGCCACGTACAATCCGGCCACCGCTTTGCATGGAAACCTGAAACAGCATGACTGACCCGAATCGAGATCTCGTCCTGGTAACCGGCGCTACCGGTTTTGTCGGCTCGGCCGTAGCCCGCATCGCCTTGCAAAAGGGCTTTGCCACCCGCGTGCTGGTTCGTGCCACCAGCCCCCGGCACAACCTCGAAGGGCTCGGCGCTGAGATCGTGATGGGCGACATGCGCGACGAGCAAGCAATGCGCGCTGCGTTGCGCGGCGTGCGCTATCTGTTGCACGTCGCGGCTGACTACCGGCTCTGGGCTCCCAACCCGCAAGACATCGAACGCGCCAATCTGGATGGCACCCAAGCCACGATGCGGGCCGCACTGCGTGAAGGTGTCGAGCGCATCGTGTACACCAGCAGCGTCGCCACGTTGAAAGTCACCGGTTCGGGGGCTTCAGCTGACGAGCGCTCGCCGCTCACCGCCAGTCAGGCTATTGGGGTCTACAAGCGCAGCAAAGTGCTGGCGGAACGCGCCGTCGAACACATGGTCGCGCACGACGGCTTGCCTGCCGTGATCGTCAATCCGTCCACCCCCATCGGCCCGCGCGATATCAAGCCCACGCCAACCGGACGCATCATCGTCGAAGCCGCGCGCGGCAAAATTCCCGCGTTCGTCGATACCGGGCTCAATCTCGCGCATGTCGATGATGTCGCGGCAGGCCATTTTCTGGCGCTCGAACGCGGACAGATTGGCGAGCGCTATATCCTCGGCGGCGAAAATCTCTCCCTGCAAACTATGCTGGCCGAGATCGCCGCGCTGACCGGGCGCAAGCCGCCCACCTTCAGCCTGCCGCGCTGGCCGCTGTACCCGCTGGCGCTGGGCGCAGAGGCCGTGGCGCGCTTCACCCGGCGCGAGCCGTTTATCACGGTGGATGGGCTACGGATGTCGAAGAACAAGATGTATTTCAGTTCGGCCAAGGCGCAGCGTGAACTGGGCTACAGCGCCCGGCCGTATGGCGAAGGGCTGCGTGATGCGCTCGACTGGTTTCGCGCGGCGGGGTATCTGGATTAGCGGGTGCGGGTGCGGGTGCGGGTGCGGGTGCGGGTGCGGGTGCGGGTGTCAGTGTCAGTGCCGGCACTGGTGCGGGTGCCCGTAGCCATGCCTGCCGCTTGAGAGCGCACGATTTTGCGACGAATCAAGCGTCAAACTGCATAGGCGCAGGTAGAATCGCCGCACTTCTCAGAGGCCTACGCATGAATCTTCAGGAACAGATTGGCGCACTCGAAGCGGGCGTAGCCCAGCTTATTGATGCAGTAGCCGCTCCCAGCACCGGGAGCGCGGCCGAACAGCCACCCGCTACAGCCACACCAGCCACTGCCCCAGCCGTGGCAAACAGCAAGCCCACACTGCAAATTGCCCGCCCAAGCCAGAACCAGATCACGATGACCGTGGGAGATCACACCGTCTCGCTGCATCCAGAACAGCTTGACCAGTTGCTCGATGAACTCGCTAGCGCCCGCGCCTCAATGCAGCCCGAAGTACCGATGAGCCTGCCCGCAGGCTGGCGTTTCGCCGCCACCCGCAACCCGGTGATGGCGACGCAAAAACAGTCGAACGGCGACCGCATGCTCATCATGCGGCACAGCGGCCACGGCTGGGTGCCGTTCAGCTTCTCGCCCGACCAGGTGATCCAGATGTACATGCTGCTAACGCAGCGTTAAGCACCAGGCCGCTGGCCTCGGTGCTTTCATGCATTCAAAAAGCAGCTCAAACAGCTCGGCTCGCATGGCTCGCCTGATTCAAGCGCACCTAAACACGCACCTTAGGCACGCACCTTAGGCACGCGCCTTAAACGCACCTTAAACACGCCCCAAAGCACCCCACACACCTCACTGGGCAAACCCAGGAGGATTCGCCAGCGTGGTGTCCTGTGGCTTCTCCCTTTGCACCCCCAGTGCCCGCTCGAAACGCTGCGTGCGCTGGCTCACTTTTTCAGCGTAAGCGCGCGAGCCGCCGTAACTTTTCAGCGCGGCTTGAAGGTCTCCGCCCGCCGCTTGCAAATAACCATGCAAAATCGCTGAGCCCAGCTCGATATTGACGCTGGGCTCAGTCAAATCCTTCACCCCCTTCAACAACCGCCGGTGCGCGGATGGCACGACCTGCATCAAGCCAGTCGCACCATTCGCGCCATGCGCTTTTTCCTTAAAGCGGGATTCGATCGAAATAATCGCCAGCAGCAAAGCAGGCGGTAACGCGTATTTTTCAGCCGCGAGCTGGACTTCAGCGGAGATCAATTCGGCTTTCGCCTGAGCGACACCAAATTCACGCACCAGATAATCTGGCACCGGCTCGGCTTGCGCCAGCGGCGCAAACGTTAATGCCAGCGGCAGCAACGCGAATAAAAATAAAAACGGCCGGACAGCAGAAGGCATCACGCACCAGACAAAAAAGAAATAGCGCGCATCATCCGGCGAAAACAACCACAGGTCAAACCCAGCTGAAAAGCACCCAGCGGTTTAAAACACAGCGATGGAACGCAATCGAGGAAGCTGTTACTAACTCACCCGCAATGCATAACCGGCACGCCACCCATCCTGTGACAAGGGCCGGTAATTGTTCCTGCAACGCAGCCAGGGCATCGCACCGCAACGCCCTGGCTGGAATCAAACCGCATCGTTCGTGTTTGAACTGCGGTCATAAAAATGATCGACATCGAGAGACGCATACTGTGACGCACATACTTCGCCCTTCCCAAATTCACCCTTCCCAAACAACGCAACGCGCCCCTTTTCAATCTCCGTGGCCCTGCACACCGAAATGGATGAGGCAAACCGGAACGTCACGCACCTTCAGCTGTTCCACTGCTCCAAGCACTCGAATTCAATCGCTGACCACCACCCATTCATCTGGAACATGCCGCCGGGTGCTATCTCCCCAGCAAAAAACTCTGCAAGACCAGCTCAGCGCCATGCTGGATGCCGCAGAGATGAAAGACAAAGATGGTGGAATGGATCCGACCGAATTGGCAGCCATCAAAGCCACCCTTACCCAATTGGACAGCTTCAATCTTCAATATGGAAAAAAGGGCAACCTGCTGCATCGGCTGGCAGCCTTACCCGACATGCAATCGGGGCTGAAAAGCATTGAAAAAATGTTGCTGGAAAAAGATCATGAGAATTTGTTCACACAGAAAAATAACGACGGCATGACTCCGATGATGCTTGCCATCCGGCATGGCAATGTTTCTTTGGTCGAGCTATTTTGCAAATTAAATGCTCATGAAATTCATGATGAAAACTCCGATTCGCCACTGCATTACGCTTGCAAGAAAATTATTCTGGAAGAATCTGAAAATTTGAACAATGCTTTTTTAAAAATTATTGCGATTTTAATCAAAAATCAATGCGACCCGCATGAATTAGTCAACGTAGAGAATATTGAAAATAAAGCCTATCTTTCCGAAATATTAATCAAAACAGGCAATCTTAATATTTTCCGGAAATTCTTTAATCCGGAAAATGCTTTTTCCATTTTTGACGCAAATGGCAACGATCTGGTTAAGTTTCTGAAGCAAAAAATCGCTGAAATGCAGAACGCCCGGAACGCCTGGATACCCGGTACGCCCGACGATTCTTTTAGAAAACTAGCGGATTACGAAGGCATCCTGTTTTTGTTCCAGATGAACGGCACGGCAAGCGCATAGCGCTAGCAGCGCCCATCCATTCGCGCGGGCCTGGCTGCGCATCACGCCATGCCAGCACATGGATGGCCGGCTCCGTCACCTGCGCTAGCGCTCCTGAACCGGTGCCTGGACCCGGGCTTTCCACTGCCCGCCCTTACCGCGCCAGTACCGCCACGCCGAGGCGCAAGTCGCGCCGACATAAAACAGCGCCACCAGCGGCAAGAATGGTGCCCATAGTGGCGAGCGGCCGTAATAGCGCAGCATCGGCGCATACGCGCAGCACATCGCCGCCCATGCCAGCCAGCCCGGCCAGCCCAATGGTCCAAGCACCAGCGCGGCCAGCGGGGGCACCAGGTAAATCAGCGTCATCCCCAGCAAGGTGCCCGCCAGCCGCCACGCGCTATAGCGCAGTTGCGTGAAAGCGGTGCGCGCGATCATGTTCCAGATCTCGCGCCAGTCGTTATATGGCCGCAGCGAGACGCTGCGCACCGCCAGATCCAGCCGGATCGGATGCCGCCCAGTGCCGCGGTGCTTGATGCGCGCAGCCAGGCTGCAATCATCAATCAGCTCAGCCCGAATCGACTCGATGCCACCCGCCTCTTCTAGCGCCGTACGCCGTACCAGCATGCACCCGCCCGCAGCAGCGGCCGTGCGGCGACGCGGATGATTGACCCAGGCAAACGGGTAGAGCTTGGCGAAGAAAAAGACAAACGCTGGAATCAGCGCTTTTTCCTGCAACGAATCGCAGCGCAGCCGCACCATCAGCGACACCAGATCCCGTTGTTCCGCCTCAGCGCGGGCGACAAGCTGCGTCACGGCATCCGCTGGGTGGCCAATATCAGCGTCGGTCAGCAGAAAAAAATCCGCTGGGGCACCCCGCGCACGCGCCGCCTCCAGACCCTGCGCCTGGGCCCAAACTTTGCCCGACCAGCCTGGTGGCAAAGGTTTAGCCGTCAACACCGTGAGCCGCTCTGGGCACTGAAGCCGCAACGCGGCCGCGCGGGCCACGTCCGCCGTGCCATCCGTGCTGTGGTCATCGACGACGATCACGTGGAACGCCCCGGCGTAGTCCTGAGTCAGCAGCGAGGTCAGCGCCTCATCAAGCACATCGGCCTCATTGCGCGCCGGAACCACCGCGACCACCGCAGGCAGCGGCTCAGCGGCATCGTGCGGCGCTAAGCCCGATAAAGCCGATGCCGCCGGGGACACCGGCCGCACCAATGGCGCGAGCGGCCGCGCGAGCCGGACCCGCCAGAAACCACCCCGAGCCAGCAGCAGCACGCCCCAAATCAGCAGCGAAACGCACGCCAGACTAAACAGAAACAAGATCGCCAACGTGCTCATACGCCCCCCTCCAGCGGCGGCCGTGATCCCATCCGGCGCGATACGCGCATTGCCAGCGTGCGCACAGCGATCACGCACCAATCGAAACCGCCCAGCACCGGACGCCGCCGGAACACGTCGTAATCGGCTTTTTCAATCCGTTCGAGAATGCGCAGGCCGCCTTGCACCACGCTGCATAGCTCCAGCCCGAAGCGCCCCGGCAAGCGCAACGCCAGCGGCGCGCCTCGCACCAGCAGCGCGCGCGCCTCAGCGACTTCATGCGCCATGAGCGCGCGCCAGGCATCGTCAACCCGGCGCGCTTCGATCTGCGCTTCGGTGACGCCAAAACGCGCCAGATCGGTTTGCGGCAGATAAACCCGGCCTTTGTTCCAGTCGATGGCAACGTCCTGCCAGAAATTGATCAGTTGCAGCGCGGTGCAGATCGCATCTGAATCCGCCAGGTTGGCGGGCGTTGCCGCATCGAACAGATGCAGCATCAAATGCCCCACCGGGTTGGCTGAGCGGCTGCAGTAGTCGAGCAGCGCGGGCCATTCGGCGTAACGCGTGGTGTCGATATCCTGGTCGAACGCGGATACCAGGTCGTAAAACGGCGTCAGCGGCAACTGGTATTGCGCCACCACGCCCGCCAGCTTGCCAAACAGATGTGCATGAACCGGTGCCGCCCGCCCAGCGGCCACTGCATCCAGTCCGGCGCGAAAATCTGCGAGCCGCGCGTGACGCTCGGCGGGGCTCCAGTCGCCTTCATCCGCGATGTCGTCAGCCGTGCGGGCCACGTGATAAATCACGCCCACCGGTGCACGCAACGCCTTGGGTAACAAAATGCTGGCGACCGGAAAATTTTCGTAATGATCGACTTCCATCTTGTGGGCCTCAACAGACTTGGAGTAATCGTTGTGAAATGCAACGGCGCATGCTGCGCCGCAAGGCCGCCTAGTCTAAGGCTTCCCGGGGCGCATGGACACGCCCCACGCTGTCTTTCGCCCAGACGTTCCACGTCACGCGCTTGTGGCTATCTGGCGCTGCAGCACAGGGGCAGCGATAGCGTTAGAATGCGCGTCTGGTTCACAAGGCACCCGGCACCCGGCAGCTAGATTCAGGCCCGCTTCAAACGCCTGGCGTGCATCGGGCCAGATTCTTTCCGCATTCCCCTAATTCATCTAAACCCGCGTCAGTCGGAGTTCGTCTGCCTATGCAAGTCATCCTTGCCCAGCCTCGTGGCTTCTGCGCGGGTGTGGTCCGTGCGATAGAAATCGTTGACCGCGCGCTGCAACAACATGGCGCGCCTGTCTATGTCCGCCACGAAATCGTGCATAACCGGCACGTCGTCGATAACCTGCGCCACAAAGGCGCACGTTTTGTCGAAGAACTGGACGAAATTCCTGAAGGTGCCGTCGCCATTTTCAGCGCGCACGGTGTCGCGCAAAGCGTCGAAGAAGCCGCCGGGCAACGCGGGCTGGATGTGCTCGATGCGACTTGCCCGCTGGTCACCAAGGTGCATGTGCAAGGGCGGCAGTATGTGGCCGCTGGCCGCACGCTGATTCTCATCGGTCATGCAGGCCACCCCGAAGTCGAAGGCACCATCGGCCAAATCCCCGGGCCCGTGCTGCTGGTGCAAAGCGAAGCCGAGGCCGACAACATTGATCTCGCAGCGGATGCCCCGCTGGCCTACGTGACCCAGACCACGCTGTCGGTAGACGACACACGCGGCATTATCGACGCGCTGAAACGCCGCTTCAGCAATCTCGTCGGCCCCGATATCCGCGACATCTGCTACGCCACGCAAAACCGCCAGGCGGCGGTGCGCGAACTCAGCCAGCAAGTCGATGTGCTGCTGGTGGTGGGCGCGACCAATAGCTCGAACTCCAACCGGCTGCGCGAGATCGGCAGCGAAATGGGCGTGCCCAGCTACCTCGTGGCCGATGGCTCAGAGGTCAAAAGCGCATGGTTTGCGGGCGCACACAAGGTGGGCCTGACCGCAGGCGCATCCGCACCCGAAGCCATGGTCGAGCACGTGATTCAGGCGCTACGCGCGCTCGGGCCCGTCGAGCTAACGACGATGGCGGGCCGGGAAGAAAAAGTCGAATTCAAATTGCCGTCGAAGCTGACGCAACCTCTCGCTGCACGCGAAGTTTAAGGAGGACCCCTTGTCTATTCCGCTGCTACAGAAAGTCCGGGTTGGCGCATACATCATGCGTCAGCATCTGTCACGCAACCGGCGCTATCCGCTGGCCTTGATGCTTGAGCCGTTATTCCGCTGCAATCTGGCCTGCAATGGTTGCGGCAAGATTGACTATCCCGATCCGATCTTGAACCAGCGCCTGTCGCTCGAAGAATGCCTCGGTGCCGTGGATGAATGTGGCGCGCCGGTGGTATCGATTGCCGGTGGCGAGCCGCTGTTGCACAAAGAAATGCCGCAGATCGTACGCGGCATCATCGCGCGCAAGAAGTTCGTTTACCTGTGCACGAACGCGCTGCTGATGGAAAAGAAAATGGACGACTACGAGCCGAATCCGTATTTCGTCTGGTCGGTTCACCTGGATGGCGACCGTGCGGCGCACGACCATTCGGTGTCGCAGGATGGGGTGTATGACAAGGCCGTGGCGGCGATCCGCGAAGCCAAGCGCCGTGGTTTCCGCGTGAACATCAACTGCACGCTGTTTAACGACGCAGTGCCAGAACGCGTGGCCGCGTTTTTCGACACACTGGGCCCGATGGGCGTGGACGGCATCACCGTGTCGCCGGGCTACGCTTACGAGCGCGCGCCAGACCAGCAACACTTTCTGAACCGCGACAAAACCAAGCAGTTGTTCCGCGAGATTTTCAAGCGCGGCAATCACGGCAAGAACTGGTCGTTCAGCCAGTCGGCCATGTTCCTCGACTTTCTCGCGGGCAACCAGACATACGCTTGCACGCCCTGGGGTAACCCGGCGCGCACCGTGTTTGGCTGGCAAAAGCCGTGCTACCTGGTGGGCGAAGGCTATGTCAAAACCTTCCGCGAACTGATGGACACCACCGACTGGGATGCCTACGGCACAGGCAACTACGAAAAATGCGCGGACTGCATGGTGCATTGCGGTTTCGAAGCCACAGCGGTGATGGACACCGTAGCTCATCCATTGAAAGCGCTGAAGGTCAGCCTGCGCGGCCCGAAAACCAGCGGCGCATTCACTGAAGATATTCCGCTCGATAAACAGCGCCCCGCTGAGTACGTGTTCTCACGTCACGTCGAAATCAAGCTGGAAGAAATTGGCCGCAGTGCTGGCAAGGGCAAAAAAGTGCAGGCCGCAGCCGCTGAGGTGCATTGAGCTTTGCTGCTGGACGGTGCCGAGCGGTGCTAAACGGTGCTGGACGGGTATGAAACACAAACCCCACGCTTTTCATCGGAGCGTGGGGTTTGTTTTTTTGCGCAGCGTTGCAGGCGTTGAGATCGAATGTCTTGCTGGCACGGCCATGACAAGATCGGTGTACTTCGCCAGCCAAGCATCTGCAGCAAGCAAACGACGTAGCCGCCAACACAGCCTGTGCGGCTAGAAGCCCATCAAATGAATCACGCTGCCTGCCTCGCAGATCACCCCATGAACCAGCGCAACCTGAAGTGGGCTTATCCATGCAGGCGTTCACGGTAAACTCTGCGTCCCTCACGCCAATCACTACAACGGACGCGTCAATGTTGTCCGCCGCATCGCGCCTGCCAAGATGAGCCAAAAAATAATCCCGACCTCGTATTTCAGCAGCATTCAGGCGTTACGGGCTATCGCAGCGTTGCTCGTGCTGGCCTTCCACCAGTACGCCGTCGAAGGCAAGTATTTCGGCGCGCATGCGATACCGCACGTCCTTGGCTTGTTTGGGACTTGTGGCGTCGATCTGTTTTTTGTCATTAGCGGGTTTGTGATGACCAGAGTGACGCGCGGACGATTCGCTTCCCGCGAACAGTCAAAGGTCTTCCTGCTACACCGGTTTTTGCGGGTGTACCCGATCTACTGGTTCTATAGCTTGATTGTTCTGGCAGTGATGCTGGTCATGCCACAGTGGGTCAATGCAACGACGGGGCATCAGGCGAACCTCCTGAGCTCATTCCTGCTTCTGCCAAGCAGCACGCTGCCATTGCTGCTGCAAGGCTGGACCCTGACGTACGAGATGTTCTTTTACCTCGTGTTTGCCGGTCTGGTTGCGTTCATCGCCGAACGCTTTCTGCCGGTAGCGTTGCTCATCTGGGCGATATTGACTGGTGGCCTTGCCTTCTGGCTGGGGCGCGCTCAGCTCACCAACCCGTTCCTGGAGGTTGTGAGCAATCCGCTTGTGCTTGAGTTTATTGGGGGGTGTTTCTGTGCGTTGCTCTGCCCGGCCGTGAAGGGCGCGCGCTCAATAGCGGTGCTCGTCATTGGCCTGGCTGCGCTGCTTGCGGCATTCGTTATAGGCGAGCACGCGGGCTTATCTGCGGTGGTCCAGTGGCGCGCGCTCTATTTCGGCGTGCCCGCATGTCTGCTGGTGCTCGGCGCAACGTCCTGGGAAATGAACACCGGGCGCACAGCGCCCCGGTTCCTTCGTCTCCTGGGCGATGCGTCTTACTCGCTCTATCTCTCACATGTCCTTGTTATTTCGGCAGTTGGGCGCTTGTATGCGCACCTGGCACCCGCGGCGCTTCCCGCTGCATTCGGCACGTTGCTATGCCTCTGCGCCGCAATCGCAAGCGGCTATCTTGGCTACCGGTTGATTGAGCAGCCATTGAATTCAAAGATCAGGCAACTGGTGCGCCGCTCAAAATTCATGTCCGCAGCGTAGATGAGGGCACGGGTGCGAAATGAACGTTGCGCTGGCAGCCGCCATCTCTGTCAGCGAAACATGCTGGGGCGGCAATGATGCTCCCGCGCTGGCCAAAACGATCGGTAGCGGTTGAGTTGAGCTGAGCTCAACGCCTGGAACACCGGCGCCAGTGAAACAGGCAACGCTGGAATGGCGGGCCTACTTCAATCACCCTCGATTGCTGGGGCCCCTTCCGTCATAGCCCGCTCGCTGAAGCTGAGACAGGCTACTATCGGCAACCTGCAACCTCTGCCGCCAAACCCGCAGCCACTTAAACCAGCCAGCCTCTACGATTTTCGGGGCGGTGCCCCGTGCGGCATGAGCGTCGCACTTTCCGACTGGCCTACCCATCATTAGCCTATGAGCAACGCTGCGCGTTTTCCCCACTTCGACACCCTTCGTCTCGCCTTTGCCATACTCGTCATTTTTTCGCACAGCTTCGAGCTGCTGCGCTATCCCGAGCCCCTGCTTCACTACGGCGGGCTTTCTTCGTTAGGCGGGTTGAGCGTCGCTGGCTTCTTCCTGATTAGCGGCTACCTCATTACCGGTAGCTGGCTCGCTGATCCATCCATGGGCCGGTTTCTACGCCGTCGCGTGCTGCGTCTATATCCAGGATTCATCGTCGCTTCGCTCATCTCGGTGATGATCGTGGGCCCCCTCGGGGCTGAGGTAAGCCAATATTTCAACGACCTCAACATCGGGAAATCACTGCGCGGCCTGCTCACGCTGCGTGACCCGCAAACGCCGCGCGTTTTCGCGGGCACCTACGCTGAAGCCGTCAACGGCTCGTTGTGGACCATCTCATTTGAATTTCGCTGCTATCTGCTGTTGCTCGCCATCGCCTTGCTGGGCATTTTCAAGCAACGCCTGGCGTTGCTCTGCCTCACCGTCGTCATCGCTTTCGCCGCCTGCTATGCACGCGCGAACGACCTGAGCCATGTCACGCTTGGCCTGCGCATGCTGCGCGTGTCCGATTCGATGATCTGGTTTGCGGCGCTCTTTCTCACCGGCAGTTGCGCTTATGTCTTCAGGGAGCGCATTCGTTATAGCGTCGTACCCTGCATCGTCGCGTTCGCGGTGCTGGCGGCTTGCGTGACCGACCCAATATTGTTCCGCCCCGCCGTGCTGCTCGCCGGGGCCTATGTGGTGTTCGCCGCGTCAACCTCACCGGCATTGCATCGCTTTGCGCCGAGCCGCATCGACCTTTCATACGGCGTCTATCTCTACGGCTTCCCGGTGCAAAAACTATTGAGCTGGTACCTGCCAGCCATTACGCCCCTCGTGCTGTTTGCCGCGACACTAGCGCTCTGCCTCCCGCTGGCCGCATTGAGCTGGCGCTATATCGAGTTGCCAGCGCTGCGGCTCAAACCGCGCCGGGCCCCCAGCTCAGCAACACTTTCCCGCCCCTGAGCGATAGCGTGCGTTTTGCCGTTCACGGAAAAATTCTTCGTAAGTCATCGCTTCTTGTTCCGGGTGAGTCGTGCGCATATGCGCCACATACGTGTCGTAATCCGGAATCCCTACCATCAGCCGCATCGCCTGGCCCAGATAGCGGCCTGCGGTACGCACTTCGTCTCGCAGATCAGAAAACATCGCGGACCTCCTGCCCAGTCGGGCATCAATGAACCTGTGAGCAGCTCAAAGGTGAGTGCAGCGCCTTGACGCACTCCACTCACCTCAAGCTGCATTAACGCGCTGCGCCGGTGTTCTGGCTCGCTGGCATCGCTTCATACGGGGTTTCGCGCACGGTCGGGTGATTCGTCCGGCGAGCCCGCACCACAGCAAGCACACCATACGCCACGATGCTCACCACGACAAAGATGAAGAGCCCGCACAACGCCGCATCGACGTAATCGTTAAACAGCACGCGCCGCATTTCTTCCAGTGACTTCGCCGGTGCTATCACCTTGCCGGCATCAATCGCTTCACGCAGCTTGGCAGCATGGGCGAGGAAGCTGACGCGCGGGTTGTCGTCGAAAATCTTTTGCCAGCCCGCCGTCAGCGTGCAGATCAGCAGCCAGACAGTCGGCACTAACGTCACCCATGCGTAACGTTCGCGTTTCATCTTGAACAACACCACCGTGCCAAGCACCAGCGCAATCCCGGCCAGCATCTGGTTCGAAATGCCGAAGAGCGGCCACAGCGTGTTGATCCCGCCCAGCGGATCGACTACGCCCTGATACAGGAAATAACCCCATGCGGCGACGCACAGCGCCGTGGCAATCAGGTTCGCGGGCAGCGACTCAGTACGCTTGAGCGCCGGGTGGAAGGTGCCCAGCAGGTCTTGCAGCATGAAACGGCCCGCGCGGGTGCCCGCATCCACTGCGGTCAGGATGAACAGCGCTTCGAACAGAATCGCAAAGTGGTACCAGAAGGCCATCATCCCAGGCCCGCCAATCAGTTGATGCAGGATCTGTGCCATGCCGACGGCTAGCGTCGGTGCGCCGCCAGCGCGCGCGATGATGGTGCTTTCGCCGACCGCTTTGGCGGTTTGCGTCAGCATCTCCGGCGTCAGCACAAAGCCCCACTGGGTGACAGTTTGCGCCACGGCTTCCGGCGTTGTGCCGAGCACCGCAGCAGGCGCATTCATCGCAAAGTAAATGCCAGGTTCAATCACCGAGGCAGCCACCAGCGCCATGATCGCCACGAACGATTCCATCAGCATCGCGCCATAGCCGATAAAACGCGCATTGGCTTCGTTGTCCAGCAGCTTGGGCGTCGTGCCCGACGAGATCAGCGCGTGGAAACCCGACACCGCGCCGCAAGCAATCGTGATGAAAAGGAACGGGAACAGGTTGCCGGACCATACCGGGCCGGAGCCGTCGATAAAGCGAGTGAGGGCAGGCATCTTCAGCTCAGGCGCGACAACCAGAATGCCGATGGCCAGCCCGAGGATGGTGCCGATCTTCAGAAAGGTGGACAGGTAATCACGCGGCGCGAGCAGCAGCCACACCGGCAGCACCGAAGCCACAAAGCCATAACCGATCAGAATCCACGTGAGCTGGGTGCCGGTGAAATCGAACCACACTGCCAGTGCCGGGGTGTCATGCACATACTGGCCGAACACAATCGAGGCCATCAGTAGCACAAAGCCGATGATCGACACTTCGCCAATCCGGCCAGGCCGGAAATAGCGCATGTACAAGCCCATGAAAAGCGCAATCGGGATCGTCGCGGCGACGGTGAAGGTGCCCCATGGCGAATGGGTCAGCGCCTTCACGACGATCAACGCGAGCACCGCAAGAATAATGACCATGATCAGGAATGCGCCGAAGAGCGCGATCACGCCCGGCACAGTACCCAGTTCCATCTTGATGAGATCGCCCAGCGAGCGGCCATCGCGGCGGTTCGAAATGAACAGCACGATGAAATCCTGCACCGCGCCAGCGAACACCACGCCCGCCAGAATCCACAGCATCCCAGGCAGATAGCCCATTTGCGCGGCCAGCACGGGGCCGACCAGTGGCCCCGCTCCGGCAATCGCCGCGAAATGATGGCCAAACAAGACGTACTTGTTGGTCGGCACGTAGTCGAGCCCGTCGTTGTACTTGACGGCCGGTGTCATGCGCATGGGGTCGAGCTGCAGCACCTTGCTGGCGACAAAACGGCTGTAAAAGCGATACGCGATCAGATAGACGCACACGGCGGCAATCACGATCCATAGCGCGCTGATGCGCTCACCTTGCGCGAGCGCAATCGTGCCCAGCGAGAATGCGCCAAGTAGTGCAACCACGCTCCAGAGCAGAAATCCGGAAATCCGGTTCATGAAACCCCCTGTTAATAAATTATTCTGTCCGCCGGTTTTAGCGGCAGCAGCCTTGCAACACGCTTATTCCGCACTGCGTGCGTTATGGCGCGTCAAATATTGAATCAGTCCGTCAATCCCGCCCTTGGCAAGCTGGTCGGCGAACTGCGTTTGATACACCTGAATCAGCCACGCTCCCATCATGTTGATGTCGTAAATCTTCCAGCCGTTTGCAGTTTTTTCCAGGCGGTAGTCGATCGCATCGTCACCGCCGTTGGTCAGCACGTGCGACTGAATCACGGTGTCTTTCGCATCAGCCGCCGCGCTGGAAGGTGCAAACCGGAACTTCACGTCCTGATCGCGCAGCTGCGACAGCGACGCCGCGTAAGTGCGCACCAGTAATAACTGGAACTGCTCATAGAGTTTTTGCTGCTGCTCGGGCGTGGCCGTGCTCCATGCACGGCCGACGGCAATGCGGGTGGTGCGCTGAAAGTTGGTCGAGGGGACAAAACGTGTTTCAACGATGCCAGTGATTTTCGCCATGTCGCCGCCCCGCGCTTGCGGGTCGGCTTTCATCGCACTCACCGTGCCTTCGACAGCACGCTTCACCACGACATCTGGTGCGCTTTGCGCAAGAGCCGTTGAGCTCAGCACGGCAGCAGCCAGAAAAGCAGATAAATAACGTTTCATGGGCTCGTCAGGAGAATTGAAAAAGGTCCCGGCCCCCCGCTGGGCAGACCGGTGCCGCAGTGTATAACGACTTAATTCAGTTGGCCTTTTAGCGCACGTGCATCGTTCGGCCATTGCTCCAGCTCGCTCTATATCCGCTCTAAACCCTTCCCACACCCGCTCCAGATTCACCTCAAATCCAACCTCAAGACTGACCTGCCGCACCGGTAGCGGCCATGTCGCACGCCGCCGATGGCTCTGTATACTCTGGCACTTCCGTTTGCCTACCCGTTTTGCCCGAACCCCACTTGCCTCCATGCTGAAGTCCTCCATCGTTCGCCTCGTCGCCGGGTCGGTGCGTCATCCCGCGCGGGTTATCGCGCTGTCGCTAGTGCTGGCAGTGGCCAGCAGCGTGTATGTCGCGCAGCACTTCAAGATCAATACCGACATCAGCCGCCTGATCGACACCGATCCGCAATGGTCCGCCCTCGATAACGCCACCAACCGGGCCTTCCCGCAGCGCGGCCAAACCGTGCTGGTCGTCGTCGAAGCCGCTGCGCCAGAGTTCGCCGACGCCGCCGCCAATGCGCTCACCACCGCGCTGCAAAAAGAGCCCGGGGAATTCGCCTCGGTCACGCAACCGGCTGGCGGAGCGTTTTTCGAGCGCAACGGCTTGCTGTTTGCTCCGCTCACCAAGGTCGAAAGCACCACCACACAACTCATTCAAGCGCGCCCGCTGCTCAACGCGCTGGCCAAAGATCCGAGCCTGACCGGGCTCGCAGGCGTGCTTAGCACCAGCCTGATGCTGCCGCTGCAATTGGGCCAGGTGAAGCTGGCCGACATGGAGCCACTGCTCAGCCGCAGCGCCCATACCCTCGATCAAGTGCTGGCGGGCCAGCCCGCTGCGTTTTCATGGCGCGCGCTGCTCGACACAAGCGCGGCCAGCGTTCCTGCGCGAGCCTTTATCACCGTGCAACCCGTCGTCGATTACGGCGCGCTTGAAGCGGGCGCGCGCGCCTCGCAGTCAATTCGCGCGACAGCGGCCGCGCTCAATCTGACGGGCCAATACGGCGCACATATCCGCCTCACCGGCGAGCAGCCACTCGCGGATGAAGAATTCGCTTCAGTGCAAGATGGCGCGGTGCTCAACGGCATCGCCACCTTCCTCGTCGTGCTGTTGATCCTGTGGTTAGCGCTGCGCTCCGGGCGGCTGATCCTCGCCGTGTTCATCACGCTCTTCGTCGGGCTGGCAATCACCGCGGCACTTGGGCTGATGATGGTCGGCGCGCTGAACATGATCTCCGTGGCGTTCATGGTGCTGTTCGTCGGACTGGGGGTGGACTTCGGCGTGCAATTCGGCGTCAAGTACCGCGAAGAACGGCACCGCGATAACCGCCTGCCCGCTGCATTGATGAATACCGCGTACAGCATCGGTGCACCGCTGACGCTGGCCGCCGTGGCGGTCGCCGAAAGTTTTTTCTCGTTCATGCCCACCGCTTACCGGGGTGTATCGGAGCTCGGACAGATCGCCGGGGTCGGGATGTTCGTCGCGTATCTGAGCAACATGACGCTGCTGCCAGCGCTCATCAAAGTGTTCAACCCGCCTGGCGAAGCCGCCTCGCCGGGCTTTAAGCAACTGGCCCCGGTCGATGACTTTCTCGCCCGGCAGCGCAAGCCGGTGCTGTTCATCACGCTGGCGCTCGTGGTGGGTGCACTGCCACTGCTCGCTCATCTGCGCTTCGATTTCAACCCGCTACACCTGAAAGACCCGAATACCGAATCTATGGCAACGTTGCTGGCGCTGAAAAATTCGCCGGAAGCAGCGGTCAATAACGTGCATGTGCTGGCCCCTTCGCTGGTGGCAGCCAACCGGATCGCCACGCGTCTGGCGGCACTACCAGAAGTTGGCCGCACCACCACGCTCTCCACCTTTATCCCCACCGGGCAACCACAAAAACGCGCGCTGATCGCCACGGCCGCGCAACAATTGCTACCCGCGCTGACACAGCCCACCGCACCACCTGCCAGTGACGCCGTGCGCGTCGCCGCGCTGAAACGCGCCGCAGCCCAGCTCGCATTTGCCGCCGAAGACCACCCCGGCCCGGGGGCCGCCGCAGCGGCACATATGTCGGCCACGCTCAAGCAGCTTGCCGCCGCCGACGCTGCCACCCGCGAGCGCGCCGAGCATGCGCTCAGCACACCACTGCGGCTGGCGCTTGGGCAACTCACCCTGCTGCTGCAACCCGGCGAGATCAACCGCGCGACACTGCCCGCCAGCATCGTGCGCGACTGGCTCTCGCGCGACGGTCAGGCGCTAGTCGATATCGCACCCAAAATCCCACCTGGCGCAGACCCCGGCGACGATGCGCTGCTCCGCCGTTTCGCCCATGCGGTAAAGGCCGCCGAACCGCTAGCGATCGGCGGGCCAATCTCGATCCTGCATTCAGCCGACACCATCATCACCGCCTTCCTGCAAGCCGCCTGCTGGGCTATCGCAGCGATCACCATCCTGCTGTGGCTAACACTGCGGCGCATTGGCGACGTGCTGCGCACGTTGGTGCCGCTGCTGGTTTCGGCCGTGGTCACGCTGGAGTTATGTGTGGTGTTCGGCATGCCGCTGAATTTCGCCAACATCATTGCGCTCCCACTGATGCTGGGCGTAGGCGTGGCCTTCAAGATCTACTTCGTGATGGCTTGGCGCAACGGCCATACCGGCTTGCTGCAATCGAGCCTCACCCACGCCGTGCTGTATAGCGCCGCTACCACCGCCACCGCGTTTGGCAGCCTGTGGCTGTCACACCATCCCGGCACCTCCAGCATGGGCAAATTGCTGGCGCTGTCGCTGTTCTGCACCCTGATTGGCGCGGTGGTGTTTCAACCTGTGCTGATGGGCCAGCCGCGCATGCCACGAGCACTCGGCAACAAGCAGGAGCAACGCCCATGAAGCTGAAGCTACGTCCCCTCGTTCTCGCGGTGCTGGCCGCGAGCCTCGTCAGCGGCTGCGCCAGCGGGCCCACGCGCAAGCCAGGCGACCCGCTGGAGCCAATGAACCGCGCGTTCTTCAAGTTCAACGATGCGCTGGACACCGCAGTTGCCGTACCGCTTGCCAAGGGTTACCAGAAGGTGACGCCGCAGCCTTTGCGCACCGCCGTGAGTAATTTCTTTTCGAATCTCGGCGATCTCTCCAATGCCGCGAACAACCTGCTGCAATTAAAAATCACCGATGCCGCCGAGGACGTGATGCGCTTTGCGTTCAACTCGACCTTTGGCCTAGGCGGGCTGCTCGACTTTGCCACGCCAGCGGGCTTGCCCAAGCATCGGCAGGACTTCGGTTTGACGCTGGGGCATTGGGGCGTGCCGTCGGGGCCGTACCTGGTGCTGCCGGTATTCGGGCCGAGCTCGCTGCGAGACAGCATGGGACTGGTGGTGGATGTGCGCTTTAATCCGCTGAATTATGCGGAGCCTGCGGTGCGCTATCCGCTGTATGTGACGCAGTTTGTCAGCGTGCGTTCGGACTTGCTGGGAGCGTCGGAGCTGTTGAACCAGGCGGCCCTGGATAAATACTCATTTGTCCGCGATGCGTTTACCCAGCAGCGGCGCGCCCGTTTGCAGGGGGCGACCACCGCGCCGATGCCATTGCCGGATTACGGTGATTACGGTGATCCCGATGACGATACTGGTGCGGCGGGGGCGGCGAATGGGCTGGAGCCATCTGCTGTGACTGGTGCTGTGGTGGGAAGTCGTGAGGGTGATGCGGCTACCACGGCTACCACGGCTGGCTCCGCTGCCAGCGTTTCTGCTACGGCTATCGCCAACTCCGCTGCCAGCGCCATCGCTCCGGCTACGGCCAACTCCGCTGCTAGCGCCATCGTTCCGGACACGGCCAACTCCGCTGCCAGCTCCATCGCTCCGGACACGGCCAACTCCGCTGCCAGCTCCATCGCTCCGGACACAGCCAACTCCGCTGCCAGCTCCATCGCTCCGGACACGACCAACTCCGCTGCCAGCTCCACTAACAAACCAGCCGTGGCCCCTTGAGCAATTGATGTCTGCCATCGCGCTCCCAACCCTCTATTTGATTACGCCCGAGCCGGACCTCGCGCAGAGTGGCTCCGGAGCGTTTCTTGAGCGCCTTTCCACCGCGCTACTCCGTGGCATCAAACTCGTGCAGCTCCGCGCCAAAACCATGACGCCCGAGGCTTACGCCCTGCTCGCGCACGCCGTCGCGCAACGCTGCCACGCGCACCACGCCAATCTGATCCTGAATGGCCCGGCGCTATCGCACGCCACCCTCGACAGCATCGGTGCCGATGGCATCCACCTCGGCAGCCGGCAACTCATGGCAGCCTCCGCCCGCCCCAGGCCATTGATGCGGTGGGTCTCGGCCGCCTGCCATACCCCTGCCGAATTACGGCACGCCGAGCACCTCGGCCTCGACTTCGTCACGCTCTCGCCCGTGCGCCCCACCGCGACTCACCCCGAAGCCCCAGCGCTAGGCTGGGAGGCTTTCGCCACTATGGCCAGCGCTGCCCGCCTGCCGGTGTTCGCGCTCGGTGGCATGACGCCCGCGCACCTCACGCAGGCCCAGTCATGTGGCGCACATGGCATCGCTGCGATTCGCGGGCTATGGTGAAGGGCAAATAAGGCGATAGGGCTAACCAAAATTCTGGCTGAGCTGGGCCACGAGGAATTTCGTGACCCAGCGCCCAATACCGCTACCTCACGCAGCAGAGGTTTTTATACCGATGACCTGGCTTTAAACTGGCGGAGAAATTCCTGTAAATCTGTATATTTCAGCCACCTTGTCATTTTCAAAGATTTTGCATAAATAGCCAAAGCCATGAAATGAAGAAACTTCTCCGCTGCGGGGTTTTTAGTGCTGCATTTATTATATTGCGCCATAACAGGCCGAATTGCATTTTTATACCCCCCTGTTTCCACACGGGTTTCCTTCACATTCATCTTGGCGATATTAAAACCAACATCATCAAGAAATTTCTCAAGCGCTTCTTTTATAATCACAACCTCATTCTTCGATTTTTCACTTTCCTTCAGATAATGATAAAGCTCCGGCACCTTTTTTAGCTTTAAATTCATCTCGTTATTTTGCCGGCATAATTCATCAATTTCCACTCCAGTCATATTATCTGCGTACGATGAAATAAGCAATTTTATTACATCGCGCATTTCTTCATGTCTTTTCAATGAAAAACCAGGCTTTTCTTCAAAAATGTTAGAAGTGACAAACTCTAATGACCGATAGGAGTGTTCGGAATATTTGGTCGGATCATTCAATATAAGATCTGCATAATAGTCAAAAAACAGCTCAGCCAAATTTATTTCGCTTTTATTCCAGGACGAAGTCCCATTAATGCTTTTCACAGAAACAGCTCGCACCTCTTTCTCTTTATCCTTCGTGTCCAGGCAGCAGTTAACAAAGATATTTTCGATATCACCCAAAAAATGGTTAAGAATTATCGAATTTTCTTCTTCTTCTTTTTTTCGAGCTGAAACTTCCGACTCAGTTTCATTAGGGGAAACAGCTTTAGTTATTGAAGCGATCAGACTTTTTTTAGGGGGATTGGATTTATACTGATCGGAAATTTTTGGCAGGGAAAAATTCTCTGATACCAACTCAATAAATCCCTCAGGATTTATTTTATTTCCTCCTTCTCGATTAAAATTTTCAACCAATATTCTGAAATTTTGCGGTAAAGAATGTTGATTGTTTGATGAGTTTAACAGCTCATTAGAGTGGGACTTGTCCAGCCCTTGCGACATAATATTGTTACTGGAACATGCTTCCGACAACGGATCGGAAATAATACTGCTTTTACTCAATTTTCCAGAATTATTTTCTTCAATAAGAACAGGGTTTTTCCCGCCGATATCGGCAGAAAAACTATTTAAACCCTCTTGACCCAAGGCTTTATTATCCCCAGACTTTACAATCTGGATTTCATTATTTTTCGAATCATTATCTTTGTTGGTCTGCAATGTATGCGACCGGCTGCGCCCTACGTTAGAAGGCAATCCCGATTTATTTAAGCTCATTTAATTATCCGCCTGAAAAATTAATAAATTTACGCATTCCACCATGACCATTGATGCAACTGGCAACCTCAAATTCCCTTTGTCGAATGCGCCGTGCCCCGCCCATTTGAGAGCTTGGGTTAACCCTAGGTAACCTGGCTGACCAATCCGTTCCATTGTTGGTCAAATTTTCCCGTCATTTCCTGGGACAATTATTTCAATGGCATAACAGAGCCGTGAAAATATATTGCTCTTTCAGGCCAAAGCAAGCCACGGATCGTTTTGTGGTCTGGCCCAAGTTTTATCCATGCAAAAATCGGCCAGGAACGGTGGCGACCAGGACAAGCTGAGCAAGAAAATTATTTTTCTGCTTGTGTCCTGGTATAAATTGCATAGCACCGGCAGACTTGAAAATCCCGATAAAGTCCGATCCAATCATCAGAAATAATTAAATCCCTGATTTTCAAAAAAATCGCCCGCAATATAAATTGCAGCAATTTTTTCACAATAATATTTTGCTCAGCGGAAGCCTGATATCGCTTTATTTCCAGTCGGATTTTTTCTTTATGGGTATTTATTGCCACATGGCCATGTGGCATTGATCCAGATTAAATTTAATATTTTTCATGCAATTACTTCTCATACTTGCCGCGCACTTCAAGGCCAATGGCCCGGCGCTATCACACGCAGCCTTCGACAGCATCGGTGCCGATGGCATCCACCTCGGTCTCGACTTCATCACGCTTGCGCCCGTGCGCCCCACCGCGACTCACGCCGAAACCCCGCCGCCAGGCTGAAAAGCTTTCGCCACTATGGCCAGTGCTGCCCGCAGCCAGTGTTCACACTCGGTGGCGTGACGCCCGCGCACCTCATTCGGGCCCCGTCATGTGGGGCACATGGCATGCGGCAATTCACGGGCTGCGGTGAGGTGCAAACAAGGCCAAACAAGGCGAGAGGGCTAAACAAAATGCTGCCTGGACTCGGCCACGGGGAATTTCGTGGCCCGGCGCCCAATACCGCTACCTCGCGCAGCTAATATTTTTAACTTGATGCTTTCGGTTTAAATTGGCGGAGAAATTCCTGTAAATCTGTATATGTCAGCCATTTTTTCATTTCCAAAGATTCCGCATAAACAGCCAAAGCCATGAATCGAAGAAATCTCGTCACCTCGGGATTTTTATCGCTGCATCCATTATATTCAAGCATTGCAGATCGAATTTTCCTCTTATAGTCCAACGTTTCCACATGGGTCTTCCTAGAGACCTCAGTTTTCGCAATTTTTATACGGATATTAAAATCAATATCACCAACAAATTCTTCGAGGATTTTTCCTCTTTCTTCATTACTCGCTTGACTGCAATTTTTCTTCAGATAATCACAAACCCCTAAAGACAGTATATTGGACATTTCCGCCAAAGTACTTTCTCCATACTTATATTTACCCGCTGCCTCTTCAAGCAAATAATTCGGATACCAATCAATAATGCCTTTTATTGTGTCGCGCATAATATTATATTTTTTCAATGAAAAATCACCAGGCCCCTTCGAAGTTTGAAGGCAATTGAATTTCAATTCCTTATAAGACTTTTTAACATATTTAATTTCATTATTCGATATGAGATATGCGTAATAATCAATAAACAGGTCCATCAAATTTTTTTCGGAGCTGCTTCCCGGAATATCATCAACACTTTTCACAGAAATGGCCACTTCATTTTTATCGCTCTCGAGCAAGCCGCATTTAATGAATATATATTCGACGGCGTCAGAAAAACCTTCAAGTTTCTTCGAATTATTTTCTTCTTCTGCATTCAGTGCAGCTTTTCTACCGGAAAAAACGCTGACAACTGGGGCGAACAGGCTTTTTTCAGGAGGATCATTTCCAGACAAATCCTCAATGTCTGGAAACGAAAAATCTTTTGATAATAATTTAAAAAACCCCTCGAGATTTCTTACACTCACCCCCGCTTCTTAATATTTTCAACCAAATCCTTGAATGCTGGCTGTACAGCGTCCCGATTATTTGATGAATTTAATGACTCACTGGGCTGGATCTTATTCAGCTCTTGCGCCGGAATACTGTTACTGAAATTTTTTTCAAACAGATTATAGTCGCCAATTTTATTGACATTCTCAGATAACGAATCGCAAGCGATACTACTTTCATCCAAGCCCCCAGAAACCCCGGAATTTCTTTTTGAATTGCTTTCTTCAGCAAGAGATAGACATTTATTGTCGAGCTTGTTATGTGGCGTATCCTTCTGCTCGTGCTCCAAAACTCTAATATCACCAGGTTCCAAAACAGTGTATTTGTTATTTTTCGAATTCTTCTTTCGATGAGCCGATAGCATATTAATATCAGGCTGATTTGTTACCATCATCACACCCGACTGCCATGTAATTTCGCCCATATACCCATCCAACTGAAAATAAATAAAGTTCTGCATTCCACCATTACCATAAATACAATTGATAATCTCAAGTGCTCTTTGATCGAATGCGCTATGTCCCACCAATTTAATGGCTTGGGTTAACGCTAAGTAACCTGGTTGCTCAATTTGTCCCACCACTTCCCCGGGACAATTATTTCATTGCATAACAGGACCGTGAAAACATCTCGCTCTTTCAGGCCAGACCAAGAGACGAATCGTGGTCTGGCCTGATTATCAAATTAGGCAAAAAGCATGCTAAATGCAGCGGCAACCAGAACAGGCTGCTCAGGCAAAATTATTTTTCTGCTTGTGCCCTGATATAAATTGCACAGCATCCGTCAGACTTGAAAATCCCGATAAAGCCCGATCAAGTCATCAGAAGCAACCGAACCTTTGATTTTCAAAAAATTGCCAGCAATATAAATTGCAGCAATTTTTTCACAGCAAAATTTTGCTCTGCGGAAGCCTGATATCGCTTTATTTCCAGTCGGATTTTTTCTTTACGGGTATTTATTACTACATGGCCATGTGGCATTGATTCAGATTAATTGAATATTTTTCATGCAATTATTTCTCATGCTTGCCACGCACTTCAAGGTCAATGGCCCGGCGCTATCACACGCAGCCTTCGACAGCATCGGTGCCGATGGCATCCACCTCGGCCTCGGCTTCATCACGCTTGCGCCCGTGCGCCCCACCGCGACTCACGCCGAAACCCCGCCGCCAGGTTGAAAGGCTTTCGCCACTATGGCCGGCGCATGCCTGGCCGGTGTTCACACTCGGTGGCGTAACGCCCGCGCACCTCATGCGGGCCCAGTCATGTGGCGCACATGGCATGCGGCAATTCACGGGCTGAGGTGAGGTGCAAACAAGGCCAAACAAGGCAAGAGGGCTAACCAAAATGCTGCCTGGACTGGGCCACGGGGAATTTCGTGGCCCAGCGCCCAATACCGCTACCTCGCGCAGCTAATATTTTTAACTTGATGTCTTCGGTTTAAATTGGCGGGTAAATTCCTGTAAATCCGTATATTTCAGCCATTTTTTCATTTCCAAAGATTCCGTATAAACAGCCAAAGTCATGGATCGAAGAAATCTCTTCACCTCAGGGTTTTTATCGCTGCTTTTCTGATATTCAAGCATTGCAGATCGAATTGCCTTCTTATGGCTCCCCGTTTCCACATGGATCGTCTCAGAGCCATCCGTTCCCGCAAGAGCCTTATCTACACTCATCTTTTCGATATTAAAATCAATATCACTAACAAATCTTTTGAGAATTTTTTTTATTTCCGCACCATTCAAATTACTACAAAAATTCCTCAGATAAACATAAACTCCGAAAGAACTTCTATCGAGCATTTTCTGGTATGTACTTTCACCAAATTTACAAATCTCCATTCCAGTCGAACTATCATGGCACAAAAGAATAATGTGCTTTATTGCACTGCGTATAGTTTGATATTTTTCCAATGAAAAAGCAGGAGTTTCCCCCCGAATCGTCAGAATCAATAAAAGTCAATTTCCTATATAACTTCCCAATATATTTAGCCGGATTATTAGACACGAGATATAAATAATAAGCAATAAATAAATCCATCAACTTTCTTTCGGGGCCACTCCCTGGAATTTCGTCATTCATTTCCACAGATATGTTTTCTCCATTTTTAGCACTTTCGAGCAAGCCGCATTCAGTGAAAATATTCTTGACAACATCAGAAAAATCTTTAAGTTTCTCATAATTATTTTTTTCTTCTAAAATTAGATACTCAGCTGCCACTTCAGTTTTTTTATCGGAAAAAACGGCGATTACTGAAGTAATCAGTTTTTTTTCAGGATGACAATGTTCATAAATATCATTAATTACTGGAAATGTATCATTTTTTGATAAAATATTAAAAATTCCCTCAAAATCCTTTACCTCTGCCCCCTCCTTCATAAAATTTCCAATCAAATCCGTGAGTGTTAGCTGAACAGAATCCTGATTATTTGATGACTCACTGGGTTGGATCTTACTCAGCTCTTGCGCCGGAAGACTATTACTGGAATTTTTTTCATGCAGATTAGAGCCGTCAGTTTTATTGGCATTTTCAGATAATGAATCGAAAATAATAACATTGTCATCCAGGCCCCCAGCAACCCCGGGATTTCTTTTTGAATTACTTTCTGCAGCAAGAGATATATCTTTACCGTCGAGCCTGTCAGTTATCATAGCCACAAACTCGTCATGCGGCATGTCCTTCAACATATCGTATGACATGACTCTATTATCGCCAGGTTCCGAAACAGTGTATCCGTTATTTTTCGAATTATTATTTCGATGGCCCGATATCGATAGTGTTTCAAGCTTACTGCCTACGCTTTTCACACTCGACTTCCATGTAGTTCCAACCATATACCCATCCAACTGAAAATGAATAAAGTTCTACATTCCACCATTACCACAGATGCAATTGACAGTCTCAAATGCTCTTTGATCGAATGCGCTATGCCCCACCAATTTAATGGCTTGAGTTAACGCTAAGTAACCTGGTTGCTCAATTTGTCTCGCCACTTCCCTGGGACAATTATTTCATTGCATAACAGGACCGTGGAAACATATCGCTCTTTCGGGCCAGACCAGGAGACGATCCGCGGCCTGGCCTGATTATCAATTTAGGCAAAAAGTATGCCAAATACAGCGGCAACCAGAACAGGCTGGTCAGGCAAAATTGTTTTTCTGTTTGTGCCCTGATATAAATTGCACAGCATCCGTCAGACTTGGAAATCCCGATAAAGCCCGATCAAGTCATCAGAAGTAACCGAATCCCTGATTTTCAAAGTTTTCAGATAAATCGCCAGCAACATAAACTGCAATAAATTTTTCATAGCAGGATTTTGCTTAGCAGAAGCCTGATATTGTTTCATTTCAGACCGGATTTTCCCTTTATGGGTACTCGTTACCACATGACCATACTGCATTTTATCCAGATTGAATTTAATATTTTTAATCTGAATTTTTAATGCTTGAATATCTGCCCATGGATCAGAGCTGTCATAGCGCTGCATATACGCATCCAGCTCTTTGAATTTAGAAGAAACCACTATCGAATGACGCTTTAGATAATATTCATATAACGTTTCTCCAGCCCAGTTTTTTTGACATCCAGATACAATATTTTCTACCTCACGCAACACATCTTTATAATAGCTCCTCGAAAAAATATTATTCTTTTCCGCAATCTCTTCATTAATAAAATCGATTTTTATATACGATTTACCAACAAAATCATTTTTACTCCGCTGAACGAGATCGAAATAGTATAAAAAAACCAAATCAAGCAATTTTTTCTCTTGCTCGCCGCACAATCCGAAACCTTTGATATCTGCGGCAGAAATGACTTTCTCCTTTTCATTCTCTACCCGAATACAGCATTTTGTAAAAATCTGCTCTACGTTGCCAAGAGATTGTGTCAACACCTCCAAATTGTGCGCCTCTTCAATTTTTCGAGCTTGTTTCTGTGCAGAATTCTCTCCGCCAAACAATTTTTTTACAGAAAACAAAAAACCCCACACCCCTTTCTCATTAGAGTTATTTTTTAATGCTGGTAACTTACAAATAAAGTTATCGTCACAAAGCGCCAATAAATCTTTAATTTCAACATTTTCTTTTTTTAGCAGATCTTCAATTTTGTCAGCCAAGTTCACAGCATTCGCAAAATCGCTGACAGGTAAATTGCTTAACTCAACAGCGCATGGCTCAAAAAATTTATCGTCTACAGTCGAATCGCGCCCCGTCTTTAACAAAATACCAACCAAATTTTTCTGCTCGAGTGCAGATTTACTAACATACACAGCCTTACCGTCTCCGGATTTTTCAAGACTAAATCGACTAGAAAAATCTTTACTCTCAACATCATTTTCAACTTTCTTCTCGCCACCAACCATTGGTGCTGCACTAATATTCATTACTTTATCCCCCAAATAATCAACTCCCCGCTTCCCACCATGGGATAGAAAACAGGCAATTACACCGGCATTTAATTAAATACGCTGTTCGTTCTTCAGTGCCGTCTACTGATCCCACTCAGTAACCTGACTGACAAGTCCGTTCCAAAATCGCGCAAGAAAACTTCGGGTTAACCAGATATCGAACACAGATGCAGAACAGCCCCTTCGGTTGAACTGGCCCACGTGACCATCGCAGCGGCCCTCCGCCACGCCAGAGTAGAATGCCCAAGCATCGCCCCGCCCGCCAGGGCACCTCACCGGCAGTCCCTGCTACTGCCCCGCCGTCCAAAACGTGATCTGCCTGCTGTTTCGTCATACCCAGCAATAACCAGAAATAACCAGCAGGACCCGCCGTTTCCGTCGCTGGCACACGTTGCGCCGCATCGGCGCACATGCGGTCAAAGCACTCCGTCACCGCTCGTCAGCCCCATTAATGCTTGTTCCACAACCAGCCTAATGAGCCATACAGAGCCGTCCCCCGCCGTTCTACTTCAGCGTCTGCAGGCCGTGCGCCGCCGTAGCGTCGCACTTGCCGCCACACTCTCAGCCGAAGATCAGTGCATTCAGTCGATGCCCGATGCCAGTCCCACCAAGTGGCATCTGGCACACACCACCTGGTTTTTCGAAACATTGCTGCTGTGTGTTTATGTGCCTGGCTACACGCCGTTCAATCGCGCGTTCCAGTACCTGTTCAATTCCTATTACGAGGCGCTCGGGCCGCGCCATACCCGTGCGGAACGCGGGCTGCTGTCGCGCCCGTCAGTCGCCGAGGTCAACGCCTATCGGCAGCATGTCGATCAAGCGCTACAGGCGTTGCTCGAAACCGCCGATGACGCGCTGTGCGCCACGCTCACGCCAGTGCTGGTGCTTGGCCTGGCGCACGAGGAGCAGCACCAGGAATTGCTGGTGACCGACATTCTTCACGCGTTCTGGTGCAATCCGCTGCTGCCCGCTTACCAGCCTGCGCCGTCGGCGCTCGCACTCGCGCCCGTGGCCTGCCACGAGGCCGCGCCTGCATCACGCACCACAGACTGGCTCAGCCATCCCGGCGGCATCGTCGAAATCGGCCACAGCGGCACCCGCTTCGCGTTCGATAACGAGGCACCCGCGCATCCGGTGCTATTGCAGCCCTTTGCGCTGGCCAGACAACTGGTGACGTGCGGGGAATACGCGCGCTTTATCGCTGACGGTGGCTATCAGCGCAGCGAATTCTGGCTCTCGGATGGCTGGGCCATGGTCCAGGCGCAGGGCTGGCGCGCCCCAGCCTACTGGCTCGAAGCCGATGATCCACGGCTCACGCTCGCAGGCCTCGAACGGCCGGGGCTGTCAGGCTGGCAGGTTTTCGGCATCGGCGGCGTGATGCCATTCGATGCCGATGCTCCCGTTACCCACATCAGTTTTTATGAGGCAGCGGCCTACGCTGCCTGGGCGGGTGCCCGCCTGCCTACCGAGTTCGAATGGGAAGCAGGCGCACGCCTGCCCGGCATGCAGCAATTGACGGGACACGTGTGGCAATGGACCCGTTCTTCCTACGATCCCTACCCGGGGTTTGCGCCGTTACCCGGGGTGGCTGCCGAATACAACGGCAAGTTCATGGTCGGGCAGCGGGTCTTGCGCGGTGGCAGCCTCGCCACGCCCGCAGGCCACACACGTCCGAGCTACCGCAACTTCTTCCCACCGCCTGCGCGCTGGCAATTCTCGGGAGTACGCCTTGCCAAAGACCTCTGATTTACGCCATCAGACCCGCTCCGCCGCTCTGACAGATGCCGCGGATGCCACCGATACAGCGGATGCCACTGCGGCAACGAACACAGCGTCGCTCAAAACATCGGCCGCCACCCTGCTCGCCGGGGCCACTGACTCGGCAGTCGTGATGCTCAGGCCGCACGCGCAAATAGCGGCCAGCACAACCTTTGCTGAAGACGTGCTCGCGGGTCTCGGGGCAACGCCACGCAGTGTGCCGCCCAAATATTTCTATGACGCGGCGGGTTCGGCGCTGTTCGACCGCATCTGCGACTTGCCTGAGTACTATCCGACGCGCACTGAGCTGAATCTGCTGACCCGCTACGGTGCGGCCATGGCACAGCAGATCGGCCCGGATGCGGAGCTGGTTGAATTTGGTGCGGGCTCGCTCACCAAGGTTCGGCTGCTGCTGGATGCCTTTGCACCCGGCACCGCACCCCGGCGCTACTTTCCACTCGATATTTCCGCAGGCCATCTCGCGGCGGCGGCCGAGCGCTTGCGCGCGGATTACCCGCAACTGGAAGTAGAGCCTGTTGCAGCCGACTACCTGGCACACCTGACGCTGCCACCCGTGCGCGCAGCCAGCGGCCGGCGCGTGGGCTTTTTCCCGGGTTCGACGATTGGCAATTTCAGCCCGGCGCAAGCACATACCTTCTTGCGCCGCGCGGCAGGCTGGCTCGCGGGGGGAGGCTTGCTGGTGGGCGTTGATCTGGTGAAAGACCCCGCGCTTTTGCACGCGGCGTACAACGATGCGCAAGGAATCACCGCGCAGTTCAACCTCAACTTGCTTCGCCGGATGAACCGGGAGCTGGCAGCAGACTTCGATCTCAACCAGTTCGCGCATTACGCGTTTTATCAGCCGCTGCTGCGGCGCGTGGAAATGCATCTGGTTAGCCAGTGCGCGCAGTCGGTGCAGCTAGCAGGCCATGTGTTCTCGTTCGCGGAAGGCGAAACCCTGCATACCGAGAATTCATACAAGTTCACGCTTGACGGGTTTCGGGCCATGGCCCTCGCGGCCGGATTCCGCCCTGGGCCGGTGTGGACCGATGAGGCGAAGCTATTTAGCGTGCATTGGCTGGAAGCACCGGGTGGGTAAATAGCCACGCAGCGGGCGATGGTTCAGCGGTGAGCCCATATGGCCAATGGGCTGGGCTGGGGCTGGGGCTGGATTCACCGGCACAGCGGATTGCGCTTCGCTGCGGATCTTGAGGCGGCGTTCCCCCCAAGGTTTTTAGAAATTTCCCCCTCGGTTTTACGCAGCGGCGGCGTCAACGGGAAGACGCACCGCACTGCTGCGCAAGAGCCGGTGTTGCTCCAGCCGCGTTTCCAGCCGCGTTTCCAGCCGCTGTTTCCAGCCGCTGTTTCCAGCCGAGTTAACGGCCCACGGCTGGCTGCTGCACGATCACGCCGTACCAGCCTAGCCCTTGATAGGTTTCGTAACCTGGCGTCGCGGCGAAAGCGATCAACGCACCCTGAGCATCACGATAAGCGCCGCTGCGCTGGCCTCCGGTGCTCAAGCGGCAAGTTTCCTGCAACAAGCCCTGACCATCCGAGCTAGCCAGCACCCGGTGTTTGGCATCCACGATCAGGCAACGCGTGCGCTGCCATTCCTCTTCTGAGAGCCGCACGTTTTTCACCACGTTCGAAGCCTGAGGTGCCCAGTCGAAAAAAATCAGCAACGCCCCCAACGGCTCACCATTCGCGCTCGCATCACGCCGGATCGCGGTGCCGTAAATCGCCACGTGCGCGCGCTCCAGCAGCGGCAATGCCGTCACATCGCTGGCGACATAAGCCGCACTACTAGACGTTTTCAGCGCCTGACGAAACCACGGCGCGTCCGCCACATTCGTGCCCGCTACGGGATAACGCCCACCACGGCCATTCGCCACAATCGTGCCCGCAGCATCAACAATCCAGATATCGCGGTAGACGGTATAGCTTTCGAGAATCACTGCCAGACGCTGGGCAGCATGCGCGCTCGCGGCAGCGGAGGCATGCGTCAGGCAATCGACCATCGCTGAATCCGTGGCCCACCAGCGCACATCGCACGAACGCTCGTACAGGTTGCGGTCAATCACATCAATCATGTTCAACGCCAGATCAGCACAACGCTGGCCATCCAGTGAGTGCAGGTGAACCATCATCTGGTCGCCCAGATCGGTAAGCCGGGTCATTGCACCCGCCAGTTCACGGTTCAGCGAGGTGGTGACGTCCGAGATACGCGCTGCGACCTGCTTGACCTGGTTAGCCACCACCGCAAAGCCCTTGCCCGCATCCCCTGCGCGAGCAGCCTCGATCAACGCGTTGAGCGCCAGAAAAGTGGTCTCCCGGTTGATGTCATTGATATCCGCGATCTTGCCGGTGGTCAGGCGTTTGACCTGATGAGCGAGGTCGACAATTTCTTTCGGGTTGGACATGAGGGGCTCACGGGTCGGTATTGCAGATCGCGCCAAAGACGGCGCGTGGAATCAATCGGGGCTGGATCGCGGATGTTATCAAGCAAAAGCTGGGCCCGGCTAGATTGAGCTTTCTTATGCACAAAAATGCGGCGCGGGTGTGGTGCGCCGGTGCGTGGCAATGGCACGCTGCGCCGGAGGTGCGCTAGCGTGGTGCGCGGGCGCGGCCGGCTGGAGATGCAGATGCAGATGCAGATGCAGATGCAGATGCAGATGCAGCGAGGATTCGGGACTCATTCTGCTTAATCGTCACCTGAAAGCTGGCGCGAACGTTTTACTCATATCCACGAAGCCTTTATGCCGTTAGTTCGCGCCTTGATTTGCTGTATGCGCCTTAAGACTTTGCCCAACTAATTTCGCACCAGCTTCTTAAGCGAGACGCTTTAATTTTTATAGCTGGGAAGCAGAAATATTCGAAATAAAATTCAGAATAAATGCCCGCAGCCACCTCACTAAACCAAGACAGTACGGGTTGAAAAATCCCTTTAGCGTGACTAGGCCTGCAATTATTCACAGCCCGCTGGCAATCTTGCACTGGGGGTCCTGAATTTCCTCTGCCGATATGCCTTGCTCGGCCGTACCGGAAGCAACAAGAACAACAAATTTGTTGATGCCGACGTTGACCAATGCTGCACCGGTATATGCCATTTGTGTACCATCGGCCACAACCTTGCTATTAATCACCTGAAATAAATTTTCATTTCTTAGCTCATCCATATTGATTTTTTTAGAATAATAAATATGGCCATTAATTTTTTCAGGCAAGGCCCGCCATTCGCTATCAGCCTCATCAAAATTGACCCGAGCCAGCACTGCCCCCACCTCCTGGGAAAGACATGAAATATGAATATGCAACTGATCTTGCGAACGCGCATTGGCTGCATTAATGGCCAATGATATATTGCGCTCCGCCAGCGAACGCTCTAATGCCGAAGTTAAAAATGTCCGGGATTGCCACGCCAGATAAAAATAATTTAATGCCCCGCTACTTAGCAACTGGGCATCTTCTATACCGCTAATTTTTTGAACCGGCAAAAGCAAATAAGGATATTTCTCACCATCCACCTTATATATCGTGTAATTTTTATCGAGATCAACAAGGGCGCATGGCGCATAAACATCTTTATCAAGATAATTTTGCACGCATTGCAGATGTATTTTATTCCACAGAATATTCCGGTCTGCCGCACATGCATTCAGACCGATAAATATAAAAGCCAAAGCCATATATTTTAATACCCTCATTTAATCTCCCTTTATTAATTCAAATAAAGGCCAATAATAAATCTCAAAAATTGGCTGCGCAATCATTTGTTGAATTATTTATAGAGAAAAACCTCCAGCAACTTTCACCTTGCAGAGCTGTAGTGAATTTCTCAACTCATCTGCAATGGTCAAGTTATTTTAGGCAGGCAAACCACTTTATTAACTACCGGTTTCACCTCAAAGGCAGCGAACAACAGCGAGCCCAAAGCCGAGCACAAGCGCGAGATTGTGAAAATCCACGATGGATTAGCCGATATCGCGCTAAAACGCCAGACACTCTCCGTGCCACTCAGGCTTTTACACGCCAATGGGAACGAGCCAGACACGTCCGTTACCAAGACAGCACCCAAAGCAATAAAGCGCCCCAAAAATGTTTGCTTCAGGAAGCGATTCAGCAGAAAACACCGCCCGACTCATCAACGCATCAGGCATATCGAGACTCGCTGGACGCAGGCATCACCTCCCTCAGCTTCGGTGCATGGGCCTGCTCCAGATCAAACGCCTAATTTGGGATGCTATCTAGACACGCCATGCTAGTTTTGCCGCGCTTCGGCACCGCCGCCCCGGTTTCGCCCGGTGCAACAGCACACAACAGTGCCGCAGCAAGACTTAACCTAACTACCTTGATTAACCCGTTACTGGAGCAACAACGCCATGACACTATCCAAGCGCCTCACCGGCCTCACTACTTTGCCAGGCCGGACATTCAAAACGCTTCACCGGGTCGCCCTCGGTTTCGCTATCGTCGCGGGAGCCTGCGCACTTCCGGCTAGCGCCGCACCAACGACAGCCGCCGCGAGCGCCACGCCCGCCGTATTCAGCGAACTGCCCGAACAAAAGCCCTATCAGGCTGCCTGGAAAGCCATGCTGAAGAATGAGAAGCGCGTACCGAGCTGGATCAGCAAAGCGCGCAATGCCACAAGCTCGCCTTATTCGACCGCCAGGATTGGAAACGCCACCTACATCAGTGGTTCGATGTGCAAGCAACACGACTGCGGCAATAACCGCTTTCTCGGACTGTTCAGCGAAGACAAGCGCCAGGCATGGGGCCTGCAAGTTACCGTCAAAGACACGCCCGACGCCGTTAGCACGCCCAGCAAGTTCGCTACTTATCGCTGGTTTGGCAAGCCGGACGCCGCCCTCAAAACCTATCTGACAGATCAGCTCAAAACAGATCCAGACTGGAAGTAATTTCCCTGGCCGGCAGTACGCTGCCGGCCAGCATTACCCCCTGCTCCTTCATCGGCTTATCTGCCTGCCTGCTTGAAAGCACCATCAACATGACCACCCAAACAGCTCGCCCACGCTTCATGCTCTGCGCCCTTGGCATAGGGCTTGCGTCGCTCGCCAGCCTGACGGGCTGCTCAAAGGTGACCGGCAAACCCAAGCCGGAGAACGATCCTCTAGTCAAATATCAATGGCATCTGAAGAACACCGGCCAAGCGGTATTCAGCGATGTCCGGCCAGTGCCGGGAGTCGATCTGAACATGGGCACGCTGTTCGAACAGGGCATCACCGGCAAAGGCGTCACCGTCGGTCTGCTGGATCAGGGCATGGCAGATGCAGACCACGAAGACCTGGTGAACAACATGGTGCTGCCGCATGAGCACAACACCTCATCCCAGCCCGCCGTCACCATGCACGCTACGGCGGTGGCGGCCATCATCGCGGCCACGGCGGGCAACGGGAAAGGCGGCCGGGGTATCGCGCCCGATGCCAAAATCCTTGACCTGTCCGCCAACGTTCCCTCCAACACGCCCGCGCCACGTCTGGTTAACCGCCGCACGGACGATCAAGCACCGCTCTTTTTGCCGTATTCGCTCACCCAGATCCGGCACGACGACGCTCAACTGAGCAATCCTGAGCAGACCTTGATGTTCAAGGCGTCAGGCAATTCATTTCTGACGCTCGGGCCCAACACGACGCCCTCACTGTGTGCTGAGACCACGCGTGGTTCTGGTGTCGGTTGCGTCTCGGCAGGCGTTGATCTCGTCAACTCGAATCCGTTATCCGTGACCGTCGCGGCAGTCAATGCGCTGGGCCGCAAAAGCTCTTACTCAAGCACAGGCTCAGTGCTGTGGGTGTCTGGGCTCGGCGGCGAAGCCGGCTCACAACGCGCATACCGGCTGCAAAACGAAACGCCCGCTCAAGTGCAGCAGTTGCCAGCCGCCGCGTTTGAGCCCGGCATCGTGACGGCCGATGCACCGGGGTGTGACCAAGGCTTGCATCAAAGCGACAGTCATTTCAACGCACTCGACAATGGCAGCCACTCGGCCATTGACCCGCACTGCAACTACACCGCGCGTTTCAATGGCACAGCCGCCGCCACCCCAACCGTAACGGGCGTGGCAGCGCTGATGCTGCAGGTCAACCCCAAGCTGTCGTGGTGGGATATCAAATACATCCTGGCGAGCACGGCGAAAAAAATTGATCCCGACCGCACTGATCTTCGCTGGCAAAACATCACGCTGGACAGCGGCTGGGTCACTAACGCAGCGGGGCACGCGTTTAGCAACTGGTACGGCTTCGGCCTGGTCGACGCGACGCGCGCGGTCACTGTCGCCCAGCATTTCGCCCCCTTACCCGCACCGCGTTTTAGCGCATGGCAATCGTCGATCAGCAAGCCCGTGGCGATTCCGTATCGCAGCGGGAGCGACGGCTATTCGACGATTTCGCTGGATGACAACCTGCGATGCGACACCGTGCAAATCCGGCTTAAAACCACGCACAAGATCCCCGGCAATCTACGCGTCGCACTGGTGTCTCCTTCCGGCACGCGCAGCATTGTGCTGCCCGCACTCACGCTGCTGATGCCGGCACCAGACGGCTTCGTGATTGATCTGCTTGCCAGCAATGCATTCCTCGATGAAGCCTCCAAGGGCATCTGGAAACTTCAGGTGATGGACGTGCTCGACCCGTCATCCGATGGCAATGCAGTGGTGACGTCCTGGCAGATTCGCGTTCTGGGCCGCCCGGCATCGTAGATGCAGCAGCCTCCCGCGCAGCGGCCCCTGACTGGCCGCTGCGCCCTTATAATCCGGCATGACTTTTCTCCCGATCCCCTCTCTCTTCTCTTCCGCCCGCCTGCCAGCACCACACAGCGCCTCGCCACAACCGTGGTTCAACCGGTTTGCCCACCCCTCACTGCCGTCACCCTGTGACGTCCTCAGGACGCCAGCATGAAAGTTCCAAAGCGGCTCCTCCCCTTGCTCGAAGAAGGCCTGATTGACGAAGTCATTGGTCAGTTGATGAGTGGCAAGGAAGCGACGGTGTATGTCGTGCGCAGTGGTGACGCCACACGTTGCGCGAAGGTCTACAAAGATGCGAAGCAGCGCAGCTTTCGCCAGGCAACGTCTTATACGGAAGGACGCAAGGTCAAGAACAGCCGCCAGGCACGGGCGCTGCAAAAAGGCACACGCTACGGCCGCCAGATGCAGGAAGAGTTGTGGCAGAACGCGGAAGTCGATGCGTTGTTCCGCCTCGCCAATGCGGGAGTGCGGGTACCCCAGCCGTATATCTGCACGGATGGCGTGCTGCTAATGGAGCTAGTGCTCGATGAGGCCGGCGATGTTGCACCGCGCCTGAACGATGTCGCACTGACCGAAGCGCGCGCGCTGGAACTCCACGCGATGCTGCTCAACCAGGTGGTGCGCATGCTGTGCGCTGGAGTGATTCACGGCGACCTGTCGGAATACAACATCCTGCTGGCAGCAGACGGCCCGGTGATTATCGACTTGCCTCAGGCAGTGGATGCAGCGGGCAATAACGAAGCCGCCGCGATGCTCAAACGTGACGTCGATAACCTGGCGAGCTATTTTGGCCAGTTCGCGCCGCAGCTTCTCAGCGCGCGTTATGGCGAAGAAATCTGGCAGCGCTTCGAGGCCGGTGCATTACATGTCGAAACTGAACTGACGGGCCAGGTCGAAGCAGACACCACCCCAGTCGACCTGGAAAGCGTGCTGCACGAACTCGAAGAAACACGTCTGGAAGAAAACGAGCGGTTGCGCCGTTTGCAGGAATAACGTGGCGTAGCGCTACTACGTGCCATTGCGCTGGGTTGAGCTGGGCACAACTCAACCCAGCCCAGTCAATCAAACTGAATACAACGCGCCCGTTTCGGCCAGCACCTGGCGTGCCTGCACCAGGGTCGAACGCGCGGCACGCGCATCGGCAGCCACACGCAGCAGCGCCCCAAGCTGCGATGGCTCACGCAATAGCTCCCGCAACACTGGCAGCACAGCCGTGCTGCCATCGGGCAGCAAACCGGCCATCGCCGCTTTCGGCAACGTGCGCCAGGCTGGGTCCACAATCGTCCGGCATGCCGCGAATGGCAGCCCATGCGCTTGAGCCACCTCTGCCGCGATATACGACTCCATATCCACCGCATCTGCGCCGGTTACCCGATGCAGCGAGGTTTTATCCGCTGCGCTCAGCAAGGGCGCAATCGCGGCCAGCAGCAGGCCGCGTTGAGTCTTCCCGGCCAATGACGTCGCCATCAGCGCCGCCATCAAACGCGCCGACCACGCTGGATCGGTGGGGTAACGCCCTAACGGGCCTTCCACGGCATCCGCCACCAGCAGCGCGCCCGGTGCGAGTTCAGGTGACAGCCCCCCTGCTGTGCCAATACTGATGATGCCGCTACAGCCACGGGCCACCGCCTCGGCCAGAGCCTGCCTCAGCACCCCAGCCTGAACCCCATACACCACTTCGACGCCCTCGCCGCGCACGATCTGCGCTTCGAACGCCATCCCGGTGACGGCAATCAGCGGCAGCGCGGCCGTGGTGGATTGCTTGACGTTGGCTTGCGTCATCACAGGCCCACCGTCACGCGCACCGCACCATCGCGCTTCAAGTTGCGGTAGCGCGCCAGCGCCCAGAGCGGGAAAAATTTGCTGTAGCCGTGATAGCGCAGATAAAACACACGCGGAAACCCGGTCGCACTAAAACGGGTTTCATCCCACAACCCATGTGCCTGCTGTTGCTGCGTCAGATACGCGATGCCGCGCGCCACGGCGGGATGATTCACCGCGCCGGCGGCCATCAGCCCCAGCAGCGCCCAAGCGGTCTGTGAAGCGGTGCTCGGCGCGCGCTCATAACCGCGATAGTCGAGTTTGTAGCTCGCGCCATCTTCGCCCCAACCGCCGTCTTCGTTCTGAATCGACAGCAGCCATTGCAGCGCGCGCTGCATGCGCACATCGTCATGCGGCATCCCGGCGCTGTTCAGCGCGCACAGCGCCGTCCACGTGCCATAGATGTAATTCATGCCCCAGCGGCCATACCAGCTACCGTCGGCTTCCTGAGCCCGGAGCAGATACTCGAACGCACGCCGGGCAGGCTCGCTAGTCGCGGGCTGCTCGCCGAGTTGCGCCAGCATCGACAGGCAGCGGCCCGACACATCCGCAGTGGGTGGATCAAGCAGCGCGCCATGATCCGAGAACGGAATGTTGTTGAGATAAAACTGGGTATTTTCCGGCTCGAAGGCCCCCCAGCCACCGTCGCTGCTCTGCATCCCGACGACCCATTCGCGCGCGCGCGCAATCGCTTCACGGTCTATCTCAGAAGAGCTCAGTACAGCCGCACGATGCAGCGCCAGCGCCACGACTGCCGTGTCATCCACATCGGGGTAGTGCGGGTTCGCGTATTGGAAGGCCCAACCGCCAGGCCGGACCTCAGGCCGCCGCGAGATCCAGTCGCCGCGCACGTCGAGCACCTGGAGCGGGCGTAGCCATTGCAGCCCGCGCTGCACCGCTTGTTCAGCGCGCGGCGTCGCGGTTTCAAGCAACGCGTGCGCTGCCAGCGAGGTGTCCCATACCGGCGAAAGACAAGGCTGGCAATATGCTTCGTCATCCTTGATTACCAGCAGACGGTCGATAGCGCGGCGGGCCTGGGCACGCTGCGGATGATCTTCGGGATACCCCAGCACGTCGTACATCATGACCGCGTTGGCCATCGCCGGAAAAATCGCGCCAAGGCCATCTTCGCCATTCAGCCGTTCATCAACGAACGCGCGAGCGGCCTGGATCGCCCGCTCGCGCGTGTACGCCGGAAACAAGCCGTCAACCAGACGCAGCGTGCCATCCACCGCACCGAAGAAACGGAACCAGCCCTGATGCTGGTGCGCCGCGCGCGGCAGCAAACCCGTGGTCACCGGCGCACCGCGAAACAGCTCATCGAGCCGCACACCACGCGGATTACGCGCGACCGGACGCTTGGCATGCAGCACCAGCAGCGGCACGATCACGGTTCGCGCCCAGTACGACACTTTCGATAGATGAAACGGAAACCACTTGGGCAACAGCATGATCTCGGCAGGCATCATCGGCACCGCGTACCACGACACCACGCCATACAGCGCCAGCAAGATTCGCGTGAAAACGTTGACGGCTTCCGCACCACCGCTTTGCAAAATCGCCTCACGGGCCCGGCACATGTGCGGAGCATCAGGCGCGTCGCCAATCATCTTGAGTGCGAAATAAGCCTTGACGCTGGCACTCACGTCCATCGCGCCTTCAGCAAACAACGGCCAGCCGCCATCCGGCAGCTGAATGCGACGCAGATAGCGCGCGATCTTCTGTTCGAGTTCGAGGTTGGGAGCTTCGCCCAGATAGTGAACCAGCAGCACGTATTCAGATGGAATCGTCGCGTCGGCTTCAAGCTCGAAAACCCAATGGCCATCAGCGGACTGTGCTGCGAGCAACGCATCACTCGCGCGCTCGATGGCCTGCTCCAGGGTAGCGCTGTCCGTGCTGCCGCTGCCAGCGAGTGCGCTGGCAGCGGCGGACATGGCCAACGGGTCCGTATCAGGCGCGCTCAGCAATTCATTGCGCCACGCCACAGAAAGATCATTCATCGAGAGTCCATCGGTTCATTCAGCAGCAAATCCGCAGCCTTCTGGCCTGAGCGGATTGCTCCTTCGATCGTTGCGGGCAAGCCAGTGGCCGTCCAGTCACCAGCCAGCATTAAATTGCTCCAGCGGGTACGTGCCGCGGGGCGGCGCATTTCTTCCTGCGGCAACGCGGCAAAGGTCGCGCGTTTTTCTATCACGACCTGCCAGGCGGGCAGCGGCTCCAGCGCCAGGCCAGCGACCTGCGCTACTTCGGCCCAGACTAGCCTCGCCAGATCCTCGCGCGCTGTCTCCAGCAAACGGTCCGCGCCACTGATCGTCACCGAGAGGCGGCCGTCAAAAGCGAACAACCATTCGGCAGTGGCATTCACCAGACCGGTAAGCGGCGCGAGCCCTGGCGGCGGTTCAACCGCGAAATGCAAATTCACAATCGAGGAAAAACGCTGCGGCGTCTGAATGCCTGGCACCAGCATGTGCGCGATGTTGGGTGGCACAGCCAGCACCACGGCCTGACCGGGCTCAAGCACGATGCGTTGCTCGGCGAAATTCAACGCCTCGGCCCGCTGCGGCCCGCTTTCGCTGAATTCGATGTGCTTAAGCCGCGAGCCCAGCCGGATCGACGTGCCGCCATGCTGTAGCAGGCGTAGCGCCGGATCAATAAAGGCACTGCCCAAGCCATTGCGCGCCACCAGCGGGCGGCAAGCGGCACCACCAGCCGCAAGGGTTTCGCGCAGCACCGCCGCGGCAAGCTGGGCCGTGCCGTCACGTGGCTCGACATTCAGCACCGCAAGAAACAACGGGCGCAACAAGTGGTCCCACAGCACGCCATTGCAACGCATGGTTTGCGCCATCGTGCGGCCCGGCCGCGCGAGCAACAGCGGCGCCAGCGACAGATAATCTGCAGCCCGGGTGCCGGGCACGCGCGCGCCCGGATCGAAAATCCATCCAGGCAAGCGGCCCGGCGACAAGCGCACGGTCCAGCGCGCCTGCGTCGCCAGATTCATAAAGGCGAACTCCGGCTGCGCCGGGCCGACGAGTTGATCCGCCGCTCCAATCGCCCGGACGTAGTTGAGCGTCGCGTGATTCCCTGAGAGCACCAGATGATTGCCGTTGTCGATCGTCGCGCCCAGCGCCCGGTCGTAGTAAGAACGGCAACGGCCACCGGCCTGATTCGCGGCTTCGTGCAGCACAACCTGCGCGCCGCGGCGTTGCAGTTGAACCGCTGCGGCGAGCCCGGCAAGGCCCGCGCCTATCACATGAACGAGTTTTGACATCAGAAAAACATATAACGAGCGACGATCCACAGCAGCCGTGCGCGCGGCTTGCGGAGTTTCGTCCGGGGAGCGGCGAAACCGCGCCGCACGGTGCGCTCAAGCAGGCAGCGGTAAACCCCGGACATGATGCGTGGCGCACGCACCTGAGCGCGCGTGGCGGCATCCATCACACGCTCAGCGTGAGCAAAATGCTGCCGCGCCCGCTCCACCAGGCTCGCGCAGACGCGTGGCAACGCCGGATGCGCGGCAATCATGGCGGGGCTAGCCGGAGAAATGCCTTCACGTTCGAGCAATTCGAGGGGGAGATAACAGCGTTGAATCCCGGCGTCTTCGTCGATATCACGCAGGATGTTGGTAAGTTGCAGCGCCCGGCCGAGGTGATGCGACAGCTCAAGGCCAGCCGCTTCTGGCATCCCGAATATCCTCACCGATAGACGGCCTGCGGCACTGGCCACGCGATCGCAATAGAGATCAAGTGTGGCTTCGTCTGGCGCACAGATATCAGCAGCGGCGTCCATCGCCATGCCATCGATCATGGCGTGGAAATCGGCCCGCTGCAGCGCAAACCGCTGGATCTGCTGCGCTAGCGCGCGTAACGCGGCGGGGGGCACACCGGCATAGCAGGCGTCGATATCGGCCCGCCAGTGTTCGAGCTGTGCCTGGCGTTCGGCACGCGGCAAGGTGCTATCGGCAATGTCGTCGACCGCGCGGCAAAACGCATAAACCTGATACATCGCCTCGCGCTGGGCCGCGGGCAAAATCCGCATCGCCAGATAAAACGAGCTGCCGGATGTAACGGCAGCCGCGTGGGTAGTAGTGTCGTCTACGACAACATGGGTAACGGCCAAGACGATCTCCGCTGGGATGCTTGCTGGAAACGGCCACGTAAAACATGCCGACCCGCAGGGCAGGCTGCGCGCGGAGCACGCGCGGGAAAAAAATACACCGGCCAAGGGCCGGTGGAGACGGGCGAAAGTATAACAACCTTTGCAAGATATCGCTGTCCAGAAAGCCAGACCAGGAGGCTTTTCGCCTGTTCTGGCCTGCCTTCGCGCTGTTTTTCGCTGGCTTTTTACCGATGCCGCCACACCCCCTGTGGCCCACCCGCAAACGAGTTCCTGGCAGGCATCTCGTATGATGCTTGCTGGCTATCTCATTTTTACCCCCTGATTCCTCTCATACTTTTCCTTCTGCTGCCGTCATGACGCTCCCAGATCGGCTTCCCGAGGCACCTTCTCCGGCTTCACGGCCGAACACGTCACCGTATCCAGCGGTGCCGGAACAGAACTTCGCGGTCCGGCGCATTACGCTGATCGCCTTGCTGGTTGCGGCCATCGTGCTGCCTTGCATCTACGTCGCGGCCATGGCTTACAGCGACTGGCGTACGCGCGAAGCAGAAGCTACGGACATTGCGCTGCGCACCGTGCGGCTAGCCGAAGAACACGCGCTCAAAGTGTTCGACATGAACGATGCGCTCGTTGCCCGGATCATCGATCTCACCCAGGGATTGGATGACGCGGGCATCCGCCAGCATGAGGAAGCGATTCACGACAAACTACGCGCCATTGGCGGCGGCTATCCGCAAGTCGCCGCGCTGTCGATTTTCAGCCGCACCGGGACGCTGCTGGCCAGTAGCCGGAGCTATCCGGTGCCACCACGCTCCATCGCAGAGCGTGACGATTTCATCGGCATCCGTGATGGCAAGGTGCTCGAACATATTTCAAAAGTGATGATGGGCCCCGCCGCGCTCGAAAAAGTGTTCAACACCGGCGTCGCCCGGCGCACAGCAGATGGGCAATTTGCCGGCGTGGTCTCGGTGGCACTGCGGCCGTATTACTTCAGCGCGTTTTACCGTGAGCTGCTGGGCGATAACGACGGTCCGATGACGATGGGGCTAACGCGCACAGACGGTGCCATCCTGGCGCACTATCCAGCCCGCCCGGATCAACCCACGATGGCAGCTTCTAACTCGCCATTTGCGCATGCGCTGGCACAAGGTCAGCGCGCAGGCATTGTGCGGATGCGTTCGAGCATGGATGGCAGCCCGCTGATTCTGGCTTTTCGCCGCGTCGGCGCGTACCCGGTGTACGTTTCGAGCGGCTATCGCACCGCGGCGATCTGGAACGGCTGGTATCGCCATCTGAGTGTGCTGCTGCTGTCGATGTTCACGCCATCCATCGTGCTGTGGTGCGTGATCTGGCTTTCGCTCAAACGCCTCGCGGCAGAAAGGCAGGCGTGGGAAAGTTGGCAAGCCGAAGCATCCAAGCGCCGCTCGCTTGAATCGGCCTATCGCCAGTCGCGCAAGATGCAAGCGCTTGGCAACCTGGTGGGCAGCGTCGCCCATGATTTCAATAACCTGCTGATGATCGTCTCAGCCAACGTCCAGATCGTCCGGCGTCGTGCAGTGCCTGGGCTGGAGCGCGAGCTGTCCGCTATCGAGCGCGCGCTGAAAAGCGGCCAATCGCTGACGCGGCAGTTGCTAGGCGTGGCACGCAAGCAGCCGTTGCGCAGTGAGACCGTCAGCGTCGAGCGCTGGCTGCCCGCCTATCGTGAGCTGCTGCAAGCCTCACTCGGTGCCAAGATTTCGCTCGTGATGAACATCAGCGCTAACGTCTGGCCCATGCGGGTCGACGTCGCCGAATTTGAACTAGCGCTGATCAACATTGCCATCAATGCACGCGATGCGATGCCACACGGCGGACGCTTTACCGTGCGCGCCAGCAACCTGAATTTCCGCGAAGAAGATGGTTTTCCGCTAACCGGCGAGTTCGTCCTGATCGCACTGGAAGACACGGGTGTCGGCATGCCTGCCGACGTGCTGGCACGCGCCTTCGAGCCACTCTTCACCACCAAGCCCAAAGGCATGGGAACCGGGCTCGGCCTGCCGCAGGTTTTCGCTTTTTGCGAACGCTCCGGTGGCCTGGCCGCTATCGACAGCGCCACCGGAGCAGGCACCTCGGTACATTTGTATCTGCCGCGCGCGGCAGAACTTCAGATCGCGCCTCAAGCACCTCCTGTTACTACCGCCAGCCAGCCACAACGGGGCTTGCGCATCATGCTGGTGGAAGACAACGACGAAGTGGCTGCCGGCACAGAGGCGCTGCTCCAGATGATGGGTCATCAGGTCAGCGTCATCGCCAACGCCGATCTCGCGCTCCAGCGCTTTGCGGCATGCCAGGAATCTGGCGCAGCGGCACCCTTCGATCTGGTGATCTCCGATATTCATATGCCCGGCACGATGAACGGCATTGATCTGGCAGAAGCCATGCAGGCGCTCGAAAACCGCCTGCCGGTGATTCTGGTCACGGGTTACGCCGAAGAAATTGAACGCGCACGTCATGTCGGAGTACGAGTGCTGTCTAAACCGTTTGATATCGCACTGCTCGAACAAATGCTGCAGTCGATCCAGCGGGAGGTGCCCGAACCGGATCGAACCGTCCATGGGGCATGAAACAGACGTGACGGTTTATCGCGCATGAATTACACGGCTTTGTAAAAGCATCCGGGCTACATGCGGCATGCGCTATGGAACACCCTATGCTGACAAACCATGGCCGCGCTGGCACGCTGATTGCTGTAGAGACGCATATCGCTGCTGTATGAAATGAAATAACCGGATGCTGGCCGTCTTGCCGCATGCTCAACGCACCCCCTGGAGGTTTCGATGCGACACACCGTAATTGGCCTGTTCGATACCCTCGCGCATGCGCAAACCGCCCAGGCCGCGTTGCTGCAGACCGGCTTTGGCGCAGACGATATCGTCGTGCAAACCAGCGCCGGACTCGCAGCCGAAGCGCCCGCCGACCGCCCGGGCATGCTCGCGGATATCGAGCGTTTTCTGGCCAGCCTGTTTGCCGCAGGCCCGCGCCAGACGGAAGCGCAGCGTTACATGGAAGCCGTGCGGCGCGGTGCGGTTTTGCTCTACGTCGATACCGCAAACGAAGCGCAAACCGATCTGGCCCGCAGCACACTCACCCATCTTGGCGCGACCGATATTGGCGAGCGCACACCGGAATGGGATGTGCTCCAGCCCGGGCCCGATCCGGCACGCGAACACTCGATACTGGACGAGCTTGGCATTGGTGCGCTTCTACGCCCATCCGCTGGCGCGGTGGCTTCTGCGTCTGGGGTTGCGCCGGTGTCTGAGCCGGCACACGAGACTTTTTCTTCCACCGCAACACCCGTTTCGCCTGATGAGCTTCCTGCCGCCGCGCCCACCACTACGGCCATTGCAGCTGGGGCAGTTGCCGGGTTAGGTGCGGTGTTTCAGCCAGCACCGCCACAAGCTGAAAAAGCTCCTGTTGAAGCTACTCAAGAGACGCTGCAAAGCGGCCAGATCCCCGATGAATTTCTGGAATACGAAGAAGATTTTCGCGGTCACTACGACACGCAATATGCTGGTGAAAGCGCACGCTACGAAGATTACGTTTCGGCCTATCGCTATGGCGCAACCATCGCCCAGGATCACCGGTACCAGGCCCAGCTATGGGATGAGGTCGAGCCACACGTTCAGCGGGAATGGGAACACACGTTGCCCGGCAGCGGGACGTGGGAGAAAGTAAAAGCGGCGGTTCGGCATGGCTGGGAACGAGCAAGCACTCACCGCACAAACGGATAACTGGGCGGGTGGTGCAAACAAAACGGTGCGTCTGGAGTTAAGCCCAGACGCACCGTTTTTTTCATGCGTCAGTGACTTGACGCTGATTCATACGCCATGCTGTTTGACCCATGACACGTAGCGGGTCATGAAGGATTGCAGGAATTTCCGAGTGTCATCGTTCACGATATTGCCGGAATCATCAATCTGGGCAGCATTGTGTTTAATGAACATTTCTGGCTGCGCCAGCGTGGAAACATCCAGATAAGCCAGCACGTTACGCAGATGCTGCTGCGACAGCGCCGTGCCTACCGCCCCCGGCGAGGTGCCCGCGATCGCACCCGGTTTGCCTGCCCATGCATTTTTACCCCAAGGGCGTGAACCCCAGTCCAGTGCATTTTTCAGCACTCCGGGAATCGAACGGTTGTACTCGGGCGTGACAAAAAGCAGGCCACTGGCTGCTTCTATTTTTTGCTTGAACTGACGCGCGACCTCAGGAAAGTTGGCATCGTAATCCTGGCTATATAGCGGCAAGGTGCCAATCTCGACAAAATCAAACGAAAAATCAGCTGGTGCCAGCGAAGTTAAAGCCCGAGCGAGCTGCTTATTAATCGAATCTTGTCGAATGGAGCCCACAATAACGGCGATGTTGTAAGCCATGATTTCGGTTCCTTGATAAACGCGCCAGGCGCGAAAAGAGTGACCCCACGGGCCAGGTAATGAATCTCATGCGCCGCCATTCAAACATAAATCGTCTTACTTTTGAGGTGGAGTTTTAGCTTTAGGGGCAATGAAGTGTGCCCAAACCCGTCGCCATCTGTCTGTCACGGTTTCGAATCAGCCGATCTGTATCTAGGGGTTTGTCTGCGATGGCATTTGCTCAGCGGCTATTCAGCTAGCGAAAAATTGCACACGCGGCGAGAGGCTTTGCTCCGCGTTATTGATGCAACGGTAGTACCTGTTGCTGCTAGCGGACTCGCAAGCAACAGATGGCCGGTGGCTGCTGGATGGCCGCATGCTGCCAAGCGCCTCAGACACCATAGGAAAACGCCTAGCCATGGGAGCAAGAAGCACGACGCACAATAAGCGTTACAACTCTTTTATGAACGAGCTGGGTTTCATCCAGGTCTTAAACAGGACAAATGCCAGACAAACATCACATTAAAGGGGGACATATGGACTATCCAGCTGGTTCAAACCGAGCATCACGCGACAAAAAAGCCGAATTAGATCTTGCCGATGAGACACGTGCGAAACAACGCAAGCAAGATGCTAAGCATATTGATTCGAAAGCCAGCAAATGGCGTTATCAACCGGTGCCACACGGAACAAAAACACCTTATTAGATCTGGAGCCTTTGCCGGCCGAATGATTCTGATTTCTGAAAATGGATGAAAGCGCTGAGGTTATCTCAGCGCTTTTTTTATGGCTTTAACGAGAGCCGACTGCTGCCATGAATTCGAGCGTTATTTTTCAATAACCTTCATTCAAGGCAGCGCCATTAGTTATTTATTCAAAAAGAATTTTTATATTTTCTGCTGGACGCCCAATCACGGCTCGTCCAGCGTGCACGACAATTGGACGTTGAAGTAATACAGGGTGCTGCGCTATCGCCTGAAAAAGCGCGTCATCGGTTGTCTCCAGATAATCCAGATGTAGTTCCGTATAAGGCGCTTCATCAGTTCGAATCATCTCTCGCACAGGACATCCCAACATCTGCCTGATCTCTCGAAGTTGCTGGACGGTTAATGGCGTGGAAAGGTAATCGACAACCTCAACAGGCTCATTATCCTTATTGAAAACTGTCGTGATTAGCTCATACGCCTGTCTGGATTTTGAGCATCGTGGATTGTGATAGATCGTAATCATAGGTCCTGAAATTACAGAGTTAACGTGGTTTGAATAAGTGGCGAGGCGAAGAGAGCCGAAGGATAACAACGTGTTCTCTAGATGCTGTCAACACCGCAGTGACGGCCAAAATATGAATGAACAACCACCGTTACAGCGCCAGCACCGTCCATCCTGACTTGTTACTTGTTCGTTCCCGCATCTGATGCCCCATCAGCTCCGCACGAGACGTGCGTGCTGTCTTTATGCGCATAAACCACCCTAGCCAAATGGCTAGCGCTCAATATATTTATTAAAAATATTTATAAATATGGGTTGATGGCGTAAAATTCAAAAATTCCGAAATTAAGGGGAGAAAAGTGTCAGCAGAAATTATTGCGGTAACTCAGCAAAAAGGCGGCGTTGGAAAAAGCACAATTGCCATGCATCTTGGCGCGGCCTTTCATGAAAAAGGAAAGCGCGTTCTGGTAGTCGACGCAGATGGCCAAAACACTCTCGTGCAATGGGCCAGCGCTTCATCCGAAGGCGAGTCGGGCATTCCTTTCCCGGTCATCAACCTCGCCGAAGCTGGTGGACAAATTCACCGCGAGATCAAAAAATTCGTCGCTGACTACGACATCATCGTCGTCGATTGCCCCCCATCTATTACCGAAAAAGTCTCAGGCGTCGTGCTACTCGCAGCATCGGTCGCAGTAATTCCCACCTCATCGTCGCCAGCGGATTATTGGTCCAGCATCGGTCTGGTCAAACTGATCCAGCAAGCACAGGTGATGAACGAAGATCTACGTGCCGTGTTCCTGCTGAATAAAACCGAAGAAAAGCGGATGCTCACGCGTGAATTGAAACGCGCCCTGGAAGAACTCGGCTTCCCACTACTTAAAACGCAAATCCCTACGCGTGAGGCGTACAAGCAAGCCATGGCACTCGGCCAAACGGTACTGCAGATGAACGACCGTGGAGCCAAACTCGCTAGTCTTGAAATTCGGGCCTGTGCCGAAGAAATCGCCACGTTGCTCCCTGAATTTATGCGCATAAAGGACCCTGAATGAAGCCCTCCCAATTCGCTAAAGGCTTTCAGCCACGCCCCGATACCACCAGCAGCGAAAAACGCACCGCGCTTGATCGTCTCAACGCAATCGATGAGATCGTTGAGAAAAGCAATGCCGCCGTAGCACCCGCCGCTTCACCTACGGCCAACGTGTCAGCCGCAGCTAAAACCGAAGAAACAGAAATAACCGACGAATCGGCTCATTACCGGGCATGGCGGCGGGAACATCACTACCAACCGGGACAGATAATTGAACTGGCACTCAAGTCCATCAAAGCCAGTCCATTTAATCCACGGCATTTTTATCTGAAATCATCTATTGCCGATCTGGCGGTGAACCTGTCAAAGCAGGGCCAACAACAGGCCATTCATGTGATTCCTGATTACGACAACCCAGGCACTTACTACGTGAGCGATGGTGGCCGGCGCGTGCGTGCTCTTAAGGAAGCCAACAAAGAGTGGGTAAAGGCCATCGTCATTGATCTGCCTATCGGAATACAAAGCTACAAATTGGGCTATGACCTCAATGTGCAGCGCGATTCACAAACGGTCTTTGATAATGCGGTCGTGTGGAAAATGTTTCTGGAAGAAAAACATTTTCAAAGCCAGAAAGAGTTGGCAGAGCATCTTAATCTTGATGAATCCACCATCGCGGTTGCGTTATCCATCGCCAAACTTCCTGAAGTTGTTATGCACGAGATGGTTTCCCGGCCAGACCGCTTCGGCTCGAACATGGCTTATCAGGTTGGCCGCTACCATTCCGTTCGAGGTGCCGACGCGACATTGCGTTTAATCAACAAGATTTTGTCGGACGATCTCAGCACACGCCAGGTCGCGGATATCGTTAAAGGCAGGGCAAGCGCCCAGGGCACCATCAAGCCATCCAGTCGCCAACGCTATGCGCAACGTCTGGAGATCAAGCTGGAGGGCAGAGCGGCAGGGGATCTGAAGTCATACGGCGATGACCGTATTGAACTGAAACTCAAGGGGCTTTCGCGGGAAAAACGCGACGACATCTTGCGGCAAATCGAGCAAATCTTGCTCGCAACATAACGTTGAAATCGCCATAACTAAAGCCCGGCCCGGGCGGCAAGAAAAAGCTTATGTCGCCCGTGACTGGCTCAAGGTGAACGCGAGCAAATCGCCATCTGTCGGACTGCCCCAGGTTTTGCGGGCAAGCCAGTCAAAAAAGGCCGTTTCGGCCAGCTTCGATTCCAGCCCTCGTTTGCGCCAGTCGTCCCGCATATGAGCGCCCAGGTCAGGAAGCTCATCGTCCTCAAACGACCGCCGCGCGACCTCCTGCTCACTCGTTCCCTGCTCTTCGTAAAGCGCCCGCGCTTCCTTGCGCCGAAACACCGCGTATTCGCCCAGGAGCCGCGCCTTCAACTCATCAGTTGGCACGGCCGCAATCGCAGCGGCAGGTTTGGTGCCCGCGGCCGGTGCTTCTACTTCGGCAGGCGGTGCATAGCCCTTTTTCAATGCGTCCTTGAACAGCGCCGGAGCACTGCGCACCGTTGGCAACGTCGTGCTACGCATCCGCTGCTCAGTCATCTGCAACGCCGCGCGAATGCGATTTTCTTCGCTATCGGCATACAGCGTCTGCGCTTCCTTTAATGGAATGCCGATCTTGACCATGCGGTCGACCAGCGTGCTATCAAAAACGTTGGGATGCTCGTCGAGCGCGAGCATCGGCTGCTTGCGCTCGGTCACCCGAAACTGGATCTCCGCCACGCGCCGGCCTTCACGATGCTCAATCAGTTCGACAAAGATGTTCGTCACCGCATTGACTTCGGCAATGGCTGGCCGCAGGTAGTCGCGCTTGAAATATTTATATTCGCGTTTGACTTCATCACCCGCTTCCGTATCAGGCGTGCCGGACAGGATAGGACGCCACCACTCCCACGCTTCGCGCATCGTCAGGTGGCTAGGATTTGTCAGGTAACGCACGCAGATTTCGTAGAGCGCAAGGCCCGCGCTACTACGCAACTGACTTTGAAACTGCAGGCTCAGGCGCGCGTACTGAACCGGGTCGAGCAGCTTTTTCTTGATTTTGGGAGCAAATGAAAACTCAACCCAGACCCGCCGCGTAGCCGGATCTTCCAGAATTTCCGCATCGGCGATCAGCGTGGAAATACCCCATTTCCGGCCCGGCTTCTGACTTGAGGTACCCGTACTCCATTCGACCTGCACCGACACCATCCGGCGCAAATGCTCTTTGACGAGCGCGGTGTCATTCGAATCAAACGCTGAATTGGCGACGATATCGGACAATAACGCACGATAGGTGTCGCCAGAATCATCTGCCTGCTGGGCGACAGCAAGCAGAACATTGAACAATTTGCGGGTGAGCAGCGTAATTTTGCCGCTTTTCGGCTGAATGGCGATTGCCTCGACGGCTTTGCGCAATTCTGCTGAGCTGGGGCTCACGACATCAGTCTTTTTCGCGCGCTTCGTGGCCAT